>NZ_JBLXGL010000006.1:0-215590 GCF_048381735.1 Ponticoccus sp. (in: a-proteobacteria)
TGCAAGGCGTTCAACGCCAAGACGCAGGAGATGGAGCCCGGCGCGCCGTGCCCGACCGTGATCACCTACTATCAGGACAAGTCCTTCACCATGGACATCAAGACGCCGCCCGCGTCTTACTACCTGAAGAAGGCCGCCGGCCTGAAGCCCGTGGGCAAGCGCAACCGCCCGCGCGGTGCCGAAGCACCGGGCCGCGAGACCATTGCGACGATCAGCATCAAGCAGGTCCGCGAGATCGCCGAAGCCAAGATGAAGGACCTCTCGGCCAATGATATCGATGCGGCCATGAAGATCATCGTCGGCGCGGCCAATTCGATGGGCATCGAGGTGAAGGGGTAATCACGATGGCAAAACTCGGAAAACGCACCCGCGCCGCCCGCGAAGCCTTTGCAGGCAAGGATGAGATCTCTGTCGAAGAGGCTGTTGCGCTGATCAAGGCGAACACCAAGACGAAGTTCGACGAGACCGTCGAGATCGCGATGAACCTCGGCGTCGATCCGCGCCACGCCGACCAGATGGTCCGCGGCGTCGTCTCGCTGCCGAACGGCACCGGCAAGACCACCCGCGTCGCCGTCTTCGCCCGCGGCCCCAAGGCCGACGAAGCGACGGCTGCCGGCGCTGACGTGGTCGGCGCAGAAGATCTGATGGAGCAGGTTCAGGCCGGCAACATCAACTTCGACCGCTGCATCGCGACCCCGGACATGATGCCGATCGTCGGCCGTCTGGGCAAGATCCTCGGCCCGCGCAACCTGATGCCGAACCCCAAGGTCGGAACCGTGACCATGGACGTCAAGGAGGCCGTCGAGGCCGCCAAGGGCGGACAGGTCCAGTTCAAGGCCGAGAAGGGTGGCGTGGTGCACGCCGGCGTCGGCAAGGCCTCCTTCGACGAGGCCAAGCTGGCCGAGAACATCCGTGCCTTCGTGAACGCGGTTTCGGCGGCCAAGCCGACCGGCGCCAAGGGCACCTACATGAAGAAGATCGCGCTGTCCTCGACGATGGGCCCGGGCGTGACCGTCGACGTGTCGAACGCCACCGGCAACTAAGCCTGGGTGGATACGGAAATTGCAGGGGGCGGGCCGCTTGGTCCGCCCCTTTGCTTTTGCTGCCCCGAAACGCCGCGCCCGGGCGACGATCGGCGGCATCGCGCGCCAGGCAGCCCTGCGCCGCCCGCGCACCATCGCGGGCCCCTTTGCAGGTCCGGCGCCGCAGCCCCCTTCTTCGGTCCGGACAATACCTCGGGGGTCCGGGGGCAGAGCCCCCGGCATGCCCCGGGCATGAAGCCTCCGGCGCGCCGTGAAAAGGCCGCCCGACTATGCCTTCTGGGTGATCCAGACGCCCAGCATCATCACCGCGATCCCGGTCGCCCGGGTCAGCGTCAGAGGCGAAAGGCGGGCCCCGAACAGGCCGAAATGGTCGATCGTCGCGGCGCTCAGCAATTGTCCCACGAGGACGAAGAAGATGGCGTTCCCGACGCCGAATCGCGGCGCGATGATCGTCACCGACAAGACGTAGAAGGCGACCAGCAGACCGCCGAGGAACAGGTGTTTGGGCGGCTGTGACAGGATCGCCAGCGCCGGGGTGCCGCGCAGGATCCAGATCGCCGTGGTCGTCAGGACCGCAACCCAGAACAGCACCATGGCCGCCGCCACCGGCGACCCCAGCGCCTGTCCCAGCGCGGCATTCAGCGCGGCAAGAAGCGGAATGCCGATCCCGGCCAGAAGCATGATGAGGGCGTATTGCGTCATGGCGGGGTCTCTTCCGGGGCTGCGAGGGGGTGGTGTTCGGGTCGCGCTTTGATGACCCAGGGTCGGTTCGGGTGCAACAGCGCAATCCGGCCGAAGGCGGCCCCGGGCCGCGCGTGGCGAAGGGGGAGGGGCGCATGGCTCTGGCCGTGCCCCCCTGTTCCGGGCGCCGCGCCCGACGGCAACGGGACCCTTGTGCCACAGGGTCTGATCGCCCGCCTCACCCGCGCCGGCAGGCTTCCGGCGCAACAGCCCCCTTGCAGGCCTGGGGCAAAGTCGGCAAGTCGGTGGAGAGCAATAACGAGGGGCAACAATGAAACGGATCGCTCTGGGATTGGCCGCGCTGGCGGCCCTGTGGGGATGTGTCGAGGCAGAGATGCCGGTGGCACAGGACGGCAAGGCGCTGTTCATGGAGAATTGCGCGGTGTGTCATGGCGCGGACGGGCGCGGCAACGGTGCGATGGCGCGCGCCATGACGAAGGCTCCGAAGGACCTGACGCTGATTTCCGTGCGCCACGGCGACAGCTTTCCGCGTGCCAAGGTGATGTCCACCGTCGACGGCTATGCGCGGTCCGACCTGTCTGGCCCGGGCATGCCCGAGTTCGGCGAGCTGCTGAAAGGCGACCTGATTCCCTTCGACAGCGGTGACGGCATCCAGACGCCGACCCCGCGAAAGCTGGTCGCGCTGGTGGAATACCTCGAATCGATCCAGACCAGCCGGTAGGGCACTGACCCGGGCGGTCGCGTGGCACCCCGGCGGGGTGTCGCGCCGGGGCCGGATGCAGGGCGGGTCCCTCCGGGTTCCAGCCGCGTCCGGTGCGCGCCCTGTCGGAAACGACGATGCAGCGGGCCGATGCGGCGCGCGAACGGGGCCGGGGGCGTCTGTCGTCGGAAGTGTGGCGGTGATCCGCGTCCGGGGCCTCAGGCGGAGACCATCTGCCGGGTCAGCTCCCAGTAGCGGTCCTGCACGGCCTCCAGCGGCAGGCGGCCGCCGGGCCGATACCAGGTCGTCACGCCGGTCAGCATGGCGATGATGGCAAGCGTGGCCAGCTTGCTGTCGGGCACCGAGAAGGCGCCCGTCGCCATGCCCGCCCGCAGGATCTCTTCCAGCCCGGTCTCGTAGTCGCGGCGCTGCGCCTCGATCACGGCGAAATTCTCGGGTGTCAGGTTGCGCAGTTCCATGTAGGCGATGAAGACCGCCTGCGGGCGTTCCAGGTGAAAGGCGATGTGGAAATGGACGAAGGTCTGCAGCCGCTCCATCGGGTCGGCGGCGCGGGGCAGGGCCGAAAGCGCCTCGGCGAGGTCGTCCATATGCCCCTTGAGCAACGAGAACAGCAGCGCCTGCTTGTCCGGCGTGTAGTTGTAAAGCGCCCCGGCCTGCACGCCGACCGCGCGGGCGATCTCGCGCATGGACACCGCAGCATAGCCGCTTTCCGCAAAAAGCCGCAGCGCCTCGGCGCGGATCTTGGGGCCGGTTATGCCGGCGTGGGAACCCTGTGTGCGTGCCATGGCGGGCAGCTTTATATGAACACATGTTCAGATCAAGCGGGAAGGCTTGCCGGGGGCCGGGCGATGGGGCAAGACTGACCGCATGAAGAGGGGTTTCGGATATGGGCTTGCGGTGGCGTTTTCGGCGCTGCTTGCGGGCTGCGCGCAGTTCCCCGAACTGGATCAGACGCAGACCCCGGGGGTGGCCACGGCGCCCTATCCGCGGCTCCTGCCGATCGAGGAGCTGCTGGACGGGCGGCAACCCACGGCAACGCCCGGGATGGTCGACGGGGTGCTGGGCCGTGCCGATGCGCTGCGCGGGCGTGCGGGCACGGTGCAGGCGGCGCCGGTCGCGCAGGGCGCGGACGTGCAGGACCGGCTGACCCGGCTGCGCCGGAAGGCCGAGGCCCTGCGCGAGGCCGAGCTCTGATCCTCTGCCGCGTCGCGCGCGCAGGGACGCGGCGCCGGATCCGCCCTGAAGGCGGGCCTCGACCCCGGGGCCTCCGCAGCCCCGCTTCGCACAGGTACGACCACGCAGCCCTGCCTTTGTGACGGGGCGGCCCTTGCCGTCCGATGGATCGACCCTGCGGCCCTGCGGCGCCGGGGCGGGGGCCCCGCCTGACCGGCCTGCGCGCCAGACCGTCTGCCCCCCCTCTGTGCTGCAGCCCGGTGTCCCGATAGCGGCGCAGCCAGTGGGCAGGACCCGCATCCCATTGCACCCGGGCCGACTTGGCGCTAACCGGAGGCCCGCAACACTGTCCCTGAAGGAGCCCTCTATGTCCGACCCCCTGCGTCTTGGTATCGCCGGCCTCGGAACCGTTGGCGCGGGCGTGGTCAAGATCGTCCGCCAGAAGGCGACGCTGCTGGCCGAACGCGCCGGGCGTCCGGTGGTGGTCTCGGCGGTCTCCGCGCGCACGCGGGACAAGGACCGCGGCGTGCCGCTGTCCTCCTACGCATGGGAGGACGACCCGGTGGCTCTGGCGACCCGCGACGACGTCGATGTCTTCGTCGAACTCATGGGCGGCAGCGACGGCCCGGCCAAGGCCGCTGTCGAGGCGGCGCTGGCGGCGGGCAAGGACGTGGTGACGGCGAACAAGGCGATGCTGGCGCATCACGGGCAGGCGCTGGCCGAACTGGCCGAGGCCAATGGCGCGGTGCTGCGCTTCGAGGCAGCGGTGGCGGGGGGCATCCCGGTCATCAAGGCGCTGACCGAAAGCCTTGCCGGCAACGATATCCAGCGCGTGGTCGGCGTGATGAACGGCACCTGTAACTATATCCTGACCCGGATGGAAGACGGCGGGCTGACCTACGAGGCGGCCTTCGCCGAAGCCGATGCCCTGGGCTACCTCGAAGCCGACCCGACCCTCGACGTCGGCGGCATCGACGCGGGCCACAAGCTGTCGCTGCTGGCCGCCATCGCCTTCGGCACGCAGGTCGATTTCGACGCGGTGGAACTGGAAGGCATCGGCAAGGTCACCATCGACGACATCCGGCAGGCCGCCGACATGGGCTTCCGCATCAAGCTTCTGGGGGTCAGCCGCATGACCGGGCGCGGGCTGGAACAGTCCATGGCGCCCTGCCTCGTGCCCGCGGCCTCGCCGCTGGGGCAACTGGCGGGCGGCACCAATATGGTGGTGATCGAAGGCGATCAGGTCGGCCAGATCGTTATGCGCGGCGCCGGTGCGGGCGAGGGCCCGACCGCCAGCGCGGTCATGGGCGACGTCATGGATATCGCGCGCGGCCTGCGCGTCTCGACCTTCGGGCGGCCCGCCGGCACGCTGGCCAGGGCGACCCCGGCAAAGGCGACGGCGGCGGCGCCCTACTACCTGCGCATGGCGCTGGTCGACCGGCCCGGCGCGCTGGCCAAGGCGGCGCAGGCACTGGGCGAGGCGGGGGTCTCCATCCACCGCATGCGCCAGTACGATCACGTCGACGACGCCGCCCCGGTGCTGATCGTCACCCACAAGACGACGCGCCCCTCCCTCGATCAGGCGCTCGCCGCGATGATGGCCACGGGCGTCGTCACGCACGAGCCGGTGGCCCTGCGCATCGAAGAGGTCTGAACCCGAGCGGCCCGCGCCGCCGGGGGACGCCGCCAGGACCCTTCTTCTTGGTCCAAATACCCTCGGGGGGAGGCCGCAGGCCGGGGGGCAGCGCCCCCTGACGCCTCCGGGTCTCCCATGGACCACGCGGCGGGGCAGGGCCTGTCCCGGTCACGCCGTTAGCGTCAGCGGGCTTTCTCTTGGCCGGGGCATGGGCTAGAGCGGAGGCGAAGGATTTCGCAAAGAGGACGACCCCATGCCCAGCCCCCAGGATTTCAGTGACCGGATGCTGTCTCTCGGCCTCGCACGGGTGGCCGAACAGGCCGCCATTGCCAGTGCCGACTGGATCGGCCGGGGCGACGAGAAGGCCGCCGATCAGGCCGCTGTCAACGCCATGCGCGAACAGCTCAACAAGCTGGAAATCTCGGGTGTCGTGGTCATCGGCGAGGGGGAGCGCGACGAGGCCCCGATGCTCTACATCGGCGAAGAGGTCGGCAGCGGTGGCCCGGGCGTCGATATCGCGCTGGACCCGCTGGAAGGCACGACCCTGACCGCCAAGGACATGCCCAACGCGCTGACGGTGATCGCCATGGGGCCGCGCGGCTCGATGCTGCACGCGCCGGACGTCTACATGGACAAGCTGGCCATCGGGCCGGGCTATGACACCGACGTCGTCTCGCTGGACATGTCGCCGTCGGAACGGGTTGCGGCGCTGGCGAAGGCCAAAGGCTGCCAGCCGCGCGACATCACCGTCTGCATGCTCGAGCGTCCGCGCCACGAGGAGATGCTGGCCGAGGTGCGCGAGACCGGGGCCGGCATCCGGCTGATCACCGACGGCGACGTGGCGGGCGTCATGCATTGCGCCGAGACCGTCAAGACCGGCATCGACATGTACATGGGCTCCGGCGGTGCGCCCGAGGGGGTGCTGGCCGCGGCGGCCCTGAAGTGCATGGGCGGGCAGATGTGGGGCCGCCTGATGTTCCGCAACGACGACGAGAAGGGCCGCGCGGCGAAGGCCGGCATCACCGAACTCGACCGCATCTACGCGCGCGACGACCTGGTGACCGAGCATGTGATCTTTGCCGCGACGGGCGTGACGCAGGGTTCGCTGGTGCAGGGCATCCGGCGCGAGCCGGGCTGGATCGAGACCGAAACCCTGCTGATGCGCTCCAAGACCGGCTCGGTGCGGCGCATGCACTATCGCAACCCGTTCCGGCACACGGTCTGAGCTCTGCCGCCCCGGGCTGGCCGGGGCAGACGGGTATCTTGACAGGGCAGACGGGCAGGGCGGTGGTCCTGCCCGGGCGATGAGGCCGATGCGGGGCGTTTCTCTGCGCCCCGGGCGCCGCGGGACAAGGGGCGCTTCAATCGCGGCCCCGGGTCCGGCGGCGCTGTCGCTTTGAGGTATTTGGGCCAAGAAGAAGCATCGGGGGCGGTTCTGCATCGGCGGGCTGGGCTGCCCTTCGTCATTCGACACCGGGCCGGTGGCGCGCTATGAGGCTGCGGGTTCAGGCGGAAGGGGCAAACGTGGCTTACTTGGGTGTCGAAGGCAGTCTGACGGGGCGGCGCTGGGTCGGTCCCGGCGTCGAGGTGGAACGGCAGGCCGAGGCCATGGGCCAGGCCACCGGGCTTGCGGCGCCGCTTTGTGCGGTGCTGGCGCGGCTGGGGGTACCGGTGGCGGAGGTCACGGCCTATCTTGCGCCGACCCTGCGCGAACTCTTGCCGGACCCGCGCGCGCTGAAGGACATGGAGGTGGCGGCGGAACGCTTTCTGACCGCTGTCCGGCGGCGCGAGCGGATCGCGGTCTTTGCGGATTACGACGTGGACGGCGGCACCTCTGCGGCGCTGCTGATCGACTGGCTGCGGCAGATGGGGCGCCCGGCGACGCTCTATGTGCCGGACCGCATCGACGAGGGCTATGGCCCGAACGCCCCGGCCATGGCGGCGCTGGCGCGCGACCACGACCTGATTGTCTGCGTCGATTGCGGGACCCTCTCGCTGGAGCCGATCGCGGCGGCCAGGGGCGCGGATGTGGTGGTTCTGGATCACCACCTCGGCGGCGAGGTGCTGCCCGATTGCGTGGCGGTTGTGAACCCCAACCGGCAGGACGAGGACGGGTCGCTGGCGCATCTCTGCGCGGCGGCCGTGGTCTTCCTGATGCTGGTGGAGGCCGGGCGGCAGCTGCGCGTGGCGGGGGCGTCCGGGCCGGACCTGATGGGCATGCTCGACCTTGTTGCCCTTGCGACGGTGGCGGATGTGGCGCCGCTGAAGGGGGTCAACCGGGCGCTGGTGCAGCAGGGGCTGAAGGTCATGGCCCGGCGCGACCGCCCGGGCCTTGTGGCGCTGTCGGATGTCGCCCGGCTGGAGCAGGCGCCGTCCTCCTACCACCTGGGCTTCGTGCTGGGGCCGCGGGTGAACGCGGGCGGCCGGATCGGGCAGGCGGATCTGGGTGCGCGGCTCTTGTCCTGCGAATCCGAGCACGAGGCGCAGGCGCTGGCCGAGCGGCTGGAGGCGCTGAATGCCGAGCGCCGCGAGGTCGAGGCGGCGGTGCGCGCCGCCGCCCTTGCGCAGGCCGAGGAGCGCGGGCTTGACGCGCCGCTGGTCTGGGCCGCCGGCGAGGGCTGGCACCCCGGCGTCGTGGGAATCGTCGCCTCGCGCCTGAAGGAGCTGACCGGGCGGCCCGCGGTCGTGATCGGGCTGGAGGGCGACGAGGGCAAGGGCTCTGGCCGTTCCGTGGCGGGGGTGGACCTTGGCGCCTCGGTCCAGCGGCTGGCCTCGGAGGGGCTGCTGATCAAGGGAGGCGGGCACCGGATGGCCGCGGGGCTGACGGTGGCCCGCGACCGGCTGGACGAGGCCATGGCGCGCCTCTCTGCCCTGCTGGAGCGGCAGGGCGCGGGGCAGGGCGGCGCCGCCGACCTGCGGGTCGACGGGCTGCTGATGCCCGGCGCGGCGACGGTGGCGCTGATCGAGGATCTGGAGCGGGCGGGCCCCTTCGGACAGGGCGCCCCGGGGCCGCGTTTCGTGGTGCCGGACGTGGGGATCTCTTTCGCGAAGCAGGTCGGATCGGGCCATCTGAAACTGAGCTGTACCGACGGGCTTGGCGCGCGACTGGATGGAATCTGTTTCGGGGCCTTCGACGGGCCGCTGGGGACGGCCCTGACCGAGCACGGGGGGCGGCGATTCCATCTGGCGGGGCGGCTGGAAATCAACGAGTGGAACGGAAGGCGGACCGCACAGCTGCGGCTGGAGGATGCCAGCCCCGCGTGAGTGTTCCGATAAGTCCTTGCAAGGTATTGGAAAAATCTGAAGATGCAGGCTGTTTCCGGAATTTTCTCGCCCGGATCAGGAAAAAGTCGCCAAGGTGGAAATTTCTGCTTGCAAGCGGCGCGGGGTTTCCATAGAACCCGCCTCACGCCGCAGGGTTGGCCAGTCAGGCAGACACGCGGCGGACCAGAGTGGCCCGTTCGTCTATCGGTTAGGACGCCAGGTTTTCAACCTGGAAAGAGGGGTTCGATTCCCCTACGGGCTGCCACTTCACTTCCATTGGACATCGATTGCGCCGGGCTTATCGCGCCCGTGATGCCTCTTTTCGGAGAGGTGGACAGGCTGCCTGGGTGACGCGTTGAAAGCCGCTGTCGAGGCGGCGCTGCGGGCGTGCCGTTTCGGTGCGCCGTGGTATCGGTCACGGCTTTGGATCCAAACGGTGCCGGGACGCGCGCGTCTGTGCGGCAGGCCGGGTTTGAGAACGGCTTGCACAGCGGTTGTGGATCAAATAACTGCTCTGAAAATGGGCTGCATGCAGAATTGTTGCCCGCTTACTCACCGTTTTGCGAACAATTCTGCCGAAAGGCGACGAAATACATGACCAATATCGACGAAAAACTGCAACCGATCCTTGCCGAAGTGATGCGGCGCAATGCCGGGGAACCGGAATTCCACCAGGCCACGCACGAGGTTCTGGAAAGCCTTGGCCGTGTCGTCGCCAAGCATCCCGATTATCTGGAACAGGCGCTGATCGAGCGCATCTGCGAACCCGAACGCCAGATCATCTTCCGCATCCCCTGGGTGGACGATCAGGGCAAGGTCCAGATCAACCGCGGGTTTCGTGTGCAGTTCAACTCGGCGCTCGGCCCCTACAAGGGCGGGATGCGGTTCCACCCGTCGGTCAACCTGGGGATCATCAAGTTCCTCGGCTTCGAGCAGATCTTCAAGAACGCCCTGACCGGCCTGCCCATCGGCGGCGGCAAGGGCGGCACGGATTTCGATCCCAAGGGAAAATCCGACGGCGAGATCATGCGCTTCTGCCAGTCCCTGATGATCGAGCTGCACCGCCATCTGGGTGAACAGACCGACGTGCCGGCGGGCGATATCGGCGTCGGCGGGCGCGAGATCGGCTATATGTTCGGGCAGTACAAGCGCCTGACCAACCGCTACGAGGCCGGCGTGCTGACCGGCAAGGCCATCGCCTATGGCGGCTCGCGCGCCCGGACCGAGGCCACGGGATTCGGCAACACCTATTTCACCAAGGCCATGCTGGAGACCCGCAACAGCGGTTTCGACGGCAAGCGCGTGGTGGTGTCGGGCGCGGGCAACGTCGCCATCCACACCATCGAGAAGGTGCAGTCCTTCGGCGGCAAGGTCATCGCCTGCTCGGATTCCAGCGGCTATATCATCGACGAGGCCGGGATCGACCTTGAGCTGCTTCAGGAAATCAAGACCGTCCGCCGCCAGCGCATCACGGAATACGCGCGGCGCCGGGGCGACGGCGTGCATTTCGTCGCCGTGGGCAAGGGGTCGGTCTGGGATGTGCCCTGCGACGTGGCCATGCCCTCGGCGACCCAGAACGAACTGTCGGGGAAAGACGCGAAGACGCTGGTCAAGAACGGCGTGCAGGCCGTGGGTGAGGGCGCGAACATGCCCTGCACCCCCGAGGCCATCCGCATCCTGCGCGATGCGGGCGTTCTGTTCGGCCCCGGCAAGGCGGCCAATGCCGGGGGCGTTGCGACCTCGGCGCTGGAAATGCAGCAGAACGCCAGCCGCGACCGCTGGACCTTTGCCCAGACCGAGGAACGTCTGGCCCGGATCATGCAGAGCATCCACGACCGCTGCGCCGAAACCGCCGACGAATACGGCGCTCCGGGGGATTACGTCCTGGGGGCCAATATCGCCGGTTTCGTGCGGGTTGCAGAGGCCATGCGGATGATGGGCGTCATCTGACCTCGGAGGACGCCTTCGGGTGTCGCAAAAGAGGCGCGGCGACTGTGTGCCGCCGCGCCTTCCGGGGCCCGCGTTCCGGACAGAGGGCCCTTCGATCCCGCGGCCAGAGCGGTGGCAGAGCGGCCAGCGATCCGGGCGGCGTAACGGCTCCGGCGAATATCTTTGCGTGAGGGCAGCCCCCGGAACTGGCGGCTGCCCCTGTCGTTCAGGGGCCTAGCGGGCCGCGCCCTGTGCCGGAAGGCGCCGCCGCGTGATGACATGCACCGCCAGTTCGATCACCAGCAGCACCAGCATCGACAGGCCCACCAGCGGGAAGAAGACGCCCCCGGCGATGGCCATGACCAGAAGCGTGCGCGGGATGCGCCAGTCGGTCGGCACCGCGGGGACGCCAAGGGCGCCGGAGGGACGCCGCTTCCACCACATGGCCACCGCCGAGACGCACATCAGCACCATCGCGACGCAGGCCAGCAGCAGGACGATCTGGTTCGGAACGCCCCATTCCTGCCCCATGTGCACGCTGATGCCCCATTCGGCCCAGCGGCCCAGCGTGCCGAGATCCGCGAAGCCCGCGTCGTAGAGCACCGCGCCGGTGTAGCGGTCCAGATGGATGACCCGTTCATAGGTGACGTCGTCGGGATAGACCGAGGCCGTGAAGACCCCGGTCGGCCCGGCGGGAAGCGTGACCGCGTAGCCCGCAACGAGGCCAAGCCCCTCGACCGTGCCGATGACCCCGTCCAGAAGCGGCAGGGCGGCATTGCCGTCGGTCGCGGCCTCCGGTGCATCCGCAAGGTGCCCGGCATGGGCGCCCGCGTCGGGCAGGGGCGAGGCGGGGATCGGCTGGCGCTCCATGATCCACGGGGCGCGGTCCACGACCTCCTGCGTCGGCACGGTGGACTGCGGTGTGTTCGACCAGTAGCCGTCGGGCATCCCCAGCCCAAGGGCATAGGCCGCGTCGTAGAACTTGCCGCCCCAGACACCGGACCAGGGCAGGCCGGTCAGGGCGAGGAAAACGATGAAGACGCCGGTGTAGATCCCCGTCACCGCGTGCAGGTCTCGCCACCACGGGCGCCCCCGGCTGGCCTTGATGCGCAGGGTGCCCACCGATTTGCGCCCGCGCGGCAGCCACAGATAGATGCCGCTGAAGACCAGCAGGACCATCCAGCCCGCCGCGGCCTCGATCAGGCGATTGCCGAACCAGCCGAGATATTCCAGCGAGTGCAGCTTGCGCACCACGTAGAGCGCCGGGCTGCCCGCCGCACCGCCGTCCCAGAGGGTGCCCAGAACCTGACCGTCATAGGGATCGACATAGACCGTATTGCGCAGACCCCCGGCGTCCAGGATGTCGACCTCCGCGCTGCGGTCCGGGGCAGGCGGGGGAGAATAGGCCTTTACCGTGCCGGGGTGGGCGGCAAGGGCTGCGGCGGTCAGGCGCGATGCCGGCAGGGTGTCGGACCGGATCTCGACGAAGCGCAGGTCGCGGTGGGCGGCATTGTTGATCTCGTCCTTGAACAGGTAGATCGCGCCTGTCACGGCAAGGATCAGGACGAAGGGCAGGACAACGAGTCCGGCGATGAAGTGCCAGCGCCAGACGGCGCGATAGAGTGCGGCGCCTGCCGCACGTTGGGTCGTATCTGTCATGTGTACATTCCAAGCGGCCCGTCGGCGTGACGGGCTTGGGTCAAGAGGCGTCCCCCCGCAGGCAGCGGCGGGACCATCGGATCAGCTCTGCGTCAGACGATCCGTGGAGGCGCTCTGGTGGAATGGTTGATGTTGCGGCCCTGCGACTCGCGGTGCAGCGCTTCGCCCTGCCGCCACAGGTCGTGGGGCACGAAGGCAAGGGACAGCCCGGGAGAGGCCGGTTCGGGCGCCCGGGGCGTCGCGTGACAGAAGGGGCAGCTATGGTCGTGGTCCGCGTGACCGCCGTGGTCCGCACAAAGCGCCAGCGAGGCCTCTCCGTAGATCAGGGCGTAGGCGTCGCGCTGATCGCTGTCGCGGTCGGGGGCCATCAGGCTGACGGACATGACGCTGGTCGAGGCAAGGATAAGCCCCAGCAAAAGCGCGCATGCGGTTGAAACCCAGGATGTCATGGCCGTGGCTTATGGCATCGGAAGCGCGCTGAGGGAACCCGGGATATCGCCGCAGTCCCGCCTCATGGGCAAGGCGGTTGCGCGCCGGGGCTTGGTCCCGGTCCGATGCACATACCCCCGCGTCCTTCACCGCCCCGCAGTCCTTCCGGTGTGGGCGCGGGTCTACATGGGTGAGGCGGCGGTGCCCCCGGGACGGGAGCCGCGGCATGCCTGCGAAACAGGCTGGCGGGCGCCGCCTGGGCGGTCGATCCGCCGACCGCCGTGCGGCCCGCGACGGGGTGGCATCCGAATGACCGCCCGCGCTTGATCGGGCGCGGGATTTGCGGCAGGATGTGCGCCAGAGCAGTGAGGCCGGAGAGACGGGATGACCCGCCCCGCGCCGTGACATGGGCAGGACGACATGAAAACAACAGGACTTTTGCTGCTTGCGGCCTTGGCGCTTGGCGCCTGCGGCGGCGGTGCGAACCGGGCGGACCGGGGTTATATCTCCTACACCACGCCGACCAAGGCCTTTGCCACCGGACCGGTGTCGAACGCCTGCCTGCGGGGCGGACGCAAGGCGGCCTCCACATCGCTGTGCGGCTGTGTGCAGGCGGTGGCGGATCGGTCTCTCTCGGGCTCCGATCAGCGGCTGGCGGCGAAGTTCTTCGCCGATCCGCATCACGCACAAGAGATCCGACAGTCCGACAATCCCAACCACGAGGCCTTCTGGAAACGCTACAAGGCCTTCAGCGCCAGCGCCGAGCGGACCTGCACGGGCGCCTGACGCGCCCGCGCTGCGCCTTGCAGATTGCTACATCACGGCCCCGCTGCCTGCCCTGCGCTGCGGGGCTCGTCTTTTTCGCGCTGAAGCTGTGCGCTGCACCGCAGGCCCTCCGGGGGCGCGCGCGACGACGGCACTGGACCGGGTGATCCAGGACGCGCAGCGCGCCTGCCGCCATGTGGCGGTCTTCAGGATCCCGTGCAGGACCAGACCGGGGCTGTCGCGCGCAGCGCCCTTCACCGGCAGCACATGGGTCGGCCCGGCGGCACCGGCCTGCCCGGGGGCGGATTTCGGCAGCCGGGGCCTGGCTGCGGCCTTGACGGAAGGGGTGCAGTTTCGGAAAAGCTGAAAGTGGCGCAGGCGCAGCGGGGGGAAAAGCGGTGCTGATGAAGGGGGTGACGCTGAAGGGGCTCGAGGTCTTCGACGCGCTGGCGGGCTCCGGGTCCGTTGCGCGCGCGGCAGAGGTGACCGGGCTGAGCCAGCCCGCGGTCAGCCAGCAGATGCGCAACCTCGAAGCGGCGCTCGGCACCGATCTGGTCGACCACGGGCGCAGGCCGATGACGCTGACACCCGCCGGGCGCGCCTTCCTGATCCGCACGCAGGCGGTGCTGCGGCAGCTGCGCCTCGCCCAAAGCGAACTGACGGTGATGGACCTCAGCCACCTCTCAACGCTGAGCCTCGGCGTGATCGACGACTTCGACAACGACCTGACGCCGCGCCTCGTCACCATCCTCGCGGACAGCATGCAGGGCTGCGCCTTCCGGCTGATCACCGCGCCCAGCCACGAGATCGCGGGCGCGATCCGGGCGCGCCGCCTGAACCTCGCCGTCGCCGCCTCCACCGGCGAGGACGCGCAGGGCGTGATCGAATACCCGCTGGCCCGCGACCCCTATATCTTCGTCTGCGCCAGGGGCGCGGTGGCCGAAGCGGGCGATATCGCCGCCCTGATGCAGGCGCGACCCTTCCTGCGCCACGACCGCGAACAGCTGATCGGTCGCCAGATCGAGGCCCATCTCGCCCGGCAGAATCTCAGCTTCGACGCGCGCTTCGAAATCGGCCCGCACCTGTCGCTGATGACCCTGGTGGCGCGCGGGGTCGGCTGGACGGTGACGACGCCGCTGGGCTACATGCGCGCCCATCGCCTGCACGAGGGGATGGAGGTCCACCCGGTGCCCTTCCGCCCCTTCGCGCGCACCATCAGCCTGTTGGCCGCGACCGACTGGACGGACCACGTCCCGCGCGAGGTGGCGCGCACGGTGCGGATGCTCATCGGCGACATGGTCATCGCCCCGGCCCTCGCCCAGCTGCCATGGCTGAAGGGCGACCTCGCGGTTCTGGAGGAATAGGGCAGGCCGCGCCAGGCTGGCAGGATGCCGCGTCCCGGCCCGCATTCACGAATCGGGATGCGCCGTTTCAGCTTTCCGAAAATCAGCGCGCCCCGGCACCCCGAGGCCAGACAGCCCCCTGTCCTCATCACCCCGGATCGCAGGCCGGACGCGGCCCCTGCTTCTTCTTGGTCCAAATACCCTCGGGGGAGCGCAGCGGGGGCAGGGCCCCCTCCGCCCGCTGCCAGGGGGGCGGTCCTCAGCCCTTTGCGACCGCGTCGAGGAAGGCCCGGACAGAGGCCTCGAACCCGCGCGGGTCGTCCGCATGCAGCCAATGCCCGGCCTGCGGCATCTTCGCGAAGCGCGCCTTCGGGAAAGAGCCGCGGATGGTCTCGCGATGCTCGGGCCGGACATAGTCGGACTGCCCGCCCGACAGGAACAGCGTCGGCCCGCTGTAGTGTCCGTCCAGATCCGGGAAGGAAAGGATCTTCGGCATCTCGGCGGCCAGCGCATCCAGGTTCAACTTCCACCGCCGTTCCTTCAGATCCAGCGACTGGGTGAAGAAGCTCTGCAGGCTCTTGTCCGCCACGGTCGGGGCAAGCTGGGCCACCGCGTCCGAACGCTTCTCGACCCGCGACAGGTCGACGGCGCGCATCGCCTCGATAAAGGGCATCTGGCTGTGCCCGTAGGAGACCGGCGCGATATCGGCCACCAGCAGCGAGGCCACCCGTTCGGGGTGCATCAGCGCAAGCGCCATGGCGGCCTTGCCGCCCATGGAATGGCCGACCACATGGGCGCGCCCGCCATGCGCGTCGATCAACTCGGCGAGATCGCCGGCAAGCTCGGGATAGCCGTGGCACTCAGAGCGCGGGCTGTCGCCGTGGTTGCGCATATCCGGGGTCAGCACGTGCCAGCGGTCCGAGAGCCGCCGGGCGATCACCCCCCAGTTGCGCCCGGATCCGAACAGGCCGTGCACGATCACGAGGGGAATGTCGCCGGGGGTGCCGTAGGAAAGCGTATTGAGCATGCCCCGCTGCATACCCCGCGCCGCCGAACGGGACCAGAGCCTTTCTGGTGCGGGCGCCGGGGCTGGTGCTCCAAAGGCGCCAAGGCAGGGCAGTGATCGCGCGCGGGGGGTAAAACCGTCGCCTCTTCCTGCCTGAAGGCCCGAAGCGGGAAGGCAGCCCCGCGGGGGGCGCGGGCGGGGGCCTGGCTGGCACGGGGTTCTGGCGAGGCGCGGCTGGCCGCGCGCGGCCTTTCCGGCTGGCGGCGGCGTTTTCCGATGCGGAAAACGGCCCGAATTCTTTCAAAGAATTCGGCGCCCCGGGTCAGTCCTCGCGCATCGGTCTGCCATGCAGGCGCAGGAACAGGCTCTCTTCCGCGTCATTGTGGAAGAAGGGAACCGATTCCGGCGGCGCCTCGTCGCGGGCGCGGGCGGCGACCTCGGCCAGCACCACTTCGGTGATGAAGGGCAGGTCGAAGTCCCGCACCCGGTCGACCTCGATCCATTGCAGATGGGCCAGCTCGTCCTCGGCCTCGGAGAAATCGTCCGGGTCCGAGACCAGCGCCTCGGCGTCCAGAAGGAAGAACCGCGCGTCGAAGCGGCGCGGCCGGCCCGGCGGCGTGATGGCGCGGAACACGAATTGCAGGTGCTCGGCCGAGGGCCGCAGGCCCGCGCCCGCGAAGGGCAGCCAGTCGGTGGGCACCGTGTCGGGCCAGGGTGCCCGGCGGCCCAGCAGCTGCCCGGTTTCCTCCCAAAGCTCGCGGATCGCCGCAACGGCAAGGCTGTGGGCGATGCCGGCGGGGGCATCGTCCTCCAGCCGCGCGGTGCAGACCGGGGTCAGCGGCGTGGCCAGCGGCACGGCGCGGTCGCCCGCATCCACCGCGCCGCCGGGAAAGACGAACTTGTTCGGCATGAAGGCGGCCTTGGCGCCGCGCTGGCCCATCAGCACCCGGGGCCGGGTGTCGCGGTCGCGCAGCACGATGACCGTGGCGGCATCGCGGATCGGCGGGCCTTCGGCGGCGGCTGTCCGGTCACTCATCACGCAGATCCCCCGTCAGGGGTGCGGGTCGAAACCATGCATGCCGCGCACCCATTGGAAGGCCACCACGACCCCCTTCAGTCGCGGCAGAAGGTAAAGCGACAGCGCCACGCAGCCAACCGCAAAGATCGTGAACAGGGTCAGCGGGTCGGGGCGGAAGGTGGTGAAGACCACATGCAGCATCGGCGCCATGATATGCCCGACGATCAGGATCGTCAGGTAGGCCGGGCCGTCGTCGGCGCGGTGGTGGTGCAGGGCCTCGCGGCAGACCGGGCAGGTGTCGCGAACCTTGAGATAGCCGGTCAGCATCGGACCCGAGCCGCAGTTGGGGCAGCGGCAGCGCCAGCCTTTCCATAGCGCGGACCAAAGCGGATCGCGCGTGTGTTCCTTGTCCTGAATGGTCATGTCACCCTCGTATTTTGGCCGGAAGATGGACCCGCGACGGCGGCGCCGAAAGGGTACAAGATGCCCTTGCGTCGGGATGTCACAGCACGCGCGGCCTCACGGCGACGTGATCCGGCGCCGCGGATTCCCGCGACGGGATCGCCGACGGGCTGCGTGAAAGAGCCATGGACGGCGGGGAAGAGCCTGTCGTTCCTGCGATAACGGCAAGACGGAAGGAACTTGCAATGAAGACGACGGCTCTTTCGATGACCGGCCTCGCGCTGGTCCTGATGACGGGATCGGCAGGCCTCGCACTGGCGCAAGCGCAGTCTCCGGCGCAGGCCCCGGACCAGCCCCCGGCGCAGGCCCGGCCCGCCGAGCGCCCGATGGCGCAGGCGCCGCGCGGCGGTCACGGCGGCCCGGGCTTCGGCATGCCGATCCTCAGCTACGATGCCGATGGCGACGGTCGCGTGACGGTCGAAGAGGTCGAGGCCCGCCAGGCCGAACGCTTCGAGGCGGCGGATGCGGATGGCAACGGGCTGCTGTCGCCGGAGGAGGTCTCTGCCTATGCCGAGGCCCTGCGCGCCGAGCGCGAAGAGATGCGCCGCGCCGCCCGGCAGGCGGCCCTGATCGCGCGCATGGACGCCGATGGCGACGGGCAGCTGTCGCTTGACGAGATTTCGGGCGTGCAGCCCGAGACCAGCCGCTTCGACCGGATCCTCGACTGGCTCGACACCGATGGCGACGGTGCCCTGACCGAAGAGGAACTGCAGGCGCCGCGCAAGCGCATGGCCGAGCGGGGGGCGCATCGTCCCGAGGGCGCGCATGGCATGCATCGCGACGGCGACCGCAAGGGACCCATGCAGGGATACCGGCACGGCGAACACCACGGCGATGAACGCCGCCATGAACGCGGCCATGAGCGGGGCCGGGGCACACCGGGGTGGACCGAGGGCCGCTGAGGCCTTCCCGGCGCGGCCCCGCGCGGGTCGCGCCGCTTCACCCCCGACAGGATTGCGCTTTGCCGGCCTTGCCGCTAGCGCAGAGGAATGGACCGCCCGCAGAGATGCCGTTTGACGCCATGAGCGACCGCAGCGACGAAGAGCTTCTCGCCGACTACGCGGCGGGCCGGGCCGAGGCTGCGCGGGCGCTGACGGCGCGGCTGGCGCCCCGGGTCTATGCCCATGCCACGCGGATGCTGGGCGGTGACCGGGCCGAGGCCGAGGACGTGACGCAGGAGGCCCTGCTGAAGCTCTGGCGGATCGCGCCGGACTGGCGGGCGGGCGAGGCGCAGGTCTCGACCTGGCTGTACCGGGTGACGGCGAACCTCTGCATCGACCGGATGCGGCGGCGGCGCAGCGGCCCGGCGCTGGACGCGATCCCCGAGCCGGAGGACGACAGGCCCTCGGCGCTGGAGGGGATGCAGCAACACGCGCGGGCCGAGGCCCTGCAGACGGCGCTGAGCCAACTGCCGGACCGGCAGCGGCAGGCGGTGATCCTGCGCCATATCGAGGGGCTGTCCAACCCCGAGATCGCCGGGATCATGGACATCGGCCCGCGTGCGGTCGAAAGTCTGACGGCGCGGGGCAAACGGGCACTGGAGGCGCTGCTGCGTGGGCAGCGCGAGGCTTTGGGATACCAGGACGATGACTGAGCGCAGGGATGACAGCGGGCTTGACGCCTTCTTTGCCGCGGCCCGCGAGACGCCGCCGCAGCCGGATGCGGCCTTCCTGGCGCGGCTGACAGAGGGCGCGCTGGACGAACAGCTGGCGCAGGCCGGACGTCTGAAGGCCGGGGCGCAGCGGATGGGGCCGGGGCTTTGGTCCGGGCTGCGCCAGGCCCTGGGCGGCTGGCCGGGGCTGGCCGGGCTGGCCGTGGCCTGTGCCGCCGGGGTCTGGCTGGGCGTCAGCCCGCCAGAGGGCATGAGCGCGCTCTGGGATAGTCAGCAGGCGGGGCTGGGGCAATTGGGCGTGGACCCGGTCAGCGCCTATGACCTCGCGATGATCGGAGGCTAGGGGATGAGTGACATGCGTGGGCCGATGCGGCCCTGGTTGAGGATCGTGCTGTTTGCCTCGCTGGCCCTGAACCTGGCGGTGGCGGGGCTGTTCGCGGGCTTCCTGTTCAAGGGGCCGCCCCGGCATGGCCATGACCGCGACCCGGTGGCGCCCTATACGCGCGCCTTCGACGAAGAGCAGCGCGGCGAGGTCTGGCAGGCCCTGTGGCAGCGGTATCGCGCGGATCGCGCGGCGGACGGGCGCCCGGACGTGCTGGGCGAATACCGCGCGGCGCTGGATGCGCTGCGGGCCGAACCCTTCGATGCCGAAGGCTTTGGCCGCGTGCTGGCGGAACAGGGCGCGCGCGCGGATGAGCGGCGGCAGCGTGGCGAGAGGGTGCTGCTGGACTACGTGACGGCGCTGTCGCCCGAGGACCGGGCGGCCTATGCGGACCGTCTGGAAGTGGTGCTGGAGGAATACGCGGCGCGCTTCGAGCGTTTTCGCAAGAAGGGTGGCCGGGACTGACGGTCTGAACGTCGGGCGTGGGCGCAAGGGCCGAGGCCTGCGGCGTGATGACCGGGGCAGGCGACGTTGGCCTGAGGCGTGTGGTGCGATGACCGGGACGGGCGGCGCAGGCCTGAGGCGTGTGGTGCGATGACCGGGACGGATGATACGCGCTGGCCCGAGGCTTACGGCGCGATGACCGGGGCGGGTGATGCGCGCTGACTTGTGGCTGGCGATGCAATGGCCGGGACAGGCGGCGTTGGCCTACGGCGCGATGACCAGGGCGGGTGGCGCTGGCGGGCGAGACACGGCAGGCTGAACGGGCGGAACCCTCGGCGCCGGTGACGGCCCGGCTGCGGGCTCCGGGCCTATCCCTTTCCGCCCCGGGCGAGGCCCCCGGACAGGGGGATGTCATGGGCGGGCCGCAGGCCGTCCGGTGGCAGGGGCCGCTTGCGCAGGTCCGGCAGGGCGCGGACCGTATCGGCCAGAACGACGGTGTTGCGCCCGGCATTCTTGGCCGCATAAAGCGCGTCGTCCGCCCGTTCGATCAGGTCCATGGGCTGGTCCTCGCCCGACCGCAACGGGGTGGCCACCCCGATCGAGAGGGTCAGGTCGACCGAGGCGCCGCCCGGCAGGCGCACCGGCTGCGCCGCCATGATCGCACACAGCCGCTCTGCCGTGGCCAGCGCCGCGCAACGGTCGGCATCGGGCATGGCGATCAGGAATTCCTCTCCGCCCCAGCGGGCGATCAGGTCGGCGGCGCGCAGGGTGCCGCGCAAGCGCTGTGCCAGCACCTGCAGGACGGCATCGCCGCCGGCGTGGCCATGCACATCGTTGACCCACTTGAAGCGGTCGATATCGGCCATGAGCACCGCGTAGGGCCGCCGCTTGGCGATGGCCCGTTCCGACAGCCGCGACAGGTGGGGCAGGGCGTAGCGGCGGTTGAACAGCCCGGTGAGCGGGTCCAGAACGGCGGCCCGCAGCCCGTCCTGCATGTTCGCCCGCAGCCGGTCGTTGGTGCGCTTGCGCCGGATCTGCCGTTTCAGCCGGACCGCCAGCTCGTCGAGATCCGGCCCGTCGGTGAGGATGTCGTTGGCCCCCATGTCCAGCGCGCTGGCCGCCTCGCGCGGTTCCAGCGGCCGGGCGATGTAGATCAGGCCGGAGTGCCGCGTCGCGCGGTTGGCGCGCAGCTGCGGCAGCAGCGACAGCCCCTCGCCACCGCAGCCCAGGGCCTCGGCCACGACGACCACGTCGGGCGCGGGCAGGGTGCGCAGCGCCTTGCCGGGATCGACCTGGACCACCCGGTCGGCAATCCGGTCCTGCAGCCCCGCCGCCAGCGCCCTGGTGGCGGCAAGCCCGGATTGCGCGATCAGATGCACGATGCCCGGGCCGGAGAAATCGCTGCCCGCCTCGGCCAGTCCGAAGGCGCGCCGCGTGTCCTCGCGCAGTTCAAGTTCCGCCTCGGCGTCGCGTTCCCGCAGAAGCGCGCGCAGGCGGGCCAGCATCACCTTGTCCTCGAAGGGGCGCGACAGCACCTCATCGGCACCGGCGGCGAGCGAGGCCAGGCGCTCTGCCGGGTCGTCGCCGTCGTGCAGGATCACCACCGGGGGCGCGGCGCGCGGGTCGCGCCGGCGCAGGTCGGCGCAAAGCGCAGGGCCGGTCATGTCGGGAAGCGCGGCGGCACTCAGCACGAGGTCGGGCATGGCTGTCCGCACCGCGGCAAGGGCCGCGGCGCCGCTGGCCGCCTGCGTCACCTCGTAGAAGGCGGCGGACAGCTTCACCCGAAGCACAATGCGGTTGGTCGGCACGGCGTCGACGATCAGGATGCGGCCTGTCATGGCTTCCGACTGCTCCTATTCCGCGCCGCGGCACCGGCGCTGCCCTTGCACTTTCGATCCCGCTCAGATTTGATGAAGAATGGTTAAGAAACCCTTTCGAGAACTGAATCAAATGACGATGTCGCGGGAAACCGCCGAAACCACGGGCCTGCAGGCGGTGGCCTGGCTGGCGGGCAACGAAGAGCTTCTGCCGGTCTTTCTTGGGGCCACGGGCGCCAGCGAGGCGGACTTCCGCGCCGGGCTGGAAGATCCCGCCTTTCAGGGCTCGGTGCTGGACTTCATCCTGATGGACGATGCCTGGATCACCGGCTTCTGCGACGCGGCGGGGCTGCGTTACGACACCCCGATGCAAGCTCGCGCGGCGCTGCCCGGCGGCGAGGCGGTGCATTGGACATGAGGCGCAGCATCGCGGCGGTTCTCTTCGACAAGGACGGCACCCTTTTCGATTTCGGCGCAACCTGGGACGGTTGGGGCATGCGGGTGATCGAGGACCTGTCGGCGGGCGATCCCGAGCACGCCCGCGATCTTGCCCTGACGGTGCGCTATGATCTTGCCGCCGCGCGGTTCCTGCCCGACAGCCCGGTGATCGCGGGCACCAACCGCGAGGTCGCGGACTGCCTGTTGCGGGCGCTGCCGGGCTGGACGGGGGCCCGCGTCGAAGAACGGCTGGTGGCCCATGCGGCGGCGGCGCCGCTGGTCGAGGCGGTGGCGCTGGTGCCCTTCCTCGCCCTGCTGTCGGCGCGCGATCTCGACCTTGGGGTGATGACCAACGACGACGAAGCCGTGGCCCGCGCGCATCTGGCCGAGGTCGGCGTGGTGAACATGTTCGACTTCATCGCGGGCGCCGACAGCGGCTTTGGCGCCAAGCCCTCTCCGGCGCCGCTGCTTGCTTTCTGCCGGGCGGTGGGCGTGGCGCCCGGGCAGACGGTGATGGTCGGCGACAGCACGCATGACCTGAAGGCCGGGCGCGCGGCGGGCATGCTGTGCGTGGGGGTGCTGACCGGCGTTGCGGGCCGAGAGACGCTGGCGCCCCTGGCCGATGTGGTGCTGCCGGACGTGGGCCACCTGCCGGACTGGCTGGACGGGCGGATCTGAGAGCCGGGCGATGCGAGAGGCGGCCCCCGGCTGCCGCGCGCCAGAGAGAGGCCGTGATGTCACGCCCCGGGGCAGGGCGCCGCCGGTGCCCCGCACCGCGAAGCCCGCGCGGGGGGCATGACCAGCCACCGGGCGCGGCGCAGCGCGCCACCCCGTCACCAGTCGGTCAGGCGCGCAGGCCTCTCAGGATCGTTCAGGAATTGTCGCGCAGGTAGTCCATGACCGGCCCGCGCACGGATTGCTCGCCGCGCGCGAAGGCCTCTTCGATGACGTCGCGGATCTCGGACAGGCGGTAGCGCATCAGCAGCGACTTCACCGGCCCGATGGAGGCGGGCCGCATCGACAGCGTGCGGATGCCCATGGCGGCAAGGCACAGCGCCTCGACCGGGCGGCCCGCGTCTTCGCCGCAGAAGGACAGCGGCGTGTTCGAGGTCTCGCAGCGCTCGACGACAAGGCGCAGGAACGACAGGAACGACTGGTTCAGCGTGTCGTAACGGCGGCGCACGCGTTCGTTCTCGCGGTCGGCGGCGAAGAAGAACTGCTTCAGGTCATTGCCGCCGATCGACACGAACTCGACCTCGTCGAAAAAGCGTTGCGGCGCATAGGCCAGCGAGGGCGTTTCCAGCATGGTGCCGATCTCGACCCGCTCGGGCACGGTGTGGCCCAGCTTCTGTTCGCGGGCCATGACCTTTTCAAGCTCTGCCCGGGCGTGGATGAATTCCTCGTACTGCGCGATGAAGGGGAACATCAGCGTCAGCGGGCGCCCGTTCGCGGCCCGGATCAGCGCCTGAAGCTGCATGCGCATCACGCCGGGACGATCCAGCGCCACCCGGATCGCGCGCCAGCCGAGCGCCGGGTTGGGCTCTTCGGTGGGCTTCATGTAGGGCAGGACCTTGTCCGAGCCGATGTCCAGCGTCCGGAAGACCACCCGCTTGCCGCCCGCCGCGTCCAGCACCCGGGCATAGATTTCGGCCAGCTCGGTGCGCTTGGGCATCTTGTTGCGGACAAGGAACTGCAATTCGGTCCGGAACAGGCCCACACCCTCGGCACCCGAGCTTGTCAGCGACGGCAGATCGGCCATCAGCCCGGCGTTCATCAACAGGTGGATGCGCTGGCCATCGGCGCTGACGCACTCGGCTTCGCGGATCGAGCTGTAGCGTTCCTGCGCCTTGGCCTGCATCGCCAGCTTGTCGCGGAAGGCGTTGACCACGGTATCGTCGGGGCGCAGGTGCACGATGCCCTGATCGCCGTCGACAAGGATCTGGTCGCCGTTCAGCGCCTCGTTGGTGATGCGCTCGGCATTGATGATCAGCGGGATCGCCAGCGCCCGGGCGACGATGACGGCATGCGAGCCGACAGAGCCCTCTTCCAGCACCACGCCGCGCAGCTTGCGGTTATAGTCCAGCAGGTCGCCGGGGCCGATGTTGCGCGCCACCAGGATCGGGTTCTCGGGCATTTCCGATCCGGTTTCGCGCCCCTGTCCGGTCAGGATGCGCAGCAGCCGGTTCGACAGGTCGTCGAGGTCGTGCAGCCGCTCGCGCAGGTAGCCGTCGGTGACCTGGCTCATGCGGGCGCGGGTCTGGCTTTGCTCTTTCTCGACCGCCGCTTCGGCCGAGAGGCCGCGTCCGATGTCCTCTTCCATCCGCCGCAGCCAGCCCTTGGAATTGGCGAACATGCGGTAGGCTTCCAGCACCTCGACCTGGTCGCCCTCGCCGATCGAGGCCCCGGCCAGCATCTGGTCGACCGAGACGCGCAGGCGGTCCACCGCCTCTTGCAGGCGGGTCAGCTCTGTCTCGGGGTCGTCGGCGACGAGGTTGGTCACCACCACGCGCGGCTCGTGCAGCCAGACGTGGCCCATGGTCGCGCCCTCCTGCCCGGTGCTGCCGCGGAACAGCACCGCCTGCGTGTGGCGCTTTTCCATCGCCGCGCCTTCGCCTACGAAGGCGCCAAGCTCGGTCATCTCGGCCAGCACCATGGCCACGACTTCCAGCGCGTAGATCTCGTCGTCCGAGAACTGGCGGGCCTGTTTCGACTGCACGACCAGCACGCCCAGCTTCTCGCCAAGGCGCTGGATCGGGACGCCGAGGAAGCTGGAATAGATCTCTTCGCCGGTCTCGGGCATGAAGCGGAAGCCCGGTTCCGAAGGCGCATCGGCGGCGTTCACGGTCTTGCCGCTGCGGGCGACCCGGCCCACCAGGCCCTCGCCCAGCTTCATGCGGGTTTGATGGACGGCGGCGGCGTTCAGGCCCTGCGTGGCGCAGAGCTCGAGCGTGTCGGCATCGCGGAACAGGTAGATCGAGCAGACCTCGGTGCCCATGGAATCGGCGGTCAGATGGGTGATCTTGTCCAGCCGCGCCTGCCCGGCGGCATCCTCGGCCATGGTGTCGCGCAACCGGCCGAGCAGCTTCCTGCTTTCGCTTTCCAGAGTATGTGCCATCGGCTGCCCTTGGTCCCCCGGTTGCCAGCTATAGGCGAGTAGGCGGGGGTAGGGAAAGCGGAATGCTTGGATTCACGGGGGATTTCGCACCGGGATGGCGCGGGGATGGGCAGGCGGACGGTCCTGTTCCGCCCATGGAGGCGCCTGCGGCGGGCGGCGGAGCGAGGGGCCGGCCCCTCGCGCTCCCCGGGATATTTCGGGACAGAAGAAGGAGCGGCGCCCCGGTTTTCCGCGGTCCGGAGGTATCCTCGGGGGCATTGTCGCGCCATGGAACCGGGAGGTCATGGCGCAGGGCAGGGCCCCCCGGGCCGGAGGGCCGCCGAAACCGGGTGACGCTCAGGCCGCCCCCGGGCCGCCTTCAGGCGACCTTGTCCAGTCCGAAGGCGTCGTGCAGGGCCTGCACTGCAAGCTCCATGTACTTGCGTTCGATCAGGACGGAGATCTTGATCTCGGAGGTGGTGATGACCTGGATGTTGATGCCCTCGTCCGAGAGCACCTTGAACATCTGCGCCGCCACGCCCGCCGCCGAGCGCATGCCGATGCCCACGACCGAGACCTTGGCCACATCGGTTTCGATGGCCAGCGTCTCGTAGATCAGCTTGCCCGCGGCCTTGGCGTCGCCAAGCGCCTTCTCGGCGCGCTTCACCTGGTTCACCGGGCAGGAGAAGGTCATGTCCGTCACGCCTTCGGTATGGCCCTTGTAGTTCAGTTCGGACACGTTCTGCACGATCATGTCCACGGTCACGCCGGCATCCGCCAGCGTGCCGAAGATGCCCGCGGCGATGCCCGGACGGTCCTCGACGGTGACGAGGGTCATCTTGGCCTCGTCACGCGAATAGGCCACACCGGCCACGACATTCGATTCCATGATTTCCTCCTCGTCGCAGACGAGCGTTCCCGCCTCGTCGGACTGTTCCTCGAAACTCGACAGCACCCGCAGGCGCACCTTGTAGCGCATCGCCAGCTCGACAGAGCGGGTCTGCAGCACTTTCGCCCCCAGAGAGGCCAGTTCCAGCATCTCCTCGAAGGAGATACGGTTGAGCTTGCGCGCCTTTTCGCAGATGCGCGGATCGGTGGTGTAGACGCCGTCCACATCGGTGTAGATGTCGCAGCGTTCCGCGCCGAAGGCGGCGGCGAAGGCGACGGCGGTGGTGTCCGAGCCGCCCCGGCCCAGCGTGGTGATCCGGCCCTCGGGGCTGATGCCCTGAAAGCCCGCCACAACGGCGACCCGCATGCCCTCGCCGAACTTGGCGGAGATGTTCTCGGTGGGGATCTCCTCGATCCGGGCATTGGCATGCACGCCGGTGGTCACGACCGGCACCTGCCAGCCCTGCCACGACCGTGCGGGCACATCCATGTCCTGCAGGGTCAGCGCCATCAGCCCGGCGGTCACGTTCTCGCCCGACGACACCACGGCGTCGTATTCGCGCGCGTCGAACAGCGGCGAGGTCTCTTCGACGAGGCCCACCAGCTTGTTGGTTTCGCCCGACATGGCAGAGACGATGACGATAACGTCGTAGCCTTTGGCCACTTCGACGCCAACGCGTTTCGCGGCGCGGCGGATGCGGTCCGGCGTGGCAACCGAAGTGCCGCCGAATTTCATGACGAGAACGGGCATGGGGCGGGTCTTTCCTGACAAGATCGCGCGCGATTTACGCAACTGTCGGATAAGAGGCAAGCCTTTTGGACAGAAAGGGGGGCGGTTCCGGCGCGGACGGCCGGGCGTCAGGGGGCGCGGTAGTCCGTCGGCGTGATGCTTTCCCCCTGTGCGACATGGGTTTCCTTGCCGGGCTGGACCTCGGTGTTCTGGGCCGAGACGGCCTGCCAGCCCTTGGGGCCCCGGGCCATGACGAAGCACAGGATGGTCTGGCGGTCCCCGGCGGCGCTGCCATCGGGGGCGCGCTGGCCGCGCAGGGTCAGGCGGCAGCGCACCAGCGCGTGATCGGGCCCCAGGGTGCGGGTCTCGGTCCGGCCCACATGCAGGGTGGTCTGTGCAAAGAAGCTTTTCAGCGCATAGTCGTGCGGTTGGGCGATGGCCGCCCGCCCGTGCCACCACAGCCCGGTGACATTGACGAAATCGCCGTCCTCGGCAAACAGCGCCGCGATCTCCGCGCCGGATCGCGCCTGCCATGCCGCGACAAAGGCCGCGACGATGTCCCCGGCGCGCTTCAGCGCCACCGGCTCAGTTGCTCTTGCGGGTCGGTACGAAGGGCAGGGGCGCGATGGGAATGCCGTCCTCGACCAGCGCCCTGGCCTCTTCGCCGCGGGCCTCGCCCCAGATCGCGCGCTCGGGCGCGTCGCCCTGATGCATGGCGCGGGCCTCTTTCGCGAAATTGCGCCCGACGTAGTCCGAGGTCTTCTCGACATGGGCCTTGAGGGCCGCAAGCGCCTGTTCCGCCGCAGTGCCGGGGCTGCGCAGCGGTTTCGGCGGCTCTGCCGCCTCGGTGCCGTTGACGCGGGGCGCCATCAGCGCCTTTTCCACGGATTCGGAGCCGCAGACAGCGCAGGCCACAAGGCCGGCGGCCTGAAGCTTGTCGAAGGCGGCAGCGGACTGGAACCAGCTGTCGAAGCGGTGGCCCTCTGCGCATTTCAGGCTGTACTGGATCATCGGCCCGATTTCCCTGGCTATCTGTTTGAAAATAAGGATTCCGCGGGCGCGATCAAGGTGAACTATGCGCGCGGCAGATGGTCGGCGAGAAGGTCGCACAGGGTCGAGGCATCCGCCTGCGGGCGCAGCGCCTTCTGCGCCGCCTCTCCGGCCCGGGCCTGGGCCTCGGGGGCGGAGAGGGCGCGCAGGGCATCGGCCAGGGCCACGCCATCCGTGACCGTCACCGAGGCCCCGGCCCGTGCAAGCCGCTCGGCGGCGGTGGTGAAGTTGCGCATGTCCGGCCCGTGCAGCAGCGCCGCGCCGAAGGCGGCGGGCTCGTAGGGGGTATGGCCGCCACGGTCGGTCAGGGTGCCGCCGATGAAGACACGCCCGGCGCTGGCGTACCACAGCGCCATCTCGCCCATGGTATCGGCCAGGTAGACCTGTGCGCCCTGCGGGTCCTGCCCCAGGCTGCGCCGCGCCAGCGTCAGGCCGCGCGCGTCGACCAGCGCGGCAATGGCATCGGCCCGCGCGGGATGGCGGGGGGCAAGGATCAGGCGCAGCCCTGGGTCCTGCGCCAAGAGGGCGGCATGGGCGTCGAGCACCGCCGCCTCCTCGCCCTCGTGGGTCGAGGCGGCCAGCCAGGTGCGGGCGCGGTCGAAGGTGGGGGCCTCGGCGGGCGGCGGCGCGGTGTAGAAGGCCTTGAGGTCGACGGTCGGGCCGAGAACCTCTTGGGACAGGCCAAGCGCCAGCAGGCGCCGGGCGGTGCCGGGGTCCTGCGGCACCACGAGGTCGAGCCGGGTCAGAAGGCGGCGGGCAAGGCGGGGAAAGCGGCCCCAGATCCCTGCGGAGCCCGCGCTCAGGCGGGTGCCGAGGCCGATCACCGGGCCGGGACACAGCAGGATGCGGTTGGGCCAGAGTTCCGATTCGAGCGTGACATGGGCGCGGATCGTCCAGTCGCGGCAGGTGCGCCGGGTGGTCGCCGCAAGATCCAGCGGCGCGGGCCGGACGCTGGTGCGCGGCAGCGCCCAGCCCTGCGCAAGCGCCAGGCCGGTGGCGGTATTGGCGGTGATCAGCCAGTGCAGGTCGGGCCGGGCCGCGACAAGCGCGGCCAGCACCGGTCGGGCCGAGGCAAGTTCGCCGTTCGAGGCACCGTGCAGCCAGACATGCGGGCCCGGCGCCGGATCGGCGACGCGCAGCCTTGCGCAGGCCGCCGCGCGCCCGCCAGCGCGCGCCGCCCGAAACAGGGTGATCAGCGCGAAGAGGCTGGCGAGAAGGCGATAGAGCAGCACGGCGGCACCCATTCTGGCGGCGGTCTGCCGGGGCCATACGGGGGCGGCGGCCCCCTTGGCAAGTCTCGCTGGGGGGCAGGGGCATCGGCGCGGGCCGCTGCGGGTTTGGCTGGCGGGTCGTCCGTCCGGCTGAAAACATCGTGAGGTCGACAGCGGCGCTGGGTGGGCGTTGGGCCCTGCGCCGGTTGCCGGCCGCGCCCGGGGGCCGCGGCTGAGGTCAGGGGCGTTTCGAATCCCGCACCATGCGCAGGAGGGTCTGCACCGGGGCCAGCCGCATGGGCGCATGGGGCCCCCGGATCCTGACGCGGGCCTCGACGGTTTTTCTTTTGCGATGAGCGCCCTGAGCTGCGGTCTTCACGCGATGGATCAAGCCGCAGGTGGCCGCCGGGGGCGTGCCCGGCAAGGCGGTAGTAGAGTCTGGGGGATAATGGTGCTGCTGGAGAGAATTGAACTCTCGACCTCTCCCTTACCAAGGGAGTGCTCTACCTCTGAGCTACAGCAGCGCCGTGGCGGGGCTGATAGACCCAATTTCCGGACCGCGCAAGAGGGCGAGCGAAAAAATCTGAACGGCTTTGCCGGGGAACGGCGGGGCGCAGGCTGGACCCGGTTTCGGCCCTGCGATACAGGAGAAGGCATGGATGGCAAGCAGGGCAAGAGCGGGCGGGCAGCGCCCGCGTCGCGGGACGAGCGGCTGAAGGCGGCGCTGAAGGCGAACCTTGCCCGCCGCAAGGCCCAGAGCCGCGCGCGGCAGGCGCCGAAAGCCGCCGATGCAGCGGATACCGAAAACGACAAGGACTGAGAGGCAGGCATGGATTCCATTCTGGTGACGGGCGGCAACCCGCTGAACGGCGAGATTCCCATCGCGGGCGCGAAAAACGCCTGCCTGACGCTGATGCCGGCGACGCTGCTCAGCGAAGAGCCGCTGACGCTGACCAATGCGCCGCGGCTGTCGGACATCCGCACCATGACCCGGCTGCTCGAGTCGCTGGGCGCCGAGGTGACGGCGCTGAACGAGGGCCGCGTGCTGGCGATGTCCTCGCATGGTGCGATCTCGACCCGGGCCGATTACGACATCGTGCGCAAGATGCGGGCCTCGATCCTCGTGCTGGGGCCGCTGCTGGCGCGTTTCGGCCATGCCGAGGTCTCGTTGCCCGGCGGCTGTTCCATCGGCGCGCGGCCCGTGGACCTGCACCTGAAGGCGATGGAGGCGCTTGGCGCCGAAATGGACCTGCGTGACGGCTATGTCTATGCCAAGGCGCCGACGGGCGGCCTGAAGGGCGGCATCGTCGATTTCCCGCTGGTCTCGGTGGGCGCGACGGAAAACGCCCTGCTGGCGGCGGTGCTGGCCAAGGGCACCACGGTTCTGAAGAACGCCGCGCGCGAGCCCGAGATCGTCGACCTTGTGCAATGCCTGCGCAAGATGGGCGCGCAGATCGAGGGCGAGGGCTCTTCCGAGATCACCATTCAGGGGGTCGACCGGCTGCACGGCGCCACGCATGGCGTTGTCACCGACCGGATCGAGCTGGGCACCTACATGCTGGCGCCGGCGATCTGCGGCGGCGAGGTGACCTGCCTTGGCGGTCGGATCGAACTGCTGTCTGCCTTCTGCGAAAAGCTGGACGCGGCGGGGATTTCCGTCACCGAGGGGCCGCGCGGGCTGACGGTGGCGCGCAAGAACGGTCGCGTGAAGGCAGTGGACGTGGTGACCGAGCCTTTCCCCGGCTTCCCGACCGACCTGCAGGCGCAGATGATGGCGCTGATGTGCACCGCCGAGGGCACATCGGTGCTGGAGGAGAAGATCTTCGAGAATCGCTTCATGCATGCGCCGGAGCTGATGCGCATGGGCGCCCGGATCGAGGTGCAGGGCGGCCATGCCACGGTGACCGGGGTCGAGCGGCTGCGCGGCGCGCCGGTCATGGCGACCGACCTGCGGGCCAGCGTGTCGCTGATCCTGGCCGGGCTTGCGGCCGAGGGCGAGACTCTGGTGAGCCGGGTCTACCACCTCGACCGGGGCTATGAGAACGTGGAACAGAAGCTGTCGGCGCTGGGGGCGCGGATCGAACGGGTGAAAGAGGCATGACAGAGGATGCACGGTTCGAGGATGCCGGCGGGCGGGCGCTGAACCTTGGGGCGCTGGACGCCGATGATCTGGACGTGATCTCGGCGCTGGCGCAGGACGCGGTTCTGCCGGTGACAGAAATTCGCTGGCAGAAGCGGGCAAGGCGGCTGGGCCTGTTGGTGAACCGCTTGCGGCGCGAGGATACGCCGCGCGGCGCGGTCGAGCGGGTGCAGGCGCTGCTGGTGATCGACAACGTGCTGGGGGTTTCGAGCCAGGGCATCGACCGGGAAGACCGCGACCTGGTGCTGTCGGTGCTTTCCGTGAGCTTCGAGCCGGGCGAGGCCCCGGCGGGTGCGGTTGTCCTGACGCTGGCGGGCGACGGCGCCCTGCGCGCCGAGGTCGAGGCGTTGGAAGTGACCCTGAAGGATGTCACCCGGCCCTATGTGGCGCCCTCCGGCAAGCTGCCCGACCACGGCGCCTGAGCCGCTATCGCCGGTTCGGTCCGGTTCGGGCCAGGGAGGGGGCGGTCCTCCGGGCGCGCCCCGACCGCGCGGCCCTGCGGCCCCGCGGCGGCCCACCCTCCAGCCACGCCCCGGAGTTCATCGGGGACGGGGGTGTTTGGGGCGGCCGCGCAGTCAGGTATTTGGGCCAAGAAGAAGCCCAGGGCGCTTGAGGGTTTGCGGCCTGCGCGGTACATCGCCCCGGATCTTGCCGCGAAGGAGGCCCGTCATGCCCGTTTTCCTCGATACGTCCGATGCCGGTTTCGAGCATGGCTTCGCCACGCTTCTGTCGGCCAAGCGCGAGGACAGCCCCGATGTGGACGACGTGGTGGCCGGGATCATCGCGGAGGTGCGCGCGCGCGGGGATGCAGCCGTCTGCGACCTGACCGGGCGCTTCGACCGGCTGTCTCTGACGCCTTCGGAGCTGCGGTTTTCGCCGGAAGAGATTGCCGCGCATGCGGCGCGGGTGCCGGAGGCGGAGCGTGTGGCGCTGGAACAGGCGGCGCAGCGCATCCGGGCCTATCACGTGCGCCAGATGCCCGAGGATGCCTGGTGGACCGATCCGGAGGGCGCCGGTCTGGGCTGGCGCTGGACGCCGGTGTCCGCCGCCGGGCTTTACGTGCCCGGGGGGCTGGCCTCTTACCCCTCGTCGGTGCTGATGAACGCGGTGCCGGCAAAGGTCGCCGGGGTGGAGCGGCTGGCGATCTGCGTGCCGACCCCGGACGGGGTGGTGAACCCCGCCGTCATGCTGGCGGCACAGATCGCCGGGGTGGACGAGGTCTACCGGGTCGGCGGCGCGCAGGCCATCGCGGCGCTGGCCTATGGCACGGAAAGCATTGCGCCGGTCGACAAGATCACCGGGCCGGGCAACGCCTTCGTGGCGGCGGCCAAGCGCCGGGTCTTCGGCAAGGTGGGGATCGACATGATTGCCGGGCCGTCGGAGATCCTGGTGATCGCCGACAGCGACAACGACCCGGACTGGCTGGCGCTGGACCTGCTGAGCCAGGCCGAGCATGACGAGAGCGCCCAGTCGATCCTGATCTGCGACGACGCGGAGTTCGGGCGGCGGGTGGTCGAAGCTGTCGAGGCGCGGCTGGAGACGCTGGAGCGGCGCGCCATCGCGGGGGCCTCGTGGCGCGACTTCGGCGCGGTGATCGTGGTGCGCGACCTGGAGGAGGCCGCGGCGCTGTCGAACCGGATCGCGCCGGAGCACCTGGAGCTCTGCGTGGCCGACCCGGAGGCGCTGGCCGCGCAATGCGTCCACGCCGGGGCGATCTTCCTGGGCGCCTGGACGCCCGAGGCCATCGGCGATTACGTCGGCGGGCCGAATCACGTTCTGCCCACGGCGCGCTCTGCCCGGTTCTCCTCTGGCCTGTCGGTCCTGGATTTCCTCAAGCGCACGACCCTGGCCCGGATGTCGCCCGAAGCCCTGGGCGCCATCGGCCCGGCGGCGGAGGTGCTGGCGCGGTCAGAAAGCCTCGAGGCGCACGGGCTGAGCGTCACGGCACGGCTGCAGCGGCTGAACCGCGGGACCGGGGGCTGAGGGCCTCCGCCCCGTTCCGTCCCGGCCCGTCCCGCCGTTGCCTTGCTGTCCCGAATGCCGGGGGCGCATGCGGGCGGAGGACCGCGAAACCGACCTTCGTATGACGTGACAGGGCGGAAAAACCTGCATAACGCAGTCATCATATTGTCATCGCCTTCCGTGGCACTGTACGATTGCTGCACCTGCGAAAGGCTCGCCCATGTCACATATCGCCCAAATCCAGCTGGACGACGCGAATCTGCCGCCTCCGACACCGGAGATCGAACAGGAGCGCCGGGTCGCCATGTTCGACCTCATGGAGGAAAACCGTTTCGCGCTTCCGGCGCGCGGCGACCGGATTGTGCCGCCCGGCCCCTACAACCTCGGCCTGTCGATCCGTGACAAGCGGCTGGTCTTCGACGTCATGACCGGGCAGGGTGAGAAGGCGGCGGAGTTCCACCTTTCGCTGTCGCCGTTCCGGCAGGTCGTGAAGGATTACTTCCAGATCTGCAAAAGCTACTTCGACGCGGTCAAGACCGCCGCGCCCAGCCAGATAGAGACCATCGACATGGCCCGCCGAGGCATCCACAACGAAGGCGCGCGCATCCTGCAAGAGCGGCTCGACGGCAAGGCCGAGGTGGACGACGCCACCGCGCGGCGGCTGTTCACGCTGGTCTGCGTGCTGCACTTCGGGGGCTGAGTTGGGCGGACTGCCGCAATCCGTGCTCTTTGCCTGCGACCACAATGCCGTGCGCTCGCCCATGGCCGAGGGCATCATGAAGAAGCTGTTCGGGACCGAGGCCTACGTGCAGTCGGTGGGGGTGCTGAACGATCTCGAGATCGACGGTTTCGCCATTGCCGCCTGCGAGGAGATCGGCGTGCAGCTTGCCCGCCACCGGTCGCGGTCCTTCGAGGAGATGGAAGAGATGGGCGAGGCGCTGTCGGGCTTCGACGTGATCGTGACCCTGTCCCCGGCCTCGCAGCGCCGCGCGCTGGAACTGACGCGCTACTATCACCTGTCGGTGGAATACTGGCCGGTCATGGACCCGACCGGCATCGGCGAGACGCGCGAGCAGAAGCTGAACGCCTACCGCCAGACCCGCGACCAGCTGGTGCAGCGGATGAAGGGCAGCTGGTCCGCCTGAGCCGCCCGCCACTCCCTTCGCAAGCCGAGTGGAAGCCGCTTGCAAGCGGCTTTGGCGCCCGCCGCAGGCGTAACCGGCAAAACCGGCAATTGCCCCTTTCGGCTGCCTTGCGCGGCCCCCGGGCCGAAGGCATGGTCGCGCGCGGCTGGCCAGGCGGCCGCCCGTGCAGACAGGAGAGACCATGACCGCCAACGACACCATCCGGCGCTATTTCGATGCCTTCAATGCGGGCGACACCGCAGAGATGCTGGCCTGCCTCGACCCGGAGATCGAGCACCACGTCAACGAAGGACAGATCCGCAGGGGCACCGGGAAATTCGCCGAGTTCTGCGACCACATGAGCCGCTGCTACCGCGAAACCCTCACCGAGATCGTGATCTTCGCCAACGGGGACGGCACCCGCGCCGCCGCCGAATTCATCGTGAACGGCACCTATCTCGAAACCGACGCCGGCCTGCCGGAAGCGAAGGGGCAGACCTACCGCCTTCCCGCCGGCTCCTTCTTCTCGCTGAAGGACGGCAGGATTTCCCGCGTGGTGACCTATTACAACCTCGGGGACTGGGTGCGTCAGGTCTCATGATGCGGGTCGAGGTCCTGACCGGCGCGGCGCTCGACGCCGCGCTCGACGATGTGGCGCGGCTGCGAATCGCGGTCTTCCGCGCCTTCCCCTATCTCTACGACGGCTCGCTCGACTACGAACGCGCCTATCTCGAGACCTACCGCAGCAGCCCCGGCGCCGTTCTGGTCGGCGCCTTCGACGGCGAAAGGCTGGTGGGCGCCTCCACCGGCACCCCGATGGCGGATCACGCCGAGGATTTCGCCAGGGCCTTCGCCGGGCAGGATCTCGACCTGACGACGCTTTTCTACTGCGCCGAATCGGTGCTGCTGCCCGAGTATCGCGGCCGGGGCATCGGCCACCGCTTCTTCGACCTGCGCGAGCACCACGCCCGCGCCCTGGGCAAGACCCACGCCGCCTTTTGCAGTGTCTCCCGCCCCGCCGACCACCCGCTGCGCCCGGAGACCTACGCCCCGCTCGACCCGTTCTGGCGCAGGCGCGGCTATGCCCCGCTGCCCGGCGCGGTGGCACAGTTCCGCTGGAAGGATATCGACCGGACCACCGAGACGGACCACCCGCTGCAATTCTGGATCCGCCGCCTGTGATCCGCTCGTCCCCGGATGTGAACAAGCGCCGCGCCAAGCCAATGCCCTGCGCGTGCCCGCCGTCGTCCCGGCGCCCCGCCGCGCCTCCAGCCCGCACCACCCCGGCTGCCGCCCGTCGTCCCGGCTTGCCGGGGTCACGCGCCCTGCGCTTCTTCTTGGCCCAAATACCTTTTGCGCGGCCCGCCATACGCGAGCGGTCGGCGCGGGGCCACCCGGGCCCCCCATCCTGCAGCAGACGCACATCCGTCTTTTCTGCGCAAAGGCTCACCTCCGCCCTCGCCACGGGAGACCCGGCATGAAGATCGCCACCGCCGCCTACCAGACCTCCTACCTCGCCTCGTGGCAGGACTACGCCGACAAGATCACCGACTGGGTGTCCGAGGCCGCGGGGCAGGGGGCCGAGCTGCTGGTCTTTCCCGAATACGGCGCGATGGAGCTGGCGACGCTCTCGGGCCGCGAGGCGGCGCTGGATCTCGAGGCCTGCATCCATGCCACCGCCGCGCGCATCCCAGACGCGGACGGGCTGCACGCCGAGCTCGCGGCGCGCTTCGGGGTCCATATCCTCGCCGCCTCGGCCCCGGTGATCGACGAGACCGTTGCACCGCGCCCGGTCAACCGCGCGCGCCTCTTCACCCCCGGCGGCGCGATGGGCGTGCAGGACAAGCAGATCATGACCCGCTTCGAACGCGAGGACTGGGGCATCCATCCCGGCGGGCCGCTGCGCCTTTTCGACACGGCCCTGGGCCGGATCGGCATCCTGATCTGCTACGACAGCGAGTTTCCCCTGCTGGGCCGCGCGCTGGCCGGGGCCGATATCCTGCTGGTGCCCTCGGTGACCGAGGCGCTGGCGGGCCATACCCGGGTGCGCGTCGGTGCCCGCGCCCGGGCGCTGGAAAACCAGTGCCTTGCGGTCATGTCCTCGGTGGTGGGCAAGGCCGACTGGTCCGAGGTCATCGACGTCTCGGTCGGGCGCGGCGCGGTCTTCGGCCCGCCCGATACCGGCTTTCCCCCCGATGGCATCCTCGCGCAGGGGGAACTCGACCGTCCCGGGTGGTGTTACGCAGAGGTAGACCCCGGCCTGATCGCCCGCGTGCGCTGTGATGGGGTGGTGCTGAACCGTGCCCATTGGCAGGACCAGGAGGGCCGGGATACGCCCCCCGCCGTCACGGCTTTGCGATAGGGCGAGTTGGGGCTTGAATTTAAGGTTCTGTGGGCGCATATAGGCCCGCGCCCCGCGACAGAGCGCGGGGAGCAGATTCAGGAGAGACCATGGCCAAGGAAGACACGCTCGAATTCCCCGGTGTCGTCAAGGAACTCCTGCCGAATGCGACGTTCCGGGTCGAGCTTGACAACGGCCATGAGATCATCGCGCACACGGCAGGCAAGATGCGCAAGAACCGCATCCGCGTTCTTGCAGGCGACCGGGTTCAGGTCGAGATGACCCCCTACGACCTCACCAAGGGCCGGATCAACTACCGGTTCAAGTAAGCTGCCATCACGGCAGGACGGACAGCGGTCGGGCCCTTGGGCCGGGCCGCTTTTTCGTGTCCGGCCTCAGGGGCGCGCTGCCCGGAACCGGCAGGCCGCGCCGCGCGTCGTCGGGCCGTGGATCCTCGCCCGGCGGTGGGTCTTGGCGGAGCGCCGGGTGCTCTCCGGGCGGTGAGTGCTCGCAGAGCGGTGGACTGTCGCGCAGCGCGTGTTCTCCATGCGCAAGACCTTCGCGTAGCGTCGGCTGTCCCCGAGCGGTCGACAGGGCGCTCCGAGATACCCGCGTGGCCCGTCATCCGGGCCAGGTCCCGGGGCGCGCGCGATCCCGCACTCGCCCGCAGCGCCTTCGGCGGCAGGGTGGCGCGGCCCGGTCCATCCGCCCACCGCCCCCGGATCGCGCCCCGCATTGCCCCGCCTGCGCCGACGCGCTAATCCCTGCCGCATGACACAGCGCCCCCGACTCATCCTTGGCTCCGGCAGCCCCCGGCGGCGCGAATTGCTCGCCCAGCTTGGCATAACTGCCGACGACATCCGCCCGCCCGATATCGACGAGGATCCCGCGAAGGCAGAGCTTCCGCGCCCCTATTGCGTCCGCCTCGCGCGCGAGAAGGCGCTGGCGATTCCCTCTGATGCGGGTGAGATCGTGCTGTCGGCCGACACCACCGTCGCTCTGGGGCGCCGCATCCTCGGCAAGCCCGAAGACGCGGAGGAGGCGCGGCGCTTCCTCGACATGCTTTCGGGCCGTCGTCACCGCGTGATCACCGCCGTCGCGGTGCGGCGGGGCGACCGGATCTGGGAACGCGACGTGGTCACGCAGGTCAGGATGAAGCGCCTCTCGGACGAAGAACGCGAGAGCTACATCGCTACCGAAGACTGGCGCGGCAAGGCGGGCGGCTACGGCATTCAGGGGCCTGCGGGCGCGCTGATCCCGTGGATCTCGGGATCGTTCACCGCCGTCGTGGGCCTGCCGCTGGCGGAAACCGCCAACCTGCTGCGGGCCGCAGGCTATCCCATGGGAGAACAGGCATGAAGGGCAGCACCATCGCTTTGGATCAGTGGCAGGGCCGCGAGGCCGCGGCGCTGATCACCGACGGACAATTGCAGGACCTGCTGATCGACACGGACCTGCCGCGTCCCGGCGCCATCTACCGCGCCGTCGCCGAACGCCCCATGAAGGGGCAGGGGGGGATGTTCCTGAAGACCCCGGACGGCAATGCCTTCCTGCGGCAGGTCAAGGGTCTCTCGCCCGGCGAACCCCTGCTGGTCATGGTCACCGGCTACGCCGAGCCGGGCAAGGCGATCCCGGTCACCCAGCGCCTGCTGTTCAAGTCGCGCTACGCCATCGTCACGCCGGGCGCGCCGGGCATCAACATCTCGCGCGCGATCAAGGACGAGGACATCCGCGATGCGCTGCACGAGGTGGCGCATGACACCCTGCAGGAACGCCCGCTGCCCGAAGGCGCAGGCCTCATTCTGCGCTCCTCCTGCGCCGAGGCCGAGGAGGACGCGATCATGGACGATATCCTCGCCATGGTCTCGCTGGCCGCGCAGGTGCTGGCGGATGCCAGCGGCGGCGCAGAGCTTCTGGTCGAGGGCGACGGCCCGCACGCGCTGGCCTGGCGCGAATGGCCGGTGGCCGATGTGGACGAGGGCGACGGCGCCTTCGAGCGCCATGGCGTGACCGAGATGGTCGAGGCGTTGAAGGGCCCGCGCGTGGATCTTCCCGGCGGCGGCCACATGATGGTCGAACCCACCTCGGCGCTGGTCGCGGTGGATGTGAACACCGGCGGCGACACCTCTCCGGCGGCGGGGCTCAAGGCCAATATGGCCGCCTTCCGCGACCTGCCGCGCCAGCTGCGGCTGCGCGGCCTTGGCGGGCAGGTGCTGATCGACCCGGCGCCCTGTCCCAAGAAGGACCGGCGCCAGCTTGAACAGGCGCTGAAGGCGGCGCTGAAACGCGACACGGTGGAAACCATCGTGGCGGGCTGGACGACGCTGGGCCTTGTCGAACTGCAACGCAAACGCGACCGTGTGGCCGTCAGGGGGCTGCTGTGAGCTGCCCGATCTGCCAGCGCAAGACCGTGACCGAATTCCGCCCCTTCTGCTCGAAGCGCTGCGCGGACGTCGACCTCGCACGCTGGATGACGGGCAGCTATGCCATCCCCTCGGACGATCCCGAAGACATGGAAGAGGCGGCAGAGGCCGTCCTTCGCGAAGAACAAAGGAAACCGCATTGACCTTCTCCCCCGAGCTGCTGTCCGAGATCCGTTCGCGCTTTGCCCACGTCGGCACATGCCCCTTCACCGGCCCGCGGGTCTTCTTCGAGAACGCCGGCGGCGCACTGACGCTGAACGCGGTGGTCGAAACCTCGGCGCTTTTCGCCGCGATCCCCGACAACCAGGGCCGTGACAATCCTGCCGCCAAGGCCCTGCAAGAGGTCATCGACGGCGCCCGCGCCGATGTGGCCGAGTTCTTCAACGCCGAGGGCGGCAAGGTGCTGTTTGGCGAGAGCGGTACGGAACTGCTGTTCCGCCTGATCCGCGACGCCTGCCTCGGCGCGCGGCCCGGCCCGGTGCTGGGCTCGACGCTGGAACACCCCGCCTCGCGCAGCGCCGCCGCGCGCTGGTCGGCGCAGGCGGGCCGCGAACACGTGCTGATCAAGCACGACGACGCCACCGGCACCGTCTCGGCAGAGGCCTACGCGGCCAAGGTCACCAAGGACACCGCCGTGGCGACGATCCTGCACACCTCGCCGGTGACCGGCATGGGCATGGATCTGGCCGCCATCACCGGGGCGATCCGCGCCACGGCGCCGGATGCGCTGATCATCGTGGACGGCATCCAGCACGCCTGCCACGGCGGCATCGACCTCAAGGCGGCGGATGTGGACGGCTACGTGATCTCGCCCTACAAGGTCTTCTCGCGCCACGGCTACGGCATCGCATGGGCCTCGGATAGGCTGACCGCGCTGGCCCATGACGCGCTGATCGGCGCGCCCGAGGGGCAGTGGGAACTGGGCACCCGCGACACCGGCGCCTATGCCACCTTCCGCGAGGTGGTGGCCTATTTCGATTGGCTGGGTGGAGAGGTCTCGGACGAGACCGGCCGCCGCGCCCGGATCGAGGCGGCGGGCCGCGCGATCCACGACCACGAGGCGGCGCTGGCACAGATGATGGTGCATGGGGTGGACAATCTCGCCGGTCTCGCCAGCCTGCCCGGCGTCCAGATCGTCGGCGGCGCCGACAATGCGGCGCGCGAAGGCCTCGTGAGCTTCTGGAAAGAGGGCGTGCCCTCGCCGCAGATCGTCACCGCCCTGAACGAGGCGGGCATCCGCACCCATACCCGCAAGGCCGACCACTACTCGGGCAACGTGCTGGAGCCGCTGGGGCAGGCCGACTGCATCCGCGTCTCCATGGCACATTACAACAGCGCCGACGAGGTCCGCGCCTTCTTGACGGCGATGCAGCAGATCGCCGCCTGATCGCGGGGCAGGGCGCGCCGCGCAACAGGCAGAGCCCGGGCGGGGCCAGGCGCCGCGCCCGGGCCTCCGCTGCCCCGCAGCGGGCCCCGCCCCCCGCGGGCCCGGGGGCATGCGGCACTCCCACCCCCGAGGACGGCATCCCACCGCCCGGCAAGTTGCCATCCCCCGCTTCTTTGGTCTCGAAATACCTCGGGGGGGGCCGCAGGCCGGGGGCAGAGCTCCTTCCACCTCCGCCGCCCGGAGGGCCAGCCCACATCCGGGCGGAACGCCCAGCAGCCTGCCGCTCCCCCGCGCTGGCAGCACCGAAATCGACACCCGGACCGGTGCCCCTCAACCACCACCCCAGGCACCGCCCCAACCCGGACCCGCCCTCTGGACAGCCCCGCCGCCCCGTGATCCCCTGACCGCATGACTGCCGCCGACAGATTCCCGCGCATCGATCCCCTCGGCCTCGACGGGGTGCTCGTGCGGTTTGCCGATACCTTGACCGAGCCCGCCAACCGCGCCGCGCTGGCCTTCCGAGCGGCGCTCGAGCGCGATCCGCCGGAGGCCGTCGAAGAGGTCTCGACCGCGCTGGTCTCCACCCAGCTGCGCTTCGATCCGCTGCACCTGCCGCTGGAGCGGCTGACGGCAGAGCTGCGCCAGCGGCTCGCCGCGCAGGACTGGTACGCCGCGCCGCTGCCGGAGGGGCGACAGCTCCTGCACATCCCCACGCTCTACGGCACCGACCGCGCCCCGCAACTGGCCGAGGCCGCCGCGCTTGCGGGCTTGTCCCGGGCCGAGGCCATCGACCAGTTGTCGCAGGCGCCGCTGCGGGTGACGACCATCGGCTTCGCGCCGGGCCAGCCCTATCTCGGTACATTGCCCGAGGCCTGGGACATCCCGCGCCAGACCGGCCTGACCCCGCAGGTGCCGGTGGGCGCGCTGGTGGTGGCGATCCGGCAGATGGTGCTGTTCTCGGTCTCCACCCCCACCGGCTGGCGCCATGTCGGGCAGACCCATGTCCGCCTCTTCCGGCCGGGGACGGCGAAGCCCTTCCTGCTGCGCCCCGGCGACGCGGTGCGCTTTCCCGCCATCGACCGCGCTGCCTTCGAGGCCATGGGGGCAGCCGGAAAGGACGGCATCACAGCCGAGTCGCTGACATGACCGGGCCCGGCGCATCCCCGCCATGCCACCGGAAGGGCGGGGCATGAGCGTGCTGGAAGTCCTTTCGGCCGGGCCGGGGGTCACCCTGCAGGATGCGGGCCGCCCGGGCTACCTTGCGCAGGGCCTGTCGCGGGGCGGCGCTCTGGACCGGCTGGCCCTTGCCGAGGGCGCGGCGCTGCTGCGCCAGCCCCCGGGCGCGGCGCTGGAAATGATCGGCATGGGCGGGCGCTTTCGGGCCGGGGTGCCGCTGCGGATCGCCCTGACCGGCGCGCCGATGCGGGCCTCGGTGGATGGCGCGCCGCTCGCGTGGAACGCCTCGCATGCGCTGCCCGCCGGGGCGGTGCTGCGCATCGACGGCGGCGGCACGGGTACCTGCGGCATGCTCACCCTCGGCGGCGGCTTCGACCTGCCCTTGGTGCTGGGGGCGGTCTCGGCCCATCTGGCGGCGGGGCTGGGGCGGGCGCTCGAGGCCGGGGACCGCCTGCCGCTGGCCCCCGACCGGGGCGGGCGGACGGGGCTTTGCCTGCCGTCCGACGACCGCTTCGGCGGCGGTACGTTGCGCGTCCTGCCCGGCCTGCAGACCGGGCTCTTTCCCGAAGCCGAGCGCGCCCGCTTCGAGGCCGAGACCTTCACCCGTGACGCCCGCGGCAACCGCATGGGCGTGCGCCTGACACCGGCGGGCGGCGGCTTTGGCCTGTCCTCGGGCCAGAGCATCCTCTCCGAGGCCATCACCCCCGGCGACCTCCAGATCCCCGGCGACGGCGCGCCCTACCTCTTGCTGGCGGAATGCCAGACCACCGGGGGCTACCCGCGCATCGGCACGGTGATTCCCGCCGACCTGCCGCGCGCGGCGCAGGCCGGGCCCGGCACCCGGCTGCGCTTCCGCTTCGTCACCCGCCCCGAGGCGCTGGAGGCCGAGGCGCGCCTGCGCCGCCACCTGGCCGCGCTGCCGGGGCTGGCAACACCGCTGGTCCGCCATCCGCGCGACGTGCCGGACCTCCTGACCCATACCCTGATCAGCGGCGTCACCGCCGGAGAGGAGCTGTCATGAAAACCGTCGACCTGAACGCCGACATGGGCGAAAGCTTTGGCCCCTGGGTGATGGGGCAGGATGCGGCCCTGCTCGAGGTCGTGACCTCCGCCAATGTCGCCTGCGGGCTGCACGCGGGCGATCCGGACGTCATGGCCGCAACCATGTCCGGGGCCGTGGCCCGGGGCGTGGGCATCGGCGCGCACCCCGGCTTTGCCGACCTTCAGGGCTTTGGCCGCCGCCGCATGCACCTGTCAGAGGCCACGCTGCGCCATCTCGTGCAGTACCAGCTGGGCGCCGCGCAGGCCATGGCGCGGGCCTCGGGCGGCAGGGTGCGCCACCTGAAGCTGCACGGCGCCCTGTCCAACATGGCCTCCGAGGACGAGGGGCTGGCGCGCGCCTGCTACGGTGCCGCCCAGGAGGTCGCGCCGGAGGTCATCGTCATGGTTCTGGCCGCGACGGCGCAACAGCGCGCGGCAGAGGCCCTGAACTGCCCCTGGGCGGGCGAGATCTTCGCCGACCGGGCCTATAATCCCGACGCCACGCTGGTCGACCGCAGCCGCCCGGGCGCGGTGATCCACGATCCCGAAGAGGCCGCGACCCGGGTCGCCCGCATGGTCCGCGCGGGCGCGATCCTGCCAGACGAGGGCGCGCCGATCCCCGCCCCGGTGGACACCGTCTGCCTGCACGGCGACGGCGCCACGGCACTGGCCATCGCCCGCGCGGTCCGGGCGCGGCTCGAAGCAGAGGGCATCACGCTTGCCGCCTTCTCCGGCCGCCGGGGGCGCTTCGCCTGAGGCCCGCACCGCCCCGGGGCTTCTCTGGTCCTGAAAGTACCTCATCGCGCCGTCGCAACAGGGGCATCGTGTGACGCAAGCCCCGCCCGCGGCCCGGGGCGGCAGCGGGGGTTTGGGGGCTTCGCCCCCAAGAGGGGATGCGCGCCGCAGGCGCACCGCGGGATCGGGCCCGGCCTTGTCGGCGCCCCTGTAAAGCGGTTATGGTGTTATACTGTATCGCAAGGAAAGGGGCCGCCATGCTTCAGGGATTCGAGCAGCACGATCACGGGACCTGCATCGCCGACGCGATGCGGGCCGCCGAGGACACCTGCTCCGAAAAGGGCCTGCAATTCACCCCCGTGCGGCGCCGTGCGCTCGAGGTGCTCTTGGAAGAGCACCGCGCGCTGGGGGCCTACGAGGTGCTGGACCGGCTGCGCGAGGGCGGCTTCGGTTCGCAGCCGCCGGTGGCCTACCGGGCGCTGGACTTCCTCGTGGCGAACGGGCTGGCGCATCGGGTCGAACGGCTGAACGCCTTCATCGCCTGCGGTCGCCCCGGAGAGCGCCACGCCCCCTGTTTCCTGATCTGCACCGCCTGCGACACGGTGGTCGAGGCGCCGGGCCGCGCCGCCACGGCGGCGGTGCGCGAGGCCGGGGCAGAGGTCGGTTTCGCGGTCGAGCGGGTGGCGGTCGAGGCTCTGGGCCTCTGCCGCGCCTGCCGCGAAGCCGCCGCCTGACCGCGGCGCGCGCCGCCGTCCCCGAAGCCGCGCGGCCAGCCTGCGCGCGTCCCGGAGCGGGGCCTTCATCCAGTTGCAGCTGACCGGGTCGGCAGCGGCTCTCCCGTGATCCGGGATTGAGACCGCCCGACCCCGGCATTGCCCGGCTGACCGGCTTGCTGTCTGCCTCTGAAAAGGGGGGGCATGGCTCCCCCTGGGCAGGACGCTGGGGGGCAAGGATGACACCCGCGCGGCCTAAACGCGCGGTTTCATCACGATTTCAATGCTATGTCTGATAGAATGGTGGGCGACCCTGGAATCGAACCAGGCGTGAGTCGCCTCGAGGGAGTTACAGTCCCCTGCCACACCTTGCGGCCTGTCGCCCACCGGGCGCCGGGACTTGCCCGGCGTGGGGGGTCATTACAGGGGGGCAATTTCCCCGTCAACCGGAAATTCTCTTGGCAAAGCGCCTCTTTCGATGCGAAGGCATGGGTCCGGCGAAAAGGGTCTGATCATGGCGAAGAAACCGAAATGGGTGGTCGAGAAGGAACAGGCGAAAAAAGCCTCGGCGGCAGAGACCGTCTGGCTGTTCGGCCTGCATGCGGTGCGCGACGCGCTGATGAACCCCCGGCGTGAGAAGCTGCGCCTGATTCTGACCCCGAATGCCGCCGACAAGCTGGCCGAGGCCGTCACCGCCGCAGGCATCGAGCCCGAGATTCAGGACCCGCGCCGCTTCAAGGTGCCGCTGGACCCGAACTCGGTCCATCAGGGCGCCGCGCTGGAGGTCAGGCCGCTGGACTGGGGGCGGCTGGAGGATGTGGCCATCGCCAGCGAGGGTGCCCTGCGGCTGGTGCTTCTGGACCGCGTCACCGACCCGCATAACGTCGGCGCCATCCTGCGCTCGGCCGAGGTCTTCGGCGCGCAGGCGGTGATCGGCACGCGCCACCACGCCGCGCCGGAAACCGGCGCGCTGGCCAAGACCGCAAGCGGCGCGCTGGAGCGTCAGCCCTACCTGCGCGAACGCAACCTTGCCGATACCATCGTGGCCCTGCAGGGCATGGGTTATCTGGTGCTGGGCCTCGACGGCGAGGCCGAGGTGACCATCGAAGAGGCGCTGGAAGGCCGCCGCGCCGATCCGGTCGCGCTGGTGCTGGGGGCCGAGGGGCCGGGCCTGCGTCCGAAGACCAAGGAAACCGTGGATCGCCTTGTGCGCATCGATTTCGCCGGCGGCTTCGGCTCGCTGAATGTCTCGAATGCCGCTGCCGTTGCGCTCTACGCCGCGCGCGCCTAGATCGGGGTGATGCAGACCCGGATTGCAACCTGCTGTTACTGCGGCACCCGCGCCGCGCTGGTGCTGGAAGGCGCGGTGCAGCACGAACTGGCCTGCGCATCCTGCGGGGCACCGCTGAGCCGGATGAAGAACCTCAAGACCGGCGCCGACAAACCGCGCCGGGGCAGGGCGCCCGTGGCAAAGGCCGCGAAACGCCCGAAGTCTCCCGCCGACGAGATCCTGCGCGCGCTGGAGGGGCGGAACAAGAAGAAATCCCGCAAGAAAAAGTTCAAGAAGGGGCTGGTGCAGCGGTTCTTCGACGAAGCCTTCGACGTGATCGAGGATATCTTCGACTGATCCCCGCGCCGGGGCGGCACCGTTTTTTGCCCCATGCACAGCCTCTGTGCCGGTCGCTGACCGCTGTTGCCTCTGGCCTTCGCGCGCCGGGTGGCGTATCTGCGCTGCCAAACCTAGCGGAGGCCCCATGGCAGAGTACGAGACCCCCGGCCAAGTCGAAGAAAGCTGGAGCGACGCAATCTCTTCGGTGGAGGAGATTATCGAGGACGCGCGCAACGGGCGCATGTTCATCCTTGTCGACCACGAGGACCGCGAGAACGAGGGTGACCTCGTGATCCCCGCGCAATGGGCGACGCCGGACACGATCAACTTCATGGCGCTCTACGGGCGCGGGCTGATCTGCCTGTCGATGACCGAAGAGCGCATCGGCGAACTGGGCCTGCAACTGATGTCGACGAACAACTCGTCGCGTCATGAAACCGCCTTCACCACCTCGATCGAGGCGCGCGAGGGCATTTCGACCGGCATTTCCGCCGCTGACCGGGCGCGCACCGTGGCCACGGCCATCGATGCCAGCAAGGGGGCGCAGGACATCGCGACCCCGGGCCACGTCTTCCCGCTGCGCGCCCGCAAGGGCGGTGTGCTGGTCCGCGCCGGTCACACAGAGGCCGCGGTCGACGTCGCGCGCCTTGCCGGGCTGAACCCGGCGGGCGTGATCTGCGAGATCATGAACGACGACGGGTCGATGGCGCGGCTGCCGGAACTGGTGGCCTTCTCTCAGAAACACGGGCTGAAGATCGGCACCATCAGCGACCTCATCGCCTACCGCCGCCGCAACGACAACCTCGTGCGGGTGCGCAGCGAAGAGACGGTGCAATCCGAGTTCGGCGGCGAGTGGCAGATGAAGATCTACACCGACGAAAGCCATGGTGACGAGCATATCGTGCTGATCAAGGGCGATGTTTCCGGCGATGCGCCGGTGCTGGTGCGGATGCACGCGCTTGACCCGATGCTGGACGTCGTGGGCACCGGGCCCAAGGGCCGCTCCGGCGAGTTTGCCGCAGCGATGCAGGCCGTGGCGGACGAAGGCCGCGGCGTCGTGGTCCTGCTGCGCGACACCTCGATGAAGCTGGACGCGCACGAAGGCGTGTCGCCCAAGACCCTGCGACAGTACGGGCTTGGCGCGCAGATCCTGTCGTCGCTGGGGCTGTCGAAGCTGGTGCTGCTGACCAATTCGCCCTCGCCGAAGATTGTCGGCCTCGACGCCTATGGGCTGGAGATCACCGGCACCCGCAAGATCTCGGAGCTGGGCTGATGGCGTCGAACGAAGAGCACTACACGCTGCCGCGCGCGGCATTCGACAAGCCCGTGAAGGTGCTGATCGTCGTGGCGCCCTATTACAAGGCCATTGCCGATGAGTTGGTGAAGGGTGCGCAGGCGGAAATCGAGGCTTCGGGCGGCTCGCACGAGACCATCGAGGTGCCCGGCGCGCTGGAAATCCCCAGCGCCATCGGCATCGCCGAGCGGCTGTCGAACTTCGACGCCTATGTGGCCTTGGGCTGCGTGATCCGGGGCGAGACGACCCATTACGACACGGTCTGCAACGATTCCTCGCGGGCGATCACGCTGCTGGGGCTTCAGGGGCTGTGCATCGGCAACGGAATCCTCACGGTCGAAAACTACGAACAGGCCCGGGTCCGGGCCGAATCGCAGGGCCAGAACAAGGGCGGCGGCGCCGCTGCGGCTGCGCTGCACCTGCTGGCGATCACACGGCAATACGGCGCGGACCGCAAGGGTGTCGGCTTTCGCGCAACACCCGACGAGCTGAAGATCGCGGGCGAGGGGAAAGGGCCGGCCACCGCATGAGCCAGATTTCGGGCAACCAGAGGCGCAAGATGAAGTCCGCCTCGCGGCTTTATGCCGTGCAGGCGCTGTTCCAGATGGAGCATTCCAGCCAGAGCGCCGACAAGGTGCGGGGTGAGTTCCTCGAACACCGCTTCGGCGCGGTGACGCCCGAAGGCGACGAGATGCTGGACGGCGATATTCCCCTGTTCACCAAGATCCTGAACGAGGTCGTGAACTGGCAGGCGAAGATCGACCAGATGACCGACCGCGCCATCGTGGCGAAGTGGAAGATCGACCGGATCGACCCGACCCTGCGGGCGCTGTTCCGTGCGGCGGGGGCAGAGCTGGTGGCCACCGACACGCCGCCGAAGGTGGTTATCGTGGAATATGTCGAGGTCGCTGCCGCCTTCTTCCCCGAGGGGCGCGAGCCGAAGTTCGTGAACGCCGTGCTCGACCACATGGCCCGCGAGGCAAAGCCCGAGGCATTCTGACGCGGCGCCTGCCCGGTGCGCCTGCCACGGAGGACGGACCGCGGGCGGGGCACCGCGCCCCCGCGCCCTGCCGGGCCGCGTGGAACCCGGGACGGTTTGTCGCGTTCATCCGGGGATGGATGAAATCGACGCGCTGCTGCCGGGCGATGTAACCGGCACCCTGACCAATCAGCTGACCTTCTGGGTCGAAGGGGCGGTCGCCGCCGGGCCCCGGCTGGGCGTGGCGATCCTTGTCCTGACGGTCACGGCGCTGGTCGCCTGGCTCTTTCGCGGCGTTCTGGATCGGGTCGGGCGCCGGGCGCGCTTCCGGCGCAACCTGGTCGATGTGCTCAAGCTGATGTCGAATACGACGATCTGGCTGCTGGGCATCCTGATGGCACTGACGGTGGTCTTTCCGACGATCACCCCGGGCAAGGCCCTGACGACGCTGGGGCTGGGATCGGTGGCCATCGGTTTCGCCTTCAAGGACACCTTCGAGAACTTCCTTGCGGGTATCCTGATCCTGCTGCGCGAACCCTTCCAGATGGGCGATTTCATCGAATGCGAAGGCGCCGAGGGCAAGATCGAGCGCATCACGATCCGCGACACCCACATTCGCCAGACCGACGGGCAGCTTGTCGTCGTGCCGAATGCGCAGCTGTTCCACAACCCGGTGACGGTGCGCACCAACCAGGAGGTGCGGCGCACCTCGATTGTCTGCGGCGTGGCCTATGGCGAGGACATCGACCGCGCCCGCGCCGTGATCTACAAGGCGGTCCGGGAGGTGGACCTTGTGCGCGACGACGTGCGCGACGTGCAGGTCTTCGCCATGGCCTTCGGGGCCAGTTCCATCGACTTCGAGATCGCGTGGTGGACCGGCTCGCTGCCGGTGGACATCCGCCGCTCTCGCGACAAGGTGGTGGCGGCGATCAAGCGGGCGCTCGACGAGGAGGGGATCGAGATCCCCTTTCCCTACCGCACGCTCACCTTCAAGGAACCGCTGGCGCTGCACCGGCGCGAGGAGGCGGACGATGGCTGAGGCAGCTGTCTGCCACCGGCACCGGGGAGGCGCGCCAGGGCTGGTCCTGCGCCACCATATGCCACACCCCGAACCCGGTGGACCGCGCTTGCATTTGGCCGGGGTTGTCATATTCTGACTATGGAATGACAAAGCGGTTCGGGCGCAACCCGGGACAGGCAGAGCCGTCCGGCCCCCGGCGTTTACGGGGCATTCGTGTCACGGGACGGCCCCGGGAAGACCCGAAACGCAGTGGGAGCCTCGCCATGCCGCGCCTGATCCGGTTGTACATCCTGCAAACACTCGCGGGCTTTGCCCTGTCGGCGGTCTTCGTCGGCATATTGCTGTGGTTCAACGTGGCGAATCTGCGCCACCTGATCGGCGGCAGCGACATCGGGCTTCTGGCCCTCTTCCTGCTGTGGCTGTTCAACGGGATCGTCTTTGGCGGCGTGCAGTTCGGCATTGCGATCATGCGCATGGCCCGAAGCGACAGCGGCAGCGGCGGGCGACGCCAGCCGCTGGCACAGCCGGTGCGGGCCGAAAGCCCGGCGCGTCCGCGCCGTCGCGACCTGCTGCGCCGTCTCTGACCGGAAATGCGAAAGGACCCCCGCGCCGGGTGGCACGGGGGTCCTTTATCGCAGCGGCGGGAACCGCAGCGACCGTATGGGTGACGCATTCCCGAGGACCTGTATATACAGGTGGGCGCCGGGTAACTGGACCACGGCCCAATCAGAGCCAGCTCCCTCGGATTTGCTTAAGGCCACCGGAATGTACCCGTGTAACGAGAAGAGCAGAACCCGCCGCTGACGGAGGTATGGCGGCAGGCAGGTTTTGACAAGGGGGCCGGGGGAATTGTCGGGGCCGGGCGCGATCCCCTGCCGCCGGCTGGGTCAACCGCGCTCCTTCCGTTGCCCGCATCCGCTTGCGGTATCCGAGGGCACGGGGCGCCCCGGGTCGGGCATGCGGCGGGTCGGTGGCAGGGACGCTGCCGGTGCGGCCTGACGACGGCACCGGCAGCGTCAGGCGTCAGTCCTGATCGAAGCCCCGGTCCTCGGCGTCGGCCTCGGCGGCGATGGCGGCATCGGTGCGCAGCTCCAGCCACATGGCGTTCATGACGGCGAAGAGGGCGGCAAGCGGGAGGCCGAGAAGCCAGGCGAAATACCACATGGCCTGTCCTTTCAGTAAAGCGTTTCGGAATTGCCGGTGACGTCGTCCTCGGTCACCTTGCCCCAGAGGACGCGGTAGACCCAGGCCGTGTACATCAGGATCAGCGGCAGGAAGATCGCCGTGCAGACCAGCATGATGAACAGCGTCAGGTGCGAGGAGGAGGCTTCCCAGACCGTCAGCGAACTGTTCGGGTCCACGGTCGAGGGCAGGATGAAGGGGAACATCGTCAGCCCGACCGAGGAGATCACGCCAAGGATGCCCAGTTTCGAGAACAACAGGGTCGAAACCTCGCGCCCCGCCTTCAGCCCCAGGATCGCCAGCGCCATGCCCGCAAAGCCCATGATCGGCGCCACCATGATCCAGGGCCGCGCGCCATAGGCATCCAGCCAGGACCCGCCGCGCACCACCTCGGACAGCAGCGGGTTCGACGGCCCGTCGGTCACGACCTCGCCCGCGAAGGCGAAGCCCTCGACGCCCATGGCCAGCCACAGTCCGGCCAGCGCGTAGCCGCCCGCCGCGATCAGCCCCGCCTTCACGCCGATGGCACGGGCGCGGTCCTTGACCGGACCCTCGGCCTTGACCGAGAGCCACGCGGCGCCGTGCATCAGCAGCATCGAGATCGAAACCACCCCGCAGAGCAGCGCGAAGGGCCGCAGGAGGCCGATGAACTTGCCCAGGAACGACCCGTCGTAGCGCGCCATCAGGTCCGGCGTCAGGTGGAAGGGCACGCCCAGAAGCACGTTGCCCACCGCCACGCCGAAAAGCGTCGCGGGCACCGCGCCGCCCGCAAACAGCGCCCAGTCCCAGCGTTCGCGCCAGACCGGGTCCTCGCGCTTGGACCGGTACTTGAAGGCCACCGGGCGCACGATCAGCGCCGCGAGGATCACGAACATCGCAAGGTAGAAGCCGCTGAAGGACACCGCGTAAAGCGGCGGCCAGGCGGCGAAGATCGCCCCGCCGCCGAGGATGAACCAGACCTGGTTGCCTTCCCAGACCGGGCCGACGGTGTTGATCGCCACGCGGCGCTCGACATCCGTCCTGGCCACGAAGGGCAGCAGCGCGCCGACCCCCATGTCGAAGCCGTCGGTCAGCGCGAAGCCGATCAGCAGCAGGCCCACGAGGACCCACCAGATCACCCGCAGCGTTTCGAAGTCGATAAGCTCAGAGAGGATCATGGCCGGTCACTCCGCAGGGTTGGCGATGGGGGTCACGGTGCCCGCGCTGCGCAGGCGCGCCTCGTGGCGGCGCTGCCAGTCGTCGGTTTCGTCGACGTCCTGAAACGGGCCCTTGCGGATGTATTTCACCATCAGCCGGACCTCGATCACGAAGAGCACGGTGTAGAAGAGCATGAAGCCCGCAAGCGTGAAAAGCAGGTCCGCGATGGTCAGGTGCGAGGCCGACATGGCCGTGGGCAACAGCCCCGAGACCGTCCAGGGCTGGCGCCCGAACTCGGCGACGAACCAGCCCATCTCGGCGGCGATCCACGGCATGGGGATCCATGCCACGGCGCCCCAGAGCAGCCAGCGCGGATAGTGCCCGCCCCTGAAGGAGGTCAGCCAGAAGAAGGCCGCCGTTAGCACGATGAAGCTGACGCCGAGGCCCACCATGATGCGGAAGGCCCAGAACAGCGGCGGCACATGGGGCACCGTATCCCATGCGGCCTGCGCGATCTGCTCTTCGCTGGCTTCGCGCGGGTCGTCGACATAGCGCTTCAGCAGGAAGGCATAGCCGAGGTCCATGGAGTTCTGCTCGAAGCGGAAGCGCGCCTCGGAGGGGGCCGCGTCGCGTTCTTCGCGGATGGTCATCAGCGCATCATAGGCGATGATGCCGCGCCGCACGCGGCCCTCGTTCTCGGCCACCAGATCCTTGATGCCGGTGATTTCCTCGGTCAGGCTGCGGGTGCCGATCAGCCCCATGACCCAGGGGATCTCGACCGCGTAATGGGTTTCCCGCGCCTCCTGGTCGGGGAAGCCCACCAGCGTGAAGGGGGCGGGGGCCTCATGCGTGTCCCACATCGCCTCGATGGCGGCCAGCTTCATCTTCTGCACCTGCCCGGTGGCATAGCCGCTCTCGTCGCCCAGCACGACGACGGAGAGCGCCGAGGCGAGGCCGAAGGCCGAGGCCACCGCGATGGACCGCCGCGCGAGGTCGGTGAAGCGCCCCTGCAACAGATACAGCGACGAGATCCCCAGCACGAAGATCGAGGCGGTGACATAGCCCGCCGAGACGGTGTGCACGAATTTCGACTGGGCGACCTCATTGAAGAGCACCGCGAAGAAATCGGTCATCTCCATGCGCATGGTGTCGGGATTGAATTCCGCGCCGACCGGGTTGTTCATCCAGCCGTTGGCGATCAGGATCCACAGCGCCGAGAAGTTCGACCCGATGGCCACCAGCCAGGCCACGACGCAATGCGCGACCTTCGACAGCTTGTCCCAGCCGAAGAAGAAGAGGCCCACGAAGGTCGCCTCGAGGAAGAAGGCCATCAGCCCCTCGATCGCCAGGGGCGCGCCGAAGACGTCGCCGACGTAGTGGCTGTAATAGGACCAGTTCATGCCGAACTGGAACTCCATCGTGATGCCGGTGGCGACGCCGAGCACGAAGTTGATGCCGAAGAGGGTGCCCCAGAACTTCGTCATCTGCCGCCAGATCGGGCGGTTCGTCATGACGTAGACGGTTTCCATGATCGCCACGAGGATCGACAGACCCAGTGTCAGCGGCACGAAGAGGAAGTGGTACATGGCGGTCATCGCGAACTGCAGGCGCGACAATTCCACAAGGCCGATTTCCATCACGAAAGCTCCTTTTTCAGGCTGTGACGGTTTGTGTCTTGGCTGCGGTATATTCTGACTCGCAGATACCCCTATATTACAGCGCAATCCGCCGGACCGCCGCGCGCGATTTGTCACGGCGGGGCTGTGTCCGGTGCAGGGCGGGGTTCCGGGGGGCGTTGGCGCAGAGGGGCTCTGCCCCCGGCCCGGAAGGGCCTCCCCCGAGGTATTTGTCGGACCAAAGAAGCGGGGGGCGTCGGTTCGCGGGGCAATCCCGAGGGCCCGGGTCTTCGGCGGGGCCTTGGTGCGGGTGTCTGGGAAGAGGGGCGGGGCCGGGCCGGTGCAGGCGGGGCAAAGCGCTTGCGCGGGGGGGCTAGGACCGGGGCAGGCGGGGCTTGGGCAGACGGGGGCCGGGCGCAGGGGCACAGGGCCGGGGCGGATGGCGCCCCGGGTGGCAGCACGGCGCCTGGGTCTTCGGGTCAGATCAGCGGCGTGCCGGGAGAGCGGTGGTGCGCTTCGGGCCATCGAGGGGGCCCGAAGCGCGCGGGGTGCCGGTCAGTCGCGGGGCTTGCCGCGCCGGGGCGTTTCGAAACCGCCCTCGCGGCGGGGGCCGGCTTTGCCAGCACCCGCGGGGCTGTGCTTGCCCTTCACCGGTTTGCCGCCGCCCGGCTTGGCCTTCTTGCGCAGCGAGACGCTGGGGTCGGTGCTGCCGGGGCGGCCCTTGGGTTTCTCTGACCCGGTCTTGTGGTCCGGGCGTCCGGCATCGCTGCGCGGCTTGCGCGGGCGGTCCTCGCCATCCTTGCCGAAGGGTTTGCCGTCGCGCTTGCCAAAGGGCCGGTCGCCGTCTCCACGCTTGCCGAAGGGCTTGCCGTCGCGTTTGCCGAAGGGGCGGTCGCCGTCGTCACGCTTGCCGAAGGGTTTGCCGTCCTTCTTGCCGAAAGGCCGGTCGCCGTCGGGTTTGCGGAACGGCTTGTCGCCGTCCTTGCGCTTGCCGTAGGGCTTGTCGCCGCCCTTGCGGTCGAACGTCCGGTCGCCGTCCTCGCGTTTGGCATAGGGTTTCCTGGCGGGGCGCTCGGCGCCGTCCTCGCGGCCCGAGGGACGGTCGCCGCGCCCGGAGGGGCGGCTGTCGTCGGATCCGGACCACACCGGCTTGGTCGCGGGGCCGTCCTCGCGTGCCTCGCGGCGCGGGCGGGCGGGGCGATCCTCGCGCGGCGCGCGTTCGGGACGCGGGCCACGATCCGGGCGCGGGCCACGGTCGGGGCGGGGGCCACGGGGGCCACCGTCGCGCGGGCCACTGTCGCGGGGCTTGCGCTGCGGCAGGTCGGGCACGCCGTCGAACAGCCGGGCCGAGACCTCGTCCTCCAGTGCGCCATCGGGGCCGAGGCTGGCCATGAAGCTGTCGACCACCGGTTCGGACAGCTCCACGTAGGTCTCCTTGTCGGTCACGCGGATCGCGCCGATGGCATTCTTGTCGAGGTTGCCCGTGCGGCACAGCAGCGGCAGCAGCCAGCGCGCCTCGGCGCGGTTGTCGCGGCCCACCGACAGGGCGATCCAGCGGCTGGGGCCGAAATCGCGCGGCTCTTTCCTGGGTGCCCGCTCGCCCGGCGCGCGCAGCTCTTCCGGCGCGGCGTGGTTCTGTTCGTGCAGACGCAGGAAGGCCGTGGCCACGGCGGCGGGACCGAAGGCTTCGAGCAGCCGCTCGCCCAGGGCCGCCTGTTCCTCTGTCGCGCCGTGGTTCCAGGCCGGATCGGCCATCAGCCGCGCCTCGTCGGCCTCGCGGATCGCGGCGGGAGAGGGGGCCTCGACCCAGTCGGCGGTGATCTTGGCCCATTTGAGCAGGCGGGTGGCCTTGCCCATGGCCTTGGGGGTGACCATCAGGATCGAGATGCCCTTGCGGCCTGCGCGCCCGGTCCGGCCCGAGCGGTGCAGCAGGCTTTCGGTGTTCATCGGCAGGTCGGCGTGGATCACGAGGCTGAGGTTCGGCAGGTCGATGCCGCGCGCCGCCACGTCGGTGGCCACGCAGACCCGGGCCCGCCCGTCGCGCATCGCCTGAAGCGCGTGGGTGCGTTCCGCCTGGCTGAGCTCGCCCGACAGGCTGACGGCGGCAAGGCCGCGGTTCGCCAGCCGCGCGGCGAGGTGGTTCACCTGCGCGCGGGTGTTGGCGAAGACGATGGCATTGCCGTCGTGGTGAAAGCGCAGGAGGTTGAAGATCGCCGGTTCGACGTCCTGCTGGGCCACGCGCATCGCCTGATAGGTGATGTCGCTGTGCTGCTCGCGGGTGTCGATGGTGCTGATGCGCTGCGCGTCGCGCTGGAAGGTCTGGGCCAGCTTCAGGATGGTCGGCGGCACGGTGGCCGAGAACAGCAGGGTGCGGCGCGTCTCGGGCGCTTCGCCGAGGATGAATTCGAGGTCCTCGCGGAAGCCCAGGTCGAGCATCTCGTCGGCCTCGTCCAGCACGACGGCGCGCAGGCCCGAAAGGTCGAGCGCGCCGCGCTCGATATGGTCGCGCAGGCGGCCCGGGGTGCCGACGACGATATGGGCGCCGCGCTCCAGCGCGCGCCGTTCGGTGCGGGCGTCCATGCCGCCGATGCAGGAGGTCACCAGCGCGCGGGTCTGGCCGTAGAGCCACATCAGTTCCTGCCGCACCTGCACGGCGAGTTCACGGGTGGGGGCGATGATCAGCGCCAGCGGCTCGGCGGCGGGGCCGAAGTGGTGGGCCTCGTCCAGCAGTGTCGGCGCGATGGCAAGGCCGAAGCCCACGGTCTTGCCCGACCCGGTCTGGGCCGAGACCAGCAGGTCGGCCTGTGCCAGTTCGGGGGCGATCACGGCCTCCTGCACGGGGGTGAGGGTTTCGTAACCGCGCTCGGACAGCGCTGCGGAAAGGGGAGGAAGCATCGGGAGGGGGGTATCCATGGCAGAGGGCGGCGAACCCGGCGCGCGGCGCGCGCGGGCGCAAGCCATGGCTCTTACGCCAAGGCGGCGCCGGAGTATACAGCGAATTCGCGACGGATTGCCACGGGGGCGGCGGCTGTCCCTGCGCGGCGGGTGTGGTGGGGGGAAGCCCGTTCGAACGGGCTTTGTCAAAGGCGCTTCGAAGCGCCTTTGACCTCAGGCTTCGGCGGGGGCGTCCAGAAGCGACCGGCGCAGGGCCGCTTCGTCCAGCGGCAGACCGGCGAAATGCGCCCAGGCGTGCACACCCTGGTAGAAGAACAGCTCGTAGCCCGAAATGACGGTCAGACCGGCCCGCGCCGCATCGCACAGGAAGGGCGTGTCGACCGGCGTATAGACCGCGTCGAAGCACCATGTGGCGCCGGTCAGGGCCTGCGCCTCGATGGGGGTGCCTTCGTAGCCGACCATGCCGACCGGCGTGCAGTTGATGATCCCGTCCGCGCCGCGCGCCGCGGCTTCGGCGGTTGCCGCCACTGTCACGCGCAGGCCGGGGCTTGCGGCCCGAAGCTCTGCCGCCATGGTCTGGGCCTTGGCCGCGTCGCGGTCCACCAGCCGGATCTCTGCCGCGCCCATCGACGCCAGCGCGAAGGCCACGGCGCGGCCCACGCCGCCGGTGCCGATCAGGCAGACCGTGCCGGGGGCGGTATCGCCGCGCAGGCCCCGGTAGGCTGCGGTGAAACCGCTGTAATCGGTGTTGAAGCCCCGGGGCCCCTCGGGGCCGAAGAGCACCGTGTTCACCGCCCCGATGGCACGGACCAGCGGGTCCTCCACCGTGACCTTCTTCGCCGCACGTTCCTTGTACGGATAGGTCACGTTGATGCCGCGATAGCCGCGCGCCGCGCAGGCGTCGAAGACGCTGTCGAACGCCTCTCCCATGTCCTTGGGGACCAGCCTGTCGTAGCGCACGGTCTTGCCGTTCTGCGCCCCCGCGAGGCGGTGCAGCAGCGGTGTGCGCGAGCGGGCGATATTGTCGCCGATCAGGCCAAGCAGCAGGTCGGGCGTGTCATTCATGGTCTGGGTCCTTCCGTCTGGCCGAAGAGCCGGGCCTTGCCCCAGCGCCAGACCGGCGTCTGCGACACGAAGATCAGGATCACCGAGATCAGCAGCGCCAGCGAGAGCGGGCTGCCGAGGATGCCCTCGAAGAAGCGGCCCAGGTCCTCGCGTTCCGAGATGATCGCCCGGCGCCAGTTGTCGTCCAGGAGGCGCGAGAGGATCACGCCAAGGATCACCGGCCCCAGCGGGTAACCGTAGTGCCGCATGAAATAGCCGAAGACGCCGAAGCCCAGCATCCAGTAGACATCTGCCACCGCGTTGTTCACCGCGTAGGCGCCGACGATGGACAGCAGCATGATCAGCGGGATCAGGGCGCTGCGCGGCATTTCGACGATCTTCGTGAACAGCTTGATCCCGGTCAGGCCGAAGAGCAGCATGAAGCAGTTGGCCATGATCAGGCAGCCGACGATGAACCAGAACATGTCGGGCTGGTCGATCATCAGCATCGGGCCGGGGTTCAGCCCGTGGATGAAGAGCGCGCCGATCATGATGGCGGTCACCGCGTCGCCGGGAATGCCCAGCGTCATCATCGGGATGAAGGCCCCGCCCACGGCCGAGTTGTTGGCGGTCTCGGGGGCCACCAGCCCCTCTATCGCGCCCTCGCCGAAGGGGCGTTCGGGGTCCTTCGTCACGCGCTTGGCGTGGTCGTAGGCCATCAGCGCCGCGATGTCGCCGCCGGTGCCGGGCAGGGCGCCGATGACCACGCCGATGGTCGAGGTCTGCAGGCTGAGCGGCAGGTGCTTCCGGACTGTGGCCAGCGAGGGCAGGATGCGGCTGATCTTCTGCCGGACGGCGGATTTGTCGACGTGGTGCAGCTGCAACAGCGCCTCGGAGACGCCGAACATGCCGATCATGACCGCGATGAAGGAGATCCCGCCCTCCATCAGTTGCAGGTCGAAGGTGAAGCGCTCGGTGAAGGTCAGCGGGTCGCGGCCGACGCAGCCGATGCCGATCCCCAGCGCACCGGCGAAGATGCCCTTGGTCAGCGACCCCTGCGACAGCGAGCCGACCAGCAGGATGCCGAGCACCGCCAGCAGCATGTAGTCGCGCGGCTGGAACCGGAGCGCGAAGTCCGAGACCATGGGCGCGGCCAGCGCCAGCACGCCGATGCCCACGAAGCCGCCGATGAAGCTCATGACGGTGGTGACGCCGATGGCGGTGCCCGCCTCGCCGCGCTGCGCCATGGGGTAGCCGTCCAGCGCCGTGGCGATGGCCGAGGGCGCGCCGGGGATGTTCAGCAGGATCGCCGTGCGCGAGCCGCCGTAGACGCCGCCCATGTAGATGCCGATCATCAGCGAGATTGCCGGATAGACATCCCAGGAGAAGGTGAAGGAGATCAGGATCGACACCGCCATGGTCACCGACAGGCCGGGGATCGCGCCGATATAGATGCCCGCGAAGGTGCCCAGGCCCACCAGCAGCAACAGCTGCGGCTGGGTGAGGACGGTGAGGATGTTCATCAGCGCGTCCATCAGGCCTCTCCTCCGGCGGTCAGGGTGCGGAAGAATTGCAGCAGTTCCGCCTCGGGCAGGATGCCGGAGGGCATGAGCACGGAAAAGACGATGCGGAAGACCAGCCAGATCAGCAGCAGGCTGCCCAGCGAGACCGCCAGCGTCCAGCCCCAGCCGCGCCGGCCCAGGATCCTGATCGCGGTGATCAGGAACAGCGCCGAGGTCGGCAGGAAGCCCAGCGGGCGCAGCAAGAGGCCGTAGGCGATCAGCAGCGCGGCGAAGAGCATGACCACCGGAGGCAGGATATCCTTCAGCACCGTTTCGGAGCGGTCCTTCGGCAGGCGCGCGGTCTGGACCAGCACCAGCCCGGCGCTGAGCAGCATGACGAAGGTCGCGGCCACCGGGATGGCCCGCGGCGAGGACAGGCCGTTGGGGCCGAAGCTGTTCTCGATCCCCCAGGCATCGAACAGCAGGAAGGCGCTGGCGCCGGTCAGGACGGCGGCAAAGAGCAGCTCTCCGGGGCGGCGCTTTCCGGGCTCTCCGCCCGGCGTGGCATCGGAAGTGCCGTCGTGGTGGTCGGGGTCGAGGTGCTGCATGGATGCCTCCCTGTGCATCTGCAAGTGCGGCCTTCGGGGAAATCCGGGCGGGGCTTGCCGGAAGGTCGCTGCCATGGGCTGGCGGGTGTCGGAACGCACGCGGTCCTGGTCTGGCGAGAGCGGCGCCGGGTGGGGACGGCGGTGCCGGGTTTGCGAGACCTGCTTTCGGGGCGGGCTTCGGTGGCGAGGGGCGCTGCCCCTCCCTCTCCCCGGGATATTTCCGGACAGAAGAAGGGGCCGGCGCCGCGTTCCCTGCGGCGCCGCGCCGTTCTGGTCATTCCCCGGGGCGGGCGATGCCGAAGTCCTCGGGCGAGTTCTTTGCCAGACCGGCATCCTGCAGCAGCCAGGCGGTGCCCTGCTGCCACTTGGCCAGGAAGGCCTCTGCCTCGTCGCCGGAGATGCCCATCAGCGTGAAGCCGCGGCCCTGCATCATCTCGACGAACTCGGGGTTCTGCGCGCCCTCGGCATAGGCGGCGGATAGCTTGGCGACCACATCCTCGGGCGTGTCCTTGGGGGTGAAGACGCCGAAGAAGGGCCCCCAGGGCAGGTAGGTGTTGAAGCCCTCGCTGGTTTCGGTCACCGGGGCCACGTCGGGCAGCTGATCGACGCCCTGCGGGTCGACGACGGTCAGGGCCTTCACGTTGCCGGCGCGGATCGGGTCGAGGGCGATGCCCAGCACGACGGCCATGACGTCGATGGCGCCGCCCTGCAGGCCGGTCAGGGCCGGGCCGTCGCCGTCATAGGGCACCTCGATCACGTCCAGGTCGCCCTCGACGGCCTTCACCATCGCGGTCACGACCGAGGCCAGGCCGCCCGGCCCGGTGGAGCCGAAGCGGACCTCGCCGGGGTTTGCCTTCACGTAGTCGATCATCTCGGCATAGGTGTCGAAGGGCGCCTCGCTGCCGGCCACGAGGATCGGTGTGCCGCGGGCGAGGATCGAGACCGGGGTGAATTCCGAGTAGTCCTTGTCGCCAAGGCCCATGATCTTGTAAAGCAAAGGGTTTTCCGCGCCCATCAGCAGGGTGTAGCCGTCGGCGGACGAGCCCGCGACATGGTTCAGCGCGATGGCGCCCACGGCGCCGGTCATGTTCTGCATGACGACCGTGCCGCCCAGGACCTCTTCGGCATGCGGGGTGACAGAGCGCATCACGGTATCGGTGGACCCGCCGGCGCCCCACTGGATGATGCCCTGGATTTCCTTTTCGGGGTAGTCCGCAAGGGCCGCGGTTGCGCCAAGCGACAGGGCACCGATCGCGCCGAGAATGAATGTCTTCATGAAGTCCTCCCTATGGGTCCGAGTCGGGCCTGCCGACGGTCTGGCAATACACTGATGAGCGTGGGTCGTAACGTCAAACATCGGTTTTGGCCATGCGTTAACATCTTGTTACGAATCCCCGTAGTAACTGTCGCGGTCGGCGCAGGCCCGGGCCAGTTCGCGGCGGAACTGCTGGATCGCGAATTCGGCAAAGCCCGAGAGCACGCGGCCCTTCTTGCGCACGATATAGGTGCCGATGGGCACCGTCTCTGCCAGCGGGCGCCGGATGACGCCCGGCATGTAGACCTCGGCGACCGAGAACTCGTCGATGACCGCGACACCCAGCCCGTGCCGGACGAGGCTGACCAGCGTCTGGGCAAAGCGTCCGCGCATCGCGTGGTTCAGCGGCAGGCCGGCGCGGCGGAAGGGTTCCGCGATCAGCCGGCCATAGGGGTCCTCGGGGTCGAGACCGACCAGCGCCTCGCCGGTCAGGTCGTGGACAGAGACCGTCCGCTGCGCGGCCAGCCGGTGGCCCTCGGGGAGGATCACCACAAGCTGGCCCTCGGCGATCTTCTCGTTCTCGATGGCGGCATTGTCGACCGCATAGCTCATGACCACGAATTCGCCGCGTTCGAGCAGCAGGTAATCCACCGTTTCCTCGATCTTCAGGATATTGAGGTCGATGAAGAGATCGGCATAGCGCGCCCGGACACGGCGCAGGGCGCGGGCCGCCACGAACTGCGCGATCGAGGGCGCAGAGGCGAAGGCCAGCGTCACGTCCTCGCCCTTTTGCAGGGATCCCAGCGCCCGTTGCAGGTTGGCGACGCCGGTATAGACCTCGCGGATCTGGTCGAAGACCGGCCCGGCCTCGACCGAGGGGGTGAACAGCCCGGCCTTGCGCTCGAACAGGCGGATGCCCAGCGATTCCTCGGCGTGTTTCACAAGGCGGCTGATGCCGGGAGCCGAGACGTTCAGCAGCTTCGCGGCACCGGTTATGGTGCCGGTCATCATCACGGCGCGGATCACCTCGATCTGGCGCAGGGTCATTTCCGGCATGGCCCGTCCTCCCGCGTTCAGCGTAACACGATGTTACTCAGGCGGAAATGTCGTAATTTGAGGTTAAGTCGTGGCGGGGCGCGCCCGTCGCCGGGCGGCTCCGCAGGCATGGCGCGCCGGGCGCCGTTGGCGCTGGGCCCGGGCGCGGTGGTCGGGGAGCCGCGCGGCGCCTTTTGCCGAACCGGCCGGGGGACGGGGCGCGGGCAGGCCCCCGGTATCGGCCGGCGCCCGGCGCAGGCGGTCCTGACACGACACCGCCTTGACGCGGCCAAGCGCCTGCGAAAAGACCGCCAGACCTGCCGTGGGGCGATCCCTGCGGCAGAGGCTTTTCTTTCCTGTGTGTTTCCGGGCAAAATCCGCAAGGGTGTGCCTGACTGTCAGCGCAGGGGATACCCGTCTGCAAGGGGGCGAAGGCCCGAAGGAGTGTGTGAATGACCGATCTGCGTCTGGCCGACCCGGGCCACGAAGGGTCCTGGCTGAACGACCCGGTGCACCGTCGCTACCTGCGCGCCGACGCAGAGCGGCAGGTGCGCTTCTTCGCGCTCAGCCTGCGGGGCGACGGCGGGTTTGACGCGCTGGACCATGACGCCCAGCCGCTTCTGCGGCAGGGGCAGGAGCTGCATACCACGACGCGGCTGGTGCATTCCTTCGCGCTGGCGTCCGCGGCGGGCTTCGGCGGCACCGAAGAGATCGTTGACGCCGGGATGCGCTATCTGTGGACCGTCCACCGCGACCCGATGCATGGCGGCTATCTCTGGTCGGTGGACGAGAACGGCGTGCACGACGGCAGCAAGCTGGCCTACGGGCATGTCTTCGTCCTGCTGGCGGCCTCCAGCGCCGCGCTGATCGGCCATCCGCTTGCACAGACCCTGATGGAGGACATCCTGACGGTGCTCGACACGCGCTTTTCCGACGAGGGACGGGCGCTGTTCCAGGACGAGTTCACCCGCGACTGGCAGGTGTTTTCGGATTACCGGGGCATGAACGCCAACATGCACGGGACAGAGGCGCTGCTGGCCGCCTATGAGGCGACCGGGGACCGCAGGCACCTTGATCGCGCGGGCGACATCCTTGATTTCTTCACCCGGTCCATGGCGGGCGAATACGGGAACCGCATCCCCGAACATTACACCTCGGACTGGGAGGTTGACCCGGATTACAGCGGCAACCCGATGTTCCGCCCCGCCGGGACCACGCCGGGCCATTCTCTGGAATTCGCGCGGCTTATGCTGCATCACTGGGATCTCGCCGGACGGCCCGAGGGGGACACGGTCGGCCGCGCCCGGGCGCTGGTGACACAGGCGCTGTCCGACGCGTGGCGCGAGGACGGTGGCCTTGTCTACACGCTGAACGCCGCCGGTGGGGTGGCGATCCCGGACCGCTACTGGTGGCCGGTGACAGAGGGCATCGGCGCGCTTGCCAGCCTGCTCAAGATCAGCGCCGATGCGAAACTGGAAGCCTGGTACCGGCGGCTCTGGAAGTTCGCCCATGGCGCGCTGATCGACCGCGAGAGGGGCGGGTGGTATCCGGAACTGGGCGAGGATGGGCGCCCGGTGTCGCGCCAGTTCATCGGCAAGCCGGACATCTACCACGCGCTTCAGGCCGATCTTCTGCCGCTGGCGCCGGGCCTGTCCCGCAGCATCGAGGGGCTCAGGGATACGCGCGGCGCCTGAGGCGCAGCGGGCGCGGGCGGCGTTTCCGGGGTCCGCCGCGCGACCGGTCCGACACCCTGCAAGGCGCGCGAGGGCAGGGCGCGGCACAATTGGTTCCCGCAGGCCTTGGCCCTGCGCAATGCCCCCGCGCCGGGTGTTGCCGGACCCCGGTCGGCGTGCCGGTTTTCATCCCTGAAAACCGACCCCGCTACGCCCGCATGGGCCATGCAAAAAGGCCCCCGCGCCGGAACGCGGGGACCCTTGATAAAGTGCTTTGCGGCGCCCCGGGCGGGCCGGGGCGCGTAGCGGCTTAGGCCAGTTCGAAGCGGTCCGCGTCCATCACCTTGGCCCAGGCCTTGGCGAAATCGCGTACGAACTTCTGCTTGCTGTCTTCCTGCGCATAGACCTCGGAGACCGCGCGCAGCTGCGAGTTCGAGCCGAAGACCAGGTCGCAGCGCGTGCCCGTCCACTTGACCGCGCCGGTCTTGCGGTCCTTGGCCTCGAAGAGCTGCTCGCTGTCGTCGGTCTTGGCCCAGTTCACGCCCATGTCCAGCAGGTTGACGAAGAAGTCGTTCGTCAGCTGGCCCTTGCGGGTGGTCAGCACGCCGTGATCGGTGCCGCCGTGGTTGGCGCCCAGCACGCGCAAGCCGCCGATCAGCACCGTCATCTCGGGTGCGGAAAGCTCCAGCAGCTGCGCGCGGTCGACCAGCATCGCCTCGGCCGGAACCGACAGCGCCTCGGGCATGTAGTTGCGGAAGCCGTCGACCTGCGGCTCCAGCGGCTCGAAGCTTTCTGCGTCGGTCTGTTCGGCGCTGGCATCGGTGCGGCCCGGGGTGAAGGGTACGTCGACCGGGTTGCCCGCGTCCGCCGCGGCCTTCTCGATCGCGGCATTGCCGCCCAGCACGATCAGGTCGGCCAGCGAGACCTTCTTGCCGCCCGAGGCAGAGCCGTTGAAGTCCGACTGGATGCCTTCCAGCACGCCCAGAACCTTCGCCAACTGCTCGGGCTGGTTGACCGCCCAGTCCTTCTGCGGAGCAAGGCGGATGCGGGCACCGTTGGCGCCACCACGCTTGTCCGAGCCGCGATAGGTCGAGGCGGAGGACCACGCCGTGTAGACCAGTTCCGAAACCGTGAGGCCGGAGGCAAGGATCTTGTCCTTCAGCGCCTTGAGGTCGGCATCATCGGCCAGCGCGTGATCGACGGCGGGGATCGGATCCTGCCAGATCAGCTCTTCGGCGGGCACCTCGTCGCCGAGATACAGCACCTTCGGACCCATGTCGCGGTGGGTCAGCTTGAACCAGGCGCGGGCGAAGGCATCGGCGAACTTCTCGGGGTTGGCGTGGAAGTCGCGCGAGATGCGGGCGTATTCCGGGTCTTCGCGCATCGCCATGTCGGCGGTGGTCATCATGGTGGTGACCTTCGCGCCCGAGCCGTCGACCTGAGGCGCCATGTCCTCGTCCTTGGGGTTCACCGGGTGCCACTGCTTCGCGCCAGCGGGCGATTTCACCAGCTCCCATTCGTAGCCGAAGAGCACGTCGAAATAGCTCATGTCCCACTGGGTCGGGGTCGGGGTCCACGGGCCTTCGATGCCGGATGTGATGGCATCGACGCCGCTGCCGGACTTGTGGCTGGACAGCCAGCCAAGACCCATGGCCTCCATCGGGGCGGCTTCGGGCTCGGGGCCGACGAGACCCGCGTCACCGGCGCCATGCGCCTTGCCGAAGGTGTGGCCACCGGCGGTCAGCGCGACGGTTTCCTCGTCGTTCATCGCCATGCGGGCAAAGGTCTCGCGGATGTCGCGCGCCGAGGCCAGCGGATCGGGGTTGCCGTCCGGGCCCTCGGGGTTGACGTAGATCAGGCCCATCTGCACGGCGGCCAGCGGGTTTTCCAGAGCGCGGTCGCCGGAATAGCGGCTGCCTTCCTTGTCCGAGGTGGCCAGCCACTCGGTTTCCGCACCCCAGTAGATGTCTTCCTCGGGCGCCCAGACGTCGGCACGGCCGCCGCCGAAGCCGAAGGTCTTGAAGCCCATGGATTCCAGCGCGACGTTGCCCGCCAGGATCATCAGGTCGGCCCAGCTGATCTGGTTGCCGTACTTCTGCTTGACCGGCCAGAGCAGGCGGCGGGCCTTGTCGAGGTTGCCGTTGTCCGGCCACGAGTTCAGCGGCGCGAAACGCTGCGTGCCCGAGGTCGCGCCGCCGCGCCCGTCGGCGGTGCGGTAGGTGCCCGCCGAGTGCCAGGCCATGCGGATGAAGAACGGACCGTAGTGGCCGTAATCCGCGGGCCACCAGTCCTGGCTGTCGGTCATCAGCGCGGTCAGGTCGGCCTTCAGCGCCTTCAGGTCCAGCTTCTTGAAATCCTCGGCGTAGGAATAGCTCTCGCCCATCGGGTCGAGGCGCGGGTGCTTCTGGTGCAGGATGTTCAGGTTCAGCTGGTTCGGCCACCACTCGCGATTGCTGCGGGTGCGGTTGGTGCTGGCGATCATCGTGGCATGGGCCTTCATCGGGCATCCGCCGATATCATTTCCGTCCATGTCGGGTCTCCTGTCGGGCGCTGGCTGGGGTTGACGCATGGTCAACCCGTTGAATACGTGTAGAAAAGCAGAGAATTCGGCACGCGTGAACGCCGCCCTTCGGGCGATCGTCCAGGCCTCCTCCCCGGCGTTTCTAGAACCTTTCTAACAAGGCTAGATGATATGTTTAAGTTGAAATTTCAGATCGTTCCAATAACTTTTGCCTATGACGAACATGACCCTGAAACAACTGCGCTATTTCGAGGCCGTCGCCCGGCATGGCCACTTCGGGCGCGCCGCCTCGGCCTGCGCGATCTCGCAACCGGCGCTGTCGGTGCAGATACGCGATCTTGAAGAGGATCTCGGCGCGCAGCTGTTCGAGCGCAGCGCGCGGCAGATCCGCCTGACCCAGTTCGGAGAGGACATCCTGTCGCGCGTGCGCGGCATCCTGAGCGGGGTCGAGGAATTGCAGGACTATGCCCGGGCCGCGCGCGAAAGCCCGCTGTCGCGGCTGCGGCTGGGGATCATCCCGACCATCGCCCCCTACCTGCTGCCGCGCATCATCGGCCATCTGTCCGCCCGGCACGCGGCCATCGACCTTCAGGTGCGCGAGACGCTGACCTCGCGACTGATCGAGGAGTTGCAGGCGCGCCGGATCGATGCGGCCATCGTGGCGCTGCCGATCTCAGAGCCGGAGCTGGCCGAGGTGCCGCTGTTCGACGAGGATTTCGTGCTGGTCCGCCCGCTGGCGGATGCCGGCAAGCCGGTCCCGGACGGCGAAACCCTGTCGCGGATGCGCCTGCTGCTGCTGGAAGAGGGGCACTGCTTCCGCGATCAGGCGCTGTCGTTCTGCAGCCTGCAGCCGGGGGCGCCGCGCGACGGGCTGGACGGGTCGTCGCTGACCACGCTGGTGCAGATGGTCGCGGCGGGCATCGGCGTGACGCTGATCCCGGACATGGCGGTCGGTGTCGAGGCGAAGGGCGCCGCGGTGGACGTGGCCCGCTTTGCGCGCCCGGTGCCAAGGCGCAGCGTCGGCATGGTCTGGCGCAAGGCAAGCCCGCTGCAAGAGAGCTTTGCGGAAATCGCCGAAACGGTGCGCGAGGCGGCGGCAACAGAACGGTAAGACGGCGCGGGCCCGGGCGCCTTTGGGGCAGGGGGCGAGCGTCACGGGGCGTCCGGTCCTGCGCTGCCGCGCCCCGGGGCGTCCGAAGCGGGGCAGGCGCTGCCCGTGCCGGTTTTGTCCCGGGCGGCGACAGCGCCATCCCGCTATTCATGGCTGCGTGATGAACCCCGGCGGTGCCTTGCGGATGGGTCGGGTTGCCGCCCCGTCGCCTCTGGCGGACCGTGCCCGGAGGCGGCTGCGCCATTGCGCGATCCCGGCCCCCGGTTGTCCGCCTGTGCCGTGGCAATCGCCGCAGGCGTCCGGCGCGCCGGGCTTGACGACACCCCGGGCAGGGGGCATGTCCCAAGCCGTGAGGACGACCTCCCCCTGATGGACAATTGCCGGGACGACCCGGCCCCGGATAGAGGTTGCCCCGATGCGCTCCTTCCCCGACCGCCTTCGCCACGCCATCAGCTTCGAGGCGCTGGCCCTGCTGATCGTCACCCCGCTTGGCGCCTGGGTCTTCGACCATGCCCTGTCCGAAATCGGCGTGATCGCCGTGGTCGGGGCCACGCTCGCCACGCTCTGGACGCTGCTTTACAACTGGCTTTTCGACCTTGCCCTGAACCGCCGCACCGGAAGCACGCTCAAGACGCCGCGCGTGCGTGTCCTGCATGCGCTGATGTTCGAGGCCGGTCTGCTGGTCCTGCTGGCCCCCTTCATCGCGTGGTATCTTGCCGTCCCGCTGCTGGAGGCGCTGGTCATGGACGTGGCCTTTGCGGGGTTTTACGTGGTCTATGCTTTCGCCTACAACTGGCTCTACGACCGGGTGTTTCCGCTGCCGGAGTGGTCGCAGGGCTGAGAACCGGCTTTCCCGTCCAAGGGGCTGCGCTACTTCCCGCCGTGAACCGGTCTTTTTGCTGTTCTGCAGCAAAATGGGGTTCAAATCCAAACTGACCGGTTTACATCGCGTCAGGATGGCGCGCCAAAGGTGCGGGACAGGGAACGGGACGGAGCAGATGACCGACAAGAGCAGCGAAACGGGCGCGAGAGAGCTCAGCTTCGAAACCGACAGGGGCGCGTCGCGGTCCTTCTGGATCGCCACGGCGGTGCTTCTGGCCGTCATCGGCTGGATGGCAAGTGGCTTCATCCTGCCCTCCGCCGAACCCGAGGCCGCCCCCGCCGAAGCCGAGGTGCGGCTGGCCTCGGTCTCTGTCACCGCCTCCGCGGCCAAGCCCGTTACCCTGACCTTCAGCGCCGAGGGGCAGGCGCTGCCGGACCGCGACACCATGATCCGCGCCGAATCCTCGGGCGACGTGGGCGAGCTGCTGGTGCGCAAGGGCCAGAACGTGGCGCGCGGTGCGGTGATCGCCACCCTGACCACCGCGCAGCTGGACGCCGACCTGACCCGTGCGCGCGAAGAGCTTGCGGTGGCGCAGCGCGAATACGACAATGCCTCGGCGCTGTTGCAGCGCGGCGTTGCCACGGCGGACCGTGTCAGTTCCGCCCGCGCCTCGCTGGCCGCCGCAGAGGCGCAGGTGACCGCCGCCGAAGAGGCCCTGCGCAATGCGCGGATCGTGGCGCCCTTCGCCGGTCGCATCGAAACGCTCAGCCTCGACGAGGGCGAATTCGTCACCTCGGGTGCCGAGGTCGGGCGCATCGTCGACAACAGGCCGCTCACGGTCGAGATACAGGTGCCGCAGCAGGCGCTGAACCGGGTGAAGACCGGCCAGACCGCCCGCGTGACCTTCATCACCGGCGAAACGCTGGAGGGCGAGGTGACCTTCGTCGGCACCGCCGCCGCCTCCTCGACCCGGACATTCCTTGCGGAGATCACCGTCGAGAACGCCGATGGCAGGATCCCGGCGGGCATCTCGGCGCAGATCGTCATCCCGACCGGCGAGGCCACGGCCCATTTCCTTGCGCCCTCTTCGGTTTCGCTGAGCGAGGACGGCGAACTCGGGGTCAAGGTCGTCGAGGATGGCAAGGTCGCCTTCAGGCCCATCGAGATCGTCAAGGCGGATCTGAACGGCGTCTGGGCGACGGGCCTGCCGGAGACCGCCGAGGTCATCACCATCGGGCAGGGCTATGTCCGGGACGGCGAAAGCGTCACCGTGCAACCGGCGCCCTCGGGCGCGGGAGAGACCGAAGCCGAAGGCGCCGTGGCCGCCGCAACGGAACCGGACCCCGAAGCCTCTGCAGAACCGGCGACGGGCTCAGGCGCGGATGCTGTTACCCCGGAGGCCGATACCCCGGAGGCCAAACCCGATGCAGAGCCTGCCGGGACGGCGCCCGAAGCCGATACCCCGGAGGCAGAGCCCGGCGCGGCGACTCCGGCACCGCAGGCCGATCCGCAGGGCGGCGACGCGGCGGATACTCCGGCGGAGGCCGGGGAATGAACGGCCTCATCGACGCGGCCTTTTCCCGCTCTCGCGTGGTGCTGATTGCGCTGATCATGATCCTCAGCCTTGGCGCGATCGCCTATGTCTCTATCCCGAAAGAGGCCAACCCAGAGGTGCCGCTGCCGCTGGTCTATGTCTCGACCGGCATGGACGGCATCAGCCCCGGCGACGCGGAACGCCTGCTGCTGGAACCGATGGAGGCGGAATTCGGCTCTATCGAGGGGCTGGACAAGATGTCCTCCGAGGCCGCCGAAGGCTTTGCCTCGGTGCAGCTGGAATTCGCGGCGGGCGGCGACATCGACGAGGCGCTCGACAAGGTGCGCGAGGCGGTGGACACGGTCGAGGGCGACCTGCCCGAGGACGCCTATGACGTCAAGGTGACCGAGATCAACACGGCGCTCTTCCCGATCATCACCGTCGTTCTGTCCGGCCCGGTGCCGGAGCGCACGCTGAATGACCTTGCCGACGAAGCGCAGGAGGAAATCGAGGCGCTGGGCGGCGTGCTCGAGGTCGATATCGGCGGCGCGCGGGACGAGTTCCTCGAGGTGCTGATCGACCCGACGGTCTTCCAGACCTACAACCTGTCCTTCGACGAGATCATCAACCAGATCCAGCGCAACAACCGCCTGATCGCGGCAGGGGCCATCGAGACCGGCGGCGGGCGCATCGTGCTGAAGGTTCCCGGGCTGATCGAGGATCTGTCGGACGTGCTGGCCATGCCGGTCAAGGTCGACGGCAACACCGTCGTGACCTTCGCCGACGTGGCCACCGTGCGCCGCGCCTTCGAGGATCCGACCAGCTTCGCCCGCATCGACGGCCAGCCCGCACTGGCGCTGGAGGTCAAGAAACGCTCGGGCGCCAATATCATCGACACGGTTGCGGCGGTGCAATCCACCATGGAGACCCTGCGCGCCGACTGGCCGGACTCGCTGCACGTCACCTATCTTCAGGACCAGTCCGAAGAGGTGAAGACGCTGTTGTCGGATCTCGAGGCCAACGTGCTTGCCGCCGTCATGCTGGTGATGATCGTGATCCTCTACGCGCTGGGTCTGCGGTCCGCGATCCTTGTGGGGCTGGCGATTCCGGGGGCCTTTCTGGCGGGCGTGATCGTGCTGTGGGTCATGGGCTACACCATGAACATCGTGGTGCTCTTCTCGCTGATCCTCGTCGTTGGCATGCTGGTGGACGGCGCCATCGTCACGGTCGAACTGGCGGACCGGCACCTGCAGGAGGGCGACCCGCCCAAGCGCGCCTTTGCCCGCGCCGCGCGGCGCATGGCCTGGCCGATCATCGCCTCGACGGCCACGACGCTCTGCGTCTTCTTCCCGCTGCTGTTCTGGACCGGCGTGGTCGGGCAGTTCATGAAGTTCCTGCCGATTACCGTGATCATCACGCTGGCGGCCTCGCTCTTCATGGCGCTGATCTTCATTCCCGTGGTGGGGGGTGTCATCGGCAAGCGCCAGCCGCAGACCGCCAAGGCCAAGGCCGCGCTGCATGCCGCAGAAACCGGCGACCCGCGCCAGATCGGCGGGCTGACGGGGGCCTATGTGCGCGTGCTGCAATGGGCGATCCTGCGCCCGGGCGCCACGGTCCTGCTGGCGGTCGCCATGTTGCTCGGGGGCTTTGCCGCCTACGGAGAGTTCGGGCGGGGCGTCAGCTTCTTCCCCTCGGTCGAGCCCGAGTTCATGCAGGTCGAGGTGCGCGCCCGCGACAATATCTCGATCTACGAACGCGACACGCTGGTGCGGGTGGTCGAGCGCCGGCTGCTGGGCTTCGAGGGTGTCGAACATGTTTATGCACGCGTCTCGATGAGCGCGGGGCAGGGCGACGAGGATGTGATCGGGAGGATCCAGCTTGACCTGATCGACTGGGATCTGCGCCGCACCGCCGAGGAGATCGGAGAGGATATCCGTGCCGAGATGTCGGATATCGCCGGGATCGACGTGCAGGTGCAGACCGAAAGCGGCGGGCCGACCAGCGGCAAACCGGTCAATCTGGAGGTTTCGGCCTCGAACCCCGAGGATCAGGCCGCCGCGGTCGAACAGGCGCTGGCCCTGATGGAGCGGGTCGGCGGCTTTACCGACATCACCGACACGCGCCCCCTGCCGGGGGTCGAGGTCGCGGTGACCGTGGACCGGGCCGAGGCCGCGCGCTTTGGCGCCGACGTCAGCCTGCTGGGGCAGGCGGTGCAGCTGCTGACGCAGGGCATCACGGTGACCGACTACCGGCCCTCGGACGTGGACGGGGAAATGGACGTGCGCGTGCGCTTCCCGTCGGACGCGCGGTCGCTGACGGAACTGGCAAGCCTGCGGGTGCCGACCTCTTCGGGGCTGGTGCCGATCTCGAACTTCGTCAGCTTCTCGCCGGTCGAGCGGGTCGGCGTGATCCGCCGCATCGACGAGCGCAGGGTGACCACGATCGAGGCCAACGTGGCGCCGGGCCTTCTGGTCAACGACCAGATCGTCGCGCTGCGCGGCGCGCTCGACGGGGCGGAGCTGCCGGATACGGTCAGCTACACCTTCACCGGCGAGGCGGAGGACCAGCAGGAGTCGATGATCTTCCTCGGCTCGGCCTTCGTGGCGGCGATCTTCCTGATGTTCGTGATCCTGCTGATCCAGTTCAACAGCTTCTATCAAAGCTTCGTGGTCATGAGCGCCATTGTCTTCTCGGTCGCGGGCGTCCTTCTGGGGCTGATCGTCACCGGGCGGCCTTTCGGCATCGTCATGGGCGGCGTGGGCGTGATCGCGCTGGCCGGGATCGTGGTGAACAACAATATCGTCCTGATCGACACCTACAACGACCTGCGTCGAGACGGGCAGGCGCCGCTGGAGGCGGCGCTGCGCACCGGCGCCCAGCGTCTGCGTCCGGTCTTCCTGACCTCGGTCACCACGGCGCTGGGGCTGATGCCGATGGTGCTGGGGCTGAACATCGACTTCTTCGGCCGCGATATCGTGGTGGGGGCGCCCTCGACGCAATACTGGACCGAACTGTCCTCGGCCATCGCGGGCGGCCTGGCGGTGGCGACGGTGCTGACGCTGGTGGTGACGCCTGCCATGCTGATGCTGGCCGACCGTCCGCGCCGCCCGCGCAAGCGCCGCTGGCGCCGCGCCGAGTCGCCCGACCCGGCCCGCGACGTCCCGGGGTTGAAGCCCTAGGCGTTCAGCGCCGGCCCGGAGACCGGAGCGAAAGGCGGGCCTGGCCGCGCCCGAAACCTGACGGGTAAGGCGGGGTCTATTGCGCCTGTGGCGTCCTTGACGTTGCGGCGCGCGCGGAGTGGTGCCCCTGAGGCGTTTGTGCACGCCATGTTGACGCCGCATCGTTCCTGCGCGGCGGCGGCGATGGCGGAGCGCCTGCCTGCGCCGGAGAAGGGCGTGCCGCCCGGGCAGCAAAAGCGCCTGGAAGAGGGGCCCCGGCGGCGTGTTTCGCCCCGGCCCGTCATGCGCCCGGTCGGCGGCTGCGCCCGCGAGAAGGCCCCGGGGGCACCGGTGTCGCTGCCTCCTCCGTCGCTGACGCCGGGCGGTAAGGCAGCCTCAGGCGGTCAGGGCGCGGGCGATGACCAGTTTCTGTATATCGCTTGTGCCCTCGTAGATCTGGCAGACGCGCACGTCGCGGTAGATCCGTTCGACCGGGAAATCGGCGGTGTAGCCGTAGCCCCCGAAGACTTGTACCGCCGCCGAGCAGACCCGTTCCGCCATCTCCGAGGCAAAGAGCTTGGCCATGCTCGCCTCTTTCAGCGCGGGCTGCCTCGCGTCCTTCAGCGCGGCGGCATGGCGCACGAGGTGGCGCGCCGCCTCGACCTGGGTGGCCATATCCGCCAGCCGGAAGGCCACCGCCTGATGATCCACCAGCGCGCGGCCCATGCTGTGGCGGTCCTGCGCATAAGCGGTCGCCGCCTCCAGCGCGGCGCGCGCTTATGCGCAGGATCGGCACGCAGCCGACCGAGTTGTGGACGCTCATGATCGTCGACACCGCCCCGTCGCCCGCCGCGATCTCTTCCAGCGCGACGGCGTAGGACAGGTGGTCGGTGTAGCTGCCGCCGTGGTCTTCGGGCACCAGCATTCCCATGAACCCCAGCGCGCCCATCTCGGCCAGGGTCTCTGCGGGGAACTCCGCGGTGCGGTCCCTCTCGGCGGCCTGCGGTGCCAGCTTTTCGCGGGCAAAGCGGCGGGCCATCTCCTCGATCATGGCCTGGTTGTCGTCCAGCAGCATTGCCTGTCCTCCTCCTGTCCCTGTGGGGGAATGAAGGCGCAGCACCGCGACAGATGCAAGGCCTGCTATTCGGCGGCGTGGGCGACGGCGGCGGGGACGGGGAGGACGGCGGGCGCCTCCGATGCGGCGGGAACCGGCGCGGGACGGTGCGGCGCCTTCAGCGCCCGCAGGTGGCGCGCGATATAGGCGGCGGCATAAAGCAGGTAGAGGCCCATCGGCGGCAGTATCACCCCCAGCCATGCGGCATCGTTGTGGCCGTCCATCACCGCCTGAAAACCCATCGACAGGACGGTGCCGATGGCGAAGACCAGCAGCCCGTGCTGGCCCATCAGCCGCAGCGGCGCGGCCAGACGCGACCCGCAGGCGCGCAGCACCCAGGGCAGGCAGGACAGCACGTAGACCAGCGCCAGAACGTGCAGCAGGCGGGGCACGGCGAGGTAGGTCTTGTTGTGGGTGACAAAGGTATAGGGCAGCCCAAGGTCGCCCAGCCGCCACATCTGGTAGTTCATGAACTTGCCGAAGGCGGGGATCTCCTTCCACGCCAGCACGAAGAGCAGGAACCCGGCACAGAGCGCAAACAGCGGGCGCGACACCGGCACCAGCCGCTCTCCGCGCCGGTGGCGGATGCCGATGGCAAGGCCGAGGACGAAGATCACCTGCCAGGTGAAGGGGTTCAGGAACCAGCCGCCGTTGCCGGGAAAGTTCGGCATGTTCAGACGCGTCAGCCCGGCGACCAGCCAGAGCGCCGCCGACAGCGCCATAAGCAGGCCGGGCCGCCGCAGGCCCAGCATGATCGCGAAGGGCGCCACCAGCAGCAGGACGACATAGCTGGGCAGGATGTTCACATAGCCGATCTGATGGCCGAGGAAGGGCAGGGCGGGCAGCACCGTTTCCGGCGTCTGGAAGATGCCCTTCAGGTTATGCTTGGTCAGCAGGTCCGGCATGGCGTAATGCGCGGCGGCGGCGGCGAAGATCGCGATGGTCGCGACCGTCAGCAGCATCTGCACCATGTACAGCATCCAGGCCCGCGACCACAGCGGCGCCATGGCGGGCCAGAGGCCGGTCTGGTCGCGGGTCTCGAACCGGGCGGAATAGGCGATGCCCGCCGCCACGCCGGACATGACGAAGAAGGCCTCGGCGGCATCCGAGAAGCCCCAGTTGCGCAGGGTCCAGGCCTCGTAGGGGTTTCCGGGCACGTGGTCGATGAAGATCATCGCCAGCGCCAGCCCGCGAAAGGCGTCGATGCGCGGATCGCGGGGGCGCCGGACGGCGGACAGGGGGTCAGGCCGGGACATGGGCAGCAGAGCCTTCGACGGTCTCGGACCGGTCGCGCGGGGCGCTCCAGCCTTCGAGGATGGTGGTGTAATCGGTGAGGATCGCGGGCGGGTCGGTCTCTTCGGGGGTGCCGAAGACGGCCCGGGTCAGGCGGCGCGAGGACAGGGCGATCAGCCAGGGGGCCACGATCAGTGGCAGCAGGATCGGCAGCATCCAGACGGTCATCGCGGGGGCGAACCAGCCGACGATGCCCAGCCCGGTCATGCCAAGCGCGACGATCCAGAGGCTGCCGCGCCAGGCCTGCGCCACGGTCAGGAAGCCTTCTCCGCGCGCATTGGCGGGCCAGCCGCCGTCCTGTCCGGACAGCACCTGAAGCACCGCGCGGGTTTGGTACATCAGCATGACCGGCGCCAGCAGCGAGCTCAGCAGGATGTCCGTCAGCACCGCCGCCAGGGTAAGGCCGGGACCGCCGTAGGCGCGGGCGCGACCGCTCAGCGCGGCCTCGGCCCAGATCGCGAACTTGGGCAGGATCAGCAGGCATACGATGCCAAGGAACAGCGCCGTGATCTCCTTGCTGCGGTCGCTGGGGAAGACCGGGAACAACTGGTGCGGCTCGGGGAAGTAATCCGGCGGCACCGCCCAGATGGAGGCCGCGAGAGAGGCCAGAACGAAGCCCGCCCAAAGCAGGCAGACGAGGTAGGACAGGATGCCCTGAAGAAAGACGAAGCGGCTCCATGGGGCGAGGCCGGGCGCGAAGAGCAGGCGCATGTGCTGCAGGTTGCCCTGACACCAGCGGCGGTCGCGGCGGGCGTAGCTGTAGAGGTTCTCGGGGCCTTCCTCGTAAGAGCCGTCGATCTGCGGATCGACCTCGACCCGCCAGCCGTTGCGCGCCAGAAGCGCCGCCTCGACGTAGTCGTGGGACAGGATGTGGCCGCCGAAGGGCGCCTTTCCGGGCAGCTCCGGCAGGCCGCAGCTTTCGGCGAAGGCGCGCACGCGCACGATGGCGTTGTGACCCCAGAACGGCCCGGTGGCGCCCTGCATCCGCGCCAGCCCGCGCGAGAAGACGGCGCCGTGGAACGAGGCGGCGAATTGCATGGCGCGACCGAAGAACGAGCGCGCGAAGACGATGCGCGGCAGGGTCTGAAGCAGGCCCAGCGAGGGGTCGGCCATCATCCGCGCGATCATCTGCCGTATCGCGGCGCCGGTCATCAGGCTGTCGGCGTCGAGGATCACGGCGAACTCGTAGCGCCCGCCCGCGCGGCGGAAGAATTCCTCGACGTTGCCCGCCTTGCGCCCACGTCCGTCGCTGCGCTGTCGGTAGTAGATCCGCCCCTGACCGGTCGCCTTGGCGCGCAATTGCGCAAAGGCCTCGCGCTCGCGCGCGGCGGCAAAGGGCTCTCGGGTGTCCGACAGCACGGCCAGGTCCACCGACAGCCCCTCGGCGGCCAGCGAACGGTCGATGGCGGCGAGGCGCGAGAAGGTGGCAACCGGATCCTCGTTGCAGATCGGCATGAGCAGCACGGTCGCGGGCTGCACGCCGGTGATCTGCGGCGCGGCGCGCGGGCGCGCGGGGGCAAGACCCGCGAAGGCCAGCGAGGCGCCCCAGGCCAGCCATGCGGTGGTGATCAGGATCAGCACCGCCCGGAACCAGTCCAGCCAGTCCATGCCGTCCTGCAACGAGGCCTCGAACAGCAGGCCGCTTGCCACCAGCGCAAGCGACAGGGACACGCCGATGGCGATGCTGCGCACCACGCGGGTGCGGCTAGAGGCTGGCAGGGGGGCTGGCATCGGGCGGTCAGACAGCGGGGTTGCCGAAGAAGATGCGCAACCAGCCGCCGCGGCGCTCGGTCTCGGCACGGGTCAGGGCCTGCGTCGGCATGGCCAGCGGCGCCTCCGGGGGCAGCCAGGATTCGACGATGGCCTCGGCGCGCAGCGCCTGTTCTGTCAGTTCGGTATCGTGCTTCATTCCAGCATCCATTGGTAGAGCCAAGTCTCGGAGAGCACCCCGCCGTATCCGTCCAGCGAAGCCTTCAGCTCGGTGGTGCTGCCCGGCGCGGCGCGGGCCTCGACCACCAGCCGCCAGGTTCCCTGTGCGTCGTCGAGCCGGGACAGAACGGTTTCCGCGATCTCCCCCTTGGTGATGCTCACGTTCGCTTGAACATCCGCATCGCCCGGAAGTTCCCGCAAAACGCCGCCGGCGAAATCGATGACGAATTTCCGCCGATCGGTCGGCGTATCCACGCCGGAAACGCCGCCTTTTCCGACGCGCGTGCGCAGGATCCGGGCATGTTGCGAAGAGCCGTCACCCGGAGGCGTCATGCCCCAGCGCAAGCGGTAGGCGACCTCCAGCTCGGTTCCGGCGGTCATCTCGGCCTCTGGAATCCAGTAGGCCACGATATTGTCGTTGACCTCCAGATCCGAGGGGATTTCTAGCAGCCGCACGGTGCCCCGGCCCCAGTCGCCGAGCGGTTCGACCATGACCGAGGGGCGGCGTTCGTAATGCGCCTGCGCGTCGAGATACTGGTCGAAGTCGCGCTCGCGCTGGACCAGCCCGAAGGACACCGGGCTCTGCGCGCCGAGATAGGAGCTTGCCAGCCGTGGCGGGTTGTTCAGCGGGCGGAACAGCGTCTCGCCCGAGGGCAGGTTCACCACCAGCGCCTCGCTGTCGTGGACGGCGGGGCGGAAGTCGTCGAAATTGCCCGGATCGGAACCGCCGAAGAAATACATCGAGGTCAGCGGTGCGATGCCAAGCTGGGCGATGTCGTTGCGCAGGTACAGCCGTGCCGTGACCTCCATCGTGGTGACAGCGCCGGGGTGGATGACAAAGCGGTAGGCGCCGGTCACCGATTTGCTTTGCAGCGCGGCATAGAGCGTCAGCGTCTCGTCACCCTCGGCGGGGCGCTGCAGGTACAGTTCCGAGAAGCGGGGAAATTCCTCGCCCTCCGCCACGCCGGTGTTCACCGCCAGCCCGCGCGCGCTGAGCCCGTAGATGCTGTCGCGCCCCAGCGCGCGGAAGTAGCTTGCGCCAAGGAAGGTCACCAGCTCGTCGAACTTGTCGGCGCGGTTGAGCGGCGCCATGATCCGCACGCCCGCCGCGCCCGGAAGCTCGAAATGCTCGGGGATATCGCGCTTCAGCGAGGAATAGTCGAAGTCATCGGTCGAGAAGACCATCGGCCGCGCGGTCTCGTCCACCACCTCGAAGACATGCACCGGCTCGTTGAACAGCCAGCCGGGGTGGAAGGCGTTCATCTGGAAGCGCGCATGGTCGGCCCAGCGGTTGCGGTCGCGCGCGAATCGGATGCGCTGATACTCGTCGTAGCCGAGTTCGGCGGTGAAGCCGGGCAGCTTCTCGGCCACCGCCGGGGGATTGGCCGCCTGGTCCTTCATGCGCGCACTCAGCCAGTCGAAGGAAAAGGGCGTGCCGCCGCCGTCCTGCGGCTCGGCCTCTGCCGCTTCCTGCGCCGCAAGCGGCGCGATCCCGAAGGCCGCGGTCGAGGCCAGAAGGGCCGTCATGGCTGTTCTGCGGGTCATCAATTGGCCAGTGCGGGCCGGGTCGTTCAGCATGGGCGCCTCTGAGGATGTTCGTTCGGACAGATAAGTGCTTGCCGCAGCGCAGAAATCAAATGCCTCGGCGCATTTCTGCGCAACCGGGGGCAGAATCTTGCGCGCCCCGGCGATTCCGCGCCGATCCGGGCGGAAATTTCCCTTGAAAACAGCGGTTTCATGCCTGCGGTAAGTCGCGCAGCGCAAAACCTTTGAAGATGCGGGCAGGGTTCGCAGATCGGCACCAAAGGATTCGCGTTCGCACCGCGCGAACGGCACAGCGACGGTCGCGCGCTGCACCGCGCGTTATTAAGCCCGCCGCGTTGCGGCATCAACGGGATTCTTTAGGGCTGCCAGTGACTTGGGCCTGACAGAGTGTCGCACCTGACGCCGCCGCGCCGGCGGCTGTGACAAAACTGTCAGAAAACCGTCACCTAGGCATCACGCCCCCCTCCTAGAGCAGCCTGGAGCGCGGCCCGGCCCCCGGTCAAACGGGGCAGGGCGGCGTGAGACGCAGGGGAAATCCCGATCCATTCGCCGCGCGGGCCAGGTGCCCGGCGGCAACAAGCGCAGGGCCCTTCGTGCGCCCGCGCCCTGACCGGAGAGAGACATGAGAAACTTCATCCAGTTCACCGCCGCAGCGGGTTTCGCGCTGACGGCGACGGCCGCCGTGGCCGAGACCGAAATCACCTGGTGGCACGGCATGGGCGGCCATCTGGGCGACGTCGTGAACCAGATCGCCGCGGGCTTCAACGAATCGCAGGACGACTACACCATCACCCCGGTCTTCAAGGGCTCCTACGAGGAAACCCTGACCGCCGCCATCGCCGCATTCCGCGCCGGTGAGCAGCCCAACATCGTGCAGGTCTTCGACGCCGGTGCCGCCACCGTGATCGGCGCCAAGGGCGCGACGATCCCGGTTCAGGACCTGCTGACCCAGAACGGCGTCGACTTCGACATCGAGGATTACATCGCCGGCGTGCGCTACTTCTACGCCGACAGCGACGGCAAGATGATCGGCATGCCGTTCAACTCGTCCTCGCCGGTTCTGTACTACAACATCGACGCCCTGGCCGCCGCCGGTGTCGAAGCCCCCGCGACCTACGAGGAATTCGAGGCCGCCGCCCCCGCGATCAAGGACGCCGGTTACGTGCCGCTGGTGCAGACGCACCTGCCGTGGGAATTCGTCGAGAACTTCCACTCGCGCCACAACCTGCCGTTTGCCACCAACAACAACGGCTATGACGGCGCCGAGGGCACCGAGATCCTGATCAACTCGGAAGAGATGGCCATGCACTTCACCAAGGTGAAGGAATGGCTGGACGCGGGCCTCTTCGGCTTCCACGGCACCTCGTGGGACGACAACCAGGCGCATTTCAACGACGGTTCGGCGGCCATGTACATCGGTTCGTCGGGTGACTTCGGCGGCCTGACCGCGATGGACCTGCCCTTCGAGTGGGCCTCGACCTATCTGCCCTACTGGGCCTCGATCACCGAAGAGGGCTACCAGAGCTTCATCGGCGGCGCCTCGCTGTTCGCCATGGCGGGCAAGTCGGACGAAGAGAACGCCGCCTCGGCCGCCTTCTTCCAGTACCTGACCTCGCCCGAGGTGCAGTACATGTGGCACCGCGAAACCGGCTATGTGCCGATCACCGAAGCCGCCTATGAGCTGGCCAAGGAAGACGGCCACTACGAGCGTTTCCCCGCCGCCGAAACCGGCATCAAGCAGCTGATGCTTCAGCCGGGCGACAACACCGCCGGCTACCGCATGGGCTTCTACGTGCAGATCCGCGACGTCCAGAACCGCGAGCTGTCGCGTTTCCTGAACGGCGAGACCTCGATCGAGGACGCGCTGGCCACCATCGAGTCCGAAGGCAACGAGCTGCTGGGCCGCTTCGCCCAGACCGCCAACTGAGCCTGACCCGAGAAACCGAAGGGCCGCGAGCGCGCGGCCCTTCCCCGTTCTGGAAACACCTATGAAACGCGCCGGATTCGACAACCGCTGGCTGCCGATGCTGCTGCTGGTGCCGCAGCTTTCGATCATCTGCCTGTTCTTCTACTGGCCCGCATGGCAGGCGCTGCGCTCGTCCTTCTACCTCGAAGACCCCTTCGGACTGGGGCAGACCTTCGTCGGGCTGAAGAACTACACGCGGCTCTGGGACAGCGCCCAGTACATGCGGAACGCCTGGTTCACGGTCTGGTTCTCCGGCGTTGTGACGCTGTTCTCGCTGGGCATCGCGCTGCTGCTGGCGGTCAAGGCCGATACCGTGCTGCGCGGGGCAAAGACCTATCGCACGCTGCTGATGTGGGTCTACGCGGTGGCGCCTCCGGTGGCGGGCTTCATCGCGCTGATCGTCTTCAACCAGCGCTGGGGCCCGCTGACAGAGTTCTTCTCGCAGTTCGGCTGGGACATCCGCATCCGGCTGGATTACCACGACACCGCCTTCGCGATGATCGTGGCAAGCATCTGGAAGCAGGTGCCGGTGAACTTCATCTTCTTCCTCTCGGGGCTTCAGTCGATCCCCCGCGCGGTGCGCGAGGCGGCGCTGATCGACAACCGCTCGGGCTTTTCGCGGTTCTGGACGGTGACCTTCCCGCTGCTGGCGCCGACCGGCTTCTTCCTGCTGATCATCAATATCACCTACGCGCTTTTCGAGACCTTCGGGATGATCGACACGATCCTGCGCAACAACCCGGGCGATATGCCGGTGACGCTGGTCTATCAGGTCTACCTCGACGGCTTCCGGGGGCAGGACATCGGCGGATCCTCGGCGCAGTCGGTGGTGCTGATGGTCCTCGTGCTGGCGCTGACGATCTTCCAGTTCCGGATGGTCGAACGCCGCATCCACTATACCTGAGGCGACCCCATGGCAGATATGACCCAAGCCGCCCCCGCGACCCGTCCCAAGATCCACCGCGCGCCCTTTCGCTGGGGCGCGGTGGTCAACCACGCGGTGCTGATCGCAGGCGCGCTTTTCATGATCGCGCCGCTGCTGATGCTGGTGCAGATGAGCACCATCCCCGACGCGGAGATCCTGCGTTCGGGCCCCTCGCTGGAGATCGGCGACCGCTTCGGCGCCAACCTGGACAAGGCGCTCTTCGGCTCGATGAGCTATTCCGGCGAGACCACCGGCCTGAACATGTTCCGCAACTCGATGATCCTTGGCCTCGGCTTCGCGGTGGGCAAGATCGTCATCGCCATGATGGCGGCCTATGCCATCGTCTATTTCCGCCTGCGTTTCGCCACGCTGGCCTTCTGGCTGATCTTCACCACGCTGCTGCTGCCGCTCGAGGTGCGCATCGTGCCCAGCTACGAGATCACCCAGAAGCTGGGGCTGCTGAACACGTGGACCGGGCTGATCGTGCCGCTGATCGCCTCGGCCACGGCGACCTTCTTCTTCCGGCAGTTCTTCATGTCGGTCCCCGAGGAACTGGTCGAGGCGGCGAAGATCGACGGCGCCGGACCGGTGAAGTTCTTCGTCGACATCCTCGTGCCGCTGTCGCGCACGATGATCGCGGCGATGTTCATCATCATGTTCGTCTACGGCTGGAACCAGTATCTCTGGCCCACGATGGTTTCGACCGAAGAGGGCAAGTTCACCCTGGTGCAGGGGATCAAGCAGATCACCCAAAGCCTTGAGGGTGGGCATATTCCCGAGTTCGGGCGATCCAACATCCTTGCGGTGCTGGCGGTGATCCCGCCGGTCGCGGTGGTGGTCTTCTTCCAGCGCTGGTTCGTGAAGGGCCTGACGGATTCCGACAAGTGACACCCGCGGACCCGCGCGGGTCCGGCGGTCAACGACAAGACGCCCCGCCGCGACGGGCCGGCGCCCGGATCGCGGCCAGCCGCGCGGGCGACAGGAAAGGACAGAAAAGATGGCGACGGTAACGCTGGAGCAGCTGCGCAAGGTCTACCCCAACGGGTTCGAGGCGGTGAAGCCTTGCTCCTTCCGCATCGAGGACGGAGAGTTCCTTGTGCTGGTCGGGCCTTCGGGCTGCGGCAAGTCCACGCTTCTGCGCATGGTGGCGGGGCTGGAAGAGATCACCGAGGGCGAATTGTCCATCGGCGAGCGCGTCGTCAACACCGTCGACCCGGCGGACCGCGACATCGCCATGGTGTTCCAGAACTACGCTTTGTATCCCCATATGACGGTGCGCAAGAACATCGGCTACGGGCTGAAGAACCGCCGCACACCCGCCGCCGAGATCGCCGAGAAGGTCAAAGAGGCGGCGCGGATGCTGAACCTGACCGACTACCTCGACCGCAAGCCCGCGCAGCTGTCGGGCGGCCAGCGCCAGCGGGTTGCCATGGGCCGGGCCATCGTGCGCGACCCCGCGCTGTTCCTCTTCGACGAGCCGCTTTCGAACCTCGATGCCAAGCTGCGCAACCAGATGCGGATCGAGATCAAGGCCCTGCAGCGGCGCCTTGGCGTGACGGCGATCTACGTCACCCACGATCAGGTCGAGGCGATGACCATGGCCGACCGCATCGTGGTGCTGAACGGCGGGCGCATCGAGCAGATCGGCACGCCCTCCGAGATCTACCACCAGCCGGCCTCGACCTTCGTGGCCTCCTTCATGGGGGCGCCGCCGATGAACCTGATCGAGGCCAGCTTTGCCGAGGGTGCGGTCCGGCTGGCGGATGGCACGGCGGTGCTGACCGCGCCCAGCGGGCGCAGCGGGCCGATCACGCTGGGCATCCGCCCCGAGGACGTGCGCATCGGCGATGGCGAGGCGACCTTCGACGTGGCGCTGGTCGAGGAACTGGGCGCGCACCGGCTGCTGCACGGGCAGGTGGCGGGCCAGCCCTTCACCGCGCATGTGCTGAAGGATTCCCCGATCACGCGCGGCCGGCATCGCGTGGCCCTGCCGCGCGAGGCGCTGGCGCTCTTCGACCCTCAGACGGGGCACCGGCTGTGACCGCGCGTCTGGACAGCCTGCCGCCGGTGACCGTGGCGCAGCGCGCGGCCTTGCTGGCGGGGCCGCGCACCGCCGGGGTCCACCGCGCGCTGATGGCCGAGGTGCCCGCGATGGCCGCCGTCGAAACCGGCGGCACGGCCTCCGTCGAAACCCTGCCCGCGGTGCTGTCGGTGGTGGCGTGGAACCTCGAACGCTGCCTCTTCCCCGAGGACAGCGCTGCGCATCTGGAGCGTTTCGCGCCGGACCTGCTGCTGTTGTCCGAGATGGATCACGGCATGGCCCGCACCGGCCAGCGCCACACGACCGCAGAAATGGCCCGGGCCCTGGGCATGACCTATGCCTACGGGGTCGAATTCTTCGAGATGGGCCTTGGCGGCCCGACCGAGCGGCCTTTCTGCACCGATGATTTCAACAGGCTGGGCTGGCACGGCAACGCAATCCTGTCGCGGGTGCCGATGCGCGCCGTGACGCTGATCCGGCTGGACGATCACGGCCACTGGTACAGCGCGGCGGCGGGCGCCGACCCCGAGCAGCCGCGCCTTGGCGGGCGCATGGCGCTGGCCGCGGTGGTCGAGACGGCGGCGGGGCCGCTCTGCGTTGTCTCCACCCATCTTGAAAGCAATGCCGACGCCGCGCACCGGTCGCGGCAGATGGCGGTTCTGCTGGACGGGGCAGAGGCGTTCGCCCCCGGCCTGCCGGTGCTGATCGGCGGCGACCTGAACACCGGCAACCACCTTCCGCCCGATTTCGACTGGCGCCGCGAGACGCTGTTCGCCGAGGCCGAGGCCCGTGGCTACCACTGGGATTTCACCGCCGAGGGCATGACCACGCGCCCCAGCCTGATCACCCCGCACCCGGAGCGGGTGATGAAGCTCGACTGGTTCGCCGGGCGCGGGCTGTCGCCGCTGGAGGGCGCGGTGGTCTCCTCGCTGGATGCGGCGGGCCGACCGCTGTCGGATCACGACGCGGTCTGGTGCCGCGCGCGGATGGGGTAGCGGCGGGGTGCCGACGCAGTCTTCGACGAAGACTGCGTCTGCGGGCAGGGTCTTCGTCGAAGACCCTGCGCCCGCCCGGCGCCCTCAGCCCGCGCGATGCCGGGCGGCGGCCATGGCCGAGGCCCAGGCCCACTGGAAGTTGTAGCCGCCCAGCCAGCCGGTGACGTCCAGCGCCTCGCCAATGGCATAGAGGCCGGGCAGGGTCTTCGACATCATCGTGCGGCTGTCGAAGCCGTCGGTGTCGATGCCGCCCAGCGTGACTTCGGCGGTGCGGTAGCCCTCGCTCGCCGCGGGCTTCAGGCGCCAGCCGGTCAGGCTTTCGGTCAGGGCGGCGATCCGGCGGTCCGAGAGGTCGGCGAGATTGCCCGTCAGGTCGAGGCTCTCGCCCAGATGCGCAACAAGGCGCTGCGGCAGGTGCCGGGCCAGTTCGGTGGTCAGCGACCGGCGGCCCTCTGCGGCGCGGGCGGATTTCAGCACCTCCGACAGATCGGTGCCGGGAAAGAGGTTGGCGACGATCTCTTCGCCCTCGCGCCAGTAGCTGGAGATCTGCAGGATCGCCGGCCCGGACAGGCCCCGGTGGGTGAAGAGCAGCGCCTCGTCGAAGCCCGCCCGGTCGTTCGACAGCCGCGCCGGGGTCGAGACGCCCGAGATCCCGGCGAAGCGGCCCTTTTCGAAGACCAGCGGCACGAGGGCGGGGCGGGTCTCGGTGATGGCGTGGCCGAATTGCCGGGCGAGGTCGTAGGCAAGGCCGGTGGCGCCCATCTTGGGGATCGATTTGCCCCCGGTCGCAAGGATCAGCGCCCCGGCGGTGACGGTCTCGCGCCGTCCCTCGCGGTCCAGCGCCACGCGAAAGCGCCCGTCCGCATGGGTCACGCCCGCCACTGTGGTCTTCAGCCAGAGATCGGCCCCGGCCTGCGTCATCTCCTGTCGCAGCATGTCGACGATCTGCGTGGCCTTGCCGTCGCAGAACAGCTGGCCCAGCGTCTTTTCGTGCCAGGCGATGCCGTATCGTCCGACGAGGTCGAGGAAATCCCACTGGCTGTAGCGCGCCAGCGCGGATTTGTGGAAATGCGCATTGGCGCCGAGGAAGGCCTCTGGCCCGCAGTGCAGGTTGGTGAAGTTGCAGCGCCCGCCGCCGGAGATGCGGATCTTCTCGCCGGGGCTGGCCGCGTGATCGACGACCAGCGTGCCGGGGCCGGCGTGGGCGGCGGCCATCATGCCGGCGGCGCCGGCGCCAAGGATCAGGGTGCGGACTTGCATGGCCTGCCCTCTATGCCAGCCGCGCGCGCTTGGGAAGGGGCCGAAGGACCGCGCGGGGCGCCGTTTTCCGGCGCGGAAAACGGGCCGAATTCTTTCAAAGAATTCGCTACCGCCCTGCCAGAGTGGGATTTTTCTGGCTTGACCGGGCGGCTTCGGCTAGACTGGACCACAGACCCGGACAACCGGGCGTTTTTCGAGGCAGTCGAGCGGTGCTCTCATGACAGAGATGGTTTATGGCACGGTACCCGTGAAGGGTGGCGAGCCGGTCCTCCCCAAGTGGTGGCGGACGGTGGACAAATGGGCCTTGTCCTGCATCCTGATGTTGTTCGGGATGGGGATCCTCCTCGGGCTGGCGGCCTCTCCGCCGCTGGCCGAGCGCAACGGGCTGACCCCCTTCCACTACGTGCAGCGGCAGGCCTTCTTCGGCGGGCTGGCGATGATCGCCATGTTCCTGACCTCGATGATGACGCCGCTGATGGTGCGGCGCCTTGCGGTCATCGGCTTCCTTGTGACCTTCGTGGCGCTGGCCATGCTGCCGTTTTTCGGCACCGATTTCGGCAAGGGCGCGGTGCGCTGGTACAGCCTTGGCTTCGCCTCGCTGCAGCCCTCGGAATTCCTGAAGCCGATGTTCGTCATCGCTTCGGCCTGGATGATGGCCGCGGGGCAGGAGCTTGGCGGCCCGCCGGGGCGGCTGTATTCCTTTGTCCTGTGCTTCGCGATCGTGATGATGCTGGCGGTGCAGCCCGACTTCGGTCAGGCTGCGCTGGTGCTGTTCGGCTGGGGTGTCATGTGGTTCGTGGGCGGTGCGCCGATGATGCTGCTGGTCGGTCTGGCCGGGCTGGTCGTCATGGGCGGCATGCTGGCCTATAACTCTTCCGAGCACTTTGCCCGCCGGATCGACGGCTTCCTGTCGCCGGATGTCGACCCGACCACCCAGCTTGGCTATGCCACCAACGCGATCCGCGAGGGCGGCTTCTTCGGCGTCGGCGTGGGCGAGGGGCAGGTGAAATGGTCGCTGCCCGACGCGCATACCGACTTCATCATCGCTGTCGCCGCCGAGGAATACGGCCTTGTCATGGTTCTGGCGATCCTGGCGCTTTACGCGACCATCGTGGTGCGCAGCTTCATCCGGCTGATGCGCGAGCGCGACCCCTTCATCCGCCTCGCGGGCACCGGCCTTGCGGCCATGTTCGGCGTGCAGGCGATGATCAACATGGGCGTCGCGGTGCGCCTGCTGCCCGCCAAGGGCATGACGCTGCCCTTCGTCAGCTACGGCGGCTCGTCGCTGATCGCGGGCGGCATCGCCGTCGGCATGCTGCTGGCCTTCACCCGGGCCCGTCCGCAGGGCGAGATCGGGGACATCCTGCGCGGACGGCGGCAGGCCTGAGACAGCGCCGGGGCCCTGCCTGCGGGCCCGGATGCGCGGAAAGGTGCCGCTGATCCCGCGATGATGGACCCGGGGCAGGCTGTGGTATAACAGGCCCCGAACGCGGGCACGGGAGATGGTGGAATGGCGGGGCAAAGGCCTCTGTTGGTGATGGCGGCGGGCGGAACGGGCGGGCATATGTTCCCCGCGCAGGCGCTGGCCGAGATCATGCTGCGGCGGGGCTGGCGGGTGAAGCTGTCCACCGACGCGCGCGGGGCGCGCTACACCGGCGGCTTTCCCCATTCGGTCGAGATCGAGCAGGTCGCCAGCGCGACCTTCGCGCGGGGCGGCCCGCTGGCCAAGCTGGGTGTGCCCTTCCGCATCGCCGGCGGCGTGCTGTCCATGGCGCGGCGGATGCGCCGGGACCGGCCCTCGGTGGTCGTGGGCTTCGGCGGCTATCCCTCGATCCCCGCGCTTGGCGCGGCGCGGCTGCTGAAGCTGCCGCGGATGATCCATGAACAGAACGGCGTGCTGGGCAAGGTCAACACCTTCTTCGCCGACAAGGTCGACGCGGTGGCCTGCGGCACATGGCCGACCACGCTGCCAGAGGGCGTCGAGGCGTTCCACACCGGCAACCCGGTCCGCATGGCGGTGCTGGAACGGGCGGCGGCGGGCTATATCGCGCCCGGACCCTACCCGATGTCGGTGCTGGTGATCGGCGGCAGCCAGGGCGCGCGGACACTGTCGGACGTGGTGCCGCCGGCGCTGGCGGGGCTGCCGCTGGAGATGGTGCAGAACCTGCGTGTCAGTCATCAGGCCCGCGACGAGGACGGCGACCGCGTCGCCACCTATTACGCCGAGAACGGGCTTCAGGCCGATGTGCAGCCGTTCTTTCAGGACGTGCCCGCGCGGATGTCCGAGGCGCAGCTGGTGATCTCGCGCTCGGGCGCCTCTTCGGTGGCGGATATCGCGGTGATCGGGCGGCCGTCGATTCTGATCCCCTATCCGCATGCCACCGGCGACCACCAGAACGCCAATGCCCGCGCGCTGGTCGAGGCGGGCGCGGCGATCCGCATTCCCGAGACGAAGCTGACCATCGAAAGCCTGACCGGGGCGATCCATTCGATCCTGTCGAACGAAAGCGGCGCGATCCAGATGCAAAGGGCGGCGCTGAGCGTCGCCAAACCCGAGGCCGCCGAGGAACTGGCGGCCCTCGTGGAACACTTGGCCGGGACAAGGCCTTACCTACAGGCAGAACAAGAAAACGAGGGCATGGGACATGAAGGACCTGGAGCTTGAGCGGGCGGCGGTCATGACGGGGGCGACCAAGCTGCCCGGAGACGTGGGGGCGATCCACTTCGTCGGCATCGGCGGCATCGGCATGTCCGGCATCGCCGAGGTGCTGCTGAACCACGGCTATTCGGTGCAGGGCTCCGACCTCAAGGCCTCGAAGATCACCAAACGGCTGGCCGAGATGGGCGCGCGCGTCTTCGAAGGCCAGCGGGCCGAGAACCTCGAAGGCGCCGACGTGGTGGTGATTTCCTCGGCGATCAAGCCGGGCAACCCCGAGCTGGACGAGGCGCGCCGCCGTGGCCTGCCCGTCGTGCGCCGGGCCGAGATGCTGGCCGAGCTCATGCGCCTGAAGTCCAACATTGCCATCGCGGGCACCCACGGCAAGACGACGACCACCACCATGGTCGCCACGCTGCTGGATGCGGGGCAGTTCGATCCGACCGTGGTCAATGGCGGGATCATCCACGCCTATGGCTCGAACGCGCGGATGGGACAGGGCGAGTGGATGGTGGTCGAGGCCGACGAGAGCGACGGCACCTTCAACCGTCTGCCCGCGACCATCGCCATCGTGACCAATATCGACCCCGAGCACATGGAGCACTGGGGCACCATCGAGAACCTGCGGCAGGGGTTTTACGACTTCGTGTCCAACATCCCCTTCTACGGGCTGGCGGTCTGCTGCACCGATCACCCCGAGGTGCAGGCGCTGGTGGGCCGTGTCACCGACCGCCGCGTGACCACCTACGGCTTCAACGCGCAGGCGGACGTGCGCGCGGTGAACCTGCGCTACGAAAAGGGCGTCGCGCATTTCGACGTCGCCTTCCAGGTCTCGGGCGACGTGATCGAGGGCTGCGCCCTGCCGATGCCGGGCGACCACAACGTGTCGAACGCGCTGTCGGCGATTGCCGTGGCGCGCCACTTGGGCATGTCGGCGGATGAGATCCGCGCGGCGCTGGCCGCCTTCGGCGGCGTCAACCGGCGCTTCACCAAGGTGGGTGAAGTGGGTGGCGTGACGGTCATCGACGACTACGGCCACCACCCGGTCGAGATCGCCGCCGTGCTCAAGGCCGCCCGTCAGGCGACCGAGGGGCGCGTGATCGCCGTGCACCAGCCGCACCGCTACTCGCGCCTGTCGCATCACTTCGACGAGTTCTGCACCTGCTTCAACGAGGCCGACGTGGTCGCGATTGCCGAGGTCTTTGCCGCCGGTGAGGATCCGATCCCCGGCGCCACGCGCGACGACCTTGTCGCGGGCCTCGTGCGCCACGGCCACCGCCATGCCCGCGCGATCCGCGACGAGGACGATCTGGAGCGGCTGGTGCGCGAGCAGGCCCAGCCGGGCGACATGGTGGTCTGCCTCGGCGCGGGGACGATCAGTGCCTGGGCCAATGGCCTGCCGGAGCGTCTGAAGGGCTGAGGCCCCGGCTGGCGTTAAAGGGGAGGGGTGGGTTCCTGTCCTGCCGGTCATGCGCCTTTCCCTCTGCGCTTGCGGGCTGGCATTGCGATGCCGGCCCTTTTTTCTGGGGGCGCAGGCGGCGGGGTGCCCGCCTGTCGTCGCTCCGCTGTTCGCCGCGATCCTGAGAGCTGGCGAGACCGCGCCGATCTCGCCCGCCGGGCGGATCGTCGGGGCGTCGGGGCGCGTAGGGCCGGGGCGCTCCGGCCGGTCCCCGGCAGCCCGAGGTGGCACGAAGCCCGGGGGATATGCCCCGGCTCAAACGCACAAGAGGGCGGCAGGCGCCTTCGCAGGGGCATTTTTCGCGACAATCCCACCTTTGCGCTCTTGCCCCGGCGTAGCCTGGCGCGCATAGTTGCGGCGCCTGGGGGGCAACAGGAAAGGGACGGCCATGACCATCTCACTCATGTTGGCCTGCCTCTGGGCGGTGGCGGCCAATGTCTTGGCAATTCTCCCCTCGCGAGACGATCACTGGACCCGGGCCTATTGGCTGATCGGGGTGGGCATCCCGCTGCTGGGCTATGTCACCTACCAAAACGGGCCGTGGATCGGGCTGATCGTGCTTTTTGCGGGGATGAGCATCCTGCGCTGGCCCCTGCGCTACCTCGGTGCATGGGTAAAACGGCGCACGACGGGCTGAGCGGGGTCTGACCCGGGGTCAGCGGGCTTGGCGGGTGATCCGTCCCGCGCGGGCGATCCGCTTTCCGGTGCAGCCGGGCCGCAGAGCGCGGTTTCGGTGGGATGAAAGCGGCTTCGAAGCCGCTTCCCGCCCGGCAGCCACCGGCATCGCTTCGGGCCTGCCTGTCCCTGCGTCGGGGCGCCATCGGGTGCCTTGCCGCGCGGTGCTGAAGCGGCTTCGAAGCCGCTTCGGCCCTGGCCGCACCCGCGGGCGCATCCCGCCGGGCGCGGGGGTCGGGGATACCGGACTATGGGAACCGCTGCGGCGGACGCACAGTTGTCCCGACATCGAAGAGATTGCCGCCATGCTTCTTGCCGTACCGTTTGCAGCCTTCTTCCTGGCCCTCATCGCGGGCCACCAGGCGCTGTCCCGGGGGCGGGGCGATGTGCTGGCCGGACTGGCCGCCCTGCTGGTGGCGCTGGGTGGCTGGGCCTTCTGGCGCGAGGCCACCACGCCCGGCCTCGATGTTCTGCTTTACACCTTGCTGATCTGGGGTGCGGTGCTGCCGGGCCTCGTCGCGCTTGGCCTCGGCGCGCTGGCGGGCCGGTTCGACCCGGGCGCCCGGCAGGCGGCGTAGCCCGGCGGCCCCGGCATCGGGGCGCCGTGCCCGGGCAGGTCTTCCCGCCTCCAGGTGGCCTGCCCGGCCCGGTCGCGCGGGTCCCCGCCGCTCGGGCTTGCCCTGCCGCGTCCGGCGGCGTAGCACAAGCCCATGATCCAGATGCCCCAGACCCGTGGCCGGCTGACCCCGGACCGTCCCCTGAACGACCTGACCTGGCTGCGCGTCGGCGGTCCCGCCGACTGGCTGTTCCAGCCCGCCGACCGAGAGGACCTGAAGGCCTTCCTGGCGGCGCTGGATCCGGCGGTGCCGGTCTTTCCGATGGGCGTCGGGTCCAACCTGATCGTGCGGGACGGCGGGCTGCGGGCCGTGGTCATCCGCCTGGGCCGGGGCTTCAACGGGATCTCGGTCGAGGGCAGGCGGGTCACCGTGGGTGCCGCGGCGCTGGACGCCCATGTGGCCAAGCGCGCCGCCGAGGCGGGCGTCGACCTGACCTTCCTGCGCACCATCCCCGGCAGCATCGGCGGCGCCGTGCGCATGAACGCCGGATGCTACGGCACCTATACCGCCGATCACCTCAAGGCGGTGACGGTGGTGCTGCGCGACGGTCGCGAGGCGGTGCTGGACGCCGCCGCGCTGGACCTGCAGTACCGGCAGAGCAGCCTGCCCGAGGGCGCGGTGATCGTCGAGGCGGTCTTCGAGGGGCTGCCGGGCGATCCTGCCGCGCTGGCCGCGCGCATGGAGGCGCAGCTGAAGAAGCGCGACGAGACCCAGCCCACCAAGGACCGCACCGCCGGCAGCACCTTTCGCAACCCGGCGGGGTTCTCCTCGACCGGGCGGGCGGATGACGTGCACGATCTGAAGGCCTGGAAGGTCATCGACGAGGCCGGAATGCGCGGTGCCACGCTGGGCGGCGCGCAGGTGAGCCCGAAGCATTCGAACTTCCTTGTCAACGCCGGGGGGGCCACCGCGGCGGACCTCGAATCACTTGGCGAGGAAGTGCGAAAAAGGGTTTTCCAACACAGCGGAATAGAGTTACACTGGGAAATCATGCGGGTCGGCGAAGCAGGGTAACTGCGCGACCCGCCAAGATTGGGCCGAAACCGGCCCTGACAAGGTCGGACCCCACGCGGTCCGGGCGAAAAAATGGGCCGGAAAACGGCCCCGGCAGAAGACAGGCAGCACCATATAAGCTGCATAGAAGTGCGCAGCGACGGAACGGTCGTCGCGCCGGAAGAGGCGGTTTGGGATGTCGAGCAGGACACTCCCGAAGGTGGCGGTATTGAAGGGCGGACCCTCGGCTGAACGCGAGGTCTCGCTGGTTTCCGGTCGGGAATGTGCCGCCGCCCTGAGGGGCGAAGGATATGATGTCACCGAGGTGGATGCTGGGCCGGACCTGGTCGCCCGGTTGCAGGCGCTGAAGCCCGACGCGGTCTTCAATGCGCTGCATGGGCGCTGGGGCGAGGACGGCTGCGTGCAGGGCATGCTGGAGTGGCTGCGGCTGCCCTATACCCATTCCGGCGTGCTGGCCTCGGCGCTGGCCATGGACAAGGAGCGGACCAAGCAGGTCTACCGCGCCGCCGGTCTGCCGGTCTGCGAGAGCCTGCTGGCCGAGAAGGCCGAGGTCATGGCGCGGCATGTCATGGCGCCGCCCTATGTGGTCAAACCCTACAACGAAGGCTCTTCGGTGGGTGTCTACCTCGTCGACAAGGGCGCCAACACGCCGCCGCGCCTGTCCGAGGACATGCCCGGGGTGGTCATGGTCGAGGCCTTCGCGCCGGGCCGGGAGCTGACCACCACGGTCATGGGCGACCGCGCGCTTGGGGTGACCGATATCGTGACCGATGGCTGGTACGACTACGACGCCAAGTACAAGGCGGGCGGGTCGCGCCACGTCTGCCCCGCCGAGATCCCCGCCGAGATCACGGAGGCCTGCCTCGACTACGCGCTGCGCGCGCATCGGGCGCTGGGGTGCCGGGGCGTGTCGCGCACCGATTTCCGCTGGGACGAGGACCGGGGCCTGGACGGGCTGATCCTGCTGGAGACCAACACCCAGCCGGGCATGACGCCGACCTCGCTCTCGCCCGAGCACGCCGGGCTGGTCGGCCTGAGCTTCGGCCGGTTCTGCGCCTGGATGGTGGAGGATGCCTCATGCGATCGCTGACGAGGGTGCCGCAGGCGGGCCGGGGCGCCGGGGTGTTTGTGCACAGAAGAAGCACCGGGTTCGCGGCATGGGCCGAGGGCGCGCTGCGCGGCGGCTGCGGTTTCGGGGTATTTGGGCCAAGAAGAAGCACGGGGGTCTGGATGACCGGCGCCCCGGCGCGCCCGGGGCGGCGCGACGGCGCGGTCTGGTCGCGCCTGCTGGCGGAAACCGGGGGGGCGGCATGGTCGAGGTGAACCACGACGGTCCGCAGATGGCGCGGCTGGACCCGCGCGTCTCGCGCATGCGCTACCGGATGGAGCGGCTGATGCTGACGCCGCTGTTCCGCTTCACCCTGCGGGTCGGGCTGCCCGTCGCGCTGTGTTTCGGCGGCGCCTCGCTGTGGTTCTCGACCGAGGCCAACCGCGAGGCCTTCAACCTGATGGTCAGCGACGTGCAGGCGGCGGTGCAGAACCGCCCCGAGTTCCAGGTCAAGCTGATGGCGGTCGACGGCGCCTCTGTGCCGGTGGCCCAGGCGATCCGGGCCGAGATCCCGGTCGATTTCCCGATCAGCTCTTTCGAGCTGGACCTGACCGAGATGCAGGCCCGGGTGGCGGCGCTGGATGCCGTCCGCTCGGCCGATCTGCGCATCCGGCAGAGCGGAGTCCTGCAGGTCGACGTGGTCGAGCGGCAGCCGGTGGTGCTGTGGCGTGCCGCGGACGGGCTGTTCCTGCTGGACGAGGAGGGGGTCACGGTCGGACCGGCGGGCAGCCGCATGGAACACGCCGAGCTGCCGGTCATCGCCGGCGACATCCTGCGCCCCGAGGATGCGGCGCTTCTGGCGGCGCGCTCGGCGACGCTGTCCGATGCGGACCGGCGGCGCGCCGAGGCGCTGCGGCTGAGCATGCGCGAGGTCGTTTCCGAGGCGCTGGCGCTGTATCGGGCGGCGGAGCCCCTGCAGGGGCGGCTGCGCGGCTTCGAACGCATGGGCGCCCGGCGCTGGGATGCGGTGCTGGACCGGGATCAGCGCATCCTTCTGCCCGAGAACGGCGCCGTGCGGGCGCTGGAGCATGTGACGGCGCTGGCGCTGGCGCCGCATGTCAAACTTCTGTCGCGCGATCTGCTGTCGGTCGATCTTCGGCTGCCGCATCGCCCGACCATCAGATTGAGCGACGACGCCTTGCAGGAACTCTGGCGCGTCAAGGCATCCAAAGCCGGTGGGGACAAATAACAATGATCGAGCTGTACGAATCCCAAAGGGCCATGCGGAACATGCGCCGCGCCGCCATGCAGCGCGGTGTCGTGGCGATCCTGGACGTCGGGTCCTCGAAGATCGCCTGCCTCGTGCTGCGCTTCGACGGGACCGACCCCAGCGACGACGGCATCGGGTCGCTGGCCGGGCAGTCCGGCTTTCGGGTGATCGGCGCGGCGACCACGCGGTCGCGGGGTGTGCGCTTCGGCGAGATCCACTCGATGGGAGAGACCGAGCGCGCGATCCGCACCGCCGTGCAGGCGGCGCAGAAGATGGCGGGCATCCGGGTCGACCATGTCATCGCCGCCTTCTCGGGCGCCGAGCCGCGCAGCTACGGGCTGGCCGGGCAGGTCGAGGTCATGGGCACCACGGTGGACGAGCAGGACGTGGCCCGGGTGCTCTCGGCCTGCGACGCGCCGGACTTCGGCCACGGGCGCGAGGTGCTGCACGCGCAGCCGGTGAACTTCGCGCTGGACCATCGCTCTGGCCTGATCGACCCGCGCGGTCAGATCGGCAACGAGCTGTCCTGCGACATGCACATGCTGACCGTCGACGCGCAGGCGATCCAGAACCTCGCCTATTGCGTCAAACGCTGCGATCTGGAACTGGCGGGTCTGGCCTCTTCCGCCTATGTCTCGGGCATCTCGGCGCTGGTCGAGGACGAGCAGGAACTGGGCGCGGCCTGCATCGACATGGGCGGCGGCGCGACCGGCCTGTCGATCTTCATCAAGAAGCACATGATCTATGCCGACACCGTGCGGATGGGCGGCGACCACGTGACCTCTGATATCTCCATGGGGCTGCAGGTGCCGATGGCCACCGCCGAGCGCATCAAGACCTTCTATGGCGGCGTCGTGGCCACCGGGATGGACGACCGCGAGATGATCGAGACCGGCGGCGAGACCGGTGACTGGGAACACGACCGCCGCACCGTCAGCCGCGCCGAGCTGATCGGCATCATGCGCCCGCGTGTCGAGGAGATCCTCGAAGAGGTGCGCGTGCGGCTGGACGTGGCGGGCTTCGACCACCTGCCCAGCCAGCAGATCGTGCTGACCGGCGCGGCCAGCCAGATCCCCGGCCTCGACGGCCTCGCCTCCAAGATCCTTGGCCAGCAGGTGCGCCTTGGCCGCCCGCTGCGCGTGCATGGCCTGCCGCAGGCGGCGACCGGGCCGGGCTTTGCCAGTGCGGTGGGCCTGTGCCTTTTCGCGGCGCATCCGCAGGACGAATGGTGGGATTTCGAACTGCCGGTCGACCGGCTGCCCGCGCGCAGCCTGAAGCGTGCCGTGCAGTGGTTCCGCGAGAACTGGTAACAAGGTGCTGTTCAGATGAGTTTTCTCAAGAAGCTGCTTGGCAAAGGCGGCAAGACGCCCGATCGGTCCGATCAGGCGGTTTACCTGCATGACTATCCGGGCGGCTACGACGAGTATCGCAAGACGCAGATCCACCACAACAAGCGCAAGCTGGACAAGGTCTGGGCGGATGAAACCGTGCTCGACCGCGTGGTGGCGGACCTGCGCGCGCGCGGGCTGGGCAAGAGCGGCATCTGCCACGGTGCCCGCAACGGCTTTGAGGTTGCGCATCTGCGCCGGGCGCTGGACGGCGACGTGATCGGGACCGACATCTCGGACACCGCGACCCAGTTCGACCACATGGTGACCTGGGATTTCCACGATCCGAACCCCGAGTGGGAGGGCCGGTTCGACTTCGTCTATACCAACTCTCTGGATCAGGCGATGGAGCCGCAGAAGGCGCTGGCCAGCTGGGCCCGGCAGATCCAGCCGAAGGGCTGCATCTACATCGAGCACACCATGGGCCATTCCGCGCAGGAAGCCGGGGCCAAGGATCCCTTCGGCGCGCATCCCATGGTGATGCCCTACCTGATCTTCCAGTGGGGGCGGGGCCGCTACGCGCTGGCCGACATCATCGAGGTCGAGGCCAAGGCCAACAAGAACATCCCGGCATGGCTTTTCGTCCTGCAGAGAACCGACGCCGAGGCCGTGTAAGGCGGCCATCGCGAGGCCGAAGCCGCGACCTGACGAAGCGGGCCGAGGCCCGGGCCGACGCGCCGGGCGCGGTCCCGAGGCGCCATGTCCCTGCGCCGCCGCGCGGGCTTGACGGGAGGGAAGGCGCCGCAACGGGCGCCTTTCCGCATTTTCGGGCGTGACCTTCGGGCGCCTGTGGATTACTATGTGCATAACACCCCCGCAGAGGGGCCATCCGAGGCTGACACGGGTCGGGCAGACCCCCATTGGATCGACTGGACAAGCACCGCAGGTCTCGCGGCCTCTGTCGGCATGCTTGTGTCCGGGGCGCCCGCAAATACCCGATATGGCGGTCTCGGCGAAAACTCGCAGAAATGCGGCAGGAATGTGGCCGATTTGGTAGAAATCTGCTGTTTTTCTGATGACGCCCGCGTTAACAGCGGCTAGAGTTGACAATAACGGACCGACGACAGGTCCGGCAGTTGGGTGACAAAGACACAGGCGGACATATTCATGGCACTGAACCTCTCCATGCCCGGACAGGACGAACTGAAACCTCGTATCACGGTCTTCGGCGTGGGCGGGGCAGGCGGCAATGCCGTCAACAACATGATCGACAAGAACCTCGAGGGTGTCGATTTCGTTGTCGCCAACACCGATGCGCAGGCGCTGCAGCAAAGCCAGGCCGCCAGCCGCGTGCAGCTGGGCGTGAAGGTGACCGAAGGGCTGGGCGCGGGCGCGCGTCCCTCTGTCGGTGCCGCCGCCGCCGAAGAGAGCATCGAGCAGATCGTCGACCACCTTGCCGGGGCGCATATGTGCTTCATCACCGCAGGCATGGGTGGCGGCACCGGCACCGGCGCCGCGCCGATCATCGCGCAGGCCGCGCGTGAGCTGGGCGTGCTGACCGTCGGCGTCGTGACCAAGCCCTTCCAGTTCGAGGGCGCCAAGCGGATGAAGCAGGCGGAAGAGGGTGTCGAGACCCTGCAAAAGATGGTCGACACCCTGATCATCATTCCGAACCAGAACCTGTTCCGCCTTGCCAACGAAAAGACCACCTTCACCGACGCCTTCTCTATGGCCGATGACGTCCTGTACCAGGGCGTGAAGGGTGTGACCGACCTGATGGTCCGTCCGGGCCTGATCAACCTCGACTTTGCCGACGTCCGCGCCGTGATGGACGAGATGGGCAAGGCAATGATGGGCACCGGCGAGGCCGAGGGCGAAGAGCGCGCGATCCAGGCAGCCGAGAAGGCTATAGCGAACCCGCTGCTGGACGAGATCAGCCTCAAGGGCGCCAAGGGCGTGCTGATCAACATCACCGGCGGCCACGACCTGACCCTCTTCGAACTGGACGAAGCCGCGAACTGCATCCGCGAGCAGGTCGACCAGGACGCCAACATCATCGTCGGCTCGACGCTGGACGAAGGCATGGGTGGCCGGATGCGCGTGTCCGTCGTGGCGACCGGCATCGATGCCTCCGACAACGTCGGCGACATGCCGGTGCCGCGCCGGTCGCTGCGCACGCCGCTGCCGCAGTCGACCGAGGTGGCTCAGCCCGAGGCCGCGGCGCCCGCGCCGCAGCCCGCACCGGTTGCCGCTCAGGCGCCTGCAGCCGCCCCGGCTCCGACCCACGCGCCGGAACCCGAACCCTCGCTGTTCTCGGGCATTGAAGAGACGGCGCAGTACGAAGAGCCGCAGCAGCACTATCAGCCCGAGCCGGTGGCTCAGGACGACGGCCTGCCGCCGCCCGCCTACCAGCCGCAGGTGGCCGAGTTCCGCCCGCAGCCGGACACCATCGAGGCCGATCCGCAGGACTACGTGGCGCCCCGCAATGCCGTGCCCGGCACGCCGAGCCCGCAGACCATGGACCGGCTGAAGGCCGCCGCCGCGCGCCAGCGTGAAGAGCAGGCCGCAGCCCGTCCCGCGCCGCAGCAGCACGCCGAAGACAAGCCGCGCTTCTCTGTCAATTCGCTGATCGGTCGGATGACCGGCCAGAGCGAAGGATACGGCGGGCAGGCGCCGCAGGCGCGGCGCCAGCAGCCGACCATGCAGTCGCGCCCGTCGCCGGCCCCGGTGCAGCAGCACGATACGGATGCCGAAGACGACCGGATCGAAATCCCCGCCTTCCTGCGTCGTCAGGCCAACTGACCCGCCAGAGACCGGACCCCGAACAAAAGCGCCCCCCGGACGATCCGGGGGGCGCTTTTCTTTGTGGAAGGAGAGCCCGGTGAAGACAGCGGCAGGCCATGTCCCGACATTCCGGCGGGGCGCGGCTGGCCCGGTCCCGGCGAAAATCCGGGGCCTTCGAGGCCTGTCAAAGCAGGGGTGACACGCACTTTCCGGCGCCGCCATCAGGGGTCTTTCCCCTCCCTGTTCGTCTTTAAAAGTGGATTGTTATCAGTGCCTTGATCGGTCTATCTGGGGTATTGGGCGGGGTTCTGCCGATGGCTTTCGGGCCGATGTTTCACTCGGTTGCAATCTTTGATTTGAGAGCCCGCCCCCCCATACCCTATCTACCCTTCAAGGTCGCACTTCCGTGGGGGGAGTGCGAAGTTTTCTAGGTCAACCGGAGGTTTGTCGTGCAAACCACCCTGCGTTCATCCGTATCTTTCGACGGCGTCGGTCTGCATTCCGGCGAACCCGCCCGGCTGACCATCCGTCCCGCCGCCGCCGATCACGGCATCCGGTTCCGCCGCACCGACATCGCCCTTGGCGATACCTGCATCCCGGCCCTCTGGGATCAGGTGGAGGTCTCTCCGCTGTGCACGCGCATCGTCAACCGCGCCGGGGTCTCTGTGTCGACCATCGAACACGTGATGGCCGCGCTGGCGGGCTGCGGCGTGCACAACGCCCTTGTCGAGATCGACGGCCCCGAAGTGCCGATCCTCGACGGCTCTGCCGCGCCCTTCGTGCGCGGGATCGTGTCCCGCGGCGTCCGCCTACTGGGCAAGCCGCTGCGGGCGATCGAGATCATTGCGCCGGTCGAGGTCCGCACCCAGCACGGGCTGGCCCGGCTGTCGCCGGCCACGGGGGACGGGCTGTCGATGGATTTCCGCATCGCTTTCCCGGATGCCGCCATCGGCGAGCAGTCGAAGCGGCTGGACCTTGCCAACGGCACCTTCGTGCGCGAGCTCTGCGACAGCCGCACCTTCTGCCGCGCCGCCGATGTCGACGCCATGCGGGCGGTGGGCAAGGCGCTGGGGGGCACCTACGAGAACGCCGTCGTCGTGGATGGCGACAAGGTGCTCAGCCCCGGCGGTCTGCGCCACGCCGACGAGGCCGTGCGCCACAAGATGCTCGATGCCCTGGGCGATCTCGCGCTGGCGGGCATGCCGATCCTCGGCCACTACGAGGGGGACAAGGCGGGGCATGCCATGACCAATGCGCTGCTGCATGCGCTCTTTGCCACGCCAGAGGCCTATCGCGTTGTGATCGTGGACGAATCCACCGCAGCCCGGCTGCCGGGCGCGGGTGTCCGGCAGGCCGAGATTCCCGCCGTCGCCTAAGCGCGGGGCTTGGGCGAGATGCTGCGCAGAAAAGGCATCAACAGGCGTTTTGCACCGGAAATTAATGTGCTAGACCCTTCGCCAAGACGGCCTTATTGACGGGTCGGACAACAGCAGGGGTGGCGGACATGACGGGGGGCAGATCGACGGGATTGGTGGCCGTGACGGCCATGATCACCCTGTTTCTTGCCGGATGCGGCGGTGACGGCGCCCGCGACAAGGGGCCGGGCAACACGCCGCTGGAATCCTATACCGCCAAGCAGATCTTCGAGCGTGGCGAATACGAGATCAACGCCAAGGATTGGGGCGACGCGGCCTTCTACTTCGGCGAAGTGGAACGGCTGTACCCCTATTCCGAGATGGCCAAGCGTGCGCTGATCATGCAGGCCTACGCCTATCACAAGGACCGCGAATACGATAACGCGCGCTCTTCGGCGCAGCGGTTCATCGACTTCTACCCGGCGGATGAGGACGCGGCCTACGCGCAGTATCTGCTGGCGCTGTCCTACTACGACCAGATCGAACTGGTGGGCCGCGATCAGGGGCTGACCTTCCAGGCCCTGCAGGCGCTGCGCACGGTGATCGAGCGCTATCCCGACAGCGAATATGCGCGCTCTTCGATCCTGAAATTCGACCTCGCCTTCGATCACCTCGCCGGCAAGGAGATGGAGATCGGGCGCTACTACCTGAAACGCGACCACTTCGGCGCGGCGATCAGCCGGTTCCGCGTGGTGGTCGAGGACTTCCAGACCACCACCCACACGCCCGAGGCGCTGCACCGGCTGGTCGAATCCTACCTGTCCCTTGGCCTGACCGCAGAGGCGCAGACGGCGGGAGCGATCCTTGGCTACAACTACCAGTCGACCGAGTGGTACGAGGACAGCTACAAGCTGCTGACCCGGCAGGGGCTGAAGCCCGAGGTGCTGGGAGACAGCTGGCTGGCGCAGATCTACCGCCAGATGATCAAGGGCGAGTGGCTTTGAGGGAGGTGGGGTAACCCCCCACCCAAGGGCTGACCATGCTCCGCGCGCTTGAAATTCGCGACATGCTGATCATCGACCGGCTGGACCTCGAGTTCCAGCCCGGTCTCAACGTGCTGACCGGCGAGACCGGGGCGGGCAAGTCGATCCTGCTGGACAGCCTGGGCTTCGTGCTGGGCTGGCGCGGGCGCGCCGCGCTGGTGCGGACGGGGGCCGAGCAGGGCGAGGTCGTGGCCGAGTTCCAGCTGCCCGAGGGCCACGCGGCCTTCACGGTGCTGGAAGAGGCGGGGCTGCCGGTCTCGGACGAGTTGATCCTGCGGCGGGTAAACACGGCGGACGGACGCAAAACCGGCTGGGTGAACGACCGGCGGGTCTCGGGCGAGGTGCTGCGGCAGCTGTCCGACACGCTGGTCGAGCTGCACGGCCAGCATGACGACAAGGGCCTTCTGGACCCAAAGGGGCACCGGGCCATCCTCGATGCCTATGCCGCGACCGATGCCGCGCGCGAGGCGGTGCGCGGCGCATGGCGCGGCCTGCATGCGGCCCGCAAGGCCCGCGACAAGGCCGTCGAGGCGCTGGAAGCGGTGCGCGCGGAAGAGGATTTCCTGCGTCACGCCGTCGACGAACTGACCAAGTTGGCGCCGCAGGCGGGCGAGGAAGAGGCGCTGGACAAGCGCCGCCGCGCCATGCAGGCGGCCGAGAAGATCCGCGACGACATCGCGCAGGCCTCGAATGCGCTGGGATATGACGGGGCAGAGGGCGCCATGGCCAGCGCTCTGCGCTGGCTGGAAGGCGTGGCGGACAAGGCCGAGGGCAGGCTCGACGCGCCGATCGCGGCGCTGGCCCGCGCCATGGCGGAACTGGACGATGCCGCCCGCGGCGTGGCCGATTGCCTTGACGCGCTGGAGTTCGACCCGGCGGAACTGGAAGACACCGAAGAGCGGCTCTTTGCCCTGCGCGGTCTGGCGCGCAAGCACGGCGTGCTGCCGGACGAGCTGGCTGGGCTGGCCGAGACGCTGGGCGCCCGGCTGGAGGCGCTGGACGCGGGCGAGGCGCGGATCGGCGACCTCGACCGCGCAGTGACAGAGGCCAGCGGCGCCTATGATGTCGCTGCCGAGGCGCTGAGCGCGGCCCGCCGGGACGCGGCCCTGCGGCTGGACAGGGCGGTGGCGGCAGAGCTGGCCCCCCTGAAGATGGAGCGCGCGGTCTTCCGCACCGAGATCGCCGAGGCCCCCGCCGGGCCCGAGGGCCGCGATGCGGTGGCCTTCACGGTCGCGACCAACCCGGGCGCACCCTCGGGGCCGCTGAACCGCATCGCCTCGGGCGGGGAGCTGTCGCGCTTCCTGCTGGCGCTGAAGGTCTGCCTCTCGGAAGAGCAGGGCGGCGGCGTGACGATGATCTTCGACGAGATCGACCGGGGCGTCGGCGGCGCCACGGCGGACGCGGTCGGGCGGCGGCTGAAGGCATTGGCCGAAGGCGGGCAGGTTCTGGTGGTGACCCATTCCCCGCAGGTGGCGGCGCTTGGCGGCCATCACTGGCGCGTGGCGAAACGGGTCGAGGCCGAGATGACGCTCTCCGAGGTGGTGCCGCTGGCCCTTGAAGACCGTGAGGCGGAAATCGCCCGGATGCTCTCGGGCGACACGGTGACCGCAGAGGCCCGCGCCGCGGCCCGGGCGCTCCTGGCCGGCTGACCCTCCCGCACGGCCCCGGGGGCCGCGATGGCACCATCGCCGCGCCGATGGAAGTCCGAGGACCGTCTGCCTGTCTCGTCATGGCCTGCCTGCCGCCGAAGCGGTTTTCGAGCCCGGCTCTTCTCTGGTCCCGAAAATACCTCGGGGGGGTGAAGGCCGGTCCGCGCAGCGGCACTCTGTCCACTGGACAGAGTGCGGCCTGAACGGGGCAGAGCCCCGATCCGCCGGTCAGGCCGGGCGCAGGCCCCTGCCGCTCACTGCGTCGGCGGCACCAGCTTGCCCGGGTTCATGATCCCCAGCGGGTCGAGCGCCTTCTTCAGCTCGCCCATGACGTCCCAGCCCTCGCCGTGTTCGGCGCGCATGAAGGCGGTCTTGCCCATGCCCACGCCATGCTCTCCGGTCGAGGTCCCGCCCAGCCGCAGCGCCCGTTCCGACATGCGCGCCGACAGCGCCTTGGCCTCTGCCAGGTCCTCGGGGCGCTCCGGGTCGATCAGCAGGATGGCGTGGAAATTGCCGTCGCCCACATGGCCGAGGATCGGCCCGGGGATGCCGCTGGCGGCAATGTCGGCCTGCGTTTCCTCGACCGCGCGGGCCAGTTGCGAGATCGGCACGCAGATATCCGTCACCACCGCCCGGGCGCCGGGGCGTGAGGCGAGGATGGCGTAATAGCCGTTGTGGCGCATCGCCCAGAGCGCGCGGCGCTCTTCCTCGCGGGCGGACCAGCGGAAGGGGCTGGCGTCATGGTCGGCGACGATCTCGGCAAAGCGTTCCGCATCCTGCGCGGCGCTTTCGGGGCTGCCGTGGAATTCCACCATCAGGTGCGGCGCGGCGGCCATGTCGGTGCCGGCATAGGCGTTGAAGGCCTGCGCCGTGGCGGCGTCGGCGAATTCGATCCGGGCCATGGGAATGCCCATCTGGATCGTCTCGGTCACCGCCGCCACGGCGCTGTTCATGTCGGGGAAGGCGCAGATGCCCGCCGTTGTCGCCTCGGGGATGCCGTGCAGGCGCAGGGTCAGCCGCGTCACCAGCCCCAGCGTGCCCTCCGAGCCAAGGAAGAGCGCCGTCAGGTCGTAGCCCGCGGCGGATTTGCGCGCCCGGCTGCCGGTCTGGATCACCCGGCCATCGGCCAGCACAACCTCCAGCCCCATGACATTGTCGCGCATCGAGCCGTAGCGCACCGTCGTCGTGCCCGAGGCGCGGGTCATCGCCATGCCGCCCAGCGAGGCATTGGCGCCGGGATCGACCGGGAAGAACAGGCCGGTGGCGCGCAGGTCTTCGTTTAGGGCCTCGCGGGTCACGCCGGGCTCGACCTCGACGTCCATGTCGGCGGCGCGGATGTCCAGCACGCGGTTCATGCGGCTGAAATCCACCACCACGCCGCCCTGCACGGCCAGCCCGTGCCCCTCCAGCGAGGTTCCGGCGCCCCAGCCGATCACCGGCACCCGTTCGGCGGCGCAGATACGCGCGATGCCCTGCACCTCGGCGGTGCCTTCGGGATAGGCGACCGCATCGGGCGGCATGTCGGGAAAATAGGACTCGGACTTGCCATGTGCGGCAAGATCGGCTTTGGACAGGCCAAGGCGCGGGCCGAGAAGCTCTTGCAAGAGGCGGATTGCCTGCTCTGTGGCCATCGGGATCTCCGGTAAAGACGTCCCGGCCACATTAACCACTGCCCGCACCGGGCGAAAGTCACGGGATCGGAGGACGCGCCCATGCCGAGGCATCTGCGCCAGCAGATCGACGAGACCAGGCGCCGCTGTGCCGAAGGCTGGGATCTGCTGCGGCACAAGGGCCCCAGCCAGATACAATTCTGGTTCATCGCGCTGCTTCTGGGCGTGGCCTCGGGCCTCGCCGCCATCGCCTTTCGCGGGGCGGTGGAATGGCTGGAGGCGACCGTCTACGGCACCGACAACGTCAACACCCTGCACAGCTTTGCCGAAGAGCTGCCGTGGCTCTGGGTGCTGCTGATCCCCGTCTTCGGCGGAATCGCGGTGGGCGTCATCCTGCATGTCTTCACGCCGGACGGGCGGGTGCGTTCGGTCCCGGACGTGATCGAGGGTGCGGCGCTGAACGACGGGCGGGTCGAAAAGAAGGCGGGGCTTGCCTCGGTCCTGTGTTCGTGGATCACCCTGTCGACCGGCGGTTCCACCGGGCGCGAGGGGCCGGTGGTGCATATCGCCGCGCTGGCATCAAGCTGGGTGGCGAACCTTCTTCGGGTCGATGGCATCACCGGGCGCGACCTGCTGGGCTGCGCGGTGGCGGGCGCGGTCTCGGCCTCGTTCAACGCGCCCATCGCCGGGGCGCTCTTTGCGCTGGAGGTCGTGCTGCGGCACTTTGCGCTGCACGCCTTCGCGCCCATCGTGGTGGCCAGCGCCGCCGGGACGGTGATCAACCGACTGGTCTATGGCGATGTCACGGAATTCACCCTGCCGGGCACCACCACCGTCGAGTTCTACCTGGAACTGCCGGCCTTCTTCCTGCTGGGGCTGGTCTGCGGGATCGTCGCCGTCATCATGATGCGGACGATCTTCTTCGCGGATGACCTGGAGACCAACCTGCAACGGCGCCTTGGGCTGCCTTCCTGGCTGCGGCCTGCGCTGGCGGGCTGCCTGCTGGGCGGGCTGGCGATCCTTTTTCCGCATATCATCGGGGTCGGCTACGAGACGACCTCGCGCGCGCTGACCGGCAGCATGGGGCTGGGCGAGGCGGTGATGTTCGCCGTCATCAAGGTCGCGGCGGTCTCGATCACCGTGGCGGGGCGCATGGGTGGCGGGATGTTCTCGCCCTCGCTGATGGTGGGCGCCCTGACCGGGCTGGCCTTCGGCCATATCGCCACCGGGGTCGTCCCCGAGATGTCCTCGGCCTTCACGCTTTACGCGCTGGCGGGGATGGGCGGGGTCGCGGCGGCGGTGCTGGGCGCGCCGATCTCGACCACGCTGATCGTCTTCGAGCTGACCGGGGACTGGCAGACCGGGCTGGCGGTCATGGTCTCGGTCTCGATGTCGACGGCGCTGGCCAGCCGGGCGGTGAACCGGTCGTATTTCCTGACCCAGCTGGAGCGGCGCAACGTGCGCCTGTCGGCGGGACCGCAAAGCTACCTGCTGGCGATGTTCCGGGTGCAGGGGGTGATGCGCAAGCCCACTGACAAGGGGGCGGCGGATGAAGAGACCTGTCTGGAGATGATCGAGCAGGGGCTTTTCGTGCAGGCCAGCGCCACGCTGGAAACCGCCTTGCCGCGCTTTGACCGGTCCGGTGTCGCCTTCCTGCCGGTGGTGACGATGCAGGATGACGAGCCAGTCCTGCAGGGGGCGCTGTTCCATGTCGATGCGCTGAAGGCCTACAACCGCGCGCTGGCGGCGACGGCGGCGGAGGAGCATCGGTAGGGCAGGGGCCTGACGGACGGGACGGTGGCGGCCGTTGGACCGCCGGGGGCTCTACCCCCGGACCCCCGAGGGTATTTGGAAGACCAGAGAAGACAGGGGAGCTTTGGCGGCGCGGGTCGCACGGGGCCTGTCGGCGCTGGCGGGTTTTGGCGGAGGGGTGGGGCGCGCCAGGGCCCACCGGAGACCGGAGCCTAGTGGCTGGTCTTGCCGGTGTGGATGTCGCCGATGGTCAGCACCGGCGAGGCGTCGAGTTCATGCGCGTCCAGCATCGCCGCCACGCGTTCCAGCGCGCCGACGAGCATGGCCTGTTCCCAGTCGGCCAGCTTCTCGAACTCTTTCACGTAGCGTTGCTGCAGGGCGTCGGGGGCCTCTTCCACGGCGGCCTGCCCGTCGGGTGTCAGCACGACGTCGGTCTGCCTGCGGTCCTCCGCGTTCCGGTGCCGGGTCGCGAAGCCGCGGCCGACCAGCTTGTCGACCAGCGCCGTCACGGTGGCCTGGCTGACGCCCATCTGCTTGGCCAGCGCCTTGGGCTGCGTGCTGCCGCCCTTGGCCGCGACGATCTGAAGGACCCGCAGCTGTGCAGGCGTCAGCCCGGCGGCCTGTGCAAGGTCGCGGGCATAGAGCTCTGTCGAGCGCAGGATGCGCCGCAGGGCAATCAGGCTTTCATCGGTGCGATCCACGGCCATCTCCGGATTGATCGCCTTTGTCGCATGGTTCAGGCGCATGCTCCAGACTCCTTTTGGCGTAAACTCGCTTATATCAGACTAAGCGATGCGGGTCCATTTCATTAGGGTTTACCATTCCGATATCGCCCTTTGAAATATGGACTATGGCGCAAGAAAAGGAAAAATATACTTAGACGGTTGAAACAAAATCGCGGTTGGATTACTTAGGCTATCGAACAGTCAAGGAGCCATACCATGCCGAAGGACGTCTCTGACCCCGAGACTAGGGTGCCCCTGTTGCGCAAGCCGCGCAGCACCGATGGGGCCGCAATCTGGGAGCTGGTGCGCAACTGCCCGCCGCTCGATCAAAATTCCATGTACGCGAACCTGATCCAGGCCGACCATTTCCGCGACACCTGCGTGGTGGCGGAGCTGGACGGCGAGATCGTCGGCTGGATCTCCGGCCACATGATCCCCGGTCAGGATGCGTTTTTCGTCTGGCAGGTTGCAGTGGGCGAGAAGGCCCGCGGGATGGGTCTGGGCAAGAAGATGCTGGTGCATCTCGTCCGCCGCCCCGAGTGCATCACCGCCGAGACGCTGAAGACCACCATCACCGAGAGCAACAAGGCCTCTTGGGGCATGTTCCGCAGCTTCGCGCGCAGCATCGGCGGGGCCCTTTGGGACCGCCCGCATTTCGAAGAGCACGACCATTTCGACGGCGCCGCCGCCACCGAGCATATGGTCACGATCACGCTGCCCGAGCACCGCAGCCAGCTGCGCTCTGTCGCCTGATCGCCTGACACGTCGAATTCCCGAACAGTCAATCTTGATGATACGCCCCCAGGCGGGGCGGAAAGGACATCTTATGTCTACCGACAACACCATTTTCGAACGCCGCGAAAGCGAAGCCCGCTCTTACTGCCGCTCTTTCCCGACGCGCTTCACCCGGGCCAAGGGGTCCGAGATGTGGGACGCCGAGGGCAATCGCTACATCGACTTCCTCGCGGGGTGTTCCTCGCTGAACTACGGCCATAACGACCCCGACATGCAGGCCGCGCTGGTGGCGCATATCCAGGCGGATGGCATCACCCACGGTCTGGACATGTTCACCGACACCAAGGCCGCCTTCCTGACGGCCTTCGAAGAGATCGTTCTGAAGCCGCGCGGCATGGACCACAAGGTCATGATGACCGGCCCGACCGGCACCAATGCCGTCGAGGCGGCGCTGAAGCTGGCCCGCAAGGTCACCGGCCGCAAGAATGTCATCGCCTTCACCAACGGCTTTCACGGCATGACCATGGGCGCCCTCGCGGCGACCGGCAACGCCGGCAAGCGCGCCGGGGCGGGCACCGATCTGGAGGGCGTCACGCGCATGCCCTTCGAGGGCGCGCTGGAAGGCGTCGACAGCCTCAGCTACCTTGAGCAGATGTTGTCGAATCCGTCCTCGGGCATCGACGCCCCCGCCGCCTTCCTGATCGAACCGATCCAGGGCGAGGGCGGCCTGAATGCCGCGTCGAAGGAATTCCTTCAGGGCCTCCAGCGCCTTGCCAGGGAACACGGCGCGCTGCTGATCCTCGACGACATCCAGGCGGGCTGCGGCCGCGCGGGCACCTTCTTTTCCTTCGAGGAGATGGGGGTGACGCCGGACCTGATCCCGATGGCGAAGTCCTTCAGCGGCATGGGCCTGCCCTTCGCGGCCCTGCTGATGAAGCCGGAGCTGGATATCTGGGGCCCGGCAGAGCACAACGGCACCTTCCGCGGCAATACCCATGCCTTCGTCACCGCCCGCGTGGCGCTGGAGAAGTTCTGGAAGGACGATGCCTTCCAGCGCGAACTGGCCGAGAAGGCGCTGTTGCTGACCACCGGCCTGCAGGCGGTCGCGGACGAGATCCCGGGCGCCACCCTGAAAGGCCGCGGCCTGATGCAGGGGGTCGACGTGGGCTCTGGCGCACTGGCGGGCGCGATCTGCGCGCGCTGCTTCGAGGCCGGCCTGATCATCGAAACCTCGGGCGCCGAGGACGAGGTCGTGAAGGTGCTTGCCCCCCTGACCACCAGCCCCGCGCTGATGGAAGAGGGCCTTGGCATTCTTCTCGACGCGACGCGCGCCCTGACCGACAACAACAAGATTGCAGCGGAGTAACACCCATGATTGTCCGTGATTTCAACGAGATCGTAAAAAACGAGCGGGACCGCGTGGTCTCTGACGCCAAGTGGTCCAGCGTGCGCATGCTGCTGGCGGATGATGGGATGGGCTTTTCCTTCCACATCACCTTCCTCGAGGAAGGCAGCGAGCACACCTTCGAGTACAAGAACCACTTCGAAAGCGTCTACTGCATGCAGGGCAAGGGCTCGATCACCGACCTGGCCACCGGCGAGACGCATGAGATCAAGCCCGGCGTGATGTATGCGCTGGACAAGCACGACCGCCATATCCTGCGGGCCGAGGAAGAGCTGGTCATGGCCTGCTGCTTCAACCCGCCGGTGACCGGCACCGAGGTGCACCGCGAGGACGGCTCTTACGCCGCGCCCGGGGAGGTCACCGAGGAGGTGTCCGCATGACCCATACGGTCGAGAAAATCGGCGGGACAACCATGTCCCGGGTGAATGAACTGCGCGACACGCTGTTCATCGGCGACAAGGAAAACCCCTACGGGCGCATCTTCGTGGTCTCTGCCTTCGGCGGGATCACCAACCTGCTGCTGGAACACAAGAAGACCGGCAAGCAGGGCGTCTATGCCGCCTTTGCCGATGCCGACAGCGATCAGGGCTGGCACGATGCCCTGCACGCGGTGTCCGAGGCCATGGTCGAGGCGCATGAGGCGGTCCTTGACCACCCGGGCGACCGCGATCAGGCCCGCGTCTTCGTGCGCGAACGCATCGACGGCGCCCGCAACTGCCTGATCGACCTGCAACGGCTCTGTGCCTACGGCCACTTCCGGCTGTCCGAGCACATGTTGCAGATCCGCGAATTGCTCAGCGGTCTGGGCGAGGCGCATTCCGCCTTCGTCACCACGCTTCTGCTGCAGCGGGCCGGTGTGAATGCCCGGCTGGTGGATCTGTCGGGCTGGCGCGACGAGGGCAACGTGACCCTTGACGAGCGTATCCTGACCGCCATGGAGGGCATCGACCCGGCGACGGAAATGCCCATCGTGACCGGCTATGCGCAATGCGCCGAAGGCCTGATGCGCGAGTTCGACCGGGGCTACTCCGAGGTGACCTTTTCGAAGCTTGCCGCCCTCACCGGGGCGCGCGAGGCGATCATACACAAGGAGTTCCACCTCTCCTCCGCCGACCCGAACCTTGTCGGGCAGGACGCGGTGCGCAAGCTGGGCCGGACCAACTATGACGTGGCCGACCAGCTGTCGAACCTGGGGATGGAGGCGATCCACCCCAAGGCGGCCAAGACCCTGCGTCAGGCCGAGGTGCCGCTGCGCGTGACCAATGCCTTCGAGCCGGAGGACCCGGGCACGCTGATCGACGACCAGCCCGCCGATGCGGCAGAGGTCGAGATCGTGACCGGCCTCGAGGTGGTGGCGCTGGAGGTCTTCGAGCAGGACATGGTCGGGGTGAAGGGCTATGACGCCGCCATCCTCGACGTGCTGACGCGCCATGAGGTGCGGATCGTGTCCAAGGTGTCCAATGCCAACACCATCACCCATTACGTCGACACCTCTCTGAAGACGCTGCGTCGGGTCGAGCGGGACATCAAGAAACTGTACCCCTCTGCCGACGTGATGCTGCGGACGCTGGGCATGGCCGCTGTCGTGGGTCGTGACCTGCGCGGGCTGTCGGTGCTGCAACGGGGCCTTCAGGCCATCGCGGATGCCGGCATGGCCAGCGTCGGCGCCAGCCAGGGGCCGCGCAATGTGGATGTGCAGTTCATCATGGAGCGCGACGACCTCGCCCCCGCGATCAAGGCCCTGCACAAGGCCTTCATCGAAGAGGACAGCAAGCAGATCTCCCTGGCGGCCTGACGCCGCCGGGGAAGGGTTTGGCCGGTGCGGCTCGCCGGTCATGACAGCCGGTCCGGCGGGATGGGGTTCCTGACTGTTCCCCCGCCCGCCGGGCCGGTTTGTCGTTTTTTTTCCGATGGACATGTGCCGCGTTCAGGGTGACCCTGCGCCAAAGTCGGGAGGGACGGATGAGCGACGCGCGGAACGATGCCGAAAAGATCGAGGCCTTTTACGCCAAGGACGGGGAGTGGGCGGCAGAGATGCGGGCCCTGCGCGCGCTGCTGCTGGATTGCGGCCTGAGCGAGGAACGCAAGTGGCGCCAGCCCTGCTACACGGCCCATGGCGGCAATATCGCGATGCCCGCCGCCTTCAAGGACTCCTGCCGCCTGACCTTCTTCAAGGGTGTGCTGCTGAAGGACCCGGAAGGGATCCTGTCGCCGGTCGGAGAGAACGCGCGCTCTGCCTGCGCGGCGCGGTTCACCGGCCTGGACCAGATCGGCGCGGTCGAAGACACCCTTCGGAACTATGTCGCAGAGGCCGTGGCACTGCAAAAGGCGGGGGCGAAGGTGGTCTTCGAGAAGGACGATCTGGACGCACCGGAAGAGCTGAGCCGGGTGCTCGACGGCGATCCGGCGCTGGCAGAGGCCTTCGCGGCGCTGACACCGGGCCGGAAGCGCAGCTATTACCTGCATGTCGGCCAGGCAAAGCAGTCGGACACGCGGCTGGCCCGGATCGAAAAGGCGCGCGATCACATCCTTGCCGGGAAGAACTTTCAGGGGCGGTAAGGGGGAGGGCGCCGGTTCGCGGGCCAGCGTCAGTAGGCGCCAGCCGACCGCGTCGATGCCCGCGCTACGCCGGGGGCGCTGCTGCCGCAGGTCGTGCCTTCGCGCCCCCCCGACAGCCTGCCCCGAATGGGCGCGGCGCCAAGGGGAAGGGCGCCCGGCCCTGCGGGACACCCTCCGGTCACTGCTCCAATTCCTGTCACTGGGTCTGGATCAGGCCCCGGGCGATGCAGTTGGCGAGGCCGCTGCCTTCACGCCCGGCGCAGCGCATCAGCAGCTCGGGCAGGGCGTCGACCGGGTCGCGGAAGGTGCGGCGGTTGTCGCGCTCGGCCTCGCGCCAGCCGTTGTCATGCCCGTTGCGCCAACCATTGCCGTTGCCGCGGCCGTTCTGCCAGCCATTGCCGTGGCCATTGCGCCAGCCGTCGTCGCGCCGCGGGGCGGGGCGGAAACCCGGCTGGATATGGTTGGGGTTGGGGTCGAAGCCCCCGGCGGTCCGGTTCGGCTGACGCGCGCGGGGTTTCTCTGTCGAGAGATACCCGCCGTGGGCCCAGCCGACCTTGCCGTTGGACAGGCGCAGCAGGCGCCAGTCGCCGGTGCGGCCCAGTTCCTCGACCCGGTCGCCCTGCGCCATGGTCAGCAGCACCGCATTGCCGGTGCCGGGCCCGCTGCGCAGGTTCAGCCCGCCGTAGCCGGGCGCATCGACGTAGAGGGCGGGCAGCCGATCGGCCGTGTCGGCGCCGGGATCGCGCCCGGGGCGGCGGGGCTGTTCCTCGGCCCAGGTGGTCAGGTAGCGCGACGCGGCCCAGCCCGTCCGGCCGGTTTCGTGGCGCAGTTGCGCCCAGTCGCCCCGCTTGCGGAGGATCTCGACCTCGGTGCCGTGCGGCATCTGGTACTGCACGCCGTAGCTGGTCGAGGGGCCGGAGCGCAGGTTGAGGTATCCGTCTCTCGGCGTGTTCACGAAAAGCGTGGTGGCATGGGCGGCGCCCGCCAGCAGCAGCACGGAGAGAAAGGTCATTAGGCGAAGCATGTGGCAGCTCCCTTGGTGTCGTTCTGATGGCACCAAACTGGGGGCTATGCGGGCTGCTATGCAATATCAGCCGGGGTGTCAGGCAATGACAGGCTGGGAAATCAGCGGTTTACCGCGTGTTGTGCGGAAATGAACAGGCGGGCCCCGCAGGCCCGCCAGAGGTTTGCATGCGCTGTTCAGACCTGCTCGACGGCGACCCCGTCCTGCACGTCGAAGGCCAGGTGTCCCTTGATTGCGGCCACCACGTCCTTGGGGGCCTCATAGCTCCAGGCCGCGTTTTCATAGGTGCGCGACTTGGACATGATCGAGAAATAGCTGGCCTCGCCCTTGTGCGGGCAGGTGGTGCGGTGGTCGGTGACGTCCAGAAAGGCCATGCCGATGTCTTCGCGCGGGAAGTAGATGACCGGCGGCAGATCGCCCTCGACCAGTTCCAGCGCGCGGCTTGTTTCCCCCAGAACCGCGCCGCCGGCGCGGACCACCCAGGTGCCCACGGCAGGTGTTACGGTGATCGTCTTGGTCGTCATCATTGTTGTCTCCCCTCGTCTCGTTATTCCCCTGCTTGGCACAGGGTGTGTGAATTTTCCATGTCAGACCGGCCTGCACGCAAGGGCCAACCACGCCCCTGCGACATCGTCGACCTGCGGGCCGACACGGGCCAGCACCTCGGCGTGATAGCCGTTCAGCCAGTCGCGCTCTGCCGTGGTCAGCAGATCGGCATCCACCAGTCTTGTGTCGATCGGCACCCAGGTCAGGGTCTCGAACTCCAGCAGGGCCTTGACGGTCTGGCCGGGCAGGGCAGGTGCCTCGCGCACGGCGATCAGGTTCTCGATTCGGATGCCGAAGGCGCCCTCGCGGTAGAAGCCCGGCTCGTTCGACAGGATCATGCCCGGCTCCAGCGGTACAGTGCCGGTGCGGGCGATCCGGGCCGGGCCTTCGTGGACCGAAAGATACGCGCCGACACCATGACCGGTGCCGTGGCCGTAGTCCAGCCCCGCCTGCCACAGGGCGGCACGGGCGAAGGGGTCGACGTCGCGTCCCGCCAGCCCGCGCGGGAAGCGCAGGCGCGACACCGCGATCATGCCCTGCAGCACGCGGGTGAAGGCGGCGCGTTCCTCGGCGCCGGGCTGGCCGATGGCGATGGTGCGGGTGATGTCGGTGGTGCCGTCGACATACTGCCCGCCGCTGTCGACCAGCAGAAGCTCTCCGTCGCCGACGCGGCGATTGGTCTTTTCGGTCACGCGGTAATGCACGATGGCGCCGTTCGGACCGGCGCCCGAGATCGTCTCGAAAGAGATGTCGCGCAGGGCATTGGTGCCGCGCCGCTCGGCCTCGAGCCGCTTGACCACGTCGATCTCTGTCAGCGAGCCCGGGGCCTGCGCGTCGAGCCATGCGAGGAAACGCACCATGGCGGCGGCGTCGCGCAGATGGGCGGCGCGGGAGCCGTCCAGCTCTGCGGCGTTCTTCACCGCCTTGGGCAGCAGGCAGGGGTCCGGCGCCTCGACCGGGGCTGTCGCCAGCGCCCGGGCCAGGATCACCGGGCAGGACGCGGGGTCGATCTGCACCGGCCCCTCAAGCGCGGCAAGGTCGCCGGTCAGGGCCTCGGGCGGACGGATCCGCACCTGCGGCCCGAGATGGTCGCCAAGCCCGGCCAGCTTGGCCTCGGCCATGTAGAGCGTCACGGTCGCATCGCCGTGCAGCACGGCAAAGCCATGCGGCACGGGATTGCGCGGGATGTCGGCGCCACGGATGTTCAGCAGCCAGGCAATGCTGTCGGGCAGGGTGATCAGCGCGGCCTCTGCCGTCAGCGTCTTGGCCAGCCGGGCGATCTTGTCGCCATGCGGCTCTCCGGCCAGGTCGACGGGCTGGGCAAAGACCGGCGCCGCCGGGGCGGCGGGCTGATCGGTCCAGATCGCGTCGACGAGGTTCTCGCAGGGTTCGAACCGCAGGGTCTTGCAGCGCTCGGTCAGCGCGCGGTGCTGGTCCACCGTCAGCAGCCAGGGGTCGAAACCGACCACCCCCTCGGGCAGGGCCGCGCCGATCCAGTCGGCCAGCGCGGTCTCGGGCCAGTCGACCTTCTCGAAATCCTCGGCCACCTGGGCGCGCACCTGCACCGTGTAGCGCCCATCGGCAAAGACCGCCGCGCGGTCCTTCAGCGCCACGCACCAGCCCGCCGAGCCGGTGAAGCCGGTCAGCCAGGCCAGCCGCGCGTCGCGGTCGGCGACATATTCACCCTGATGGGCATCGGCGCGCGGCACGAGGAAGCCGTCCAGCCCCCGGGTCTCCATGGCGGCGCGCAGGGCCTTCAGGCGCGGCGGCCCCTGCTCGGGAGAGGCGCTTTCTTCGAATGTCTGGAACATGCAAGTCTCCTTTGCGCGCAGATTAGTCACAGGCGACGGGGTGACAAGACCCGCGGACCGGAGGGCCCGAGCACCGCGCCGGGGCGCGTCGCTGGCGGGCATGGGGGAAACAGGCCAAGGGCCCCTGGCCCGGAGGTCGGGCCGAAACCGGCCCAGTGGCGCAATCGCGACCGGTCGGGCCGGACAGGGGGCCGGACCGGGGCCTGTGACCGGCGCGCAACCGGTCGGGCCGGGGGCGGGGAGTCTCAGGCGCTGCGCCTCATGCCCATCACCCGGGCGCGCTTGCGCGGATCGCTGTCGAAGAGGCTGGCCAGCTGTTCGGTCATCGCCCCGGCCAGTTGCTCGACATCGGTGATGGTCACGGCGCGGTCGTAGTAGCGCGTCACGTCATGGCCGATGCCAATGGCCAGCAGCTCGACCTGCTTGCGCTTCTCGACCATGGCGATCACGTCGCGCAGGTGCTTTTCTAGGTAGTTGGCCGGGTTCACCGACAGCGTCGAATCGTCCACCGGGGCGCCGTCCGAGATCACCATCAGGATCTTGCGCGCCTCCGGGCGTCCTACCATCCGGCGGTGTGCCCATTCCAGCGCCTCGCCGTCGATGTTCTCTTTCAGCAGGCCCTCTTTCATCATCAGGCCAAGGTTGGCCCGCGTGCGCCGCCACGGCGCGTCAGCCTGCTTGTAGACGATGTGGCGCAGGTCGTTCAGCCGCCCCGGAAGCTGCTCGCGCCCCTCGTTCAGCCATGTCTCGCGCGCCTGTCCGCCCTTCCACGCGCGGGTGGTGAAGCCGAGGATCTCGACCTTGACCGAGCAGCGTTCCAGCGTGCGCGCCAGAACGTCGGCGCAGATCGCGGCGATGGAAATCGGCCGCCCGCGCATCGAGCCGGAGTTGTCCAGAAGCAGAGTCACCACGGTGTCGCGGAATTCCATGTCCTTCTCGACCTTGAAGGACAGCGGCGTCGTCGGGTTCGCCACCACGCGCGCCAGACGGCCTGCATCCAGCACGCCCTCTTCCTTGTCGAACTCCCAGCTGCGGTTCTGCTGCGCCTGAAGGCGGCGCTGCAGCTTGTTCGCCAGACGGCTGACGGCGCCCTTCAGCGGTTCCAGCTGCTGGTCGAGATAGGCGCGCAGGCGCTCCAGCTCGGCGGCTTCGGCCAGTTCCTCGGCGGCGATCTCCTCGTCGTGCTCGGTCGAGTAGACGATGTAATCCGGGTCGGCCTCGGACACGGGCTGCGGCGCGGGCGGTTCCAGCGGGGCCTCGCCGTCGGGCATCTCGGCCTCTTCGCCAAGCTCCTGATCGGCCATGTCATCCATCGAGACCTGCGCCTGCGACGGGTCCTGAGTCTGGTCCTGCGACTGTTCGGGCGTGGCGTCGGCCTCTTCGCCCTCGTCCTCGTCATTGCCGGTGCTGTCGGGCTGCTGATCGTCCTGATCGCCGTCTTCCTGCCCCTCGTCCTCGGCCTCGTCGTCCAGCTGGTCGGGGTCCTCGCCGATCTGGTCGCCATAGCCCAGATCGGTGATCATCTGCCGCGCGAAGCGGGCGAAAGAGGCCTGATCCGACAGCGTCTTGTCGAGGCTCTCCAGCGTCCCGCCGGCCTGATTGTCCATGAAGTCGCGCCACAGGTTCATCACGTTCGCGGCCTCGGGCGGCAGGTCGCGACCGGTGGACAGGTGGCGGATCAGGTAGCCCGCGGCCTGCGCCAGCGGCGCCTCGGCCTTGTCGGTGATCTGGCCGTAGCCCCGGCGCTGCGCCTCGTGCGCGATCTTGGCGTCGACGTTGCCGGCGGTGCCGGGCATGTCGCGGGCGCCCATCGCCTCGCAGCGGGCGGTTTCCATCGCCTCGTAGATGTCGCGCGCCATCTCGCCCTGCGGCAGGTAGCGGCTGTGGGTCGCGCCGTCGTGGTAGCGGCGATAGAGCGCCAGCGCATCCGCCGTGCCGCGCGCCAGCAGCACCTCGTCGCGGGTCATGCGGCGGCTGACCTGCGGCAAGCGCATGGCATCGCCGGACATGCCCGCGGGATCGACCGAGTAGCTGACCGTGATCTCGGGATCGTCGGCCATGACCTTGGTGGCCTCGGCGAGGGCCTTCTTGAAGGGATCGGCGGGGTTGTCGGACGGCTTGTTCATGCCTGACGATAAAGCACTCTCGCGCGGGCGCGGCAAGGGGCCTCCGGTCAGGCCAGCAGAAGCGCGGCGCAGGGGGCCATGGCCCGCCGGGCGGCGGCATGGGCGCGGCGCTGCTGTCCGGGTTCGGTGTGGAAACTGGCCAGGTTCAAAAGCCGCGCCTGCGCGGCCTTGGCGGCGATGCGGGCCTGCAGAAGCGCCGGTCCCGAAAGCCCCTGGGCCACGGCCTGCGGTTGCAGCGCCTCCAGCAGGTCGACGAAGACCGCGCGGCGGTCGCGGGCCTCGGCGCCGTCCTGGCCCATCAGCCAGGCATGCTCCATCGTGGCCGAGTAGCGCCCGGCACAGGCGGCGAAGAGCAGGGCGCGGTCAGAGGCGATCTCGGGCAGGGCGCGGGCGGGCAGGGCCGCGGATGCGACAAGAAGGCCGAGGCAGAGGAGTGTTTTCAGAACGCCCATGATGACGACAATAACACGGATTTGCCGGTCAAGAATTGGGCGTTGTGAAAACTTTTGCGAAATCGATGTGGCGCGCCCCCCGCGCCGGGGCGCAGCGGGGCGGCCAGAGGCGGCAAAGCCTCGGCGTATCGGTGGCGGCTGGGGCGCAATCCGTCTGGCCCATGGTCCGGTGGACGGAAAGGCCCGTCGAAGGGCCTTCCTACGCGCGCCCGGCGCGCGTCAAAGCCGCTTCGAAGCGGCTTGACCCCTCAGCCCAGCGACAGGCTTGCCGCGCTTTCGGGCAGTTCCTCGTCGAAGCAGCGCTGGTAGAACTCGGCCACGGTCTGGCGCTCCAGCTCGTCGCATTTGTTCAGGAAGGACAGGCGGAAGGCATAGCCCACGTTGCGGAAAATCTCGGCATTGTTGGCCCAGGCGATGACCGTCCGGGGCGACATCACGGTCGAGAGCTCGCCGTTCATGAAGGCGCGGCGGGTGAAGTCCGCCACGGTGACCATCTGGCGGATGGTCTTGCGGCCCTTCTCGTTGTTGTAATGCGGCGCCTTGGACAGGACGATGTTGGTTTCGGCGTCGATCGACAGGTAGTTCAGCGTCGCCACCAGGGACCAGCGGTCCATCTGGCCCTGGTTGATCTGCTGGGTGCCGTGATACAGGCCCGTCGTGTCGCCAAGGCCCACGGTGTTCGCGGTGGCGAAGATGCGGAAGTACTTATGCGGGGTGATGACCTCGTTCTGGTCCAGCAGCGTCAGCTTGCCGTCGGTCTCCAGCACGCGCTGGATCACGAACATCACGTCGGCGCGGCCCGCATCGTATTCGTCAAAGACGATGGCGCAGGGGTTGCGCAGCGCCCAGGGCAGGATGCCTTCCTGGAACTGCGTGACCTGCTTGCCGTCCACCAGCTTGATCGCGTCCTTGCCGATCAGGTCGATGCGGGAGATATGCGAGTCGAGGTTCACCCGCACCGCCGGCCAGTTCAGCCGCGCCGCCACCTGTTCGATATGCGTCGATTTGCCGGTGCCGTGATAGCCCTGGATCATCACGCGGCGGTTGTTGCGAAAGCCCGCAAGGATCGCCAGCGTCGTGTCGGGGTCGAACTTGTAGGTGCTGTCGAGATCCGGCACCCGGTCGGTGCGGTCGGGGAAACCGTGCACCACCATGTCGCTGTCGATTCCAAAGACCTCGCGGACAGAGATCTCCTCGGTCGGTTTCGCGTTGATATCGATCGTGCCGTCCGCCATGGTTGCACCGTCCTTCAGTTCAAGCTCGATTGCCTTGCAGTAGGTGCAACATATCTGGATGAGGGGCAAGGGGAAGCGGGCAAGACGACACGATGACACCTCAGGAAGAGATCGAGGCGCTGATCGCCCGCGTGGCCATGGGCCATCGCAAATCGTTTCGCGAGCTCTACGAGAGGACCTCGGCGAAACTCTTTGGCATCGCCTCGCGTGTCTTGAGGGACGAGGCCCAGGCCGAAGAGGTCCTGCAGGAGGTCTTCCTGCGGATCTGGCACCGGGCGGACAGCTACAAGGCCAATGGATACTCGCCCATGACATGGCTCATCACCATCACGCGCAACGCTGCCATCGACCGCCTGCGCCGCGCCCGGCGCGAGGGTACGGCGACCGAGCCGGTGGAGATCGCCGAACGCCTCTACGACCCGCAGCCGGGGCCAGAGGCCCGCGCGGTGGAACGCGACGAGGCGCGGGTGCTGAACGCATGCCTCGACGAGCTGCCCGATGACCGGGCCTCGATGGTGCGGCAGGCCTACCTTCAGGGCATGACCTACGCGGAACTCTCCGAATCGACCGGGGTGAAGCTGAACACCGTGCGGACATGGCTGCGCCGCAGCCTCCTGCAGCTGCGGGAGTGCCTGAGCCGATGACAGGGAAGGACGATACCGTGCTGCCCGGCGGCTGGGAGGCCGTCGCCGCCGAATATGTGCTGGGCCTGCTGGACCCGGGCGAACAGGCCGCCTTCGAGGCCCGCCTGGCGCGCGACCCGGACCTGCGGCAGGACGTCGCGGCCTGGTCCGAGTATTTCGCCAGCTTCACTGACGCGATACCAGAGCTGACCCCGCCTCCCGCCGTGATCCGCCGCATCGAGGCCGAGGCCTATGGCGACACGCGGCTGCCGGTCTGGCGCCAGCTTCTGCCCTACCTCGGCGGCGCCATGGCCGGGGCGGCCCTGTCCTGGGCGGTCTTCGTGTCGGGTGTGCTGGAAACGCCCCGCCCCGAAATCCTCGCCTCGCTCGAACCGGTGGCAGGCACGCTGGCCTTCGACGTGCGCATCGACCCGCCGACCCACACGGTCGCCGTCGACCACCGCGGCGGCGATCTGCCCGAGGGCCGCGTGCTGCAACTCTGGCTGATCCCGGAGGGCGAACAGCCGATCTCGCTGGGGGTCATGTCGCCGGGGGGCGATCACATCGTGGTGCTATCGGACGAGATGGCCGCCCGGGTTCCGGGCGCCACTCTCGCCGTCTCGGACGAGCCCGAGGGCGGCTCGCCCACCGGCCTGCCCACGGGCGCGGTCCAGGCGGCAGGCATCCCGATCCCGCTCTGAGGCGCGGGCGCCGGTCACCCGTATCCCGGCAGGCGTCAGGCCTTTCCTGTCCCCACATGCGCCCGCAGGCCTGCCCGCGACCGCGCCCCGGGACGCGAAAGCCCCTGCTTCTTCGGTCTTCCAAGCACCTCGGGGGTCCGGGGGCAGAGCCCCCGGCGGATCGGCCGGCGCAGGCCGGACGACCCGGACGCTCCCCTCTGCTGATCCGTCTCCAGGGATCGGTGCGGCGCAGGTCAATCCCGCGCGCCCACCAGCCGGTCGATGGGGGCGAAATCGTCGGTCAGCACCATGGCCTCCGCCGCCAGCCGGTCGACGAAGCCGGGTCCCAGCGCCGCGAAGGTGGTGCGCTCCGGCGCGGGCACGGCAAAGCTGTCGGTCTCCGTGCGGCTGTGCCCTGCGGCGATAACCATGACCACGCGCTCCCCCGGGGCGGGCCGCCGCGCCTCGGTCCAGACCTCGATCACCGGGAAATGCCGCCGCAGGGTCGCCACAAGGCTGCCCGTCGCCTGCATCCGGTCGGCGTAGTCGATCACGTTCATCAGGTAGCTGCCGCCGGGCGTCAGCCGCCCGGCCACCAGCGCAAAGAACTCCGAGGTCACAAGGTGTTGCGGCACGGCGGTATCGGTGAAGGCGTCCCCGATGATCACGTCGTAGCGTACCAGTGACAGCAGCAGCGCGCGGCGGGCGTCCTCGTGCAGGATGGTGGCGCTGGCGGGGTCGAACCAGAAATCGCGCTCTGCCAGCGCCGTCACCGCCGGGTCGATCTCGGCGACCGTCACCGGGCCGCTGCCCCGGGCCGCGAAGGCGCGGGGCAGGGCGTAGTTGCCGCCGCCGATGTGAAAGCTGGAAAACCCGGGCTGTGGGGCGCGCAGCCGGGAAAGGGCGTCCAGCATGGCGGTGTGCGGGGTGAACATGACCTCGGGCGCATCCCGGGCCGAGATGCCGTGCACGAGGTGGTCGATCACCATGGCCCGTGTCGGTCGGGTGGGATCGGCGGCGACATCGATGGATTGCAGGCAGAAGTAGCGGCTTTCCACCGTGCAGGGGCCGGGCCGCGCCGCCAGCAGGCCCGCCGCGACCGCCAGCGCCACCAGCGCCATGACCGGCGCCGCGCTCAGCCGCCGCGCCAGCCACAGGCACAGCGCCGCCGCGCAGAGGTAGACACCCGTGACCGCCGCCAGCGTCCAGGCGCTGCCCAGCCACGAGATGAAGACGAATCCCGCCAGCAGCGTGCCGGCAATGGCGCCCACGGCACCGGCTGCGAACATCGCCCCCAGCGCGCGCCCCTGTCCCTGCGGCGCGGCCAGAGAGACCTGCGTCAGCACCGGCGCCGGGATCCCGGCAAAGAGCGAGGGCAGGAAGAAGGCCGCCAGCGTCAGCGCGGTGATCGCGCCCACCGGGCTGCCGATCTCCATCAGCAGGGGCGCCGAGGCGCGCAGCGCCACCCCGGCCAGCGCGGTGCTGAATGCCGCCGCCACCAGCCCCCAGCCGGTCAGCGCCAGCCCGCGCGGGTGCTCGGCCAGCCGTCCGCCGATCCAGTGGCCCACGGAAAAGCCCGCCAGCACCACCGCGATGACCGAGGTCCAGGTATACAGCGACATGCCCACGTAGGGGGCCAGCATCCGGCCCGCCACGATCTCGACCACCAGCGAGGCCGCCGAAACGGCGGCTTGCAGCGTGACCAGTAGCCAGAGCGGGGCAGGGCGCATGAGGGGCCTCTCAATCGTGAAGGCGCGCCTGTCCTTGGCGCGGCATCCCAACCCATCGGCCCGGCACGGGACCGGAAGGCGGGGCGCGCGCCATGTTGCGGGCGGGCGCGCTGGAGGCAAGCCCGAATGTCGCGCTGTCGCCCCTCGCGTCCGTTGTCCTGCCCACGTGGCCCGGCCCGGAACCGGCGCGCAGGCTGTCCCCGTCGTGCGGTTGGGCGCGGCAGTCGCGGGCCCGCGTATCGCCATCGCGGCCTGCGCCCCGACACCCCCGCCTCCGCGCGTCCCGTACGCGGGCGGTGCTTGCCCGCCCCGATGCGGGGGCCAGCAGCAACCGCGCCATCCCGGTTTGCGCCCGGGTCTGGGCCGTCCGCCCCCTCCGCGCGCCGGGCAGGCGGGGGCTCGGGCCCCGCCGCGATCCGGGCATGGGATGAAATCTCGCCTTTGCCTCTCGCGCCGCGACGCCTGCCGCCCTATAAGGGCGCGACGTCTGCCGCACCTGAAGGGGATACCAATGTCCGGAGAGCTCTCGCCCATCGACAAGGCCAAGTTCGTTGCCGCCAAGCGCGCGGCGGAATTCGTGGAAAGCGGGATGCGCGTGGGCCTTGGCACCGGCTCCACCGCCGCCTGGCTGGTGCGCTGTCTGGGCGAGAAGGTCCGCGAGGAAGGGCTGCGCTTTCGCGGTGTGCCGACCTCGACCCGCACCGCCGATCTGGCCCGCGAGGTGGGCATCGAGGTGATCTCTCTCGACGAGGCCAAGTGGCTGGATATCACCATCGACGGCGCCGACGAATTCGACAGCGACCTCAGCCTGATCAAGGGTGGCGGCGGCGCGCTGTTGCAGGAAAAGATCGTGGCCACCGCCTCGGACCAGATGGTGGTGATCGCCGATGCGGCCAAGGAGGTCGAGAGCCTCGGCAACTTCCCCCTGCCGGTCGAGGTCATTCCCTTCGGCTGGCAGACCTCGCAGGCGCTGATCGAAGAGATGCTTGTGTCCATGGACGTGATGGGTCGCAAGGCGACCCTGCGCATGAACGGCGAGCGGCCCTATGTGACCGACGAGGGCAACCACATCCTCGACCTGCACCTGGGCCGGATCGGCAATGCGCGCCAGCTGGCCATGGTGCTGAACCAGGTGCCGGGCGTGGTCGAGAACGGGTTGTTCATCGACATCTGCGATCAGGTGGTGATCGGCTTCGGCGATGGCCGGGTCGAGACGCGCGACATCAACGCGGGCACCGTCAGCGAAGAGCGTCTGGATTTCGTCGAGGACGAGAACCTGTTCCGCGACGTCTGACCGGATAGACGACGGGCGGCCCCGCAGCGCGCCCGTCCTGTGCGACGGCCGGTGGTGCCTGCCGCGCCCGACCCCAGCCCTTGCGGCGTCATCCTGACTTGGCCCCGCGTGGCTTGCAGGGGGCCGTCGGTCTGTCCTCCGGAATTCCCGCCTTGACGGGGCTGGCCCCGATGCGGCCAGATTTGCGCGACTGGTTTTCAGCCGGAAAGGCGATCCCATGCCGCTGCGACCCTTGCCCTGCGCCGCGATCCTGGCCCTGCTGGCCTCTGCCTTGCCCGCGCAGGAGCCGCGCGGGCGGGCCGAGCCGATCCCCGATGCGCTCTGGCAGAGGATGCAGGGCGTGTCCTGGCACCCGGGCCTGGGCTGTGCGGGGCGCGCGGAGCTGCGGCTGCTGACGATCCCGCATCACGATTTCACCGGCGACCGGCGCTTGGGCCATCTGGTCGCCGCCGCGACGGAGGCCGAGACCCTGCTGGACGTCTTCGCCGCGCTGTATCAGGCGGGCTACCCGATCCAGCAGATGCGTCCCGTGCACGAATTCGGCGGCAGGGACGCGCTGTCGATGGCGGCGAACAACACCTCGGCCTTCAATTGTCGCAGGGTGGGGGGCGGCACGCGGCTGTCGGATCACGCCTTCGGCACCGCCGTCGACATCAACCCGGTGCAGAACCCCTATGTGACGCGGGGCGGCACCGCCCCGGCGGCGGGCGTCGACTTCGACCAGCCGGCGGAGCGCGGCGCCGGGGTGCCCGGTGTCATCCGCGAGGGCGACGCGGTGGTGCGCGCCTTCACCGCGCGCGGCTGGGGCTGGGGCGGCACATGGCGCAGCGCGAAGGACTACCAGCACTTCTCGCGCAGCGGGCGCTGAGGCGGCGCGGCGGCGTCCCCGGAACCGGTTCCGGCGGGGTGTCCGCGGCCACGGGTGGTCTGGCCAAGCCCGGCGGGCTGTGAAATACCTCCTGCGGGACATGAGGCACGAGGCACGAGGCACCCCATGAGCGACTTCGACTACGATCTCTTCGTCATCGGTGGCGGATCCGGCGGCGTCCGCGCCGCGCGCGTTGCAGCCGGAGAGACCGGCGCGAAGGTGGCTCTGGCCGAGGAAAGCCGCTACGGCGGCACTTGCGTCATCCGGGGCTGCGTGCCGAAGAAGCTGATGGTTTTCGCCTCTGAATACGCTGGGATGCCCGCCGCGGCCCGCGCCAACGGCTGGGACATCCCCGACGGCACCTTCGACTGGTCGGTTTTCCAGGGCAAGCTGCACGCCGAGCTCGACCGTCTCGAAGGCATCTACCGCAAGCTTCTGGCCGGGTCGGGGGTCGAGACCTTCGATGCCCGCGCGACGCTGAAGGATGCGCATACGGTGGAGCTGTCGACCGGCGAGACGAAGACCGCGAAGCATATCCTGATCGCCACCGGCGGGCGCCCGGTGCGGCCGGATGCCGTGAACGCGAACCTTGGTCTGGTCTCTGACGACATCTTCGACCTGCCCAGGCTGCCGAAGTCGGTCCTGATCGTCGGCGGCGGCTATATCGCCTGCGAATTCGCCTGCATTCTCAACGGGCTGGGCGTCGAGGTCACGCAGTTCTACCGGGGCGCGCAGATCCTGCGCGGCTTCGACGACGAAGCGCGCGGCCTGATCGCCGAGCAGATGAAGGCCAGCGGCATCGACCTGCATCTGGGCACCGAGATCGTCGAGATGTGCCGCGAGGCGGATCTTGACGAAACCCGCGATGCGCCTGTCGAGGTGCGCGACTTCGCCGCCGCCGCCGAGGCACCCTCGGGGCCGGACGGGCAGCCGATCAGCGTCAAGTCCACCAGCGGCCAGCGCCGCAGCTTCGACGCGGTGTTCTTCGCCACCGGGCGGCGCCCGAATACCGACGGCCTGGGGCTGGAGGCGCTGGGGATCGAGGTCGGGCGCGACGGGGCGATCCCGGTCGACGACTACAGCCAGACCGCCGTGCCTTCGGTCTATGCCATCGGGGATGTGACCAACCGCGTGAACCTGACGCCGGTGGCGATCCGCGAGGGCATGGCCTTCGTCGAGACCGTCTTCAAGGGCAACCCGACGCCGGTGGATCACGAGCTGATCCCTTCGGCGGTCTTCACCCAGCCGGAATTCGGCAGCATCGGCCAGACCGAGGAAGAGGCCCGCGACAAGGGCCCGATCGAGGTCTATTGCACCTCCTTCAGCCCCATGCAGTCGGCCTTTGCCGAGCGCAGCGACCGGGTGCTGATGAAGCTGATCGTCTGCGCCGACACCCGCAGGGTGCTGGGCTGCCATATCGTCGCACCCGGGGCCGGAGAGATGATCCAGCTGGCCGGGATCGCCGTAAAGATGGGTGCGACAAAGGAAGACTTCGACCGGACGGTGGCGGTGCATCCGACCATGTCCGAGGAAATCGTGACCATGCGCACGCCGATGCGAAAATCGTGATACGCTTGATTTGCGCGCGGTGATGCACAGGTACAGACCATCAAGAATGAATACAGGAAGGACCGGACTTCATGGCAGGTAACAGCGGCGGCCCCTGGGGGGGCGGCGGTGGCGGAAGCCAGGGCGGCGGCGGCAACAACGGACGCCCGCCCAGTTCAGGCGGGGGCGGCGGTGGCCGCCGGCCCGAGGACAGCCAGATCCCCGAGATCGACGAGCTGATGAAGAAGGGGCAGGAACGCCTGCGCGTTCTCATGGGCGGCCGCGGCGGCGACAATGGCGCGCGCCGGAATGGCGGCGACGGCATGGGCGGCGGCGGCTTCGGCAAGGGCACCGTCATGCTGGGGCTTCTGGGCCTCGTTGCGCTCTGGGCCTATGGCAGCTTCTACACCGTGCGGCCCGAAGAGCAGTCGGTTGAGCTGTTCCTTGGCGAATATTCGTCGACCGGCAACCCGGGTCTGAACTTCGCGCCCTGGCCGGTTGTGACCTACGAGGTCGTGAACGTGACCTCGGAACGCACCGAGACAATCGGCGGCGGCCGCGCCACCGACGGCGGGCTGATGCTGACCACGGACGCCAATATCGTCGACATCGATTTCCAGGTGGTCTGGAACATCTCGGACCCGGCGAAACTGCTGTTCAACATCCGCGACCCGCAGCTGACCGTTCAGGCGGCGTCTGAATCGGTCATGCGCGAGATCATCGCCGCCTCGAACCTCGCGCCGATCCTCAACCGCGACCGTGGTCTGATCGCGGACAGCGCGCGTGAGCAGATCCAGGCGACGTTGGACGAATACGACAGCGGCATCAACATCGTCCGGGTCAACCTCGACACCGCCGATCCGCCTTCCGAGGTCATCGACGCCTTCCGCGCCGTTCAGGCCGCCGAGCAAGAGCGTGACCGGCTGGAGCGTCAGGCCGACGCCTATGCCAACCGCGTCGTCGCTGAGGCCCGCGGTCAGGCCGCGCAGGTGCGCGAAGAGGCCGAGGGCTACCGCGCCCAGCAGGTCAACGAAGCGCTGGGTCAGGCTGCCCGCTTCACCTCGGTCCAGCAGGAATACGCGCTGGCCCCCGAAGTGACGCGCCGCCGTCTCTACATCGAGACGATGGAGAAGGTGCTTGGCGACGTGGACAAGATGATCCTCGACGAATCCGTGGCCGGTGGCGGCGCGTCGGGCGGGGGTGTCGTGCCCTACCTGCCGCTCAACGAACTCCGCCGTCCGGCGGGCGGCGCAGCTGCGGAAGGAAACTGATCATGCGCAAGACAACCTATCTCCTTCCCGTGCTCGTCGTCGCCATCGTGGTCGTGCTGTCCTCGATCTTCGTGGTGGACGAGCGTGAAAAGGCGCTGGTGCTTCAGTTCGGCCAGATCAAGGCCGTCAAGGAAGAGCCGGGCCTGGCCTTCAAGATCCCGCTGATCCAGGAGGTCGTGCGCTACGACGACCGCATCCTGTCGCTGGATACCGACACCATCGAGGTCACGCCCGCCGACGACCGCCGCCTTGTGGTCGACGCCTTCGCCCGCTTCCGCATCGCCGACGTTGTGCAGTTCCGGCAGGCCGTGGGCATCGGCGGCGAGCGCACTGCCGAGGATCGCCTCTCGGGCATCCTCAACGCGCAGATCCGCGAAGTTCTGGGTGCCGATCAGGTCACCTCGGACCGGATCCTCTCCGAAGATCGCCGCGAGCTGATGAACCGCATCCGGGATCAGGCCCGGGCCGAAGCCCGCTCGCTGGGGCTGGACGTGGTGGACGTGCGCCTGAAGCAGACGAACCTGCCGTCGCAGAACCTCGACGCGACCTTCGACCGGATGCGCGCCGAACGCGAGCGTGAAGCGGCGGACGAGCGCGCGCGCGGTAACGAAGCGGCACAGCGGGTGCGCGCCCTGGCGGATCGTACGGTGGTCGAGACCCTCTCGGAAGCCGAACGCGAAGCCAGCGTGATCCGTGGTGAGGCCGACGCCGAGCGCAACAGCATCTTCGCCAAGGCCTATGGCGCCGACCCCGAGTTCTTTGCCTTCTACCGCTCGCTTCAAGCCTATGAAACGGCCCTGCGCGGCGGCAATTCGTCGATGGTGATGACCCCGGACAGCCAGTTCTTCAACTACTTCCGGAACGAGAACGCGACCTCGGGCTTCACCGCCGCGGCCACGCGCATTCCCACCGCCGAGCCGGGGGAAGGGCTGGACGGCGCAGCGCCCGAGTTCGCCGATCCCGAAGCCGTGGATGACGAAACGCCGGACACCCCGGCACCCGTCGACCCGGCGCCGGCCGAGGGCGACGACACGGCGCCCGGAAACTAAGTGACCGGGACGGACATCTGGACGGGGATCGCCATGGTCCTCGTGATCGAGGGGCTGGTGTACGCACTGGCCCCTTCGCTTGTCGAACGCCTGCTGGAAGCCCTGCGGGCCCTGCCGGTCGACACAAGGCGGACCCTCGGTCTTGCCACCCTCGCGACCGGGCTGATCATGCTGTGGTTCCTGCGGGCGTGATCCCGCCGATCCCGATCCGGGCCGGATTAAGTTCCGTCGGGATGTTCGGAAAACAGGTATGATCCCGACGGACAAGGGGCGGGGGCGCACCCCGGCCAGTCACTCTCGCGTGAAGAATCGTAACTCTGTCTTTGGTGTTGCCGCCATGCACCTATCTCTGAAACACTGACTGACAGGAGGCAGGCGGTGGCGCGTTCAGACCGCCGGCTGGCAGACAAGGAGATTCAATTGAAACCGCAATCCCAAGCAATAATACGGGATCGGGCGACGCCGCTGCGGCTGTTCTGGCTGGGCACGCTGTCGATGATCCTGATCGTTTCGCAATCCCTGATGGCACAGGCCAGGGGCGTCCCCGAAAGCTTTGCCGACCTCGCGCAGCGGGTCAGCCCCTCGGTCGTGAACATCACCACCTCGACCGTCGTGGCGGGCCGCACCGGGCCGCAGGGCATCGTGCCCGAAGGCTCGCCCTTCGAGGATCTCTTCCGCGACTTCCAGGAACGCGGCGGCCCCGACCGCCCGCGCCGGTCCTCGGCCCTGGGCTCTGGCTTCGTGATTTCCGAAGACGGCTACATCGTGACGAACAACCACGTCATCGAAGGCGCCGACGAGATCACCATCGAGTTCTTCTCGGGCCGCGAACTGAAGGCGGAGCTGAAGGGCACCGACCCGAACACCGACATCGCGCTTCTGAAGGTCGAATCGGACGAGCCGCTGCCCTACGTGAACTTCGGCAACTCGGACGGCGCCCGCGTGGGCGACTGGGTCATGGCCATGGGCAACCCGCTGGGGCAGGGCTTCTCGGTCTCCGCAGGCATCGTCTCGGCGCGCAATCGGGCGCTGTCGGGCACCTATGACGACTACATCCAGACCGACGCGGCGATCAACCGCGGCAACTCGGGCGGCCCGCTGTTCAACATGGAAGGCGACGTGATCGGCGTGAACACCGCGATCCTCTCGCCGACCGGCGGCTCGATCGGGATCGGCTTCTCGATGGCGTCGAACGTGGTGACCAAGGTCGTCGAGCAGCTCAAGGAATTCGGCGAGACGCGGCGCGGCTGGCTGGGTGTCCGCATCCAGGACGTGACCGAGGATGAAGCCGAGGCGCTGGGGCTGGAGGAAGCCAAGGGCGCGCTGGTCTCCGACGTGCCGGAAGGCCCCGCCATGGAGGCCGGGATGATGGCCGGAGACGTGATCCTGTCCTTCGACGGCGTTGCGGTCGAGGACACGCGCCAGCTGGTGCGGGTTGTCGCCAACACCCCGGTGGGCGAGACCGTGCGGGTCGTGGTCTTCCGCGACGGCGCGACGCAGACGCTGAAGGTCACGCTGGGCCGCCGCGAAGAGGCGCAGGGCGCCGTTCCCGCTGCCGCAAGCGGCGGGCCCGATGCGGAAGCCCCCAGCGAGGTCGAGGTGCTGGGCCTGACGCTGAGCCCGCTGACCGCCGAGATCCGCGGCGAGCTGGAGCTGGACGAGGACACCAAGGGCCTTGCGGTCATGGACGTCGTCCCGACCTCGCAGGCCTTCGAGAAGGGCCTGCGCGCCGGCGACCTGATCACCGAAGCCGGTCAAAGCGCCGTGACCACGGTGGCCGAGCTTCAGGACCGCATCGACGAGGCGCAGGAAGAGGGGCGCAAGTCCATCCTTCTGCTGGTCCGTCGCGGTGGCGATCCGCGCTTCGTGGCGCTGGGGCTCGACGAGGACTGAGCTTTCAGGTCAAGGAACCTCGGTTTTGGGCGGCCTTTTCGGGCCGCCCTTTTTCGTTTCGGTCTCTGGCGGTTCCGGTCCGTGGTGGTTCCGGTCCGTGCTGGCGGGGGCATGCGGGGGCAGGCGGGACAGCCGCTGCGCGGCCGTGCGAGAGGCGCTGCCTCTCGCGCTCTCCGCGGTATTTTCAGACCAAAGAAGAGGGGAAGCCTGTGCGGAGGGGCGCGTGTGCCGCGATCAGGCGGGGCGCATCCGCCGGGCCTGTTCGGCGGCGGCGGTCAGCGCCTCGGAGACGTCCTGGTGCAGGGTGCTGCGGCGCAGGCTTTCCAGACCGGCGGCGGTGGTTCCGGCGTAGTCGATCATGCCCTGCACATGTTCGGCGGCTGTGGGCGCGTCCCTGGCCAGCATATGCCCGGCGGAGAGGAACAGCTGCCGGATCGCGCGATCCGCGATCTCGGGCGGGGTGCCGACGCGGACCGCATGGGCGACCATGGCCTCGGCGAAGGCGGCGACGAAGCCCGGCACCGGGCCTGTCATGGCGGTGAAGTGATCCAGCAGCGCCTCGTCCGCCAGTTGATCGCTTTGGCCGCAGGCGCCCAGCAGGCGCTGCGCCCGGGCCAGGTCGGAGCGGGTTGCGGCGAGGGCGGCCACGAAGGGCGAATAGGCCATGCCATGGGCGGCGGCGGGGCTGGACATGGCCCGGATCACCCGTGCCGCGCCGGTCAGCCGGGTGAGATCGTCAAGCGTCGCGGCGGCCATGACAGAGAGGATCAGCGCATCGGGGGCATGCAGGCCAAGGGCCGGTGCCGTGGCGGGCGGCACACAGAGCACGATGGTGTCGCAGCGCGCGGCGAGGCTGGCCGGATCGGTGGTCACGGTGATGGCACGGGCCTGCGGCAGGTCCGGCAGGGCACCGCTGCGGTTGGCCACGATCAGCGCCTCCGGCGCGACCGTGCCGCTGTCGATCCAGGCCCGCAGGATGGCGCTGCCCAGCATGCCCGATCCGATGAAACCGATCCTGTCGCGCATGGCGCGTCTCCTTTGGGTTGCCCGGGGCCAGTGCAGGCGCGGGGCTGTGTCTGGCAAGGCGGGCGGTTCAGAGCGGATCGCGTTCCACGGCGATCAGCCCCAGGTCGCGCGCCGTTTCCACCGAGAGCCGGGCGCTTTCCAGGCCGCGCTCGGACTGGTAGCGGCGCACCGCCGCCGCGGTCGCGGCATCCATGCTGCCCGACACGGGGCCGGTGAAATAGCCGCGTGCGGTCAGCGCCCGCTGCACCGAGGACAGGAACTCTGGCGTCATCTCTTCGGGGCAGGGGGTTGCAAAGCTGATCTCGGCCCGCGGGCGCACGATGCGCGGCACCGGGGCCTTGCGATAGACCGGCGGACGCAGCACCGTGCCATCCTCGGCGATCTCGGCCTGCACGACCTGCACTTCGCCCATGACCTGTTCGTAGACCGCAGGTGTCGTTTCCCGCACGCGGCAGCTGCCGTCGGCCTCGTGCTCTGCCACCGGGGCCCCGGGCATCGGCGCGGCGCCGCCCGCCGGGGTCTCTGCCACCGGGGCGGCACAGGCGCACAGCGCGGCCAGGGCGCAGCCCGTCAGCGGGCGCGCAAGCGAAACGCGCGGGAAGAAGCGGGTGATCACTGCTCGGGCCTCTTGTCGTGCCTTGTCCGGCAGAGACTAGCCACTTTCCGAGCCTGAGGAAAGCGTCTCGTCCAGCAGCCGATCGAGCAGGGCAGAGATGTCCTCGATCTGCTCGGACACCACATGCGTCACGCAGTTCTCGCGTTGCAGGCGGCCGGTGACGCGCAGCATCCGCCCGGCGATGACCGCGCGGCGAAAGCGTTCGTAGATCTTGCGCCAGACGATCACGTTGACCACGCCGGTTTCGTCTTCGAGGGTGACGAAGATCACGCCCTTCGCGGTGCCCGGGCGCTGGCGCAGGATGACGATGCCCGCCACGGCGACACGCGCGCCATTGGGCGGTTCGCCCAGCCGGGCAGCGGGAAGGCAGGAGGGCGGGTGGGGCCATGTCATGAGAACGAATATGAAACATCTCCCGTGGTCCGGCAAGGGGTCAGACAGGGGCCGGCGCCCGTGCGGCTGGCCTGCGCCGGGGCGCGTGCCCCGAGCGGGGCCGGTTCCATGGCCCGCTTCCGCCGCGGCTGTCCCGGCCCGTGGCGCCCGTCGCGCCGGGGGTCATGTGGCCAGATCGCTGCGCCAGTCCGCTGTCACCGACCGTTGCACCGGAGCCTTGCGCCAGACCGCTGCACCAGATCGCTGCACCGGATCGCTGGCCGAAGAGGGGCTTCGCCGGGCCGGGGCGGGGCGGAGCCATGGGCGCGGGCCGTGGCGCGGCTTGCCCGGATCGGGCACAGCCGTCGCGACAGGCGGCGCCGCGACGCAAAAGCCTCTGGCCCCCGGGCGCATGGCTGGCTAGGACTGTGCCGGACCAGCGAACAAGGCACCAAGGAGCGGCGCGATGGCAAAGATCACCTATATCGAGCACAACGGAACCGAGCATGTCGTCGAGGTCGCCAACGGGCTGACCGTCATGGAAGGCGCGCGCGACAACGGCATCCCCGGCATCGAGGCGGATTGCGGCGGCGCCTGCGCCTGTTCGACCTGCCACGTCTACGTCGCCCCCGACTGGGTGGAAAAGCTGCCCGCCAAGGACGACATGGAAGAGGACATGCTCGACTTTGCATTCGAGCCGGACCCGGCGCGCTCGCGGCTGACCTGCCAGCTGAAGGTCTCGGACGCGCTGGACGGGCTTGTCGTGCAATTGCCCGAGAAACAGATCTGATGCGCCGGGCGGGGGTGGCTTTCGCGGCCCTCGCCCCGGCTCTTGTGGCCAGGCCGCTTGATGCGCAGGGGCTGCCGGTTCTGATCCGGCGCGCCGCCTGTCAGGCCTGTGACGCGCCGCGCCCAGGCCGTGCGGGGGCTTGCGGCCTGCCGAGGGCCCGCCGCCCTGGCGCCAACCGCCCTGCGGCGATCCGCGCGGCCATGGGCTGCGATTAGGCGTCGAGGGGGCTTTTCTTTCCCGGCGCGCGCGTCTACCCCTGTGCGCCATGCGGATACTATTCTTGGGCGACGTCATGGGGCGCGCCGGGCGTACCGGCATCGCGGAGCGCCTTCCGGCGCTGCGCCGTGATTGGGCGCTCGATTTCGTCATCGTCAACGGTGAGAATGCCACCAGCGGCCACGGCCTGTCCGAGGCCCATGCCAAGCTGATTTTCGAGGCCGGTGCCGATGTCGTCACGCTGGGCGACCATGCTTTCGACCAGAAGGAGATGCTGTCCTACATCGAGCGCGAGACGCGCATCGTGCGGCCTCTGAACTTTGCCAAGGCGGCGCCGGGGCGCGGGGCGGCGCTGTACAAGGACGGGCGCGGGCGCAAGGTGCTGGTGGTGCAGGCGCTGGGGCAGGTCTTCATGTCGCGCAACTACGACAGCCCGTTCTCTGCCGTCGACGAGGCGCTGAAGCGTCTGGCCGGACAGGCGCAGGCGGTGGTGGTGGACATGCACTGCGAGGCGACATCGGAAAAGATGGGCATGGGCCATTTCTGCGACGGGCGTGCCAGCCTCGTGGTCGGCACGCATACCCATATCCCCACCGCCGACGCGCAGATCCTCGACGGCGGCACCGCCTTTCAGGCGGATGCGGGCATGTGCGGCGACTACAATTCCGTCATCGGCATGGAAAAGACCGAACCCCTGCGCCGCTTTGTCATCGGCATGCCCAAGAGCCGGTTCTCTCCGGCCGAGGGCGAGGCGACGCTTTGCGGCACCTTCGTCGAGACCGACGATGCCACGGGCAAGGCAAAGCGCGTCTGCATGGTGCGGCAGGGCGGACGGCTGGCGCAGCTTGGCCCCGATCTCTGAGTTTCTCTTGCAACGCCTGCGCTGCTTCGCAAAAATGCGTTCGTTTGGGGATGAGCGACAAGGTATTGTATGAACTGGATCGACTTGAGCCAGACGGCGCAGGCGTGGGTGACGATTGCGGTGGTTATCGTGATGTTCGCCCTCTTCGTGCGCGAGACCTATCCGACCGAGGTCACCGCCCTTGGCGGCATGGCCGCGCTTCTGGCGCTGGGGGTGCTGCCGCAGGATGAGGCGCTGGCGGTGCTGGCGAACCCGGCGCCCTGGACCATCGCGGCCATGTTCATCGTCATGGGGGCCCTGGTGCGGACCGGTGCGCTGGATGCCTTCACCCGGCACGCGCAGGAACAGGTGATGAAGCGCCCGAAGATGGCGCTGGGTGCGATTCTCGGCTTCGTGGTGCTGGCCTCGGCCTTCATGAACAACACACCCGTCGTCGTGGTCATGCTGCCGGTCTTCGTGCAGATTGCCAACTCGCTGGGCGTCGCGCCGTCCAAGCTGCTGATCCCGCTCAGCTATGCGGCGATCCTTGGCGGCACGACCACGCTGATCGGGACTTCGACCAACCTGCTGGTGGACGGCATCGGGCGCCAGCGCGGGCTCGAGCCCTTCTCGATCTTCGAGGTCACCCCCATGGCGCTGGTGCTGGTCGCTGTCGGCATGGCCTATCTGTATTTTGCCGGGCGCTTCCTGCTGCCCGAACGGTCTTCGATGGCAGGCATGCTGTCGTCGGACCGCAGCCGGATGAAGTTCTTCACCGAGGCGGTGATCCCGCCGGATTCCAACCTGATCGGCCGCGAGGTGCTGGGCGTGCAGCTGTTCAAGCGCGAGGGCGTGCGGCTGATCGACGTGATCCGGGGCGACGAATCCCTGCGCCGCAACCTTGAAGGCGTAGAGCTGGAGGTCGGCGACCGCGTGGTGCTGCGCACGCAGATGACCGAGTTGCTGTCCCTGCAACGCAACAAGGAGCTGAAGCGCGTCGACCAGGTTTCCGCCAAGGAGACAACGACCGTCGAGGTGCTGATCTCTCCGGGCTGCAAGATGGTCGGGCGTTCGCTTGGTGCGCTGCGCCTGCGGCGGCGGTTCGGCGTCTACCCGCTGGCGGTGCACCGGCGGAACCAGAACATCGGGCGCCAGCTGGACGAGCTTGTGGTGCGCGTCGGCGACACGCTGCTGCTGGAAGGCAACGCCGAGGACATCAAGCGCCTCGCCGACGAGATGGACCTTGTCGATGTGGCCACACCCACCGTCCGCGCCTTCCGTCGCGGCCATGCCCCGGTGGCCCTGGGCGCGCTGGCGGCGGTGGTGATCCTCTCGGCGCTGGGTGTGGCGCCGATCCTGCCGCTGGCGGTGATCGCCGTGGCGGTGGTGCTGCTGTCGCGCTGCATCGACGCGGACGAGGCCTTTTCCTTCGTCGAGGGCCGCCTGCTGGCGCTGATCTTCGCCATGCTGGTGGTGGGCGCGGCGCTGGACAGCTCTGGCGCGGTCGAGATGATCGTCGGCGCGCTGGCGCCCTGGATGGAGACCCTGCCGCCGGTGCTGCTGGTGGCCTCGGTCTTCTTCCTGACCTCGATCCTGACCGAGGCGATCAGCAACAACGCGGTGGCGGTCGTGGTGACGCCCATCGCCATCGGGCTGGCCGCTGCCATGGGGGTCGATCCGCGCCCGCTGGTGGTGGCGGTGATGATCGCCGCCTCCTGCGCCTTCGCCACGCCGATCGGCTACCAGACCAACACGCTGGTCTATGGCCCCGGCGGCTATCGCTTCACCGACTTCCTGCGGGTCGGGCTGGGGATGAACCTTGTCATGGGCATCGTCGCCTCGCTTCTGATCCCGGTATTTTTCCCGCTGTGACGGGGCTTTAGGGGCAGTATTCGACAGGGCGGTGCAGCCTTCTGCCGGGCGGATGTTGCGGGCCCTTGAGATCTCTGCGCCCGGATGCGTTGCTGCGAAGCCGTAGCCCATGGCGGGCCGGTCGTCCGCGGCGGTCCGGGGGATCGGCAACGGGCGGGCGGTCTGGATCTGGGTCTTGAGTGGCTGGTCTGGGCCGGGACCGGCCCGCAGCCCGGACCGCCGCCGAGGATCGCGCCGGTCTTGTCGCGCCGGGCCAGCGCCCCGGGCCCCGGTCATGGACGGCGCGGCCTTCGGCGCCACTGGCCCAAGCTTCGGAGCGGGGGCAGAGGCAGGAAACGGGCAACGAAGGCGGGCTTGCCGCCGCGACGCGCCCGCGCCACGCGTCTTGGCAAGGGGGGGCGTCCTCCCGTATAGAGGCGCCCATACATCACAAACCGATATGAGGCGAGTACATGGCCGGCCATTCCAAATGGGCAAACATTCAGCACCGCAAGGGCCGACAGGACAAGTTGCGCGCCAAGGTCTTTTCGAAACTGTCCAAGGAAATCACCATCGCGGCGAAGATGGGCGACCCGGATCCGGAAAAGAACCCGCGCCTGCGTCTGGCGGTGAAAGAGGCCAAGGGCCAGTCTATGCCCAAGGACAATATCGAGCGCGCCATCAAGAAGGCCATCGGCGGCGAGGGCGAGGATTACGAGGAAATCCGCTACGAGGGCTATGGCCCGAACGGCGTTGCGGTGATCGTCGAGGCAATGACCGACAACCGCAATCGGACCGCCTCGACCGTGCGCTCGACCTTCACCAAGAACGGCGGCAACCTTGGCGAGACCGGGTCCGTCGGCTTCATGTTCGAGCGCAAGGGCGAGATCGTCTATCCCGCCTCGGTGGGGGACGCGGACGACGTCATGATGGCGGCGATCGAGGCCGGGGCCGAGGACGTGGAATCCTCGGAAGAGGGCCACACGGTCTACTGTGCCGACACCGACCTGAACGAGGTGTCCTCGGCGCTTGAGACGGCCCTGGGCGAATCCGAGTCGACCAAGCTGATCTGGAAGCCGACCACCACGACGGAACTGGATCTCGACGGCATGAAGACCCTGATGAAGCTGGTCGACGCGCTGGAAGAAGACGATGACGTGCAACGCGTCACCACCAACTTCGAGGCCTCGGACGAGGTCATGGAGCAGCTGGAAAGCCTCTGACGGGCAATCCGGTCTTTCTGGGCCGCGAGACCCGGACCGAAGCGGGCGGGGGCTGCCGCGACAGGCGGTGGCCCGGCCCATCCGGGTGCCGGGCCGGGGACGTGCGCGACCTCGACAAGGGCGGCCCCGGGGCCCCTAGGGGCCGTCCGGTCCCGCCTGTTGCACCAATCCGCGCTTCGCGGCCCGCACCATGGCCCGTGTCAGGGGCCGCAGCGCGGGTGCGACGAGGCTGCGCAGCTGCCAGTACAGCGGCACGTCGAAGGGGCGGTCGGGCGCCATGTCGCGCAGGCGGCCCGCCGCGATCTCTGCATCCACCAGCGGCGCCGGGTTCAGGCCCCAGCCCAGCCCCAGTTTCGCCGCCGTGACGAAGCCGTGGGTCGAGGGCAGCAGATGCGCGGGCGGCGACAGCGGCTGCCCGGTGAGCGCGGTGATCCAGGCCCGCTGGTGGCGGTCGTGCCCCGAGAAATCCAGCATGGGCGCCTGCGCCAGCGCCGTGGCGTCGAGGCCCCGCGCGAAGTGCCGGTCGTGGAAGGCGGGGGCGCAGGTGGCCCGGTAGCGCATCGCGCCCAATGCGATCACGTCGCAGCCCTGAACCGGGTTTGCCTGCGTGGTGACGACGGCAGAGACCTCGCCGCGCCGCAGCCGCTCCGCCGAGATGGATTCGTCCTCGACCACGATCTCGTACAGCAGGTCTGCGTCCGCCAGCGCGGGCAGGGCCCATGTATCCAGCGAATCGGCGTTCAGCACGATGCGGACGCGGGCGGCGGCGCGGGCTTGGTGCAGCTCATCCGCAAGCGCCGCATCCAGCAGCGCCTGCTCGCGGGCATGCCGGGCCAGGCGGGCGCCAAGCGCGGTGGCCTCGGCGGGGCTGGTGCGGATCACCAGCGGCGTCCCGGTGCGGTCCTCCAGCGCGCGGATGCGCTGCGAGATCGCCGAGGGGGTGACGCCAAGCGCGGCGGCGGCTTCCTCGAAGCTGCCAAGACGCAGGACCGCCTCGAGGGCGGCAAGCTGGGCGGGGTCGAGGCGCATCCTTAGCTGTCCTTATGCAGATGCAGGCAGATTAATTTGGCTTATCCCGGGTGTCACCGTAGTCCGGTCCGAAAGAGGGAGAGAGCGGTGATGCAGAGTGTCTTCGCGGGCTACGCCCTGGGGCTGAGCCTGATCGTGGCGATCGGATCGCAGAACGCCTTTGTCCTGCGGCAGGGGCTGCGCGGCGAACATGTGCTGCCGGTGGTCCTGGTCTGCGCCCTGAGCGACGCGCTTCTGATCGCGGGCGGCGTGGCCGGCATGGGTGCGCTGGTGCGCGCGGCGCCCTGGCTGGAGGGCGCGATGCGGCTGGCGGGGGCGGCCTTCCTGATCGCCTACGGGCTGCGCAGCCTGTGGTCGGCCTGGCGGGGCGGCGCGGCGATGACGGCGGGCAGGGGGGTGGGCAGCCTGCGGGCGGCGCTTCTGACCTGCCTCGCCCTGACCTGGCTGAACCCGCATGTCTACCTCGACACGGTGCTGCTGCTGGGCGCGGTCTCGGGCGAGGCCGCCTGGCCCCTGGGTTTCGGCATCGGGGCGGTGACAGCCTCGTTCAGCTTCTTCTTCGCACTGGGCTTCGGCGCGCGGTTGCTGGCGCCGGTCTTTGAGCGTCCGGGGGCGTGGCGCGTGCTGGACGCGGGCATCGGAGTGACCATGTGGCTGATCGCGGCGGGGCTGCTCTTGGGGTGAGGCCGGTTTCTTAGAAAGAAACCGCCACGAATTCTTTGCAAGAATTCGGCGCCCCCGCCGCTTGCGCCTGCCCGGATATCCGCTAAGCCTGAGGCCCATGGACATGACGGCGCGCCCGGCGCAGGGCATCTTCTGGATGGCGGTCACGGGGCTGTGCTTCGTTGCTGTCACGGCTTTGGTGAAGCTCCTGGGCGAGCGCATCCCCGCCGCCGAATCCGCCTTCCTGCGCTACCTTTTGGGCCTCGTTTTCCTGCTGCCCATGGCGCGCAGCCTGTCCCGCCTGCGGCTGTCGGGGCGGCAGTGGCAGCTGTTCGGCCTGCGTGGCCTGTTGCATACGGCGGGCGTGGTGCTGTGGTTCTTCGCCATGACGCGCCTGCCCATCGCCGAGGTCACGGCGATGAACTACCTCAACCCGGTCTACGTGACGATCCTCGCGGTGTTCTTCCTGGGCGAGACGCTGGCCTTTCGCCGCATCCTTGCCATTGTCGCGGCGCTGCTCGGCGCCTTGCTGATCCTGCGGCCCGGGTTCCGCGAGCTCGACCCCGGCCACATCGCCATGCTGGGCACGGCGCTGTTCTTCGCCGGCTCCTACCTGCTGGCCAAGATCCTCTCGGGGCAGGTCAGCGCCGCCGTGGTCGTGGCGCTACTGTCGATCACGGTGACCGTCGGGCTGGCGCCGCTGGCGCTGGCGGTCTGGGTCTGGCCGACCGGCTGGGAGCTGCTGGTGCTGTTTGGCGTGGCCAGTTTCGCGACCGCCGGGCATTACACCATGACGCTGGCCTTCGCCGCCGCCCCGGTGTCGGTGACGCAGCCGGTCACCTTCCTGCAACTGGTCTGGTCGGTGCTGGTGGGCTGGGTCTTCTTCGCCGAGCCGCCGGATTTCTGGGTGATCGGGGGCGGCTCGCTGATTGTCGGCGCCGTGGTCTTCATCACCTGGCGCGAGGCGCGGTTGAAGAAAGCCGTGACCCCGGCGGTGCCGGAAACGAAGCTCTGATTTCGCCCGGCATTGTTCGCGCCTCGTGAAAAATCCCCGGTGGCGCCCAAGCGGCGCCGCATTTGGCGGGCATTCATTGACCCAACGGAAGTCAGAGTGCGACGCAGGAGGGACGGATGTTTACGGAAAGCACAGTGACCGGGGATATGAGGGAGGTGGAAAGCTTCCTGCTGGCCGAGCGGCAGAAGGTGCTGTCGGAGGCGGAGTGGCGGTTCCGGATGCGGGGCTACGGCTACAACCTGCGCCGGACCGAGGGGGGCGTCGAAGTGGCGCGCCTGCCGAAGAACGAGGTCCTGGGCGTCTTTTCCATCTGAGGCCAGGCCCGGCGTGGTCCGGATCGGCCCGTCGGAAAGGCGGGCAGGGCACCCGGGTCATGGGCCGGATGCCATGGCCAGGGGGCGGGGTCGCCCGAGGACCCGGCTGGCAAGCGGGGGACCGGTTGCACAAGCTGGCCTCTCCGAGGAGCTGTCACGGGTCGAGGCTGCACCACAGGCAAAGAGGGGATAAACCCTTCGCCGGTCGCTTATCGGCGCGACAGGCTCTGCTTCAAGCCTGATCCGACAGCGGAGCGCGCCGTTTTCACTGGGCCGGACCGATGCGCCCGTGCCGCTGCCTCGGGGGCCGTTTGCCCGGCAGACAGATGGCGGTGACAGACTGGTGATTTTGATTGACGCACCAGTCAATAAACGGCAGTTTGCCGTCATGCCCAAGATTGGACAGGAACCTCTTCGCAGGGCGGCCCTTATGGAAGCCGCCGTGGCCGAGATCGGCGAGGCCGGGACGCTTGACGTCACGGTCGGCCAGATCGCGCGCCGTGCCGGCATGTCCAGCGCTCTGGCCCATCACTACTTTGGCGGCAAGGCGCAGATCTTCCTGGCCGCGATGCGGCACGTGCTGACCGAATACGGGCAAGAGGTGCGGCGCGCCCTGGCCGGGGCCGAAGAGGGCCGGCGGCTGGAGGCGATCATCGACGCGAGCTTTGCCGAAAGCTGTTTCCGGCCCGCGACGGTTTCGGCCTGGCTGACCTTCTACGTGCTCTCGCTCAGCGATCTGGAAGCGGCGCGGCTGCTGCGGATCTACCAGCGGCGGCTGCGGTCGAACCTCGTGGATGCGTTGCGCGGGCGCACCGACCGGCCCGGGCCGGTGGCCGAGCATCTGGGCGCCCTGATCGACGGTGTCTACCTGCGCGCGGCGCTCTCGGGGCGGGGCGTGGGCGGGGGCGCGGAAGAGGTGCTGGCCAGCGCCTATGCGATGATGGGGACGCGATGAGCCAGCCGAATATCCTGATCCTGATGGTCGACCAGCTGAACGGGACGCTGTTCCCGGACGGCCCCGCCGACTGGCTGCACGCGCCGAACCTGAAGGCGCTGGCGGCGCGGGCGACGCGCTTCGCCAATGCCTACACGGCCTCGCCGCTGTGCGCGCCGGGGCGGGCCTCTTTCATGTCGGGGCAACTGCCCAGCGTCAGCCGGGTCTACGACAATGCCGCCGAGTTCGCCTCGGACATACCCACCTATGCGCATCACCTGCGCCGGGCGGGCTACCAGACGGCGCTCTCGGGCAAGATGCATTTCGTCGGCCCCGACCAGCTGCACGGCTTCGAAGAGCGGCTGACCACCGACATCTACCCCGCCGATTTCGGCTGGACACCGGACTATCGCAAGCCTGGCGAGCGGATCGACTGGTGGTACCACAATATGGGCTCGGTGACGGGCGCGGGTGTGGCCGAGATCTCGAACCAGATGGAATACGACGACGAGGTCGCGCATCACGCCAGGATGAAGCTCTATGACCTCGCGCGGGGTCTGGATGCGCGGCCCTGGTGCCTGACCGTGTCCTTCACCCACCCCCACGACCCCTATGTGGCGCGGAAGAAATACTGGGATCTTTACGAGGATTGCGCGCATCTGCTGCCGCAGGTTCCGGCCATGGCCTACGAGGATCACGACCCGCATGCGCAGCGGATCTTCGACGCCAACGACTGGCGCAATTTCGATATCAGCGAAGAGGACATCCGCAGGTCGCGGCGCGCGTACTTCGCCAATATCTCGTATCTCGACGACCACATCGGCACGCTCTTGCAGACGCTCGAGGACACCCGGCAGGAGGCCGTTGTGGTCTTCGTCAGCGACCACGGCGACATGCTGGGCGAGCGCGGGCTGTGGTTCAAGATGTGCTTCTACGAGGGTTCGGCCCGGGTGCCCATGATGATCGCCACGCCCGGCGGGCAGGGGGGGAGGGTGACCGACCCGGTGTCCAACATCGACATCTGCCCGACGCTTTGTGCGCTGGCGGGCGTGGACATGTCCGAGGTCATGCCCTGGACCGAGGGCGAGTCGCTGGTACCCCTGATGAGGGGCGCCGCCCGCAAGACGCCGGTGGCGATGGAATACGCGGCAGAGGCCAGCTACTCGCCGCTGGTCTGTCTGCGCGAGGGCCGGTGGAAATACACCAACTGCGCGCTGGATCCCGAGCAGCTCTTCGACCTCGAGGCCGATCCGCACGAGCTGGAGAACCGTGCCGATGACCCGGCGGCGAAATCCGTGCTGGAAGGGTTCCGCGTCAAGGCCGCCGCGCGCTGGGACCTGGAACGCTTCGACGCCGAGGTGCGGCAAAGCCAGGCCCGGCGCTGGGTGGTCTACGAGGCGCTCCGGCAGGGCGGCTATTACCCCTGGGATTTCCAGCCGCTGCGCGCGGCCTCGGAACGCTACATGCGCAACCACATGGACCTGAACGTGCTGGAAGAGAACAAGCGCTTCCCGCGCGGAGAATGACCGGGCGCGCCTGCGGCCTCGTCTTCGAAGGCCGCCCGCCCACCCACCCCGTCCTCCGAAGACGAGGCCCCTTCGGGGCGGTCCGGGGGCTTTGACCTCGAGGTTTTGCAATGGCCTATGACACGCAACCCACCGCCAGCCACTTCATCGACGGCGCCTATGTCGAGGACAGCGCCGGAGAGAAAATCGAGGTGATCCACCCCGCCACCGGCGCGGTGATCGCCCGCGTGCACGCGGCGACCCCGGCGGTGATCGAGCAGGCGGTGACCTCGGCGCTGCGGGCGCAGGCGGAGTGGGCGCGCGTGCCGGGCACGGAACGCGGCCGCATCCTGCGCCGCGCCGCCGACCTGATGCGGGAGCGCAACCGCGACCTCTCGGTGCTGGAGACATGGGACACCGGCAAGCCCCTGCAGGAAACGCTGGTGGCCGATGCCACCTCGGGCGCCGACGCGCTGGAATACTTCGGCGGGCTGGCGGCGAGCCTGACCGGCGAACACGTCCAGCTGGGCGAGAACTGGGGCTATACCGTGCGCGAGCCGCTGGGGCTCTGCGTCGGCATCGGGGCGTGGAATTACCCGACCCAGATCGCCTGCTGGAAGGGCGCGCCGGCGCTGGCCTGCGGCAATGCGATGATCTTCAAACCCTCCGAGGTGACGCCGCTCTGTGCCCTGAAGGTGGCCGAGATCCTGCACGAGGCGGGCCTGCCCGCCGGGCTCTACAACGTGGTGCAGGGGGCGGGCGCCGTGGGCGGCGCGCTGGTCACCGACCCGCGGGTCGAGAAGGTCTCGCTGACCGGCTCGGTGCCGACGGGGCGGCGGGTCTATGCAGCCGCCGCCGAGGGCATCAAGCATGTCACGATGGAACTGGGCGGCAAATCGCCCCTGCTGGTCTTCGACGATGCGGATGTGGAAAACGCCGTCGGCGGCGCGATCCTCGGCAACTTCTATTCCTCCGGGCAGGTCTGCTCGAACGGCACCCGGGTCTTCGTGCAGACCGGCATCAAGGAGCGCTTCTTGACGCGCCTCGCCGAACGGCTGAAGGGCGCGATCCTCGGCGACCCGATGGATGGGGCCACGAACTTTGGCCCGCTGGTCTCGCAGGCGCAGCGCGAGAAGGTCATGGGCTACATCGCCGAGGGCCGGGCCGAGGGCGCCCGTCTCGTGACCGGCGGCGCGGCCCCCGATGGCCCCGGCTTCTTTGTCGAACCCACGGTCTTCGCCGATGTCACCGACAGCATGACCATCGCGCAGGAGGAAATCTTCGGCCCGGTCATGGCGGTGCTCGACTTCGAGACCGAGGACGAGGTCATCGCCCGCGCCAATGCCACCGACTTCGGCCTCTCCGCCGGGGTCTTCACGACGGATTTCGCCCGCGCGCATCGGGTGATCCGCCAGCTTCAGGCCGGGTCCTGCTTCATCAACTCCTACAACGACGCGCCGGTCGAACTGCCCTTCGGCGGCTCCAAACGCTCCGGCGTGGGGCGCGAGAACGCAAGGGCCGCGATCGAGCACTACAGCCAGCTCAAAAGCGTCTACGTGCGCATGGGCGACGTCGAGGCACCCTTCTGATGGCCGCCCCCTCCGCACCCCCACGCCGCACGACCCGGCCCCCGCTCACCCCAGCGCGTCCCAGGCCCGAAATGAGGCGCACCCCCGCGTTTCTTCTGTCCGGAAATATCCCCGCCGGAGGCATCTGCCGCCAGCCACGGACGCAGCATCCGACCCGTGCGGGGCGCCCATGACCCGGCCCGACTATATCGTCATCGGCGCGGGCAGCGCGGGCTGTGCCATGGCCTACCGGCTGGCCGAGGCCGGGCGCTCGGTGCTGGTGATCGAACACGGCGGCTCCGACCGGGGGCCCTTCATCAATATGCCCGGCGCGCTCAGCTACCCGATGAACATGCGGCGCTACGACTGGGGCTTCCAGACCGAACCGGAACCGCATCTGGGCAACCGCCGCCTTGCCTGTCCGCGCGGCAAGGTGCTGGGCGGGTCGTCCTCGATCAATGGCATGATCTACGTGCGCGGCCATGCCCGCGACTACGACCACTGGCGCGACGAGGGCTGCGCGGGCTGGGGCTTTGCCGATGTGCTGCCCTATTTCAAGCGCATGGAGGACTGGCACGACGGCGGTCATGGCGGCGATCCGGCGTGGCGCGGGCAGGGCGGGCCCTTGCACGTGACGCGCGGGGCGCGGGACAATCCCCTGACGCGGGCCTTCGTCGAGGCGGGCAGGCAGGCCGGCTACCCGATCACCGGCGACTACAACGGGCACCGGCAAGAGGGCTTCGGCCCCTTCGACATGACCGTCTGGAAAGGCGAACGCTGGTCGGCGGCCAAGGCCTACCTGCGTCCGGCGCAGGCCATGGGGGCAGAGGTCACGCGCGCCTTCGCTCGCCGCGTGGTCATCGAAGAGGGCCGGGCCGTGGGCGTCGAGGTCCAGCGTGGTGGCCGGACAGAGGTCCTCCGCGCCGCGCGCGAAGTCATCGTCTCGGCCAGCGCGATCAATTCGCCGAAGCTTCTGATGCTCTCGGGCATCGGCCCGGCGCGGCATCTGGCCGAGCATGGCATCCCGGTCGTGGCGGACCGGCCCGGTGTGGGGCAGAACCTGCAGGACCACCTTGAACTTTACGTCCAGATGGCCGCGACTCAGCCCGTCAGCCTCGCGAAATACTGGAACCTTGCGGGCAAGGCCTGGGTCGGGGCGCAGTGGCTTCTGGCGCGGAAGGGGCCGGGGGCCTCGAACCAGTTCGAAAGCGCGGGCTTCATCCGGTCGCGCGCCGGGATCGACTACCCGGACCTGCAATACCACTTCCTGCCGATCGCGGTCCGCTACGATGGCCGGGTCGCGCCCGAGGGCCACGGCTTTCAGGCGCATGTGGGGCCGATGCGCTCGCCCTCGCGCGGGTCGGTCACGCTTCGGTCCGCTGATGCGGGCGCCGATCCGCGCATCCTCTTCAACTACATGTCCGAGGCGCAGGACTGGCAGGATTTCCGCACCGCGATCCGCCTGACGCGCGAGATCTTCGCCCAGCCCGCCTTCGCTCCCTATCGCGGCAAGGAGTTGCAGCCGGGCGCCGAGGCGCAGTCGGACGAGGCGCTGGATGCGGTGATCCGCGAACACGCCGAAAGCGCCTATCACCCCTGCGGCACCTGCCGGATGGGGGCTGTGGACGATCCGCGCGCGGTCGTCGATCCCGAGGGTCGGGTGATCGGCGTCGAGGGGCTGCGCGTGGCCGACAGTTCGCTGTTCCCGCGCATCACCAACGGCAACCTCAACGCGCCCTCGATCATGGTCGGCGAGAAGATCGCCGACCATGTTCTGGGCCGCCGCCTGCCGCCCGACAACGCCGAGCCCTGGCTGCATCCCGCGTGGCAGACGGCACAGCGGTAAGGGCTGCGGGCTAGCTGTCATTGCCCTGTCATGCCGGGTTGAAGAGATCGCGGCGGGCAGGGCCGGGCGGTGTTCCTCTGCCGGGTCTTCGGTGCTTGCCGGTCGAGGCCCGAGGCAGAAAGTGCCGCGCCCGGGGGTGACCGGACGGGCGTCGCACGGACCGGGTGTGCCCTTTGTTCGCCACCCGGACGGGCCGCGTGCGCCCGCAAGGCTGCCGGTTTGATGCGGGTCAAGGTGCGGGGTCCCGGGCTCTGTCAGGGTGCCTTCGACAGAGGAACCAAAGGAGACCCGCAATGTCGCATGTGCCGCATGAACTGGCCGAGGAATTCCCCGAGCACGCCGCCCGGATGAGCGCCCTGAAGCAGACCGATGCGCATTTCGCGCGGCTGTCCGAAACGTATCACGCGGTCAACCGCCGCATCCACCGCGCCGAAACCCGGGTCGAGCCGATGGACGATCTCGCCGAAGAGGCCCTGCGGAAAGAGCGGGCCGGGCTGAAGGACCAGCTTTATGCGCTGCTGAAGGCCTGAGGCCGAGGCTGGCGGGTGCGCGCCCCGTGCCCCTCTCCTGCCGGAGAGGGCCACCGGCCCATCCGCGAGCCACGCCCCTAGTCCAGCGCGGCCTCCACCGCGCCGGTGACGGCGGATGCCAGGGGCCGCGTCGTCGCGCCCCATGTCGCAAGCACCGCGCCGTCGGGGCCGATGAGGATCTTGTTGAAGTTCCACGCGGGTTCGAAGCCTTCGGTCTGCCGGACCCAGGCGTAGAAGGGATGCGCCTCGCTGCCCCGGACATGGGTGATATCGGTCATCGGCAGGGTCAGGCCGAAGGTCGTCTCGCAGTAGTCCTTCACCGCCTCGGCACTGTCGAGTTCCTGCCGGAAATCGTCCGAGGGCACCGCAAGGACCACAAGGCCCCGGTCGCGATACCTGTCATAAAGCGTCTGCAACCCATCGTATTGCGGAGTGAAACCGCAGCGCGAGGCGGTGTTGACCACCAGCACCGGCTGGCCCTGCCATTCCGCTAGGTCCAGCGTGCCGCCGTCGATGCTGGTGAAGGTAAAGGGTTCCGCCGCCTGGATCGCGGTGGCCAGCGGAAGGGCAAGAAGCAGGATGCGCAGCATGGATCGGACCTTTCTTTGAGACAGATACGTGGCATTCTGCGTTTTGGTTTCAAAGTGTCGTATGGTGACGGAAAAGGAGGGTTTGGCCATGGCAGGCGGATGGAGCCGCGACGGCGCGGTCAGCGAACAGATCGAGGCCTCGATTGCCGAGGAGCTGGAGCGCATGAAGGCGCGCAGGGGGCCTTCGGGCGAAAGCTTTCGCGAATGCGCCGAATGCGGCGAGGAAATCCCCGAGAAGCGGCGTGTGGCGTTGCCGGGGGTGAAGCTATGCGTCGACTGCGCCTCCGAGCGTGACGGGGTGTTCCGCGCGAAGGCGGGCTTCAATCGGCGCGGATCGAAGGACAGCCAGCTGAAGTAAGGCCTTGCGCGGGTGCGCGCAGTGGTCTCGCTTTCGCCCGTGCACCCCTGAGGGCGCTGGCCTCTGTGCCAAAGGGCAGGCCCCCGTGGCGTTGACAGGCCGCTGCGGATTTGATCCTTGGCCAAAGACGCCCGGGGCCGGAGTGCCGCCCCGCCTCCCTGATCGAAGACGTGCCATGCCCCACCCGGATCAACCCAGAACGACGCTAGGGCGCAGGCTTGCCGCCGGTGTGCCGCAGAAGGTCTTGCGCGACGTCTGGAACCGGGCGCGCTTTGGTCCGGGCGCGCCGCGCAGCGACGAACGGATCTACGTGGCGCCCTGCGATGTGCGCTATATCCATGTGACGGACGGCACCGTGGGCAAGTCCATGTTCCGGCGCAGGCACAGCGGCATGGTGCGCGGCGGCGACTGGGACCTGTCGCGCGCGCCGCTGCCCGAAACGCGGGCGGCGCGGGTCATCCACGATCACTTTGTCCGGGGGATGAGCTGGGCGGAAACCGGGATCGTGGACTATCATCTGGAAAAGATCGCCGAGAAGGGGATTTCCGAGGGCGCCCGCACGCTGGAAGAGATCATGGCCCGCTACGAGGATCTCGACCGGGTCTATGAAGAGGCGCAGAGGACCGGCAGGCTGCGCCCGCGCAGCGAATTGCCCGGACACCTGCGGCGCGAATACGACGGCATCTATGTCCACATCGCCCGGGACGGCGAGGTGCTGCGCTCTGGCGGCGGGCGCAACCGCTTTGCCATTGCCCGGGTGCTGGGGCTGCCGAAGATCCCGGCGCAACTGGGCATCATCCACCCCGAGGCGGTGCGCACCGGTGTCCTGACGCGGCTGCGTCAGGAGTAAGCAGCGCCGGGGGCCCCTTGCCCCGGTTTGGGATATTGACGGAGCGGACCCGATGAGGCGTGATGCCTGTAAAGCCGGAGGACCGGCGCGGCGTGACCTGCGGTTCGAGCGAGGCGGCGCAGATGCCCGGAGCCCCTTTCGGCCCTGACGGGGAGGTGCGGAATGGCGCGGCGGTTCGACTGTGTCGCGTTGGTGTTGTGGGGTTTCGCCTCTCCGTGCTGGGCCGAGGAACTGGGTGTGATGACAGCACGGCTGGACGGCGTCCCGCATGAATGGCGCATCCATGCCCTCGACAGGCCGGGCGGGCGGATCGTCACGGCAGGGTTTCGGCAGAGCCAATGGCTCGCCGAGTTGCAGATCCAGGGCTATGACGCGCCGCGGTTCGCGGGCGCCGACGGCATGGCGGTCACGGTCCGCTTTGCCGGCTGGTACAGTCCCGGCGCAGAGCCGCTTTCGGTCGATATCCTGTATACACCCGAGGGGCTGGGCGGGCCGTACTGGACCAGCGCGGGGGCGTCCCGTCCGGCGCAGGTCGAGATTGTCCGCTTCGATATCCACGGCAGCATGGGCGAGGTCGAACTGGCTTTTACGGGTGAGCTTTGCCGCAAGCCAAGCCTGTCCTCGGCGGTCGACCCCGCCACCTGTGTCGAGATTCTGGGCGTGGTCGAGACGCGGCTGGCGATGGAGTAGGGGCGGAGCGAGGCCGGGGCGCAGGATGCCCTGATCGCCTGAGCCGGGGCAGGGACGCAGGACGGCGCGAACGCGCTGGCCGGGGCGCAGGCCGCCCCGACGGTCCGAGCCGGGGTGCAGGAAGACCCGCTTGCCCCAGCCGAGCGGGTGCCTCCTTGCCGCGCCAACGCGCCGACCAGGGGCGATGCCGGGCCTTGCGGCCCGGCCAGGGTCACTCCTCCATGGCTTCCAGCTGGTCGATGAAGCCTTCGATCATCGACAGGCCCTTGTCCCAGAAGGTCGGGTCGGTGGCGTCCAGCCCGAAGGGTTCCAGAAGCGCCTTGTGGTGCTTCGACCCGCCCGCCTTCAGCATGTCGAAGTACTTGTCCTGAAAGCCTTCGGGGCTTTCCTGATAGGCGGCGTAGAGGGCGTTCACCAAACCGTCGCCGAAGGCATAGGCGTAGACGTAGAAGGGCGAGTGCACGAAGTGCGGGATATAGGCCCAGAAGGTCTCGTAGCCTTCCATGAAGTCGAAGGCCTCGCCCAGGCTTTCCGCCTGCACCGACATCCACAGCGCGTTGATGTCGTCGGGCGTCAGCTCGCCGCCGCGCCGGGCGTCGTGCAGCTTGCACTCGAAGTCGTAGAAGGCGATCTGGCGCACGACCGTGTTGATCATGTCCTCGACCTTGCCCGCCAGAAGCACCTTGCGCTCCTTGTCGTCCTTGGCGTTCTCCAGCATGCGCTGGAAGGTCAGCATCTCGCCGAAAACGCTCGCCGTCTCGGCCAGCGTCAGCGGGGTGGAGGACAGCATCTCGCCCTGACCGGCGGCCAGCACCTGGTGGACGCCGTGACCCAGCTCATGCGCCAGCGTCATCACGTCGCGCGGTTTGCCGAGGTAGTTCAGCATCACGTAGGGGTGCACGTCGGTGACCGTGGGGTGGGCGAAGGCGCCGGGGGCCTTGCCGGGCTTCACCGGCGCGTCGATCCAGCCCTTGTCGAAGAAGGGCTGGGCCAGCTCGCCCATGCGCGGGTCGAAGGCGGAATAGGCGTTCATGACCGTCTCGCGGGCCTCGTCCCAGGACACGGTGCGGGTGGTTTCCATCGGCAGCGGCGCGTTGCGGTCCCAGACCTGCATGCGGTCGAGACCCAGCCACTTGCGCTTCAGCTCGTAATAGCGGTGCGAGAGGCGCGGGTAGGCCTTGACCACCGCGTTGCGCAGGGCCTCGACGACCTCGGGTTCCACGTCGTTGGACAGGTGGCGGCCCATCTGCGGCGAGGGCATGCCGCGCCAGCGGTCCAGCACTTCCTTCTCTTTCGCCTGCGTGTTGTGGACGCGGGCGAAGGTGCGGATGTTGGCGGCAAAGACGCGGGCCAGTTCGCGGGCGGCGGCCTCGCGCTTGCTACGGTCCTGCTCGGTCAGGAAGTTCAGCGTCGACTCTATGTTCAGCTCTTCGCCGTCGACCTCGAAGGTCAGCCCGGCGATGGTCTCGTCGAACAGCCGCTCCCATGCGTCACCGACGACGCCGAGGTCGTGCAGGAACTTCTCCAACTCGTCGGACAGCTGGTAGGGCTTCATCGCGCGCTGGCGGTCGAAGGCGGGCTTGTAGCGGGCCAGCTCGTCATTGGCGGCGAAGAGGTCGGCGTAGTGGTCTTCGGGCAGGCGGTTGATCTCCAGCGAGAAGAAGACCAGCGGCGTGGTGTAATTGGTGATCTTTTCCTGGCAGTCGGAGAGGAACTTGGCGCGCTCGGCATCCATGGTCATCTGGTAATAGCGCAGGCCCGCGAAGGACATGATGCGGCCCGCGATGGCACCGATCTTCTCGTTGCGCTGCACCAGCGTCAGGAATTCGCCCGCGCTCAGGCTGTCCAGCTTGCCCTCGTAGTCGGCGGCGAAGCTGCGGCAGGCGTCTTCGAGCCAGTCGAGATCGCGCTTCAGTTCCGGCGCGTCGGGCGCGGTGTAGAGGTCGCTCAGGTCCCATTCCGGCAGGTCGCCGAGGTTCTTGCCCCCAGCAGAGGCATTGGCGTCGCGGGTGAGGGTCGGAGTATAGCGCATGTCGGCCTCTTTCTGTCGTTTCCCCTGACATAGGGGCCGCAGGGCGGGCAGGGCAAGCGCGGGGCCGATACTTTTGGCCCGGTTCCCGCAGAAAGAGGGGGGCGTGCGGCGCCGGGTGGGCGTGGCCCCGGCGCGCAAGGCCGCCCTGTCGGATGCGCCGCTTGCCCCGGGATGGATGGCCCGGGGCCTCGCGCCTTCCGGCTCTGCCCCGTGAGACCGAACAGGCGGGGGCTGGGCCAGGCAAGGCGTCAGGTCTGCGGCAGAAGGCCGACGGTCCCGCCAGCGCCCCGGAACGGTCCCCGCAGGCGCGCCGTGGCAGAGCGGGCGGCCTGGCCGTCGTGCCCTGTCAGAAGCGGTGGGCCAGCGTCAGGTGCCACGCGGCGCCCGCCGCATCGCTATCCGTGCCCGCGACGATCACGCTGGTCCGGGGCCGAAAGCGGTACTCTCCCGCCAGCCCCCAGGCGTCGTCCCCGCCGCCGCGCACGGTCTCTCCGAAGGCCATGAGGCTCAGGGCCTCCGTCGCGGTCCAGGTCATGTCGAAGGCCAGCGCATCGTCGCGGTCGTTGCCGTCGGGCGACAGCAGCGTCAGACCGGCCTCGACCTGCGGTCCAAGGGCGACCCGCGCGCCCAGCTTGGCATCCACCCGGTCGGGGCCGCCGTGTTCCCAGACGCCCTCGACCGCCGCGGCGATCTGCCAGCCCGTGCCCTGATAGGAGGCCGCGACAGAGGCCGCGTCGAAGCCGCCCTTGTCGTCCTTGTGGGCCGAGACCATCAAGCGCAGCGCGCCCTCTGTGCCCTGCGCCGAGATGCCGAAGGGCACGGCGGTCGCCCGCATCGCCTCGACCGTGGCATGGGATCGCGCGTATTCGATCCGCTCGTAGGCAAGGAAGGGCGCCGCGCGCTCGAAGACCGAGGGCAGGACGCTGTCATAGGCCGGCCGCACCACGCCGATCCGGAAACGGTCGTCCCAGGCGAAGGCGGCATAGGTTTCATGCGGGCGCTTGCCCTCCAGCACCACCATGTAGGTGCCCGCCTCGAAGCTCAGCGGGATCCGGCGCGACAGCGGCACCGTCAGGGTGACATCGACCATGCCCACGCCCCGCGTGCCCTCGGTGCCGGTGGCCCCAAGGCCCACCGTGCCGTCGAAGGAAAGCCCCTGCGCAAGGGCGGGGACGGGGGCCAGGAGGGCAAGCAGAATTGAGGGCAGGCGGCGGGTCATGGTGGTCCGGTCTTTCGTAAGTGCGGACGACAGGGTTTCATGCAGCCGCAGCATTGCCTAGCCCGAAAAACCGGACAGCGCGCAGATGGCGCGGGGCTGTGGCAGGAAGACGCTCAGGCGTATTGCCTCAGGATCTGGCGCAGGTCGTCCAGCGTATTGGCCTCGTCCACCGCCTTGTCGTGACGCCAGCGCGCCATGCGGGGAAAGCGCAGCGCGATGCCGGACTTGTGGCGCGGGCTTTCGTGGATGCCCTCGAAGGCGATCTCGAAGACATGCTCTGGCTTGACCTGCCGCACCGGGCCGAAGCGTTGCAGCGTGTTGCGCCGCACCCATGCGGTGATCCGGGCGAATTCCTCGTCGGTCAGGCCGGAATAGGCCTTGGTGAAGGGCACCAGCCCGTTGCCGTCGCGCACCGCGAAGGTGAAGTCGGTGAACAGGGTAGCGCGCCGCCCCGATCCCTGCTGCGCATAGATCAGCACCGCGTCCACGGTCAGCGGGTCCAGCTTCCACTTCCACCAGTCGCCCTTCTTGCGGCCCGACAGGTAGGGCGAGTCCCTGCGCTTCAGCATCAGGCCCTCGGCGCGCTGGGCGCGGGCGGTCGCGCGGGTCGCCGCCAGGGCCTGCCAGTCGTCGAAGACAAGGGCCGGGGACAGGCGAATGGGCGCGTCCTCGGGCAGCGGCGCCAGCAGCGCCTGCAGATGCGCGCGCCGCTCTGCCATGGGCCGGTCGCGCAGGTCGCGGCCCCGGTGTTCCAGCAGGTCATAGGCCAGCAGGACCACGGGCGCCTCTTTCAGCAGCTTTTTCGGCACGGTCTTGCGCCCGATGCGCGGTTGCAGCGCGTTGAAGGGCATCGGGGCGGCACCGTCCCAGGCCACGATTTCACCATCCAGAACGGTTCCGGCAGGCAGGAAATCCGCGGCGCGGGCGAACTCGGGGAAGCGGTCGGTGATCAATTCCTCGCCGCGCGACCACAGGTGGTGCCCGGCCTCGCGCAGCAGCAACTGGCCGCGAATGCCGTCCCATTTCCACTCGGCCTGCCAATCTTGCGGGGACCCCAGCAGCCCGGGCTCGGTGTCCAGCTGGTAGGCAAGGCAGAAGGGATAGGGCCGGCTCTCGTCGGCCGCCGGGTCCTCGGCCTCGATCAGCGCGTGCCAGGAGGTGGTCTCGGGCGTCCAGCCGCCCATCAGCTTGTGCGCCAGCACCGGCTCGTCCTGCCCGGTCGCCAAGGCCAGCGCGCGGGTCATCAGCTTGCGGCTGACGCCGATGCGAAAGCCGCCGGTGATCAGCTTGTTGAACAGGAACCGCCCGCTGTCGTCCAGCTGGTCCCAGGCGTCGAGGATCGGTGCGCGCCGCGCCTCCTGCGGCAGGTCATGCAGGCCGCGCAGGGTGTTGATCCAATGGGACAAACTGTGGTCCGATGCGCGCGACGGCGGGGGCAGGACAAGCGCGATGGTCTCGGCCAGGTCGCCGACGATGGGGTGGCAGTCCTCGATCAGCCACAGCGGCAGGCCCGCGCGCTCTGCCGCCAGGGCGCGCAGCTGCGTGGTGGTGATGGCCCGGCGCGGGCGGCGCCCGGAAAACAGCGCCACGCACCACAGCCTGTCCGCCTCCGGCGCCTGCTCGAAATACTCGGCCAAAGCCCTTGTCTTCGCGGACGTTTTCGTCGTCTGGTCGAGGGCGTTGAACAGCGCGGCAAAGCGTTTCACGCGGCATCCTCCGCGCTGTCGTCCTCTTCACCGCCGAATTCTGTCGGAACCACCCGCGCGGCATAGCCCTCTTCACTCAGGTGCCGCGCGAAGATGTCCGTGTAACCATGTGTTGTATATATATTTTCCGCGCCCGTTGCGGCGATGGCCTCGTGTAGCCCGGTCCAGTCGGCATGATCCGACAACACAAAGCCCCGGTCCATGGCCCGCCGCCGCCGTATGCCCCGCAGCATCATCCAGCCAGAGGCAAAACCCGTCGCCGATGGCCGGAACCGCCGCGCCCACGGGCTGCCAAGCGCCGAGGGCGGCGCCAGCACCAGCGCGCCCGCATGGGCCTTGGGATCGAGGTCGGGCGTCACCCGCAGGGTCTGCGGCAGCACGTAGCCCTGGTCGCGCAGGACCGCGTTGGTGGCCTCGACGGCGCCATGGGTCAGGATCGGGGCGACGGGCTCCAGCAGGCTCAGGACCCGCTGCGCCTTGCCCAGAGAATAGGCCCCCAGCAGGGAAAACCGCCCTTCGGCGGCATTGGCGGCCCACCAGCCATTGATCTCGCGCGCCACCCGGGCCTGATCGGGCCAGTTGAAGACCGGCAGGCCAAAGGTGCACTCGGTCACGAAATGCTGGCAGGGCACCGGCTCGAAGGCCTCGCAGAAGCCGTCCTGCGCAGTCTTGTAATCGCCCGAGACCACCCAGACCACGCCGCCCACCGAGACCCGGATCTGGGCAGAGCCGGGCAGATGGCCCGCCGGATGAAAGGACACTTCCGCCCCGCCGATCCGCCGTACATCGCCATAGCGGATCCCCTCGGCCGCGATCGCGCCAAGCCGGTGGCGCATGACCGGCAGGGCCGCCTCGGTGGCCAGATAGCGCCCGTGGCCGGGCCGCGCGTGATCGGCATGGCCATGGGTGATCAGCGCCCGGTCCACGGGGCGCCAGGGGTCGATGTGGAAATCGCCCGCGGGGCAGTAGATGCCGCGCTCGGTAAAGGTCAGAACGGGGTCGGCCATGGCAGGGAACTAGGCGCCGCCCCGACCGCTTCAATCCCGGCAGGGCGCCGACAGGAAACAGGCAGCCCGAAAGCGCCGCCCGACACGCGCCATCCCTGCGCGCAGGGGCAGAACCGCCCCGGGTTTCTTCTTGGTCCAAATACCCTCGGGGGAGGCCGCAGGCCGGGGGCGGCGCCCCCTCCAACGCCGCCTCTCAGGCGGTCAGGCGCGTAACGCGACCGTTTCCGAGGCCGAGTCGAACAGCGCGATCATTTCCGCCATCACCCGGTCGCGCAGCGCCGGGGCCTCCATCATCAGCTCGTGTTCGCCGCCCTCGACCATCTCCAGCCGCCCGCCGGGCCAGCGCGCCATCCGGTTGCGGATGCGGTCGACATCGACGATGCGTTCGTGCGTGCCGCAGAAGGTCACGCAGGGCAGGTCGGGCGAGGCGCGGCGGTTCAGATCCCGCATCTCGGTCAGCGCCTCGTGCAGCCAGTGCAGCGAGGGCCCGCCCAGTTGCAGCTCCGGGATCGCCATGACCTGCCGGCGCATGTAGTCCCACATCGCCGGGTCGGTGGTCAGCAGGTTGCCGTCGAAGTCCGCCGAGGCGACATAGCTGTTTACCCCGGTGCCCGGCGCGAACATATGCCCCAGCCCGACCGATTTCGACAGGCGGCTGACCGCCCATGCGGCGGGGCGGACCGGCTGGGCGATGCGGATGCCCCACATCGGCCCGGTGAAGGCGCAAGAGGCCACCTCCAGCCCGTCCATCGCCGCGCGCAGCCCGATGCAGCCGCCCATGGAATGCCCCACCATGTGGCGCGGCCCCGGCAGCGCCATCTCGTCGGCCAGCGCCACCATGGCGGCCACGTCGCGCTGGTAGTCGCAGAAGAGGCCCACATGGCCGGTGCGGCGCTCGGCCAGCATCCGGTCGGCAAGCCCCTGTCCACGCCAGTCGATGGCCAGCGTGTGATAGCCGGCCTCGGCCAGCACCCGCGCGGTGCGGCCGTATTTCTCGACATATTCGGTGCGGCCCGGGAACAGCAGCACCGTCCCCCGCTCTCCCTCTCCGGGGAAGTGGGCCACGCGCAGGCGCAGCCCGTCGGAGGCCGTTACCCAGAAGGCACGGCTGTCCAGCGGACCCTCGGCGAGGACGCTGTCGAAGGGAGCGGGGGAGAGGGCCATCAGCTCAGGACCTGTGCCAGCCGCATGGCCGCGGACATGTCGCCGTCGACCGCCAGCTTGCCCGACATGAAGGCGCTGGTGGGGTCCAGGTCGCCGGACAGGATCGCCTCGAAGGTGTCCTGCGAGGCGGTCAGGGTCACGTCGGCGGCTTCGTCGCCGGCATGTGCGCCGTTCTCGTCGATGATCAGGCTGCCCTCATCCTCGATCACGAATTTCGCGGTGCCGTCAAAGCCGTCTCCGGCCATCTTTGCATTCAGCGCGGTCACGGCTGCGCTTACGGTGTCGCTCATGTGTCTTCCTCGGTCTCTCTCAAAAACGTGCTCTGGCAATGCCGCCTGCATCGGCTACATTATGAACAGGTTATGAGGACGGGTCCCATGGATTTCAAATCTACCGCCACGGCATTTCTGGCCGTAGTCATGTTTTCCCTACCCTACGCCGCGTCAGCGCAGGCGCCGTCGGCGGAGGACCGCGCAGGGCGGCTGTTGTCCCGGCTGGCCGAGGCAGAGGACGACAGCGCCGCGCGCCGTCTGGAATCGCAGATCATGGCCGAATGGTCCAAGAGCGGCTCTCCGGCGATGGACCTGCTGCTGAAACGCGGCCGCGACGCGCTGGACGTCGACAATATCGAGGGCGCGCTGGAACATTTCACCGCGCTGACCGACCACGCGCCGGGTTTCGCCGAGGGCTGGCACGGGCTGGCGCTGGCCTTCTACCAGGCCGAGATGTTCGGCCCGGCGATGGATGCGCTGGAACATGTGCTGGTGCTGAACCCGCATCACTTCGCGGCGCTGAAGGGCGTCGGCGCGATCAACGAGCAGGTGGGGCGGCATGCCCTTGCCTATGACGCCTATCAGCGCGTACTGGAACTACGGCCGCACGACGAGGATACCCTCAACGCGATGAAGCGGCTGGAAGGCGAAGTCATGGGCGTGACGCTCTAGCGTCGGCGTCCCGGAATACCCCGGCAGCGGGGCAGGATAGGCGGGCAATGCCCCAGCATTCTCGGATCGCGGCCGTTCTTGGCCCGACCAATACAGGCAAGACCCACTACGCGATCGAGCGGATGCTGGGCTATCGGACCGGCGTCATCGGGCTGCCCCTGCGGTTGCTCGCCCGCGAGGTCTATGACCGCATCGTCGCGGCGCGCGGGCCTTCGGTGGTGGCGCTGGTCACCGGCGAGGAACGCATCGTGCCGCCGCGCACCCAATACTGGGTCTGCACCGTCGAGGCGATGCCCGAGGGCATGGGCGCCGATTTCGTCGCCATCGACGAGATCCAGCTTTGTGCCGATCCCGAGCGCGGCCATGTCTTCACCGACCGTCTGCTGCGCATGCGCGGCACGCATGAGACGCTGTTCCTTGGTTCCGACACCATGCGCGGGCCGATCGCCGGGCTGGTGCCGGGGGTGGAATTCGTGCGGCGCGAACGCATGTCGCAGCTGGTCTACGCGGGGTCGAAGAAGATCAGCCGCCTGCCCGCGCGCACGGCCATCGTCGGCTTTTCCATCGACAACGTCTATGCCATCGCGGAACTGCTGAAACGCCAGAAGGGCGGCGCGGCGGTGGTCATGGGGGCGCTCAGCCCCCGGACGCGCAACGCGCAGGTGGAGTTGTACCAGAACGGCGAGGTGGATTACCTCGTGGCGACCGATGCCATCGGCATGGGGCTGAACCTCGATATCGACCACGTCGCCTTTTCCTCGCTGACCAAGTTCGACGGGCGGCGGATGCGGCCCCTGCAACCCAACGAGCTGGCGCAGATCGCGGGCCGGGCGGGGCGGGGCATGAGCCACGGCACCTTCGGCGTCACCGGCGAGGCCGGACCGATTCCCGACGAGTGGGTCGAGGCCATCACCAGCCATTCCTTCACGCCGCTGAAGAAGCTGAACTGGCGCAATGCCGACCTGCGCTTCGGCTCCATTGCCGCGCTCGAGACGTCGCTGGACGCGTCGCCGGCGGATGACCGCCTGTCCAAGGCGCGCGAGGCCGACGACCTGCGGGCGCTCCGGGCGCTGTCCGGCGAAACAGAGGTCATGGCGCGGGCCACTGACCCGGCCTCGGTCAAGCTCTTGTGGGATGTCTGTCGCATCCCGGACTTCCGCGGCATCTCGAACGCGGAACATGCGTCGCTGCTTGGCGTTATTTTCGGACATCTGCATCAGGTGGGGCATGTCCCCGACGATTTCCTTGCACGGCAGGTGAAGCGGATCGACCGGACCGACGGCGATATTGACACATTGTCGAAACGGCTGGCGTATATCCGCACATGGACCTATGTGGCGCAACGGCGCGGTTGGGTTCAGGATGAAGACCATTGGCGCGACGCCACGCGCGCTGTAGAAGACAGCCTGTCGGATGCGCTTCACGCGGCTCTGACGCAAAGATTTGTAGACCGGCGGACCAGCGTTCTGCTTCGCCGGTTGAAACAGAAGGAGGCCCTCTTGGCCGAGGTAAACGATCAGGGTGAAGTCACCGTCGAAGGGCAATTTGTCGGTCGGCTCGAGGGATTCCGGTTCCGTCAGGACAAGGACGCGACCGGGCAGGAGGCCAAGACCTTGCGTCAGGCCTCGGTGCAGGCTTTGACGCCGCATTTCCACCTGCGCGCGGACCGCTTCTACAACGCGCCCGATACCGAGATCGACTATACCGAACAGGGCGGGTTGATGTGGGGCGATCAGGCGGTCGGCAAGCTGGCCAAGGGCGACGACCCGCTGAAGCCGCGCGTCGTGGCCTTTGTCGACGACGAGGCCGGGCCGGATGTGGCGCAGAAGGTCGAGCGCCGGTTGCAGCACTTCATGGATCGCAAGATCGCCGCGCTGTTCGAGCCGCTGGTCAAGATGCGCGACGACGAGGCGCTGACCGGCCTGGCGCGGGGCTTTGCCTTCCGTCTGGTCGAGGCCATGGGCGTGATCCCGCGGGCCGAGGTCGCCGATGACGTCAAGGCGCTGGACCAGGACGCGCGCGGCGCGCTGCGCAAGCACGGCGTGCGGTTTGGCCAGTACACGATCTTCATGCCGCTCCTGCTGAAGCCCGCACCGACCCGGCTGCGGCTGGTGCTGTGGTCGCTGGCCAACGGGCTGGACATCTTCCCCGAGGCGCCGCCTCCGGGCCTCGTCACCGTGCCCAACGTGCAGGACGTGCCGGACCAGCATTACACGCTGGCGGGATACCGCAAGGCCGGGCAGCGCTCGATCCGCATCGACATGCTGGAGCGTCTGGCCGACATGCTGCGGGCCGAGGATTCGCGCGCGGGCTTCGAGGCCAAGGCCGACATGCTGTCGATCACCGGCATGACGCTGGAACAGTTCGCCGACCTGATGGGCGGCCTGGGCTATCGCGCCGAGCAGGGTGAGCGCACCAAGGTGAAACCCGCCGATGCGGTGGTTCAGCCCGAGACCGGCGAACAGGTCGCGGGCGCGGCCACGCAGCTGCCCGAGGACACGCCGGTGATGGACGTCGCCGCCGAGACCGCGCCCGCGCTGGAACCCGGTGCCGAAGAGACGCCCACACCCGCCGACGTGGCCGAACCCGTGGCCGCCCTGGAAGACGAGGGCGAGGCGCCGGTCTCTGCCGAGCCTGCCGAGGTGACGGACGCGGCCTCGAACGAGGCGGTGGTGGCGGAGACGCCGGAAGAAGAGATCCTGCCCGGCACCGCGCCGGACGAGGCGCTTGCGGGCGCCGAGACCGAGGTCTTCTATACCTTCACCTGGGGTGGCAACCGCGGCAACAACCGTGGCGGTCAGCGCCGGGGCGCAGGCGGCGGCAAGCCGCGCCGGGATGCCGCTGGCGGCGACCGTCCGCGCGGCGAGCGCGGCGACCGCTCCGGCGGTGGCGGCAAGGGCAAGGGTCCGAAGGGCAAGGGCGGCAAGGGGCCGAAAGGCGACCGGGATCGCGGACCGAAGAACTTCGAGTCGCGCCCGCCCCGCAAGGAAAAGCAGATCGACCCGGACAACCCCTTCGCGGCAGCGCTGATGGGGCTGAAGGACCGCTCTTGAGCGAGCCCGCGACGCGCCTGCGACTGGACAAGTGGCTGTGGCAGGCGCGTTTTTTCAAGACCAGATCGCTGGCGGCCAAGGTGGCGGCCAGCGGTTCCTGCCGGGTCAACGGCAACCCGGTCTCGAAACCGGCCCATGCGGTTGTGCCCGGCGACGTGCTGACCTTCCCGCAGGCCCGTGACATTCGCGTGATCCGCGTCCTTGCGCTGGGCGAGCGGCGCGGCCCGGCACCCGAGGCGCAGGCGCTCTACGAAGATCTGTCCCCGCCAGAGCCGAAAACCGCGATGGATGTTCCGCCTGTGCGCCGTCTGGAAGGCAATTCTCGCCCCACCAAGCGGGACCGCAGGAAACTCGATCTTGATCGCCGGGGGGAGGTTGAATGATCCGCCGGGCTGGATTAGCAACACCCCGAGAACCGAGGGTTGCGCCATGACATACGTCGTCACCGAAAACTGCATCGCCTGCAAATACACCGATTGCGTGGAAGTCTGCCCCGTCGATTGCTTCTACGAGGGCGAGAACACGCTGGTGATTCACCCCGACGAATGCATCGACTGCGGCGTCTGCGAACCCGAGTGCCCCGCCGACGCGATCCGCCCGGACACCGAGCCGGACATGGAGAAGTGGGTCGAGTTCAACCGCAAGTACTCGGAACTCTGGCCCGTCATCATCTCCAAGAAGGATCCGATGCCCGGCGCAGAGGAACGCGACGGGGAAGAAGGCAAGATGGAGAAGTATTTCTCCGAGGCGCCGGGCGAGGGCGGCTGATTCGCGTCAGGGTTGCCCCCGCTGGGGGTGATAATTCGCGCAGGCCGTTGAAAAAGCGATGTAATCTACTCTTCCGGCGAGGTGCTGGGAAGAGGCGCTTTTTTGTGTTATATTTCTCTTCTACATGATGACATCACGCGCGCCCGCCCCGGCCCGTAGGCCAGTGGGGGCATAGTTCAGGGGACAAACCACACAGATGACCGGGAATCGCTGCGATCCCCGATCGTCTTTTTTGTCGCCTGATCGTGCGCGAGCTGCGAGGACCCAAATGACCAAAGCGAAGAAACCCGAATTCCGTCCGAATGATTTTGTTGTGTACCCGGCCCACGGTGTCGGCCAGATCGTGTCGATCGAAGAGCAGGAAGTGGCCGGGCTGAGCCTGGAGCTTTTCGTGATCTCCTTCGAGAAGGACAAGATGACCCTGCGCGTTCCGACGCACAAGGCAACGGAAATCGGTATGCGCTCGCTCAGCTCTCCGGATGTGGTGAGCGAGGCGATGAAGACGCTGAAGGGCAAGGCCAAGGTGAAGCGGGCGATGTGGTCGCGCCGCGCGCAGGAGTACGAGCAGAAGATCAACTCGGGCGACCTGATCGCCATCGCCGAGGTCGTGCGCGACCTGCACCGCGCCGACGACCAGCGCGAGCAGTCCTATTCCGAGCGTCAGCTTTACGAGGCCGCGCTCGAGCGTCTGACCCGCGAGATCGCCGCCGTATCCGGTGACGAGGCCGCCGCCGCCCGCCAGGTCGACGAGGTGTTGGGCCTGCGCGCCGCCTGATCCGTCGCGGATTGACTTGAGACGCCCTCGCGGGAGACCGCGGGGGCGTTTTCGTTCGGGGGCGGGGGAAAGAGCCTTTCGGGCGGCGCCCCATGGCTTGCGACCTGTCGGCCGTGCTTCGGCAAAGGGGGGATCTTGCCGGGCGGTCGGGCCTGTCGCCCGAGGGACCGTTCCGATCCACCAGCCGGCGCGGAATCAAGGCCGCAGGCCGCCGCGCCATCACGCCGGAGGCATGTCTCCGACATGACGGGCCGTCCGTCCCGCCAAAGGCGGGCCAAATCTGGTCGGCGCACCTTCCGTGCGACGGCCCGGCGATTTGGCAAATGCAGGCGCGACCTGACGGAGGGCATACGGGCTTTGCCGGGATAAACTGCCATCCAGCAACGGTGGATCGCCGAACCACGGCCCTGCGATGGCGCGGCTCAAAGTGCGGTGTAAGGTGGGTACGACGGCACCTTGCCGGTTCACGCGGCGTCCTGCTTGGCCCGTTCCTCCAATGCGGTGAAGAGCGCGGTTTCCAGGGACTTCTCCAGCTCCTTCGCCCGCGCGATATAGGCGTGGTTCTCGGAGGCGGGCAGCGAGGGATCCCACAGCTCTGCCAGTTCGCGCACGGTCGCGCGGTCGTGGTGGTAGAAGGTCTCCTCGGCGATGGCGGCCTCGAATTCACTCATGCCGACGTTCTCCAGCACGTAGCGCCCGGCCCGCAGCGACGAGTCGAACATCTCGCGCACGATGTCATTGGCCCCGGCCTTGTAGAGCGCGTAGACATGCACCCGGTCGCGGGCGCGGGCGATGATGTGCAGGTCGGGCCGCACCCGCCGGGCGTAGGCCACCAGCTTCGTCGTCGCCTTGGGATCGTCCAGCGCCGCAAGCAGGACGCTCGCCTTCTCGATCCCGGCGGCGTGCAGCAGCTCCGGGCGGGTCGGGTCGCCGAAGAAGCCCTTGTAGCCGAAGCGGCGCATCAGCTGGATGGTCTGCATGTCGTGGTCCAGCACCACCGTGCGATAGCCCGCGCCCTGCACCAGCCGGTTCACCACCTGCCCGAAGCGGCCGATCCCCGCGATGATCACCGGCCCGCTGTCGTCGATCACGTCGGGCTTGTGGTCGGTCCCGGAGGCGGCGGCGATCCGGCGGTTGATGGCGTCGAAGAGCAGGAACAAGAGCGGCGTGATCAGCATCGACAGCGCCACCACCAGCAGCAGTCGGTTGCCGAGGTTCTGGGTCAGGACGCTTTGCTGCAGCCCGAAGGAAATCAGCACGAAGCCGAACTCGCCGGCCTGCGCGAGGCCAAGGGTGAACAGCCATTGCCCGCGCTTGCGCAACCCGAAGACGCGCGCCAGCGTGTAAAGCACGGTGCCTTTCAGCAGGATCAGCCCCAGCGCCAGCCCGAGGATCAGGAAGGGCTCCTGCAGCAGGCGTTCGACGTCGATGCCCGCGCCGACGGTGATGAAGAAAAGCCCCAGCAGCAGGCCCTTGAAGGGGGCGATGTCGGATTCCAGCTCGTGCCGGAACTCCGAGTTGGCCAGCACCACCCCGGCAAGGAAGGTGCCGAGCGCGGGCGAGAGGCCCACCATCAGCATCAGCGAGCCGATGCCCACGACGATCAGCAGGGCGACGGCGGTGAACATCTCGGGCAGGCGCGCGGCATGGATGAAGCGGAACAGCGGGCGCGCGCCGTAGATCCCCGCGAGGATGATCGCCGCGACCATGCCCAGCGTCACCAGCGCCGCGCCCCAGCCCGGCAGATCGGCCACCAGAGACAACGATTCATGGCCCGCGTCGGAGTGTTCCACCGAGGGGCGCCGGATCGAGCCGTCGGGCGAGAGCATGACCGTCGGCCCCGTCGCCAGCAGCGGCAGGGCGATCAGCATCGGGATCACCGCGATATCCTGCGTCAGCAGCACCGAAAAGGTCGCGCGACCGCCGTTGGTTTCCATCAGGCCCTTCTCGGTCAGGGTCTGCAGCACGATGGCGGTCGAGGACAGGGCGAGGATCATGCCTACCGCCAGCGCCGTCTGCCAGACCAGCCCGAAGACCATCGCGGCAATCATGATGGTCAGCATGGTCATGACCACCTGCAGCCCGCCCATGCCGATCAGCCGGTGGCGCATGTCCCACAGTGCCCGCGGCTCCAGCTCCAGCCCGATGATGAAGAGCATCATGACCACGCCGAACTCGGCGAAATGCTGGATGTCCTCGGTATGGGCGACGAGGCCCAGCCCCGGCCCGATGATCAGGCCGGCCATGAGGTATCCCAGCACCGATCCCAGCCCCAGCCGCGCGGCGATCGGCACCGCGATCACCGCGGCTCCGAGGAAGATCGAGGCCTGAAGCAGGAAGGATTCCACGTGTTGTCCCCTTGGGTTGGCGAGTCACCCCATGATGCGCGGGGCAGGGCGGGAAACGCAACATGACGGGCGCGGATTCGCGGGCGGCTTGCCGGGATCGCGGCGTCTTTCAGCGGATCCGGCGGCGGTGGGCGGGCAGGGGCGTGTTGCGGTCCTTGACAGGGGGGGCTTAGGGGGGCGCGGCGCGAAGGGGGCTCTGCCCCCGGCCTTCGGCCTCCCCCGAGGTATTTGGCGGACCAAAGAAGCAGGTGGGGGCAGGTGTTCGGGGTGGTCCGTTCAGGCCGAGAGGGGGCCGGAGGCGGTGCGGCCGGGCAGGCGCGGCATCAGGCGCGACCAGCGCGGCGCCGTTTCGGCGGGCAGAAGCGCGCGCAGGCGGGACAGGGCCATGTCCCCGGCAAAGACCGCGCGGTAGAGCGGGAACACGCCCGGGCGCAGGTAGGGCGACCAGTGGCAGACGAGGCGTTCCGGCGGTCGGACGGGAAAGCCCGCCCGGCGCAGGGCACGCAGGCTGTCGGGGTCGTCCAGTTGCAGGGTCACGAGGTTGGGCAGGTCCGGCGCGCCCTGTCCCAGCATGTGGTCGGGGCCGGGGCTGTCCGGGGCGATCAGCCTTTCGCTGAGGAAGTCGAAGAGGTCGTTCTCGCGGCTGGTGACGTTGAGGACCTGCGTCTGCCGGGCGGCGGGGCTTTCGAGCGCGCGGCGCGCGGTGCCGGCGTATTCGGCGGCGGCCAGCAGGATCGCCCGGTTGACGGTGCCGGGGGTCGCGCCGGCGATGGCGCGCAGCGCGACGCGGGCGCCCAGCGAATGTGCGATCAGGTTGACCGGGCGCGCGGGGGCGAGGCGGCGGAGATCGGCCAGCAGCTCGGCCAGGGCCTCTCCGGCCTCGGCGGCGTTCTGGTGGGCCTGCCAGATCGAGCCGCGCGCCTGCCAGCCGAAGGAGATCCCCAGCCCCTCGCCGGGCTGGCCGCGCAGGCCCAGGTGGCGGGGCCAGCTGACGACGCGCGGCTGCCGCGGCGCCGGGCAGCGCGCGAAGATCGAGCCATGCGGGCAGTGCAGTGCGTGACCGGGCTGGTACCTGTAGCCGTGGATCATCACCGTGACCGGGCCGGGGTCGCGCGACAGGGCGTGGCGCAGCACCGGCAGGAGCGGCGCCCGGGCCTCATGCAGCGCCGCGCCCTGTTCGGTTACCGTGAGCCGTAGCATTGGCATCGTGCCCGTCCACTATATCTGGTGCAGTCCCCTTGGCGCCGAGACTGGCCCGGCTCTGTGAAACCTCGGTTACAGGCGCGTGACGGTCTTGAAACGCGGGCTTAACCGCTCTAAGGCAGGGGGCGTGGCGCTTTGTTTACCGGATTGCGGGCCACGTTAAACATTCCGCTAAAGAGGTCAGACGAAAGGCCCCTTTCGCTTGACCGCGATGGGGCTTTTTTGTTGCGAAGGATCTAGGACATGGCACGAGGCAAGCAGACCGAACTGGTGCACGGCGGCACCAAGCGCAGCCAGTGGGGAGAGGTCAGCGAGGCGATCTTCCTGACGCAGGGATTCGTCTATGACAGCGCCGAGGCGGCGGAGGCCCGGTTCAAGAAGACCGGTCCCGACGAATTCATCTACGCGCGCTACGGCAACCCGACCGTGGCCATGTTCGAGGAGCGCATGGCGCTGCTGGAAGGCGCCGAGGACGGATTCGCCTGCGCCTCGGGGATGGCGGCGGTCAATGGCGCGCTCTGTTCCATGCTGAAGGCGGGCGATCACGTGGTGTCGGCCCGGGCGCTCTTTGGCTCCTGCCTTTACATCCTCGAAGAGGTGCTGACCCGCTACGGGGTCGAGGTCACCTTTGTCGACGGCGGGGATCTGGCCGCATGGGAGGCGGCGATCCGCCCCGAGACCAAGGCGGTGTTCTTCGAATCCATGTCCAACCCGACCCTGCGGCTCGTGGATATCGCGGCCGTGGCCAGGCTGGCCCATGCGCAGGGCGCGCTGGTCGTCGTGGATAACGTCTTTTCGACCCCGGTCTATTCCAAGGCCATCGAGCAGGGGGCGGATCTGGTGGTCTATTCGACCACCAAGCATGTGGACGGGCAGGGGCGCTGCCTTGGCGGCATCATCCTGGGGGCCCGCGAACACATCCGTGGCGTGGTCGAACCCTACATGAAGCACACCGGCGGCTCGATGAGCCCGTTCAACGCCTGGGTCATGCTGAAGGGCCTTGAAACCCTGGGCCTGCGGGTGCGTGCCCAGACAGAGACCGCGGTGAAGATCGCCGAGGCCCTGCAGGGTCACCCGAAGCTGGCGCAGATGATCTACCCGGGCCACCCCGACCACCCCGACCACGCGCTGGCGCAGGCGCAGCTGGGGGCGGGCGGCACGATGATCGCGCTGGACCTCAAGGGCGGGAAAGAGGCGGCCTTCCGCTTCTTGAACGCGCTTGAGGTGGTCATCATCTCGAACAACCTTGGCGATGCGAAATCGATCGTGACCCATCCCGGAACCACCACGCACAGCCGCCTGACCCCCGAGCAGCGAGAGCAGCTGGGGATCTCCGAGGGGCTGGTGCGGCTGTCGGTGGGCATCGAGGATCCGGCGGACCTGATCGCGGATCTCATGGGGGCGCTCGAGGCGGTCTGAGGCATAATCCTTGGACTTTGATCCGATCAGGCGTATTTCACGTATGTCTTACCAAGAGTGGAACCTGCGCAGGGCAGGCCATAGGTTAGAACGTGACTGACGACGGACGGGGGCCATCGGCCATGACCATACATACACCGAAGATCGACGGCGAACCGACCCGCGCAGAGGCGGAGGCGGCCCTGGCTGTCCTGCGCCGCTGGGCCACCCAGGCGGAAGGGCAGGAGATCGACACGCTGGATTCGGCGCTGACGCAGCTGACCGCCGGCTTCGATCCGGCGGGCTATCCGGCGCTGGCGCGCGAATACCCCGAGGAATTCGCCGTCGACCCGGTCTACAAGGCCTCGCTGCCGGATCTTCAGAACGGTCCGTCCTCGCTGATCAGGGGCGCCCAGCGGGCGATCCAGCACGTCGGCATCTCGAACTTCCGCCTGCCGATCCAGTACCATTCGCGCGACAGCGGCGATCTTGCGCTGGAAACCAGCGTCACCGGCACCGTCAGCCTCGAGGCGGACAAGAAGGGCATCAACATGAGCCGCATCATGCGGTCCTTCTACGTGCATGCGGACAAGACCTTCAGCTTCGAGGTGATCGAGGCGGCGCTGGACGACTACAAGGCCGACCTTGGCAGTTTCGACGCGCGGATCAACATGGCCTTCCGCTTCCCGGTGAAGGTGGAAAGCCTGCGGTCGGGGTTGAAGGGCTACCAGTATTACGACATCGCGCTGGAACTGTTCGAAGTGGACGGTGTGCGGCGCAAGGTTATGCACCTCGATTACGTCTATTCCTCGACCTGCCCCTGCTCCCTGGAGCTGTCCGAACATGCGCGGCGCGAGCGCGGTCAGCTTGCGACGCCGCATTCGCAGCGCTCCGTGGCGCGCCTGTCGGTAGAGCTGAACCCCGGTAAGTGCCTGTGGTTCGAAGACCTGATCGACATGTGCCGCCGCGCCGTGCCGACGGAAACGCAGGTCATGGTCAAGCGCGAGGACGAGCAGGCCTTTGCCGAGCTGAACGCCGCCAACCCGATCTTCGTTGAGGACGCGGCGCGGCTGTTCGCCGAGCAGCTGCAAGAGGACGACCGGATCGGCGATTACCGCATCATTGCCAGCCATCAGGAAAGCCTGCACAGCCATGACGCGGTATCGGTCCTGACCGAAGGCACGCTGTTTGCCTCCGAGAGCCTTGACCCGAAGCTGTTCCAGACGCTGTTTCACGTCGGCTGATGCCTGAAATGCAGGCAGCGGCGCCGGAGGCCATCCGGCGCCGCTGTCTTTAATGGAGCGCGCAGCGGATTCGTGGCAGCATGGCGGCGGGAGGAAACCGACCCCCTGCGAAGAGGTTTCCACGATGCCGCGCGACAATGTCCAGATCGGGATGGGACATGCCTCCATCCATCAGAAGATCGACCGCTATTTCCTTGAAATCGGCCTTGGCCTGAACCCCTACGCCCTGCGGCGCGGGCGCCTGCGCGAGATCATCGTGCTGGAATCCGCCACGGATGCGCAGCTGGCCGAGCTGGGCCTGCGGCGCGAGGAGATCCTCAGCTTCGTGTTCCGCGACATTCTCGCCGTGTGACCGTTGCGGTTGCGGCTTTCCCATGCCGCGCTTGCGCGGTAGGGTCGCGGCGATCAGGAACGGGGGCGCAGCGATGCGGACGTTGACGGGACATTGCCTTTGCAGGGCCTGCCGGTTCGAACGGGTGGGCGCACACGCTCAGGCCTGCCACGCCGACGCGGCGCGGAGCCGGGCGCCGGCCCTGCGGGCCTGAGCCGGACCGGACGCCCGCCGATGTTCGATATCCGCCCCGTCGCCTATGTGATCGGCCTGCTGGTCGCGATCCTCGGCGCGATGATGTTCCTGCCGTTGCTCGTCGACCTTGCCGAAGGGCGGGGCGAATGGCACGTCTTTCTGGAAACCGGCGTCCTGACGATGTTCTGCGGCGGCATGATCGCGCTGGCCTGCGCCAATGGCGTGAAAGAGCACCTGACGCTGCAACAGACCTTTCTTCTGACCACCGGCGTCTGGGTCGCGCTGCCCTTCTTCGGCGCGCTGCCCTTCGTGCTGGGCGCCACCGAGGCCAGTTTCACCGACGCCTATTTCGAGGCCATGTCGGGCATGACCACCACCGGGTCGACGGTCTTCACCCAGCTGGAAACCCTGCCCAAGGGGCTGCTTCTGTGGCGCGGGCTGCTGCAATGGTCCGGCGGCATCGGGGTGATCGTCATGGCCATGGTCTTCCTGCCGGAGCTGAGGGTCGGGGGCATGCAGATCTTCCGCTCTGAGGCTTTCGACACCATGGGCAAGATCCTGCCCCGCGCGACGCAGATCGCCTCTTCGATCTCGACCATCTATGTCTCGCTGACACTGGCCTGCACCGCCTGCTACCTGATCGTGGGCATGAATGCCTTTGACGCCACGGTGCATGCGATGACCACGGTCTCGACCGGCGGCTTCGCCAATTACGACGCCTCTTTCGGGACCTTCTCGGGGCCGGCGGAATACATCGCCTCGGTCTTCATGATCCTCGCGGCGCTGCCCTTCGTGCGCTACGTGCAGATGGTCGGCGGCAACCGCTTCGCGGTGTTCCAGGACATCCAGGCGCGCGGATTCCTCTGGGTGATCGGCGTTCTGACGGTCTGCACGGCGGTGGCGCTGTTGTGGATCTTCCCGCACCACCCGGAGCAGGCGGTGCGCGAGGCGCTGTTCAACATCACCTCGATCATCTCGGGGACCGGCTATGCCTCTGTCGACTACATGCAGTGGGGGCCGGTGCTGGTCACGATGTTCTTCTACATCGGCCTGATCGGAGGCTGCGCGGGCTCGACCGCCTGCTCGGTGAAGATCTTCCGCTACCAGCTGCTGTTCGCGGCGGTGCGGGTGCAGCTGAAGCGCATCGTCTCGCCGCACGGGGTCTTCGTGACGCGCTACGACGGGAGGCCGGTGGCGCAGGACGTGCTGCGGTCGGTCATGACCTTCTTCGTGTTCTTCGTGGTCTCGCTGGGGGTCTTCGCGGTGGCGCTGTCGCTGACCGGGCTGGACTTCATCACCTCGGTGTCCGGGGCGGCGACGGCTTTGGCGAACGTGGGGCCGGGGCTGGGCGACATGATCGGCCCGGCGGGCAATTTCGCGGGGCTGGGCGATACGGCAAAGTGGATCCTGTGCTTCGCCATGCTGGCCGGGCGGCTTGAGCTGATGGCGGTCTATGTCCTCTTCACACTGCGGTTCTGGCAGGACTGAGGAGGACATTTGGTGGCCTTGGTGCCGTAGGGCGGTCCGCCGCGAAGCGTCGTAGGTCGGGATTCAACCCGCCAACAGGGGAGAACGGCCCGCTGTATCCGCGGTGACGAGCATCGCTGGGTCTTGGTGGTCCCGCGATCTGACATGTCAGGACGGCGGTTGTTTCCTGCCAAGCCTTCAGACCTTCGGAGGTCGCCTGAGTGCGCGACGAACCTCGGGATACCCTCTCCCCAACCACCAAGCCGCGCATCGGCGGGCCGTGGCGCGGCGATCTGACTTTTCTGGACGGCACTTTATCCCAGCCAAGTCCGTAGAACTTCGCCGGGTAGCGATACCGGTAGCCAAATCGCCGGGCCAGGGGGCGGCCCGGCGATGCGCGGCGGCTTCGCCTTGATTCCGCGCCGGGCGGTGGATCGCATTGTCCTTCCTCATCGCTGACTTGTTTGAGCTTTGGAGCGGATAGGTAGGACTTTTCGAAAGTCGGGGTGATCGTTCGCGGCAGGCGGCCAGCCTGCTGACCAGCCCCCAATCGTTAGCCGCAGGCGACCAGCCCAATAACCAGCCAATAGCGCTTCACCATCACAGCGCACCCCGCCCGAAGGCGGGGTGCGTCTGTCTCAGCCCAGCTCTGCCAGACGCGCCAGCGCCTCTTGCAGCTTGGCCTCTTCCATCTCGCGCGCGGCGAGGTTGTCGCGGGCTTCCTCGACCACCTCGGGCGGCGCGGATTCCGCGAACTTGGGGTTCTTCAGCCGTCCGCGGAGCCCGCCGAGTTCCTTGGCCAGCTTGGCGATGGATTTCTCCAGCCGGGCCTTCTCGGCGGTGACGTCGATGATATCCGCCAGCGGCATCCCGAAGGTCGCCCCGCCCACCGGGACCGTGACGCAGCCCTTGGGGAACTCCGTCACCTCCGACAGGCTCTCGATCCGCGCGAGACGCTTGATCAGCGCCTCGTTACGCTCCCACGCGGCGCGGTCCTCGGCGCCCAGCCCCGTGACCAGCAGCGGCACGTAGAGGCCTGCGGGCACATGCATCTGCGCCCGGGCAGAGCGGACGCCCTCGATCAGGGCGATGACCCAGGACATCTCTGCCTCGGCCTTGGCGTCCACCACATCGGCGGCGGCATAGGTCGGCCAGTCGGTGTGGACCAGCATCTTCTGGCGCGTGCCCAGCGTGCCCCAGAGCTCTTCGGTGATGAAGGGCATGATCGGGTGCAGCAGGGTCAGGCACTGGTCCAGAACCCATGCCATGGTCGCGCGGGTTTCGGTCACGACGGCGGGATTCTCGTCCGCAAACAGCGGCTTGGAGAATTCCACGTACCAGTCGCAGACCTTGCCCCAGACAAAGGCGTACAGCGCGTTGGCCGCGTCGTTGAAACGGTACTCGGCCAGCGCGAGGTCGACGGTTTCGCGCACGCGCGCCGTTTCGCCCACGATCCAGCGGTTGACGGTCTGCTGCGCGGGTACGACCCATGCCGGGTCCGCGGCGGTTTCATGCGCGGTGAAGACCTCGTTCATCTCGGCGAAGCGGCAGGCGTTCCACAGCTTGGTGCCGAAGTTGCGATAGCCCGCGATGCGGTCCATCGACATCTTCAGCACGCCCCCGATGGACGCCATGGCCGCGTTGTTGAAGCGCAGCGCGTCGGCGCCGTATTCCTCGACCACCTCGAGCGGGTCGATGACGTTGCCGGTGGTCTTGGACATCTTCTTGCCCTTCTCGTCGCGGACGAGCTGGTGCAGGTAGACGGTGTGGAAGGGGATTTCGTCGACGACGGCAAGCTGCATCATGATCATCCGGGCGACCCAGAAGAACAGGATGTCGGACCCGGTGACCAGCACGTCCGTGGGGAAATACTTCTGCATTTCCGGCGTGTCTTCGGGCCAGCCCAGCGTCCCGATGGGCCAGAGACCGGACGAGAACCAGGTATCCAGCACATCGGCATCGCGGAACATCGGCAGTTGCATCGGGGCATCGAAGGTGCGGATGGTGCCCTCGTCCGCCACGTCCATGGCCTCGCGCAGGGCCCGCAGGACATCGGCGGCCTCCTGCGCATCGGCGACGATGCGGAATTCCGTGCCCTCGGGCGAGATCGCCATGGCCTTCTCGATGGCCTCGGCCTCTGTCGCGGCGCAGACCGGGTACCAGTCTTCCTCGCCGGGGATGTACCAGACCGGGATCTGATGGCCCCACCAAAGCTGGCGCGAGATGCACCAGGGCTCGATGTTTTCCAGCCAGTGGTAATAGGTCTTCTCGCCCGATTCCGGCATGATCTTGATGCGGCCCGAGCGGACGGCATCCAGCGCGGGGCCGACAACCTTCTCGGCATCGACGAACCACTGGTCGGTCAGCATCGGCTCGATCACCACCTTCGAGCGGTCGCCGAAAGGCTGCATGATCGGCTTGGCCTCGACCAGCGGCACGAGGTTCTGCTCTTCGGTGCGGTCCTCGCCGCCTTCCTCGGGCGCGACGGGAGCCTTGACCGGCTTTCCGAGGCGCGGGTCGGTGGCCTCTGTCATCACCGCGAGACCCTCGGCGGTGATCTCGGCCACGACCCTGTCACGCGCCTCGAAGCGGTCGAGGCCACGCAGGTGGTCGGGCACGAGGTTCAGTGCGTCGGTCTCTGCCTCGGTCAGGGTCTGGTCGCCCTTGGCCACCTTCATCGCGGTGGCGGCGGCTTCGGCGTAGGGGGCGCCGTCGGCGCGCATCTGGCCGGCCATGTCCATCAGGCGATACATCGGGATGCCGCCGCGCTTGGCGACCTGGTAGTCGTTGAAGTCGTGCGCGCCGGTGATCTTCACCGCGCCCGAGCCGAAGGTCGGATCGGGGTATTCGTCGGTGATGATCGGGATCAGGCGGCGGTGTTCCTTGGGGCCGACCGGGATCTCGCAAAGCTGGCCCACGATGGGCGCATAGCGGTCGTCCGAGGGATGCACCGCGACCGCGCCGTCGCCCAGCATGGTCTCGGGGCGCGTGGTGGCGATGGAGATATAGTCGCGCTCTTCCTCGAAGAGCACGGTCCCGTCCTCGTCCTTCTCGACGTAGGTATAGGTCGCCCCATTCGCGAGCGGGTACTTGAAATGCCACATGTGGCCCGGCGTCTCGATGTTCTCGACCTCGAGGTCGGAAATCGCCGTCTCGAAATGCGGGTCCCAGTTCACCAGCCGCTTGCCGCGATAGATCAGGCCCTTTTCGTACATGTCGACGAAGACCTTGATCACGGCGTCGTGGAAGTTGCCGGTGCTGTCCGCCTCGGGCGCGCCGGGGGCGCCGGACATGGTGAAGGCGTTGCGTTCCCAGTCGCACGAGCTGCCCAGCCGGTGCATCTGCTGGATGATGGTGTCGCCGTATTGCGTCTTCCAGTCCCAGACGTGGTTCAGGAAGTCGGCGCGGGTCAGGTCGGTGCGGCGCAGGCCCTGCTCGGCCTTCAGCTTCTTTTCGACCTGAAGCTGGGTGGCGATGCCCGCGTGGTCCTGCCCGGGCTGCCAGAGCGTGTCAAAGCCGCGCATTCGGTGCCAGCGCGTCAGGATATCCATCAGCGTGTGGTTGAAGGCGTGGCCGACGTGCAGGGCGCCGGTCACGTTGGGCGGCGGGAGCATGATGGTGAAGCTCTCGTCGCGGGACTTGTTGGCACCGGCGCGGAAGGCGCCGCTCTCGATCCACTTGGCGGAGAGGCGGGGTTCGGCCTCGGCGGCGTTGAACGTCTTTTCCAGGGGCATGTCGGGACCTCTTTGCTTTGTCCAGACCTGTAGCGAATGGGGGCGGGGAGGGGAAGGGCGCGTGGCTTTGCAGGTGCGGTGCGCTCGGGCGGGGCGGACCTGTTTGCTGCGCAAAGGCGGCCCGCCCACCCGACCCGGACCCTTTGGGGTGGGACGGGCCTGTGGGGATTCCGGCGGTCCGCCGGGCCAGTCGGCGGCCCGGGTCTGGGGAAGAAAACGGGCCTTGTTTCGGGTGGGCGCTGGATTGGCGAGGGGATGAGCCGCCGGAGTTCACGCGGAAAGGCAGCTTTGCCCACTGGTCGCTGCGAGGCGGGGCTCGCAGCGACCGAAAAAAGCCCCGCGATGCGGGTGCATCGCGGGGCCGAAGTTTACGAGCGCCCCAGGGAGGAGGAGAGGGGGCTCGAACCGAATTGGTGTGCGGCGGCACCAGGGAGGAGGAGAGGTGCCGCCGCGTATGCCTGGCTCCAGGGAGGAGGAGAGGAGCCCTGCAATCTCTGGCCCGTCGGGGGCCGGTATCTGGTTGCGACGGTGCCAGGGAGGAGGAGAGGCACCGTCGCTGATGTCGGAAACCCCAGGGAGGAGGAGAGGGGTCCGGCATGTCGTGGGCGGCAGTCGCTTGCGCGAGAGAAGCCCGGTTTTAGGGCGCGGCGACACCAGGGAGGAGGAGAGGTGCCGCCGCTTATGCTTGGCCCCAGGGAGGAGGAGAGGGACCCTGCATTCGATGAGTTCACAGGCAAACGCCGGAACCCTTTGTAAGGTTGCGACGGTGCCAGGGAGGAGGAGAGGCACCGTCGCTGATACCGTAAACCCCAGGGAGGAGGAGAGGGGTCCGGCATGTCGTGGGCGGCAGTCGCTTGCGCGAGAGAAGCCCGATTGTAGGGTGCGGCGACACCAGGGAGGAGGAGAGGTGCCGCCGCTTATGCTAGACCCCAGGGAGGAGGAGAGGGGCCTTCACATGTCTCTGGGCCATCGGGGCCCGGTATTCCGTTGGGCGGCCGGGCCGCCCCTTTTCGCCGGATATCATATCCGGCTTGCTGCTTACGCTTCGTAAGCGGCCTGCCATGCGACGCGGCGGATCTCTGTCCGGCTCATGCCCAGATCCATCAGGTCGCGGTCGGACAGGCTTGCCAGCTCGCGGTAGGTCTGGTTGTAGATCCGGCGCTTTGCGGAGCGTGCACGGAGAGTTTCGATCAGGGTGGCGACCCGGGCGAGCAGACCGCTTTGGCTGCCGGTCGCGATATGTGTTGCGTGTGCCATTGTCTATTGCCTCAGGCAGTGTTTCGTTCTGTTGTCCCCAAGATGGGTGAAATGCTGCACGTGCACAATGCCTTCCCAAGCAATGCCGCCATGCAGCAATTGCATGGTAAAGATGACTATGGGCGGCAGGTTCTGCTGGCTAATGCGGCGCCCGGGGCGGTAGGAGTTGCGTTGCCGTAGGGGTAGCGCCACTTAAAGAGGCAAATTGAAGAGGTATGGGCATGCAGGAAACGAAAGAATCGGTGTTGCGGGAACTGGCGCGCGTCAGCCTTCCCGATGGCGGGGACCTCGTTTCCCGGGACTTGATTCGGGCGCTAACAGTCGAAGAGGGCGTTGCGCGCTTCGTCATCGAAGCGCCGACGGCAGAGATCGCGCGCCTGATGGAGCCGGTGCGCAAGGCCGCCGAGGCCGTGGCGCTGGACGTGCCCGGCGTGCTGCGCGCCAGCGCCGTGCTCAGCGCGCCCACGCAAGAGCGCAAGCCGCCCGCGCTGAAGATGGGCGGCCATGCCACGCCGCAGGAAGGGCCGATGCGCCCGGCGGGCGTGAAAACGATCCTCGCGGTCGGGTCGGGCAAGGGCGGTGTCGGCAAGTCCACCGTCTCGTCTAACCTTGCGGTGGCCCTTGCCCGGGCGGGCAAATCCGTCGGGCTGCTGGATGCCGATATCTACGGGCCGTCGCAGCCGCGCATGTTCGGGTTGACGCAGCGCCCCGCCAGCCCGGACGGCAAGACCATCGTGCCGCTCAAGGCGCATGGGGTCACGGTCATGTCCATTGGCTCGATGCTGGAAGAGGGCAAGGCGGTGGTCTGGCGCGGGCCGATGCTGATGGGCGCGCTGCAGCAGATGCTGATGCAGGTGGATTGGGGCCAGCTGGACGTGCTGATCGTCGACCTGCCGCCGGGCACCGGCGATATCCAGATGAGCCTGTGCCAGAAAAGCGAGGTGGCAGGCGCCATCGTCGTCTCGACGCCGCAGGATGTGTCCCTGATCGACGCGCGCAAAGCCCTGGACGCCTTCCGGACGCTGAAGACGCCCGTTCTGGGGCTGATCGAGAACATGGCGGTCTTCACCTGTCCGCATTGCGGCAAGGATAGTCAGATCTTCGGCCATGGCGGCGTGGTGGCCGAGGCCGAGGCGCTGGGTGTTCCGCTGCTGGCGCAGCTGCCGATCGACCTCGACACCCGGCTGGGCGGCGATGGCGGTGTGCCGGTGGCGACAGGCTCGGGTGCCATGGCAGAGGCCTATGCCCGGCTTGCGGACCGGATGATCGCGGGCGGCCTCGTCTGAGGGGCGGGCCTGCCGGTGTCCGCGCGTCACCGCGCGGCGCCGGGGCCCGCTTTCAACCGGCCTTCGCCAGTTGCAGGTAAAGGTCGGTGACCAGCGCCGCAGGCTCGACGTTGACGGACAGCGCGTGCCGGGCGCGGTCCGAGGCCTTCTGTCCGGCATCGGCCCAGCGGCGGGCGGCACCCGCGTCCGGTGACAGGCGGCGCAGAAGCTCGGTCTCGCCGCGCTCTATCTCGGTTCCGGCAGAACCCAGAACCCCCGTGCGGGCCAGGCGCGCGGTCGCGAGGTCGGTAAGCCCCAGCAAGAGGGCAAGGCGCTCTTCCTTGCCCCGCCCGGCGCAGCTTTCGGCCAGCCGCAGCAGGCGCCCGCGATCCATCGCGGGCAGGCTGCCCAGCAGGCCGAGGATGTCGCGGTAGAGCGCCAGCCCGTCAAGGCTGATCAGCCGGATCGCGGCCCCGACAGAGCCATCGGACAGCACCGCAAGGGCCGCCGCGCTCTCGGGGTCCAGGCTGACGCCGGCCTGATGCAGGGCCGCGCCAAGATCCTCCGGCGACAGGGGCGCCAGCCGCAACTCGCGGCAGCGCGAGCGGATCGTCGGCAGCAGACCCGAGGGCTGGTGCGAGATCAGCAGAAGCGTCGTGCGGGCGGGCGGCTCTTCCAGCATCTTCAGGATCGCGTTGGCGGCGCTGGCGTTCAGATCGTCGGCGGCATCGACGATCACCACGCGCCGCCCGCCATCGGTCGACGACATGTGAATGAAGTCCGCCAGCTTGCGGATCTCGTCCACGCGGATACCGGCAGAGAACCTGCCGTCCCTGTAGTTCTTCTCGCGCTCGGACTCGGTGGTCCCCAGGCCGCCGCGCCGGATCAGGCACAGCCCGGGTTCCGACAGGGCACGCAGACGCCGCGCGACCGGGTGCTCGTCGTCGATGTGCAGGCTTTCGGGCGGCGGCGGGGCGCCGAACAGGCCGTCGCCCTCGTCCGGGGGCGTGGCCAGCAGGAAGCGCGCGATGGCCCAGGCGAAAGAGGCCTTGCCGACGCCGCGCGGCCCGGTCAGCAACCAGCCATGGTGCAGGCGCCCGGCGTTGAAGGCGGTGAGGAAACCGGCTTCGGCGCGCCCCTGCCCAAGAACCTGCGGGCAGAAGCGCGGATGCGGGGCGCCCGGGGCGCGGTCCGGTTCGGGAAGGTCTTCGGGATCGCTCACAGCACCGGCTCCAGCGCGGCGCGCACATCGGCGGCGACAGTGTCCATGGCCCGGTTGCCCTCGATCACGCGGAAGCGTGCGGGAAACTCCCGCGACAGGGCCAGAAAGCCCGCGCGCATGGCCTGTTGCAGCGGCAGGCCGAAATCCTCGAAGCGTTCCTCGGCGGTGGCCCGGGCCTTGGCGCGGGACAGGCCGGCCTCGGGGTCCATGTCGATCAGCAGCGTCACGTCCGGTTCTATCCCGATCATCAGGTCATGCAGCGCGTCGACCTGCGCGCGGCGCCCGTCGCGGCCCTGATACATGCGCGACGAGTCGGCGAAGCGGTCGCAGATCACCACGCGGCCCTCGGCCAGTGCCGGGCGGATCGTGCGTTCCAGGTGATCGCGGCGGGCCGCGGTGAACAGAAGCAGTTCGGTTTCCGCCGACCAGCGGTCTGGGTCGCCCTGCAGGACCAGCGCGCGAATTTCCTCGGCGCCTGGGCTGCCGCCCGGTTCGCGGGTCAGCAGAACGTCACGGCCCTCGGCGCGCAGGGCCTCGGCCAGCAGGCGCGCCTGCGTGGACTTTCCCGAACCGTCGATGCCTTCGAAGCTGACGAACAGGCCCTTGCCGCTCACATCGAGTCCTGCGGCTGCGCCGAGTACCGCTGGGCCAGCACGCGGCTGACCGTCAGCATCCGGTCGACGAAGCCGCCGGCCTCGACATTGCCGGCGGCGACCAGCTGCACGCGGCGCTCGGGCAGGCCCTCGGGGCGGATGATCAGTTCCGCCAGCTTCTGACCCTGCCGCACCGGCGCCTCGATCGGGCCGGTGTAAACCACCTCGGCCTCCAGCCCGTTGGCGGACAGCGTCGGAAGCAGCATGGTCACATCCTCTTCGGCGACCAGGTCCACGCGGTCGGTGGCCCCCATCCAGACCTCGGCGCTGGCGATGGTCGCGCCCTTGGTCACGATGGTCTTTTCGGCAAACTGGCGGAAGGCCCAATTGACGATCTGCTCGGACTGTTCGGCGCGCTCGCCGCTTGTGGGCAGGCCGGTGATGGCGAAGATCACCCGGCGGTCGCCGCTCTTGGCAGAGCCCACAAGGCCGTAGCCCGCTTCTTCGGTGTGGCCGGTCTTCAGCCCGTCGGCGCCGATCCCGAGCCCCAGCAACGGGTTGCGGTTGTTGACATTGGAGGGCGCGCGGCCGTCGAACTCGAACTTCTGCTCGGCGAACATCGGGTAGAATTCCGGGAAGTCGGTGATGATGCGATCGGCCAGAAGGACAAGATCGCGCATCGACATCACGTGCCCCTCGGCGGGCCAGCCAGAGGCGTTCTTGAAGGTCGAAGAGGTCATGCCGATCTGCTGCGCGCGCTGGGTCATCATCCGCGCAAAGCCGCTTTCGGTGCCGTCGGGCGACAGGGCCTCGGCCAGAACCGCGCAGGCGTCGTTGCCCGACAGGACGATGATCCCGCGCAAGAGATCCTCGACCCGGACCCGGTCCGTGGTGTCGAGAAACATGGTCGAACCGCCATAGCTTTGCGCGTGCTGCGACACCGGCAGCCGTTCGTCCAGCTGCAGGCGCCCGTCCCGGATCGCCTCGAAGGCGACGTAGAGCGTCATCAGCTTCGAGGTCGAGGCGGGGGGCAGCGCTTCGTCGGCGTTCTTGGTCAGAAGCACCGTGCCGGTCTTCTGATCAAGGACAAAGGCCGCGCGCGCGGTGGTGTCGAAGGCCGGGGCCTGCGTGGCGATCAGCGCGAGGGTCGCGGCGCTGGCAAGAAAGCGGGAGAGTTGGCTCATGGTCTGTCTCCTGTGGCGCGGGTCCGGCCCGAACGATACCGGGGGCCGACCGCCGCCCGGAAAGGGCCGAGTCGAACGGACCCCGGGGGGGCTGTGCCCCGGTTATCCCCGATATGCGAGAGCCTGTCATCCCGATGCGCGGTTTTGTGCCCTGCGCGCAGGGCGGGGCATCAATTGCTGACGGCGTAGGCGTCGGTAAAGCCATTGTCCTTGATGGTCTTCATCAGGGTGTCCATCTCGCCCTTGGTCTGCGCCGGGCCGACGACCACGCGCCAGAACTCCTTGCCCTGGCTGTTGTGGGCCTTGACCGTGGGCACCATGCCGGACTGCCGCATCGATGTGGCGGTGTTCTCGGCGTTCTGTTTGACCGAGAAGATGCCGATCTGGATATAGGGCTTCTTCAGGCTGCTGGCGGCGCTGGCAGGCTTGGCGGCGGGCTTCGGCCTCGGCGCCGGAACAGCTGCGGCCAGGCTGGGCTGCGGCGTGTCGCCCTGTGCAGAGGCCGGGGGCAGGGCGGTGCCATCGAGGGCGGCGGCAGCCGAGGTGGCGACCGGGTCCAGCGTGCCCTCGGTCACGCCGGGGGCGGCGGGCATGGCTTCTGTCGCACCGGCGGCATTGATCACCGGCGTCGGTGCGGGGGCGGCCTCTGCCACCTCTTCGCGGCGCAGCGCGACGACGTTCAGGTTCGACGGCTGACCGGCCAGCACGCCAAGCGCTGCGGCGGCGTCGGACGAGATCTGAAGCCGCGGGCCGGGGCTTTGCCGTTCGCGCTTGAACAGCGCGCCGATGACGAACTGTCCGTTCTGTTCGTTGCGGATGATCGCCCGCTCGGGTTCCTTGACGTCCGGATGCGCCACCCAGACCCCGCCCAGCGAGGGCCGGCCGTCCCAGAGGCCCGCCTCGGTGGCCTGGAAGATATCCGGCGCCTCGACGTCGCGTTCAGAGGTGCGTTTGCCGCCGCCGGTGGTGCTGGCCCGCGAGACGACATCGCCATCGCCCTTGGATTTCAGGAAGCCGGGCATCTGGCCCTCGGCGCAGGCGGTCAGGCCCAGCAGTGCCATGCCCGCAACCGATACACGCAGAGTCCTGCCGATATGTGCCGAAGAACCGCTCATCTCTTGCCTCTCGCCTTTGCCGTGGCGACCGATGTCACCGCGTCACGCCGGGTTGTCCCGGTCGTTTGCTGCCTCTGGTACGGGCTCTTGCGGCCCGCCTTTGGCGGTAGACTAGCCAATTCGGAGTCTCAGGGGAACCCTGCACCGCAGGGGCGGCGCGGATTTTCCGATCGGGTGCTTCCAGAATCGCTTTGGCGGGGGTATCGCGGCGGGACCGGAGGTTTGGCAGAGTGGTCGAATGCGGCGGTCTTGAAAACCGTTGGGCGTGAGAGCGTCCCCAGGGTTCGAATCCCTGAGCCTCCGCCATGCATTCAGGTAAATTGTTGAAATTGTTACGTAAATATCAGGTCCACGGGTGATCCCACCTTCCTGCCCGCCAACAGTTGAGTCAGTTTGGCCTCGTGCGCGCGGGCGGCATGGATGACCTAAAAAGCTCGATCAACAGACACTGATTTTTTGTGAGGAAACCGCCCGCATCGCTCGCAGTGCCGCGCTATGAGTAGAGAAGGTCAAAAAGACCGTAATCTCATAGCTCAGGCGGAAAACATGCCTCTGGACAACTCGTCTCTCTACCTGTCTGTCACGCAAGTGGCGGAACGCTTCGGCGTCTCTGAAGATTCCATCTGGCGCTGGAAACGGAACGGCACGTTCCCGGTGCCGCGTCGCCTTGGGCCAAAGATGACGCGCTGGAGACTCGCCGATGTCCTTGAGTTTGAAGCGGGTCTCGAAGCCTGCATGGTGATGACGTTCGACACGTCTGGTATCACTTTCAGGCCCTGAAACCAGCCTCATGATCGAACTGCGCACGCTCCGGACCCCGTTCGGAGATCGCTACCGCTATGGCATCAAGGAACCAGCATGGCTCAAACAGCCGACCATTCGCCCCTCCCCGACGATTTTCTTCACAAGACAGCCTCCGGGTCGGCAGACGCCTCGGACCTGCCGCCAGGGTTCGTGGTGCGGCCCGACGGCATCTACGTGAAGGGCGGCGCGGGTGACCCGATCGCGCCCCGCAACATCTGCGGAACTTTGACGGTCAAGGCTCTCAGCACCACGCCGGACGGGAGGCTCAGGAGCAAGATCGTGACGTTCATGGACATGGATGGACGTGAGCATGAACGGCTTGTCCCCCTGGCCAACTTCGGCCCCGGTACAGCGAAAGTGGTCCAGTCGCTGCGTTCTGGTGGGCTGCGCGTGACCTATGGCGCTGATACCGATGTCGCGCGTCTCCTCGACGAGTGGATCCCAGCGCAACGCGTGATCGAACTCGATCGCTATGGTTGGGTCGGTGCCGGTTTGGATGCATTTTTGACGGCGGACGGATGCTGCGTCGGACTCGACTCCTATCGGTGTTGCAACACAACGGTCGAGACCATGCCTCCCAGCGGCACGTTGGACGCTTGGCGTGTCGACGTTGCAGCGCCCTGCGGCAATGACCCGCTTGCGATCCTGGCGCTCTGTTGCGGACTTGTCGGCCCGTTGATGCGCATCCTCGACCTGCCTTCATGCGGCGTCTACTTTGCGGGCGTGACATCCGTGCAGGGCGACCTGCTGATGGCCGTCTGTCGGTCCGTTGGGCTTGCTTCGGTATGCACGACAGCACTGTCTGGCAAGGCCTTGCTTCGTGCCGGCTACCGTTCCCAGGACGGAACATTTGTGTTGGGTGAACTCGGCGCGGGCAACGCTCCACCAATTTTCAAGGCTCTTGATGCCGCCGCCCTTGGAGGGTCTGGCGACCGCAAGCACTATGGCAGGTCCTTCGTCGTCAGCTTCAGCCCATGGTCGATGGCCGGCATGCCGGTGCGGCGCCCGGGCGCCAGGACGCTGATTGACGGCCTGATCGACATTGATGGCAGCGCATGCACGCTTCCGACCGAAGTTGCACAACGGATCATGCACGCTGCAGGGAACAACCATGCCGTGGTAGGCCCAGCGTTCCTTGATTGGTTGCTGCAGACGCGCTCGAGCTTCCCGACGTTCGCAGAGATGCATGTGCGACTGACACAGCATTTCAAGGCGAGCGTCGATCGCGAAAATGTCGTCGCGGACCGCGTCGCCTCGAGGCTCGCTGCGGTTGCGCTGGCCGGTGAGTTGGCAACAAAAGCGGGGCTCACCGGGTGGCAGAAAGCGGATGCATCCCACGCGTGCTTGAGGCTCCTCTGCGAATGGGCTGCGCGTCAGGCCTGTTCTGGCGATACCGATGCAAATGTCTACGCCCGGCAGATACTTGATTACGCTGCCAAGCACGCAGAGCAGTTCGCCGACGATGCCGGCTCCGAAGGATCAGCCCCTCGGGCGGGCTATCGCGATACCGGACATGTCTACGTTCTGCCGAGAAACTGGCGCGACATTTTTCCGGACGGGGCCAAGAAGGCTGCCAAGGCGCTCAATGCCGAAGGGCTGCTGACATCCAACTCAGACGGCTACCAGTACCGGGTCCCGCGCGGCCTCGATCCGAAGCAGCCCAAGGTCTACGCGCTACGCCTGCCCGCCGAGAGCCCGAAATGACCTGCATTCACGAAATCCGGATCAAACGGATCAGGCTGCGACGGCATGATCCCGATCCCGTTGATCCGGATTTACCCGTGGCCTCTGTCAGGCTCGGCTACTGGCCCAGCTACATCACACTTTACACACTTCTCCCACACCCAGGACACACCAACAGATCATGATCCATACGGACCTCATCACACATCTTGAGATACCCGCGAACTTTGTCAGGCTGAGGCCCAGGATCGCCCCGCGCCGGGCGATCCTCTACACACGCTGTTCAACGCCGCAGCAGAACTCGTTTCAGGATCAGGAGCGCCGGTGCCGGGCATTCGCTGACATCCACAGCATCGATATCATCGGGGAAGCTTACCGCGAAACGGCTTCGGCGCGGGGGCGCTTCCTGCTCTGTCGGCCGGTCCTGTGCGAGGTCCTGTTGCGGGCAATCGAATACGACGCCGTGATCCTCGTTGACGAGATCTCGCGTCTGTCTCGGTGCCGCAAGGATGCCGAACTGCTCTACGACACCGGAATACCGTTCCTCGTTCGCGACCGGGATCTTCTTCGGCCTCTGGGTCGTGACTTCCTGCGAACGCGGATCGCCCGTGCCGCGCGCAACAGCAATCACAAGTCGGCGGCCCAGATCGACGCAAACATCCGGCGCGACAAGAAGGCTCGCCCACGCAACAACCTCGGCGATGCCGAGCGCCTGAAAGGCCGCCTGAAGAACCAGACGCGAAGGGCTGACGACATCCGGCGCGCGGCAGAGTGTCTGGCACATCAGCCTGACATCGCCCGTATGGACCACGCTCAGAAGGTCGGCTACTTGAGCAGCCGGGGTGTACGGCGCGAGTTCGTAAAGGGCGCGCGCGAGTGGGACCTGCAGAGCTTCAAGCGCGCTTGGAAGCGCCAGATAGAGCCGCTGATGCGCGACTACATCATCTTGAATGGTTGGTTCGTGGACGGTTACTCGCCTGCCTAACGCCTAGAACTACTGCGGTCCGCCGGGCCGCAGTACCCGAAGGGTCGCCTGCTCAAGACCCTTTTCAACTCCCAACGCGGCATGACGCAGATCCGCGTCAGAGACGACTATAATGAACTTGTATCGTCACTGAACAATCAAGGATCTCATCCGTGCCAAAACACGTTCACCCCGGTCATCTTTCCCGCCTCGCGCGGCATGTCGCCGCATGCATTCTTGCCCTCTCCGGCGCCAAGTCGCAAAAGGAGATCGCGCGTGAAGCCGGGTTTGCAAACGCCAACATGTTGTCGATGATCAAGACCGGAGACGCCAAGCTTGCGCTCGACCGTGTGCCCGCGCTGTCGAAGGCCCTCGACACGGACGACCGCCATCTCTTCCTGCTGGCTTTCGAACAACAGGGCAACGAGACTGCACTCGCCGCATTGAAGCAGATCATCGGCACTGTCGTAACAAGCAACGAACTCTCTTGGCTTGAAGAACTGCGGGACGCGTCCGGAGGTGCCAATCCACCTCTGACAGCACGCGCCCGCAAGATATTGCGGAGCCTGTTCGAATGATTCATGGACATGACCATCACTTGTTCAAGCTGCCGGACGATCATCGCCATCTGACCGCCGACGAACGCCGCTGGATCGAAGTCCTTCGCGATCTCTACCCCGGTCCCGTCAGGGCGCCGCGCCTCGTCGAAGTACAAACGCTGAGGGGGGGGGCGATGGAGCGCGATAACATAAAGAGTCTCTAGGGGGGCAGTGTTGGGGCTGGGAGCGAAGGCGCCATGTTCTAGGGCCTCTACTCGCGCAGGCTACTTATGGCGCTCTGGTTGGCCCCACTTCGTCGAAGCGTACTGTCCATCTGGAACGCTTGGTGCGACGACTTCATCTCTGATGTGGGAGAGGAAGTACTGCCTGTTACACCACTTGCGCGTGGCGTGTGCCTCGTCACTCCCCTGCATCCGAGGAAAGGCGCTGTTGCCTGGGATCCAGGGAAGGAAGACGAAGCCCTAGAAGAACCGTAACCTGTGCTGGGGATGCCTCGGGGTCCCGGGATGACCCGGGTGGGCAATTCTTCCGCTGTCGCCAGCTCAAGAGTTGTCAGTACAGATTTTGGCGTCTCCGTTCTCACCACGGCGACCTTCGACCGGATAGCTGCACTACAGCGATGTCATCTCTATCGACCGCAAGGCGGCACCAATGTTTGCTCTGGAAACAAGGTGGGGGTAGTTCCGTGTGACGCTGATAGGTCAGTTCCTGATGTCGTTTTCCGGGTCCCGAAGCTGGGGCTTGCCGGCGATCCCGTGCCCTGCTTTAGTCGGTGCGTTGCTCAAACGAACAATGCTGTCTTGCAACATTGAAGGCGTTTTGATGTCCTTGTTTGATTGGCCCGGAAAATCTGCAATAGGCGGCAACCCCGAGCACCCAGCGATTTACCACATGCTAGACGTCGGAGCGGTTGCTGAGTGTTTGGTGGCGCCGCTGGATATCTCCGAAGAATTAAAGCAGTTCTTTGCGTTGAGCGCGGCAATGCACGATCTGGGAAAGATCAGCGAGAGTTTCCGCGCCATGCTGCGTCATGGCGCAACGCAATCCAACGGGCGGCACTGGGAAGTCACAGAGGCTTGGTTGTACAAATTAGATCAGCCGTTCTCAAAGGTCATCGGCGACAGATTCGACCGAAAAGACATCCGTGCGTCTATCGCAGGGCATCACGGACGTCCGCCTTGGCGCGAGGACTTTTCCGCCATGCTCTCAGCGGCTGGAGCTCAGGCGAGGATCGATGCCGAAGTGGCATTTACCACCCTACTGAAATGCTGGCCTAGAGCTCAGCTGAAGGTGCCGGAGGACGAAATTCGTTCGTTGACCTGGTGGCTACCGGGCTTGATCGCAGTGTCTGATTGGCTCGGGTCAAATACCGATTTCTTCCCCGTCCTCTCGCCGGGACCTTCCCCCGAAGCCTATTTGAAGGCAGCACGCCTGAAAGCCGCGCAAGCGGTCAAAACGTCCGGATTGGATTGGCCCACGCCGTCCAATGCGTCCGTCATACCGCCGGACTGGCGTATGCGACCGATGCAGGAGGTTGCGGCCAATGTCAGCATTCCCGACGGGCCAACCCTGGCTGTCATCGAGGACGAAACCGGCTCGGGCAAGACGGAGGCGGCGCTTATCCTTGCGCAAAGGATGCTATTGGCGGGCAAGGGGCGCGGACTTTTCTTTGCGCTGCCAACCATGGCGACAGCGAATGCCATGTTCGCTCGTGCTGCGGATATGGTCGGGCGCTTATACCTCACGCCCCCCAGCCTAGCGCTTGCGCATGGGCGCGCGGCGCTGTCCGAAAAGTTCCGTGAGGTGACGCGGTTCGAACGCGATCCGCGGATGCCGTCCTGCACAACGTGGCTGGCCGATGATCGCAGGCGCGCCTTGCTGGCCAATGTCGGGGTAGGGACCATTGACCAAGCGTTGCTCTCTGCCCTGCCAGTGCGGCATGCGATGTTAAGGCATTTCGCGTTGGCTCAAAAAATCCTGATCGTGGATGAAGTGCACGAGATGGGCGATCCATACATGTTGGAGGAAATGTGCCACCTGTTGGCACTGCACCGGCGTATGGGCGGATCTGCCATTCTGATGACCGCCACGCTGCCGGTAGCCCAGCGAGAGCGCCTATGCGCGGCCTTCGGAACCACAGCCCCGACTAGCAAGGCTTACCCTGCACTGATCATTGCCGGTCATAGTCATGTCAGTGGCCAAAAGACGGGCAGCCCGCGGGGGCCAGTAGCGATTGCCCGACTGCCGACGGCATCCGACGCCATAAGCGTCCTGCGGCAAGCCGTACAATGCGGAGCTGTCTGCCTCTGGGTCCGCAATGCCGTTGATGATGCGGTAGCCGCGGTCGATGCGTTGCGCGAGCACGGTATCGAAGCTGACTTGTTGCACGCTCGTTTTGCCCTGTGCGACCGCCTGAGGCACGAAGCGGCCGCGCTCGCGACGTATGGAAAGGCTCGCAAAGAAAGGACTGGACGGGTGCTGGTGGCGACGCAGGTGGTGGAAAGCTCGCTCGATCTGGATTTTGACGTGATGGTGTCGGATCTGGCCCCGATTGCTGCGCTGGTTCAACGCGCCGGTCGTCTCTGGAGGCACATGGATCGGCGTCCCAGGCCCCACCGCCCGGTGCCGGAGCCTATCCTACATGTGGTATCACCCGACCCGGACGCGGTTCAGGATGCGCATTGGTTGCGGAATGTGTTGGACAGGGGGGCTTTCACCTACCCCGTGGATATGCAGTGGCGCTCTGCCCGGGCGATCTTTGATGCCGGTCGGATCGATGCGCCCAAGGGTTTACGCGCGCTGATCGAGGATGGCTTGACCGGTGGCGTGCTACCGCCTGAGGTGCAACAGGCAGAACTTGAGCGCGAAGCCGAAGGATTTTCTGCGACATCTTTGGCGAGGCAAAACCTTATCGACCTCAACGTCGCCTATCGTGACATCAAAGGGTTTGCCGAAGACGCTGATTTTCCGACCCGCCTTGGCTTGCCCCAAAGAACCTTGGTGTTGGCCCGCCGGGCTGACGCTGGTTTGAGCCCTTGGAATGGTGAAGCGTGGACCTCGACCGCGCGACAGCTCAGCGAAGTGTCGACTTCGTCGAGAAAGCTCGACTGTCTATCCCTGCCAAATCAAGACAGCCCCGAGATCACACAGATCAAAGCCGAATGGCCTGACTGGATGCGGGCGCAAATGACGATTTGCCCGGTTGAGGAGGATGGGTCGATTTGCGAGGGGTTATCTTATGCTGTTGGTGTCGGGCTGATATTCTCCTGATTCAATATTTCCTCCAAGGTGTAGAAGCATGGATTGACCCACCATGCGTTTGTAAATACCGTCGACGTAAATTGCTGATCTTGCGTGACTGCTGTGTCTTTGAATTTGATTTTGGACCGTTGGATCCCGGTTCGTCGTATAGACGGAACCCGTGCTTTGATTGCCCCTCACGAAGTGGCCGATCCACAGATTTCCGCTCCAGATTGGCCCCGTGCAGATTTGAATCTCGCCTGCTACGAGTTTCTGATTGGAATGGTCTTTATGGTCGCGCCGCCATCCGATTTGCGAGACTGGGCGCGCAATCGACCGGGCCAAGCCGCACTGAAAGATCGACTGAGCGCCTTCGCGTCAGCCTTCGAGTTGATGGGCGACGGACCGCGCTTTTTGCAGGATATTGAGCCGCTTCCGGGCGCGCCGAACCCGCCGGACATGCTGTTCATCGATTCATCTGGTGGAAATACGATCAAGAACAACGCGGACGTGATGGTTCACCGCAACCGCTATGACGTGCTGGAACTGCCGCTGGCAGCAATGGCGCTCTATGCGTTTCAGCAATTCGCGCCGGCAGGCGGAGCAGGCAATCGAACCTCGATGCGTGGTGGCGGCCCTCTGGTGACGCTGATCGACCCGGGCACCGGACTTTGGGATCTGGTCTGGGCAAATGTGCCCTATGGCTCTGCCGCCAGCGTTCACGATCTGCCGTGGATGCGTCCGACTCGAACCTCTGAAACAGCCCAGGCGGTTCACCCTGAACATGCTCACTCGGTCGAGGCGTTCTTCGGAATGCCACGGCGTCTCCATCTTGTCGGTGACGATGTCGTAGAAGGGGTGATCCAGCGTCCGTACGGCACGAATTACGCCCTTTGGACGCATCCCACGACACCATATTATCGGATAAAGGCCGGCGCGGAGCTGCTGCCCCGGCACCCTTCGGGTGGGCGCTTGCCCTATCGCAACTGGGCGGGGATCATCCTGTCTGACCCCTCTCAGGAAGAAGGGGGGCTGCGGCTGCGTGCCGCGTGCATTCGCAACTGCTTCAACCGCTTCGAAAATCAGGCCCACAGGATGATCGCTGCTGGCTGGGCCATGGACAACATGAAGCCAAAGGATTTTCTTTGGGCCGAACTGCCGCTCTTGCCGCTGGACACGGATGCGCAGACCCGTGCCGCACAACTGATCGAAGCCGCCAGCCTGGTCGCCAGCGGCCTGCGGCAACATCTGCAGATCTTGCTGGCAGAAGGCAGCGCGCGGGAGGCCGAACTGGACCAGCTCTGGTCCGCGACCGAGGGCGATTTTTCAGCCGCGCTGTCGGGGCTTGCCATAGAGGGGCACGACGCAGCAGCAATATCGCACCGCTTCGTCCGCGCGATTGGCGCACAGGCGCTTAGGCAATTCCAGGCACACGCTTTGCCCGGGATGGTGGACAATTCTATCAAGAAAGCAGGTGCCATCGTCGCGGCCCATCGGCACTTGCAGGCTTTGGTACTGGGGCGCAGCAAGGCGGGACAGAAACTGTGGACGGCAGCGGGCCTGCAACCACCCGTGTCCCGAAAATCTACCAAGCAGGAGGTCGAGGTATGAGCGAAGCCCAACTCCGCCCCGGCCAGGTCATTCTGGCGTGGTGGTCATCAGAACTGGGAGCACGGGCAACCGGTTCACAAAAGGGCCTCTCGGCCCGGCTGAGCCGGGGCGACGACGTCAGTGTCCTGTGCCAGCTGCCAGTACATGCTCTGGCCGGGCGGCTTGGGTTGCGCGACGGGCCGCGTATCGCACGTTTGGCACGCAGCCTTGCAAATATCCGCGAGCATGTGCCGGCGAACCTGCCGAAGCGCCTTGGGGTAGGTGATCCGAAAGCCTTGTCCCCCCTCCGGTTCGAGCGGCTGATCCAGTCCGGCGAAGATGATCTGGAAACAGCCATCCGCCGGGCGCTGCCAATGGTCGGTCACGCAGCCAATGTTGCTCATCTGGGCGAGTCGCTGCTGTTCTGGAACGACAAGATGCGCACACGCTGGTGCTTTGACTACTACGGCGCCGAGGCCCCCACCGAGGCCAACCATTCCAAGGATATCGCTCTATGACGACCTTCGTTCAGTTTCATCTTTTGACCACGTACCCGTTGTCCAATCCCAACCGCGACGATCAAGGCCGCCCGAAGCAGGCGTTGATCGGCGGCGCGCCACGCCTGCGGATTTCCTCGCAATCGCTCAAACGAGCGGTGCGAGAAAGCAGTTTTTTCGCCCAGGACCTGGCTGGCCACACCGGCACGCGGACGCGCAGGTTGGCGACCGAACTGAAGGCCGAGTTGATCGCGCAAGGTGTGGGCGACGAGCAGGCAGACCAGATTGCAACCGATATCGGCACGGCTTTTTCAAAACTTGAGAAGGCATCGACCAATGCGACCACGCTGGCCTTCATCTCACCCGAGGAGTGGGCCCTTGCGCGTAATCTAGCGGCCCGAGCCGTCGCGGGAGAAGCGCTGCCAAAGGAGAAAGACCTGCGCAAAGCCGTGCTGCGTCGTGCAGATGGCGCGGTCGATATCGCGATGTTCGGCCGTATGCTGGCGGACAGCCCAGAATACAACCGGGATGCGGCAGTGCAGGTCGCCCACGCCTTTACTACCCACCGCGCGCAGGTGCAGGACGATTGGTTTTCAGCAGTGGACGATCTGAAGACGCGCGAAGAGGATGCCGGCGCCGGTCATATCGGCGAACACGGCTTTGGCTCCGGCGTCTATTACATTTACGCCTGCGTGAACGTGGATCTCTTGATTGAGAACCTGTGCGGCGATCGCGTTTTGGCGGCCCGAGGTATTGCCTCTCTGGCGCGGGCTCTGTCCACGGCCACGCCGAAGGGAAAGCAAAACAGCCACGCCCACCATCCGCGCGCCGGGTTCATTCGGGTCGAACGTGGGGCCCAACAACCGCGCGACCTGTCGGGTGCCTTTCACAGTGCGGTGGTAGCCGATGAACGCGCGAGCATCGATGCGTTGACGGAAATGGCGGACAAGATTGACCGGGCTTACGGCTCCAATTTCGATGATGTTTTGGTGATGGACGTCGCGCGGGGCACCGGGACTCTGGAAGCGATCGCCGCTTTTGCGGCGGATGCAGTGACCCAGCCAACCCATGCCTGATTTCCTGGTTTTTCAGTTGATTGCCACGATCGGTGCAATGGGCGAGTTCGGCGGTCATGACCGGCGCGGTAGCCTCGACCTCCCGGGCCGATCTGCAGTGATTGGCACGCTGGGGGCAGCCTTGGGGCGGCGGCGCAACGAGTCTTTCGAGGATCTCGATGGATTGGGGGTCGCGGTTGCCAGCTTCGCTCTCACCACGCCGCTGCGAGACTACCATACGGTGCAGACAGTGCCCTCTGCGGCCATCAAACAACCGCAGTCCCGCCCTCAGGCATTGCGGGACGCCGGACGCAAGGTCAACACGACACTGACAAGTCGTGACTACCGCACTGATTGCGTGTTCGGTGTGGCACTCTGGAACGGTGACCTGTCACAACTGGAAGCCGCGCTTCGGCGCCCGGTTTTTCAAACGTTCCTGGGTCGTAAGGCCTGCCCGCTTTCAGCGCCGTTCGATCCACAACAGGTCGGGGCCAAGACCCCATCGCACGCCTTGGCGCATCTACGCCTGCCCCCGTGGATCGGCCCGCGCTCGATGTCAAAGATCGCCGCTGATGAAGGCACCGAACTTGGCGCTCCTGCGCGCATCGAGACGCGCCATGATCGCGCGCTCAATCGTCCGCTTTGGCACTTCGGGTCGCGACGCTACGCCATTGCCCATCCGGATATTCAGACCTCTGAGGTGACATCATGATGTACCTGTCATGGTTGCGACTGTCGCGTTCCCCGCAGATCGCGGCTCTGAATGCCCTGCTCGACCCCGAAACGGCAGGCGACAAACTGGATGCTCATCACCGCTTAATCTGGTCCGCCTTTGCGGGCGATCCGGAGGCAACCCGCGATTTCCTGTGGCGAGACGGCGGCCATGGGAACTTTCTGGTTCAGTCCGCGCGTCCGCCACAGGACAGCCCGTTTTTCGAACCTGCTGAGATCCGCGAACATGCCCCGGATCTTCGAGCCGGGGACCGCTTATCCTTCCTGTTGCGGGTCAACGCCACGCGCGATCTGCGTGGAGATAAACGCAGACGCGTTGATGTCGTCATGCACCTGCTGCATGACATACCGAAAGAACAGCGCAACGCCCGTCGCATGGACATAGCCAATCAGGCGGCGCTGGACTGGATGCAGGCGCAAGGCGCGCGCGCCGGGTTCACGCCGGACGAGGTGCGGGTTCAGGAATACACGGCCTTCACGCTGCCAGGCTATCGTGGCAAGCGCCAAGGCGCGCCGCGGTTCGGCATTCTCGACCTGACGGGGCAGCTGACGATCGCCGAGCCCGACGCCTTTACACAAAAACTGCAGCAAGGCTTTGGTCGCGCAAAGAGCTTTGGTTGCGGCCTCATGCTGATCCGGCGCGCCTAATATGTCATCCATACCGGGCCTGCCTCCACCGCGTCCGATCCCGCTCAAGGACCGGGCGCAGCTCGTCTTCGTCGAACGCGCGCAGCTTGACGTGCGCGACGGTGCGTTTTGCGCGGTCAATGCCGATGGCACGGTCACCCAGATCCCGGTGGGAGGCCTCGCCGGTCTTATGCTGGAACCGGGCGCGCGCATCAGCCACGCGGCAATCGCCCTCGCCGCGCGCACCGGCACCTTGATCACATGGGTTGGCGAAGGTGGTGTGCGCCTCTACTCTGCTGGCCAGCCCGGAGGCGCGCGCTCAGACAAATTGCTTTGGCAAGCTCGGCTGGCGCTGGATGACAATGCGCGGCTGAAAATCGTGCGCCGCATGTTCGAGATCCGCTTTGGCCAGCCAGCCCCCGAGCGCCGTTCTATCGACCAGTTGCGTGGTATCGAAGGCGTGCGTGTCCGCGAGACCTATGCCCTCCTGGCACAGAAATATGGGGTGGCATGGAAACGTCGAAAGTACGACCCAAAGGACTGGGAGGCGGGCGACACCCCCAACCGATGCCTTTCCGCGGCCACCGCCTGTCTGCACGGGCTGACCGAAGCCGCTGTTCTGGCCGCTGGCTATGCGCCCGCCATCGGTTTTTTGCACACGGGCAAACCCCTGAGCTTCGTCTATGACATTGCCGACCTGTGGAAGCTCGACACCGTCGTGCCAGAGGCGTTCCGGATAGCCGGGCAAGCTGCTCTGGGCAAACTCGATATGGCGCCGGACCGCGCCGTTCGCCTTGCTTGCCGCGATGCCTTTCGCAAGAGCGGACTGCTGGCAAAGATCATACCGCAAATTGAAGAGGTCCTTATGGCGGGAGAGCTGCGCCGTCCGGACCCGCCCGCAGATGCCGTGGGGCCTGCCTTTGAAGAGGAGATCGGCCATGGCGATGATGGTCATCGTGGTTAGTCGAGCACCGCCACGTCTGCGCGGGCGGCTGGCGGCCTGGCTTCTGGAAATCCGGGCCGGGGTCTATGTCGGAGACTACTCCGCGCGAACCCGCGAGATGATCTGGGATCAGGTCTTGGGTGGCACTGAAGAGGGTGATGCGGTTATGGTCTGGCATACCCCGAACGATCAGGGCTTCGACTTTCTCACCACCGGCCGGAACCGCAGGATGCCAGAGGACTTCGAGGGGTTGCAACTCATCCGGTTTCTCCCACAGGGCCGCTAGCATTGCAAATCACCGGCCCAAAGGCTGGTACGCTTTTTGACATTCAGATTACGAAGTGGAATCAGTTACTTCCAGCAAGACTGTTCCCCGCCCACGCGGGGATCACCCGGGCGAGATGATCCGGGCGGATGTTGCGGTGGACTGTTCCCCGCCCACGCGGGGATCACCCGGGCGAGATGATCCGGGCGGATGTTGCGGTGGACTGTTCCCCGCCCACGCGGGGATCACCCGCCGCAGCCGCCGGTTACAGCCACGTCCCGAATCTGTTCCCCGCCCACGCGGGGATCACCCGCTGTCGGTGTTCGGCGCGCAGCTATTCCGTTCCTGTTCCCCGCCCACGCGGGGATCACCCGACATGGGGCGAGATGACCCGTGGTGGGAAGGGCTGTTCCCCGCCCACGCGGGGATCACCCGGTTCATGCGCGCCCTCGTTTCAGTACCGGCGCCTGTTCCCCGCCCACGCGGGGATCACCCGATGGCGTGGCGTGAACCTGGAGCGTTCAGCGCCTGTTCCCCGCCCACGCGGGGATCACCCGATCCGGCTGGTGCATGACGTGCCGCTGATCGGCTGTTCCCCGCCCACGCGGGGATCACCCGGAAAACTGGGTCCAGCAGGGAAACAAAGAAGCCTGTTCCCCGCCCACGCGGGGATCACCCGCCGGTGGCGTCATTGCCTGCGTAGGCGGTGCGCCGTTCCCCGCCCAGCATGGCTCCTCCGAATAAAACATGCGCATAGCGGCGTCGTTATGCACGTGTCTTACCTCGGAACCCCGACCTTAGGCAGGCGCCCCCAATCGGTCGGGTACTTTCTTTGCAATCTAAGCTCTCATTCAGTTCCACGCCCGAGAATGTCTGCCGTCCACTTGAGCAGCACACCCGTCATCTCTCTTGAACCAATTCAGGCCCGGCGCCGCCGAGGCGGTACGAACCCTTACCTCAGGTGCTGAAACCCTTACGTGACCCTTCCCTCGACCCTTACATGCACCCTTACCTCGGAAGCATCGGACCCTTACCTTACGCCCGCAAACCCTTACATCCGGGACCAGAAGGAAGGGTCAGGGCCAATGAAATAAGGGTACTTTTCCCTTTTGGACCACCTCTGTCCAAAAAACCGCGAAAGTGATTTAAAAAGCTGCAAGCAACGGCGAGACGATGTTTGCCAGGATCTCATTCAGAACGTGCAAGCGAGTGTTTCATCTTTTGCGCGACCGACGCACGTGTGAATTGCGGCGCAGTTTTGTCTGGCATGACGTTGGCATCATGACCAAGCCGCGATTGCCTTGTCTCCCAGCGAGGCTTGGGCCTTGCTGCCAGATTCCCTTGGAAGTCAGAGAAGGGAAGTTTTGCCCCGCACGGCAGCATTCGATGGGCTTTGCGGAAATCGACAATACCTCCGATGCGTCCGGCAGCATATGCGTTTTTGTGAGTGTCTGCTCCCGCCAGGGGGATTTTTCAGCTTCATGCAAGGCGGGGTGACACAGACCGGACATAAGTCGGACCCCACGGGACCCGTTTCATGCGCTGGACCAAGATCGAGAAGTCACACCCAACGATTGGCAATCTCTGCGCGCGGCAAAGCGCTATCCTGGCAACAAAAAACTGTTTTATTCAGAGGCAGGACATTCTTCTTGGCGGCTGATGCTGCCACCTATTAGACCATACGACGCACAGGGAAGGATCTATTCATGTCGCCAACACATCCGCTTAATCCGGGAAATGCAGGTATCGTGAAGGAACTGAACCTGTCTCTTCCCCTTCGGAAGCTGACGGCCCACATAGATCAACTTGATGCATCGGCCGATTTCAAAGCGGTCCTCAGAGACTTGGCAAAGGTGACATGGACCGTCGGTTCGACGGTTGTCGCCATCGGGCGCAAGATTCTGTCTGTCGCGCTGGACATCGTGACGACATTCCCAGGCACCCTGTTCGGCGTGGTAGTCGCCTTCATCGTCACCCTGATTGTCGGGACCCTGCCTTTGGTCGGACCGCTGCTTGCTGCGTTTGCCGGTCCGATCATGCTGGCGACGGGTGTGACGATGGGCGCCTTGTCGGACCTCCGGTCCTCAGCTTGGTCGACGAGGGTTGAGGCGCTTCAGGCGCAACTCGCCGCCGTGAAAGCGTAAACCTTGGCAACCGTTGTCCACGATCAGGCCAGTCATTTCGAGGGCGTCACGCGGGTGGTCGCCGAACCGCTGAAGTTCAAGGCAAAGCTTGCGATCGGAGAGGATGCCTTTGCGTCGCTGCAGGCCGCGCGCATGGTTGGCAGCCTCTGGCAGGTTGGCACCGCTGCAACGGCCGGAGGGCTGGCGGCGAGCTCGTCCGCCGTGGCGGGAACGTTCTTCGGCGGTGGATGGCTCGCCGCTCTTGGCATCGGTGCGGCGGTGACACCTGTTGGCTGGGTGGTCGGGGCAGCCGTTGCAAGCGGTGCCGCGTGCTACGGGGTTCTAAGCCTATTCCGCAACTACGAAGGCTCGCGCGTCCAGAAGGTGCCGACCTTCATCAACACGCCCATCGACGTGCTCGGGGCGGCTCTGTTCGACATGATGGGATCATTGGCCGTACGTGTGGCCTTGGAGGCAGAAGCGGTCGATGACTCCGAGCGGGCGGCGATCACCGACTACTTCATTGCGGAGTGGGGCCTTGATCCGGCCTACATCGCCGCCGCTTTGCCCGTCATCGAGCGCAGCGCCGAAGGCCGCAACATCGACGAGATTGCCGAGGCGCTGGCCGCCTATAATCGGGACAACCCCGACTGTAGCCTCGAAGCACTCAAGGCAGAGCTTCTGGCCTTTCTGACCGAGATCGCATCGGCGGATGGCGTCCTTCATGATGCGGAACTCGCTGCCATCACGCGGACAGACCAGATTCTTCAAAGGGCAACGGGCGGATGGTCCAAAACCGCCCGTTCGGCGCTGGGCAGCGTCACTGCCGCGCCTTCATATCTATGGTCCACTGTCTCCAGCGGAGCGTCGGCGCTGATGGGACACGGCAAGGCGCATTCGCAAAGTCCTTCCCCGCTCGACCATTCCGTCCCGGTTCTGTGGCTGCTGGGAAAGACAGGTGCCGGCAAGTCTTCGCTGGTACAGGCAATGACCGGAAAAAGCGCGGCCGAGATCGGAAATGGCTTTGTCTCCTGCACCCGGACGGCGGATACCTACGACTTCCCGGCGGAGGATCCCGTCCTGCGCTTCCTGGATACGCGCGGGCTAGGCGAAGCAGGCTATCGTCCAGAGCAAGATCTTGCAGCGAACGGGGACGCTTCGCAGATGATACTCGTGGTGTCGCGCCTCGACGATCCGGTCCAGGGCACTGTCGCGGACGCGCTTGCGAAAGTGATCCGAAAGAGGCCCGACCTGAACGTCGTCGTCCTGCACACCGCGGCAGACAAGGTTGCCGACCCGGCCGAACGCAGAAGGATCAAGACGGCAAACCAGTCGCTCCTCGAGAAGTCGGCGAAGCGGGACCTGCCGTGGCTCGAACTGGACCTGTCGATACCCTCGAAAGCCGATCTGGAGGGGCTGAAAGAAGCTCTGTCCACGACCCTGCCTTCCGTCGCGATGCTGATGGACCGGAACAGGGCGAGCGACGCGGAGGAGGCGGCCTTTCTGGCCAATCGAGGCACCATTCTGCGCTATGCGGGTATGGCGACCGCCTCTGGTGCCGTGCCCCTTGTAGGGGCGGCGACAGCCCCAGCCCTGCAACTCGCCTTGGTCACTGCGCTGGCAAACAGTTATGGCCTGCCCTGGGATCGTGACCGTCTGATTGCTTTCGTCTCTACGCTTGGGACGGGCGTTGTCGGAGGCGCACTGGTCGGCGTTCTGGGCCGTAGCCTCGCCGGAGCCATCCCGGTCGTAGGCCAGACGGCCGTTCCGGTGCTGACCGCAGGATACGGCTTTGCCTCGACCTATGCCGTGGGCCGCGCGGCCGCCTACTGGATGTATCATACCAAAGCGGGCCGCAAGGTCGATGGGCAGGCGCTTCGGGATCGCTACCGTGCCGCCTTCTCGCAGGCCGAGGTGAAGGATGCCGCCCATGCCAAAGGCTAATGTCGTACTCAAACGCATTACGCGCAGCCCTGCCGTTCTCGCAGTTGTGATCTACGCCCTGCCGTGGCTAGCGCTGGTCGTACTCGGTGTGCTTTGGCTGGCAGAGCATGACTGGCTTTTGCCTTTCGTCGGAATCACGCTTGGCCTGACTCTTCTCCTTAGGCTGGCACTTATGCTGCTCCGCCGATTGTGGAGGCGATGGAGTACTGCGCCCGGCGATGCCGATCATGAGCCAATCGTCGCTCCGAATCCGGACTGGACCGAGCGGGAGCTGGCGGCATTTAAGAGCCTGTGCGCGGGCATCGCTCGGGAACCGGTTCCATGGTCGAACCTTCGCCAAGTTGCCTTTGATCTGGTCGAGGAGGCCGCCAAGCACCTGTCAGCTGGCGAAAAGGGGGCCTTGGACTTCTCGATCCCCGAAGCGCTGTTGTTGGCGGATCGCGTGATGATCCGCATGCGGCGAAACCTGCATGACATGGTTCCGTTCTCCGACCGCATCAGCCTCAAGACTCTCCTCTGGATGTGGCAGAATAAGGCATGGGCCCAACGCGGCGCCACTGCAGCCGGATGGGCTTGGCGTGCGAAGCGTCTGGTCACCAACCCGCCTGCCGCCATCATACAGGAGATCCAAGGGATCGTGACCAGTGGGGCCGATGGCGGCGAGATTAGGAATTTCAGCGTTGTCATCGTTCAGCAGGTCATTCTGGAAGAAGTCGCGCGCGCCGCGGTGGATTTGCACTCCGGTCACATGCGTTTCACGGACGAGGAATTGCTCAAGATCGAGCTTGGCTCGGCCGTTCTCGACAAGCGCATCCTCGCCCAGCCGGACGAGCCAATCCGTTTGCTTGTCATCGGCCAAGTGTCGGCGGGAAAATCCACGGTAATCAACCAGCTCGCTGAAAGCACGATCGCCGAGACCGACATGGCACCGACCACACCGGGTCTGACCCGACATGTGTTCGACATTGACGGACTGGCATATTCGGTGATCGACAGCCAGGGAATCGACGGCAGTGACCAAGTGGCTCAAGCATTGCTCGCACAGGTTCTCGAATGCGACCACATCCTCTGGATTGTCCGCGCTGACCGCCCCGCACGCGCACCGGATGTCGAGTTGCTCCGAATGATCGAGACGGCCTTCGCTGCCCGCCCGTTGCGGCGGGTGCCGCCCATGACCATCGCCGCGAACGCGGTGGACCAATTGTTGCCGGACTGGCCTTTTCCCGAACATCACCTGACGAACGAGGCGCAGACGACCGTCGCCGCCGCCAGCAGCGCCATCTGCGCTGATCTATCCTGTCGGGAGGCGATCCCGCTGGTGTCCGAAGGAAGCGTCTGGAACCATGACCAGTTGAGAGCCGCGATCTTGAACGGCGCATCAGACGCCTTGGCCACGCAGCGCAACCGCCGGCGCATGACGGGGACCCAAGCGGGCAGTTCGGTATCGCAGGAACTTTCGCGAGGTGCGTCCGGCATCTGGCAAGCAGGTCGCCTCGCAAGCGGGAAACTCTTTGGGCGCTAAAGCGGATTTCTCTCGGTAAGATAGATCCGATGGCGGCCGGTATCTGCATTCGCCCTCGGAGTTGATGATACTCTGCTCGCGACGCCCTTGACGTGTCATGCAGAGTTCTGCCTGGAGCACACCGCGGCTTCGCTTGGGCGACTGTCGTTCGTTACCGTGTCGCTTTTGCAGGCGCCGCACTCGTTCCATTGCTTGTGCACTGATCAGGGGTAGGGGCGAGAGGCTCACTGCAGCACAAATTGCGCCCAATCGCGCATCATCTGCCGACGCCGTTCGACCATGTCACTTCGACGATACGCCTGTTCGACTGCAGTACCGACATCATGGGCAAGCGCTAGTTCGGCCATGTCCGATGGGTACTCGGTGCGCTCAGCGGCCCAATCGCGAAACGTGGACCTCAATCCATGCGGCACTAAGGGCCGTCCACTGACGGAGTCGACGAAAGCTGTCCTGCCAGCCGCGCTTTCGGACTCGTTGATCCTGCGCATGACCGCGGACAGGGTCATGTCCGACATTGGACGGTTGTTCATTCCAGGAAAGATAAGGTCCGCTCCCGCGAGTCGAGGCGCTGCCGCAAGCACAGCCATCGCAGCGTCAGACAGCGGGACGCGGTGCGTGCGCTTCATCTTCATGTGCTCGGCAGGTACGGTCCAGATGCAGGTGGTTTGGTCGATCTCGGCCCAGGTCGCCATGCGGATCTCTTGAGAGCGTGCAGCGTTCAAGAAAAGAAATTGCATTGCCAGAGCCGCGATACCTTCACGAGCCTGAAGCAACGCGAACCACCGCGCTACGTCGTCTAGCTGAAGGGCGGGACGATGGGCCTGCTTCTTGACCTTGTTCGGAGAAGGTAGAACTTGATCAAGGTTTCCTCGCCAGCGCGCGGGGTTCTCGCCTTCTCGCAGGCCTGAAACCGTCGCCCAAGCCAGAACGTTCTCCATACGACCACGCAGCCTGGCGGCTGTCTCTGTCTTGGTCTGCCAAATCGGTTTCAGGACCTTCAGTATATCATCCAACATGATCTGCGACACAGGCTTGTCGCCAATGACCGGATAGGCATAGGCTTCGAGTGTAGAACGCCACTGCTTGGCGTGCTTGTCGTTGCTGAACTCGGCCTCGCGTTTGTCAGCGAAGAAAGTTTCGAATGCGATTGCGAAAGTGACGGCGTTCTTCGTTGCCTGTTGGCGCGAACGCTTTCGCTCTACCACGGGATCGGAGCCAGAGCGCACGTCAGCGAGAAGTCGACGGGCTTCATCCCGCGCGGTCGAGAGGGGCACGGTAGGATAGGAACCCATCCCGATCTCTTTGCGCTTGCCATCTATCGTCGTACGGAGGATCCACGACTTGGCAGCATTGCGATTGATGTTCAAACAGAGCCCTGTGACGCCGCCGACAGCGTGCTTGCCCACGCCCGTCAGTCGCTTCACTTCCAGCGCGCTCATCTCTTTAGCAATCTTAGGCACGATCCCACCTAACGATAGGCGATTGTAAGTGGAGGTTTGAGGGTGTCTGCAAGTAAAAAGATCGAGATCATAACGTAAATATTCGATAATTAATGTTTTTTCTGAAGTCTGCTGTTGTGTGCAGGTGTGGTCGGGCGGACTGAGCCTCCGCCAGAATTGCGGGCAATTCCCTGGCTTGATTGTTCGGTCCCAAGACCTGTGGGCCTTCCCGCCCGCCTGTTGCCTGTCCACGCGGGAAACTGCCGGGCGGCATGTTCAGGGTCTCTGCGGGGCCGGTCCGTCCTCCGGCAGTGTGGCACAGGTGCCGTGGGGGATTCCTCTTGGGGGTCCGGCGTGGTACCCGGGCGTCATGAGCAGGCCCGCACCATGACGCAGGTGCGCCTTGGTCAGATCGGATTTGGCCAGGACTGTCAGTCAATTGCATGGTGCCAGCATCACAGGGAAAGCGACGCTGAAGACGCGTCCGGCTCGGGGCGGGTGTCCTGCGTCCATGGCGCTTGTCGACCCCGGCAGGGCCGCGACCAAGGCGTGCGTGTCGCCGCTTTCGGCTGACGGATCCGAAGCCACATCCGACGGGCAGCCCGTCGCAGCGCTCAAAGGCTGCGCGGCGGTGGCTTTCCGGGCGACCGGCCGGTGTTTCGTCTCGATGTCTCAAGCGGCGCGTGAAGAGGTGTTTCCGCCGACCGGCCTGCTTGGGGTGAACGGCCCGGGCTGGGCCGGGTCCGGGGTGGTCCCGGGGCGGGTCGGGGGCGATGGCGATGCCGCGCCCCGTTTCGGCGGACCGACCGGCGGGGGCGCGGAGCGGGACCCGCGCGTTCAGGGCGGTGGGGCGATTCAACCTTTGATTGCCGGGCGTTGCCGTCTTTTGGCTGTGAAGTGTAAAAGCCCCGAAGCTCGCACGGGGTGCTTACATACCAAAGAATGTGGACAGGCGGGTAGCCGAAAGCTATACAAACGAAAGAATGTTCGATCTCCCATCGGGAATCGAGCCGGCTTGGCCGTGACGCGGCGAATGACCTGAGTGAAAGGAACACCCGATTGGGGGCTCGCAGGGGAAAGAGTGGTTCGGGCAGCAGGCCGCTGACGGTCGAGGGGCCGCAGGAGCACGTCTACGTCGCGCGCGAGCGCGATGCGACGGTATCCGCGCGGGCTGACTTTGGTCAGGCCGGTATTGCCGCGATCTCTGGCGTCATCGGCATGGGGCTTGCGACCCAGAACGCCACGGCAGAGGGCCAGACATCGCTTCAGGCCGCTCTGCCGCCCAAGGAGGCGCCGGGCCGGATGTCCGGCGACGCCGGCGGAAAGCGGGCACCCGATACAAGCAGGGCGCCGATGGAGTCCGCTGAGACCGGGCCCACGGACGAGACCGGATTGAACGCGGCGCCGCCGGTCGAGGTGCCGGGGGCGGAAGATCTGGCAGGCCCCGAGTCGCAGGCGGCGGTAGAGATCGATGTCGGCGCAGGGCCGTTCCCCTTTGCGGATCCCGACAGCGAGGATGAGCCGACGACGGTAGAGGTGGCAAGGGCCGCGACTGCCGATGCGATTGACGCGGCTCCCACATCCACCGCCCCGAAAGCGGTTGTCGAGGCGCGACCCGAGGTCGGCATCGTCAAGCCATTGGAACCGGCGGAATCCGACAGCGATCAACCCGCCATTGCTCCGTCTCCGCTGCCCGAGGACGGGCCCGCGCCTTCGACCGATAAGCCGGCCAACGCATCCGGAGGGGATGAGCCCGCCGATGCGGATACTGACGGGGGCGGCCTGCTGGACGGCATCGTCGGCGAAGACGGGCTCGTGGACTCGGTCCTGGACACGGTGGTCGGCGAAGACGGTCTGCTGGATGGCATCGTCGGCGACGACGGGCTCGTGGACTCGGTTTTGGACACGGTTGTCGGCGAAGACGGTCTTCTGGACGGCATCGTTGGCGAAGACGGGCTTGTGGACTCGGTCCTGGACACGGTGGTCGGCGAAGACGGTCTTCTGGATGGCATCGTCGGCGAAGACGGGCTCGTGGACTCGGTCCTGGACACGGTGGTCGGCGAAGACGGTCTTCTGGATGGCATTGTCGGCGAAGACGGGCTTGTGGACTCGGTCCTGGACACGGTTGTCGGGGAAGACGGTCTGCTGGACGGCATCGTCGGCGACGACGGCCTCGTGGACTCGGTCCTGGACACGGTGGTCGGGGAAGACGGTCTTCTGGATGGCATCGTCGGCGACGACGGCCTCGTGGACTCGGTTCTGGACACGGTGATCGGCGAAGACGGCCTGCTGGACAGCATCGTCGGGGAAGACGGCCTCGTGGACTCGGTCCTGGACACGGTGGTCGGCGAAGACGGTCTTCTGGATGGCATCGTTGGCGACGACGGCCTCGTGGACTCGGTTTTGGACACGGTGATCGGCGAAGACGGTCTTCTGGACGGCATCGTCGGGGAAGACGGTCTCGTGGACTCGGTCCTCGACACGGTGACCGGCGAGGGTGGCGTTGTTGACGCTGTGCTGGGCGACGACGGTCTGCTGGGTGGCATCGTCGGCGAAGATGGCCTCGTGGACACGGTGCTCGATACGGTCACCGGCGAGGGCGGCGTTGTCGACGCTGTGCTGGGCGACGACGGTCTGCTGGGCGGCGTTGTCGGCGACGACGGACTTGTGGACACGGTGCTCGACACGGTCACCGGCGAGGGCGGCGTTGTCGATGCGGTGCTGGGCGACGACGGCCTGCTGGGTGGCATTGTCGGAGAAGACGGCCTTGTGGGTTCGGTCCTCGATACGGTGACCGGTGAGGGCGGGCTTCTGGGCGGGCTGCTCGGCGGCGTGCTGGGGGGCGGTGGCTCGGCGGATCCCGTCGCGGATGACGACGCGCCCTTGGGCGCCGTGCCCGAAACGCCGATCGACGCTGTGCTGGGCGACGACGGCCTGCTGGGTGGCATTACCGGCGACGACGGCCTTGTGGGTTCGGTTGTCGACACGGTGACCGGGGACGACGGTCTGCTGGGCGGCGTTGTCGGCGACGACGGTCTTGTGGACACGGTGCTCGACACGGTCACCGGCGAGGGCGGCGTTGTGGACGCGGTGCTGGGCGACGACGGTCTGCTGGGCGGGCTGTTCGGTGACGACGGTCTTGTGGACACGGTGCTCGACACGGTGACCGGCGAGGGCGGCGTTGTCGATGCGGTGCTGGGCGACGATGGTCTGCTGGGCGGGCTGTTCGGCGACGACGGTCTTGTGGACACGGTGCTCGACACGGTCACCGGCGAGGGCGGCGTTGTCGACGCGGTATTGGGCGACGACGGTCTGCTGGGCGGGCTGTTCGGGGGCGGCGGGCTTCTGGGCTCGGTGCTCGACCCGGTGATCGGTGAAGGCGGGCTGCTGGGGTCGCTCTTCGGCGCCTTTGCGAAAAGCGATGACCCTGCCGAAGCCGAAATCGTAGCCGAAGCGGACAGCGGTACCGCGCTGGATGACGCGCCCGAAGGGGGCCTCGTCTCGGCCTTCGCTGGCGATACGCTGGCCGGAGACGGCGGTGCGGCGGACGGGGGGCTGGGCGCTGATGAGCCGCTGGCGACCGCTGCCGGGACCGAAGGCCTTGTGGAGGCAGCGCCGGACAGCGCGCCGACCCTTGGCGAAGCGGCGGACACGGGGCCGGGCGACGATCTGGGTGATGATCCGGGCGTGGATGACTTCGTCGATACGCTGCTTGCCTCCGGCGGCGGCGAGGACCTCATTGCCGCCCTTGTCGGCGACGACGATGTCTTCGGGATCGATGTTCCGCTCGACCCGGTGGAGGATGTCGACGATCTGACCGCGGGTCTTGGCGGGCTTGCCGACATGGGCGGTTCCCTGATCGAGCAGGGCTTGCTGGCCGATGACGCCGTTCCGGATGACGAGATCGACAGCTTGCTGACGCAGATCCTTGGCAGCTCTGTCGACGGTGATGTCACCAACAGCGGGCCGGGCATCTTCGACCTGCTGATCGGAGGCGATGCAGAGTCCGACGACCCCGCCGCAGCGGTCGACACCGGCGATGGCGGCCTTCTGGGCGAGGCCGAGATCGATGGCGTACTTTCGTCGCTGTTCGATACCGGAAGCGGATTGCTGGGCGGTCTGGGTGGTGCGGACGACGAAACCGGATAAGTCTTTTGGGGGTGTCTTTGGTTGACCCACATAAATGCAGGTAATATGCATCTATTGGGTGTATTCTCCTGTAAGGCGAGTTTCAGGATATAATCCGAACCCAGGGCGCCCGTGAACACCTGTGTTCTCTTCGTCCTGCTGGCGCGTTCGAATTGTATGTGGTCGTTTGTTTGCAGAGGTTTGGACCAAGAATAACGTGGGACGTCCCGTTTCTTGGGGAGTGGTTGAATGGCAACAGAGCTGTCCGTGCGTGGCGTGGGGCGGGATCAGGCGCAATCACTGGTTGTGGAGGCCGGGATCGCGCTGAATCGTGCGTCAGATATCGCCCTCCCGGCGACCGGCCCCGAGGTCGTGGGTCACGAGAAGACGGGCCGCGATCTGGCGGTGCAGCTGTCTGACGGTCAGACCCTGAAGATCGGGAACTTCTTTGTCATCGACCCCGAGGGCGACTACAGCCGCCTGCTGGACGCCCGGGGCGAGCCGATGGTGACAGGCCTGACGGCACCGGAGCCTTCGCTGGACGACATGGGCGGCGACATGGCGTCGGCGCTGGACGCAGGCAGCGCCCCCGGGGCTGCCGGGGGCGACGACGGGCCGGGCCGCACTGCTGCCGCATCGGGTGAAACCGGCGAGGCCGACGGCGATGCAGCTTCCTTTGGCGGCGGCTCGACCATGCTCAGCGCCGGGGCCGGGCTGGCCGCGGGCTATGGCTCGATGAACCTCTTTACGGACGTGCAGGACGACGAGGGGGACGACGACGACCGGGCAAGCCAGGCGGCCCTGCCGGCCGCCGATCAGGCCGCCGCCGATGCCGACGCGCTGCAGCAGGACATCGACGCCCTGCTTGGCGCGCCAGAGGCCGAGGACGAGGTCGCGCGTGCCCTGGGCGATATCCTTGCCAGCACCATGCAGGACGAGGCCGACCAGGACGGCGGCCAAAGTGCCGGCGCCCCCCTTGATCCCCCGCAGACGGACGGTCCGTCTGCCCCGTTTTTCGCAGAGGCCACCGAGTTGTCGCCCGAAGGGCTGGACGCACCGGACCTGCTGCTTCCCCTGACTGCCGAAGGTGAGACATGACGAAGAGCCCCAGCAAACCGATCGCAGCCTTGCTGGTCACGCGGTGCGCCCGGCTGGCCGCGGTGTCTGCCCTTGCCCTTGGGGTGCTGGCGGCGCCGGCCCTCGCGCAGTTGGCCCTGAAGGACGCGGCGCGGCTGGCGACGGAACTCGACCCCAATGTGACCGCGCTGCGCCAGCAGGTCGCCAGCCGGACGCTGGGGATCAAGCAGGCGCGCGACGGCTATTACCCCAAGGTCAGCCTCTCCAGCGATACCAGCACCACGGATGCCAACGGACCCGGCATCTCGCTGACGGTGTCGCAGGTGCTCTATGACTGGGGCCTGATCCGAAGCGAGATCAAGGCCGCGACGCAGGCCCGGGTGCAGGCGGTTTCCGATCTGAAGATGTCGGTGGAAGACCTGACCCTGCTGGTCTCCGAGGCGTTCCTCGACGTCGAGATCGCCGAGCGCAAGATCGCGCTTACCCGCGAATACATGGGGTTCGCCGACCGCCTGTCCACCCAGGCCGAGGGCCGCGCCCGTGCCGGTCTTGGCGACAATGGCGAGGTCGCCCGGGCGCGACTGGAAGTGGCCCGCGCGCAGGATCAGCTGAACAGCCTGATGGCGGATCGCGACATGAGCCTTTCGCAGATCGCCTTTCTGACCGGGCGCAAGCTGTCGGCTGTGCAGGCGCCGCCCTCGCTGGACTACGCGCGGCGTTACGGCAATGCGGCCAAGATCCAGTCCGCCGTGCGCATCGCGCCGGACTACATCGCCGGGCGCGCCCGCGCGGCAGAGGCCTTTGCCAATGTCGACCGGGCGAAGGCCGCGCGCCTGCCGACGATCCAGTTGCAGGCGCAGGGGCGGACCGACCTGAACGGCGGGCGCACCAGCACGGCGCTGGGACTGTCGGCGGGGGTCGACCTGAACGCCGGCGGCCTTGGCGGGCGGGCCGTTCAGGTGGCCCGCTCGGACGCGGCTGCGGCGGAATCCTCGCTGCGCGGCATCGAGCGGCAGATGACCAATACCGCCCAGACGGCGCTTCGCCACATCGCGACGCTGCGGACCGCAGAGCAGTCGCGCGTCACCCAGCTGGAACAGGCCACCCGCGTCCTTGCGAACTACGAGGATCAGTTCGTGGCCGGACAGCGAGAGCTGATCGACGTGCTGACCACTGGACGCGATCTTTACGACGCGCGGGTCGATCAGGTCGACACCTACGACGAACGAAAGCGGACGGAATACCAGGCCGCCCGCGATCTTGGGGTGCTCGGCACCCTGATCCTTGCATCGAGCGGGTCATGAGTAGCATGCAATTTTGCGGGAACCACCGGCCATGAACGCCCACCAGAACTTCGATCCGGTCGTCGAGGGTTTGATCGAACTGTGCCGTGCGCAGGGCGTGACGACCTCGGCGGCCCGCCTCACGGACGGTCTTGGCTGGTCGCCGGACAAGCCGATGTCGGTCGAGCTTGCGCCGCAGGCGCTGCGGCGCATCAACATGAGCTGCCGGGTGACATCGGCGCCAGTGCAATCGTTCCCCGACCACAGCCTGCCGGTGCTGCTGTTCCTCAAGGATGGCCGGACCGCCGTGCTGGAGAAATGGGCCGAGGAAGACGTGCAGATCATCCTGCCCGAAACCTCGGGCGGCCGCCTGTTCTGGAGCCGGAAGGAACTGGCGGAAAAGCACGACGGGCGCATCCTGGTGTCCAAGCCCATCGACATCGTGTCGGATCGGCTGGACGAGTCGAAGCCGAAGCAGGGCCACTGGCTGCGGGGGCCGGTTCTGGGGAACTGGTGGATCTATCGCGACGTCGTCTTTGCCTCTTTCGCGGCCAATCTTCTGGCCATCGCGACGGCGCTGTTTTCCATGCAGGTCTATGACCGCGTGGTGCCGACCAATGCCTTCGACACGCTGTGGATCCTGGCCAGCGGGGTCGGGCTGGCCATCCTGCTGGAGCTTGTCCTGCGCACCACCCGCGCCTCGCTAATCGACGTCTCGGGCCGGGATCTGGACCTGCAGCTTTCGTCGAAGCTGTTCGACCGGGTCGCGAACATGCGGCTGGCGCACAAGCCTGCCTCGACCGGGGTCTTCGCCAACCAGGTAAGGGATTTCGCGACGGTGCGCGAGTTCTTCACCTCGGGCACGGTGACGGCGCTTTGCGACATTCCCTTCGTGGCGATCTTCCTTGCGGTGATCTGGTTCATCGGCGGGCCGGTGGCCATCGTCACGCTGCTTGGCGTGATCATGACCATCGTTCCCGGCATGCTGATGCAGGGGCGTCTGGCCCGTGCCTCGCGCGAGAACGCCCGCGAGGCCGCCGCCCTGAACGGCCTGCTGCTGGAAACGATCTCGAACCTTGAAACCGTGAAGGCCGCCCGGGCCGAGGGGCGGTTGCAGCGGTCCTATGCCCAGCTGTCCGCCACCATGGCCAATACGGCGGTCAAGACCCGCAACCTGACCACGACGATGACCCAGCTGGTCAGCGGCGTGCAGAAGGTCACCTATGCCGGGGTCATCATCGCGGGTGTCTACCTGATCAGCTCCGGCAGTCTGACCGTGGGCAGCCTGATCGCCTGTACGATCCTGTCCAGCCGCACGCTGACTCCGATGGGGCAGGTGGCGGGTCTGCTGGCCCGCTGGCAACAGGTGCGCGCCGCGCTGGACGGTCTCGACAAGATCATGGAGCTGCCGCAGGAACGCCCCGCCGACCGCCACTTCGTGCGTGCCTCGGAGCTGCGCGGCGAGTTCCGGCTGGACAACGTGGTCTTCCGCCACGATCCTGCCGCGCCGCCGGTGGTCAATATCCGCGACCTGCACATCAAGGCGGGTGAGCGCATCGCGCTGCTGGGCGGCAACGGCGCGGGCAAGTCCAGCTTCATGCGGCTGATTGCCGGTCTGATCGACCCGCAGGAAGGCTCTGTGCTGCTGGACGACCTGTCGCTCAGCCAGATCGACCCGCTCGACCGGCGCCGCCAGATCGGCTACCTGCCGCAATCGGTCGCGCTGTTCCAGGGCACGCTGCGCGACAACCTGCTGCTGGATCACGGGCTGCACTCGGACGACCAGCTGCTCGAAGCGCTGGACGCGGTCGGGCTGGGCAGTTTCGTGCGCCGCCACGTGCGCGGGCTCGACCTTGTCATCCACGGCAACGGCAACGTGTCCGGCGGCCAGCGTCAGGCCATCGGGCTGGCGCGCATCCTGTTGCAGGACCCGAAGATCGTGCTGCTGGACGAACCGACGGCGGCCTTCGACCACATCACCGAGAAGCAGGTCATCACCCACCTGAACACCTGGCTCGAGGGGCGCACGGCGATCATCTCGACCCACAAGCGCGAGCTGCTCAGCCTGACGCAGCGGACGCTGGTGCTGAAAGAGGGCAAGATCGCGCGCGACGGTGACCTGCTGCAGATCCTCAACACGGCCCGTGCGAACACGGTGCAGAAGGCGCAGGTGAAGGCAGTGACATGAGCAGCCCCGAGCTCTTCGACCCCAGCCATGTGGACGGAAGTTACCGCCAGCAGACGCTGCGCCGGTCGCGCCTGACGATATACCTCGTCGTGCTGTCGCTGCTGGCGGCCATCGCCTGGGCTGCGGTGGCGCAGGTCAACGAGGTGACGCGGGGCGACGGCAAGGTCATTCCGGCCCGCCGCATGCAGACGATCCAGAGCCTTGAGGGCGGCATCCTCGCCGAGCTTCAGGTCGCCGAGGGCGATATCGTCGAGGCCGGGCAGGTGCTGGCGCGGCTGGATGCGACGCGCTCGCGCTCTGCCTTCATGGCCGCCGAAAGCCAGATCACCGCCCTGACCGCCGAGGTCGCCCGGCTGGAGGCCGAGGTGCTGGAACAGCCAAAGCTGGATTTCGGCGCCGAGCCCAACACCGCCGAGCAGACCGAATTGCGGCTGTTCAAGGCGCGCCGCACCAAGCTGGAGGCCTCGCTACAGGCGTTGGAAAGCGAACGCGCCGCCATCGAGGAACAGATCGCCATTACCAGCCCGCTGGCCGCCAGCGGCTCTGTCAGCCGGATCAACCTGTTGCAGCTGGAACAGAAGAAGGCCGAGCTGGACGGTCGGATCGGCGACACGCGCAACGCCTATGTGCAGGACGCCTACAAGGACCTCGCGCAGCGGCGCTCGCGCCTCAGCGCGCTGTCCGAAGAGGCGGTGCAGAAGCAGGACGAGTTGCAGCGCACCGCCATCCGCTCTCCGGTTGCGGGGCGGGTGAACAATATCGCGATCACCACGCTGGGCGGGGTTGTGCAGCCGGGCGAGCCGATCATGGAAATCACGCCCATCGACGACCAGCTGGTGATCGAGACCAAGGTGCTGCCGCGCGACGTCGCCTTCGTGGCGCCGGGCATGCCCGCCAGCGTCAAGATCACGGCCTATGATTTTGCCACCTATGGCGACCTGCGCGGCACGGTCATGCAGATCTCCGAGGACACGGTCGAGGAAGAGACGCGGCAGGGCCCGCAGAACTTCTACCGGGTCATGGTCATGACCGAACACAACTACCTCGAACAAGGCGGCGAGCGCTTCGCGATCCGGCCGGGCATGGTGGCCCAGGTCGATATCGAGAGCGGCAAGCGCTCGGTTCTGAGTTACCTGACGCGGCCGCTGCTCAACGCCCGTCTCCGCTGAGGGCTGCCCCTCTCCGAACTGCCAAGAAGTCGAAGGAATACCCGTGTCGCGCGTCTGCCACGCCCCCCGCTGCCGAGAGGCTCTGCTTGCTCTTGCCGTGATTTCCCTGTCCGCCCCCGCATCCGCGCGCGTCTTCGAGACGGTCGCGGTGCGCGGTGCCGAGTTCATCCCCGAAGAAGACATCCGCATGACCTGCGGCGCCCTGCCGGGCGTCGACTACGCGGATTACGAGTTGCGGGCGATCGAGGATTGCCTGATGTCGACCGGGGCCTTCGAGGCGGTCAGCCTGTCCCCCGAGGGCGAGGCGCTGGTGATCGAGGTGGCCGAGATCGACAACCGCCCCGGCCGGATCGAGGCGGCGGTGTCCTACGTGTCCGACGCGGGCGTGGTCGGAGAGCTGTCCTTCGAACAATACAACCTGTTCCCCGGCACCTATGGCGCGCTTCACCTGTCGTTCAACGCCGAGGTGAAGGCGCTGGAGGCGCATCTCTACCGCGCCGATGCCTTTTCCGAGACGCTGGATTTCGGCATCGACCTTGTCGCGCGCGAGGCGCATCTCGACGATACCAATTACTCTGAACGGGGTGTCCGGGCAGAGCCCTACCTTGCCTGGACGCCGGACGAAGACGCGCGTCTGGAACTGGGGCTGGGGTGGCGCAGCTATCGTATGTACGACGTCGACGGCGCCGCCAGCGCCCTGCTTCTGCGCGAGGAAACCGGCGAGATTTCCGCGCCCTACCTGCGCATGTCGGCGGTCTATTCCGGCGGTCGCGGCGGCGATGACGAGGCGGTGGGCGCGCTGGAATACGGGCTGCGGCTGGATCACTACCTGTGGAACATCGGCACCGGAGAGGCGCTGTCGGACAGCCGACTGGAGGCCAGCGTGACGCAGCCCTTCGGCGGGTCCTACCGGCTGCTCGGGACGGTGCGCGCGGGCAGCGTCACCGGGCTGAACGGCAATGACACCCGCGCCGTCGACCGCTTCTTTCCGGGCGCCGACAGCTTCCGCGGCTTCGCGCCGCGCGGGATCGGCCCGCGGGACGGCGACGACCGTCTGGGCGGCAACAGCTATCTCGTCGGCTCTGTCGAGGTGCAGCGCGACATCGGCAAGCTGCTGTCTCTGCCGATGCAGGCGGGTCTGTTTGTCGAGGCGGGCAGCGCCTGGGGGCTGGACGACACGCTGAACGGCGCCATTGACGACGACTGGCACATGCGGGCCAGCGTCGGGCTGTCGCTGTCCTTCGAGGTCGCCAATACACCGGTGTCGCTTTATGTCGCGACACCGCTGCGTGAAAAGTCGGGCGACAAGACGCAGGCCATCGGCCTCAGCTTCACGACCCGTTTCTAAGCCGCGCCTGTCGCCGGTCCATGGCGAGGCGGAACAGGTTCAGATAGCGCGGCGCGACCGCCTGAAGACTGTAGAGCAGCCGCGCCCTGGCGCAGGCGGCTTGCCCGTAGCGCAGGCGCCGTTCGGGGTCCTGCGCCAGGGCGGTGATCTCGTCGATCCAGGCCTCGTCATCGTCGGGCAGGAGGCGCCCGTTCACGTCGTCCTGGATCAGTTCGGCGGGGTAACCGCGATCCGGTGCCAGCACGCAGCCACCGCGCCCGAGGATCTCGACCAGGCCCCAGTTCGCGACGCCGAAGCGCAGCGGATAAAGGAAGATGTCGATGCCGGAGAGCTTCTCGACAAAGGCCTCGTAGGGCAGCTTCCCCGGAAAGGCGATCACCTCTGCGGCGCGCGGATAGACCTTCAGCAGGTGATCGCGGAAGCTGGCGACCTCGCCGCCGTACTTGCGCTGCACCCACTGCTGTTCGTAGCCGTAGGTGCTGCCCTCGCTGCCGCCGAGGGCGACGAAGTTCGCCTTCAGCCCGCGTTCCACCAGTTTGTCCACCAGCCGCACATAGGTGTCGAAGCCCTTGGCGTTCGACAGGTCGCGGGCGGAAAAGCCGATGGTCAGCGGCGCCGAGGCCGCTTTGGGCTCGGGCATCGTCATGGCTTCGAAGGCAAAGCCTTCCAGCTGCACTTCGATGTTGGATTGCAGGGGCTCGGGGAACATGGCCTTTGCATGATGGCTGGGACAGATCACCAGATCGCTGCGCAGCGCCTGATGAAAGTTCAGCATCTCGGTGTTGCGGTCGACCATGCGCTGCGACTGGTCCGGCGGGTAGGCGGGATCCCAGCCATGCGCCCGGAAGCTGGGAAACTCGATATAGCTGACGATGGCCGCGTCGATCTCGTCATAAAGGAAATGTGGCGCCCCCCAGAGCGAATGGCTGAGCACCACGTCGATCTTCTTGTGCTTCTGGAACTGCTGCAGCGCCGACAGCAGGCCCCGCCCGATATGGGCAGAGCGCTCCAGCTTGGCGGTGTAGTAGTAGTGCTGCTTGCCGGTCACCGGGCCATCGGGGCGGAAGCCCAGGATGTGCTTGCCGCGATGTGCGTTCCGGGCCTGATGGCCCGGCGTGGTCAGGAAGTAGGTTTCCGCCAGTCCCGCCGCGCGCAAGTAGTCGCAAAGCCCGCCGAACTGGCCGGGGTAGACGGCCCCGGCAAAGACGATCACTGGTTTGGCCATGGCCCGCTCTCTCCGCTTTCGATCCATCGAAGGGGCGCGCCGGGCGCCCGTCCTGCCGGTCTAGGGCAAAACGGTCGCGACTTACATACTTTCGGCGGTGATTTCTCGACTTACGGCGGGGTCGGGGTCAGATCAGGTTCATTTCCCGGGCGGCGATCACCGCCTGCGTGCGGTTGTTGGCCCCCAGCTTGGTGCAGACCGACTTCACGTGCATCTTCACCGTCGCTTCCTTGAGGCCGAGCGCAGTGCCGATATCGCGGTTCGACTTGCCCTCGGACAATTCTGCCAGAACGTCCATCTCGCGCTCGGACAGGGGCACGGTTGCCATGTCGCGGGGCACCACGCGCCTGCATTCGATCAACTCGACCGGGATGTAGCGTTCGCCCGCCGCCATGAAGCGCACCTCGTTGTAGAAGCTGCGCAGCGAGGTCGTCTTCAGCACGAAGCCCGCGCCGCCCATGTCCAGCACCTCGGGCACCAGATGGGCCGGCGGGTTGCTGGTCAGCAGGGCGACGGGCTTGCCGTCATTGCGCTCGATGGCCTTGCGCAGGCCTGCGGTGCCGTTCATGCCGGGCATGTTCAGGTCGACAAGGACGAGATCGAAGGCACCTTCACGGTCGATGATGTCGAGGGCCGTGTCCAGATCGGGGGCTGTCATGGCCGTCACGTCGGGCACGCCCGAAATGAACTGCTGGAACATCTCCAGGACCATCGCGTGATCGTCGGCGATCAGGATCCTGATCGGGGTGACTTCTTCTGATACCATTTCTTTACCTTCGCACTCTGCAGCATCCGGCTTGCCGAATCCGCCTGCTGCGGGAGCATAGCATGCCGGATGCCTCACCTTTCGTCACGTAGGTAGATTAAATTCGGCGAAGTCACGTTTGTTCCGGGGGCGATACCGGCAGAACCTTGCGTCAACCGGCCGCCGGATCCGCGCCAAGGGCGGCAATTGCCTGCGTGGTGCGGGTCAGGGCGTCGGTCACGCGGGCCATTTCGGCGGACAAATCGGGCTTGCCTGCCTTCACCGCGTCTTCCAGCAGGCGCATGCTGCTGTCGAGCCCGGCCAGCCCGGTCAGCCCGCAGGCCCCGGTGGCGGCATGCAGCATGCAATCCGTCTGGTCGGTGACGCCATGGGCCTTCAGGCTGACGATCGCGGCGCTTGCCTCTGCCAGCGCGCGCGACATGTACCGGCGCGCGCCGTCCGCCCCCAGCCCGGCCACCAGTTCCGTCACCACCGAGTCGCTGAGGACCGCGTCCGGTGCCGGGCGGGGCGGTCTGCCCGGCCCTTTGCGCGTGGCGGCGGCCCGGGGGCGGGGCGGGGTGCGGATGTCCGAATCGAGCGCGTCGCGGATCGCATGGCACAGGGGGTCGGGACGAATCGGCTTTTCCAGAACGCTCTGCATCCCGGCCTTCAGACAGGCGGCGCGGATGCTGTCCTCGATATGGGCCGTCAGGCCGACGATGCGCGGGGCGGGGGTGATGGCACCCGAGGCGATGCCCGCAGCGATCCGTTGCGCCAGTTCGACGCCGCTCATCTGCGGCAGGGTCACGTCGGACAGCACAAGGTCGAACCGGGTGTCCGCGCGATGTTCAAGAAGCGCCAGCGCCGCGGCGCCGCTGCCGGCCACCTGCACCGCTGCCCCGGCGGCCCGCAACACATGGCTGAGCCAGGCCTGGCTGGCGGGGCTGTCCTCGACCACCAGCAGAGAGGCGCCCTTCAGCAGGCCGTCGATCTCTTGCGGGGCCTCCTGTTCAAAGGTGGTGTCGGCAAGGTCCGCGGCGGGCAAAGAGAAGACCGCGCGCAGGATGGTGCCGACGACCGCGCCGCCCTCGGCGCCGACCGGGGTGCCGTCGACACCGCGATCCAATATGTCCAGATGTCCGCCAAGCTGGGTGAGCGCATGGGCCAGCACATTCATGCCCCCCGAGGGCCGGTCCTGCGCCGGGGGCGGGGCCGGGGTCGCGCCGCCCGCCTGTCCCAGCGCCTGCCGCAGCCGGTCTTTCTGCGCCCGGGGCAGGCCGCCGCCCATGTCCCGGACCTCCAGCGTGATCTGCAGCCGCCGGTCTGTGTCAGAGAGCTCCTCGATATCGGACCCCAGCCGGGCGGTGGTCAGAATGACCTCGATCGCCTCGCCGCCGTGTTTCACGGCATTGTCGACCATGTTCTGGGACAGCGCGCGGACAAAGCGCACCGGGCCGGTCACGCAGGTCTCGGCCTCGGGCGGCAGGCTCAGCGACAGGGCGGCACCGCGCTGCTCGGCCAGGGGGCGGATGACATCGGTCATCTGCCGCAGTTCCTGCGCGATCGAGAAGGCTTCGTCCGGTCGGGCCGCGGCGCCGCTTTGCTCTCCACGGATCACCGCAAGCACGTTGCTGATGTGATCCAGCGACAATTCCGCCGCCCGTTTCAGGCGCTCCAGCCCCTCTTGGTTGTGTTCCTTGTTCAGCACCAGCGTTTCCGCGCTGGCCAGCAGCGATTGTATCGGCGTTCTGAGGTCATGGGTGACGCGCAGCAGGGTCGCGGCCCGCGCGCGGTTGCGCAGCCACAGCGCCTCGCCATCGGTCTCGGAAAGCCGCAGGTAAAACCCCGCCGCCGGACCAAGCGGCAACAGGACCAGTTCGCCTTCCAGCGAGAGGTCGTCGACGGTGATCGAGACCGGGGCGCTGCCGGCGCGCTTCGCGACCGTGCAGCGTTCGGTCCAGTTCATGCGGTCCCGCAGGGTGCGTTCGACGCCAAGCCGCTTGGCGGGGCCGTTGGCCAGCAGGACCTCGCCCGCTTCGTTGGCCAGCAGAACCGCCCTGCGGTCCGAGGCGATCAGGCGCGCCAGCATCTGGATCATGGGCCGATAAGAGGCGCTGGTCGCCTCCGGGGTCGCCGGGGCGACCTGATCCAAGACCGGGGAAGCGCTGGCCGGGACCGCTTCGCCTTTGTCTGTCGTGCTCAAGCCTGTGCCTCCGCGCCTGCTGAAGGGGGCGCACGACCGTGACGACCCGCCGCGGCGGTCCGCCCGACCCTGCGGCCACCGCCATCGGGTAGCGTCGAACTGCCGCCATGTACAGGGAAATATCTGCAGGGGCATACGATTGACACTTTATCATCCGATAGTATGGTCCGGTACATACAAAAGATAACGTGCGCGACGGACCTGGGCCGCCGCCAGATCTCAGCTGAACAGGAAACGATACGATGGCAAATACTGTACTTGCGGCCGGACCGGCGCAGGCTGTCACACTCCCGGTCAATGCCGGGGACGTCTCACGCTATCTGCGCGCGGGCCAGGATCTGGTTGTCGAGACCTCCTCTGGCGACACGATTCGCGTGACGGGCTTCTACGCGCCGACGGCGGGCGGCGAGGTTCACCGGCTGCTGTTCGCGGATGGCACATACACCGGCGTTTCGGGGGAAGAGGGGCCGGAAGAGGGTGAGGCCGGTCTGGGCTTTGCCATCCCGGACGATGCGGCCGCGGGGATTGGCGCCGCGATCGCCGGGCTCGGCCTTGCCGCCTCCAGCGGGAGCGGATCCGACGATGATGACGATCCGACCGACCCGACCGACGGCACGGACCCGACCGATGGCACGGACCCGACCGATGGCACCGACCCGACCGATGGCACCGACCCGACCGATGGCACCGACCCGACCGATGGCACCGATCCGACCGATGGCACGGACCCGACCGACGGCACCGATCCGACCGACGGCACCGATCCGACCGACGGCACCGATCCGACCGACGGCACCGATCCGACCGATGGCACCGACCCGACCGATGGTTCTGCCGGTTTGCTGGACCCCATCCTCTCGGATGATGGTCTGCTTGGCCCGGTGACCGGCAACGATGGCCTTCTGGGCGATATCACCGGCTCGGACGGCCTGCTTGGCGACCTCATCGGTGACGATGGGCTGCTGGGCGAAGTGACCGGCTCGGACGGCCTGTTGGGCGACCTGCTGGGCACCGGCCTGCTGGGTGACGGCGGCGAAGGTGGCCTGCTGGGCGGGCTTCTGGACCCGGTAAGCGGCCTCACGGACGCGGTGACGGGACTCGTCGGCGGTGACGGCGGCCTGCTCGACCCGGTGCTGTCCGATGGTGGTCTGCTCGGGCCGGTGACCGGCAACAATGGCCTGCTGGGAGACATCACCGGCTCGGACGGCCTGCTGGGCAGCCTTCTGGGCAATGGCGGCCTGCTGGGCGACGTGACCGGGTCCGACGGCCTTTTGGGGGGGCTGCTGGGCACCGGTCTGCTGGGTGATGGCGGCGCAGGTGGCCTGCTGGACGAGGTGCTGGAGCCGGTGGACGGCCTCACGGACGCGGTGACGGGACTCGTCGGCGGTGACGGCGGCCTGCTCGACCCGGTGCTGTCCGATGGTGGTC
>NZ_JBLXGL010000007.1:0-189196 GCF_048381735.1 Ponticoccus sp. (in: a-proteobacteria)
GCGTCGTGTCGAAAATCGTCGAGTAATCACAGCTTTGCTGTGATGGTGGCGACAGTGCCTTCGGCCCTGGCCGAAGGTCACGAGAGCCACTCGGTGAAGATTACGAAAGGGCGCCCCACGGGGCGCCCTTTTTAGATCGTTACGAAAAGCTTCATCAACGCGATATTTACGTAGTAATTGTTTCGCCCCTCAACGATCTTGGAAATCGGTATGTCTGGGTCTGCGTTGAGCTTTTCCAAGTAACTTGTCGCTGTGGGTCGTGACACCTGCAAATCGTGCATGACGAATTCTATACGTGTGTAGGGATGGCGGAACAGATTATTGATTAAGTCCTGAGAGTAGATCTTACGATGATTTTGGCGCAGCGTCTTTTTTAACTGAGCCATTTCACGTCTTATGCCTTCTATAAGCTGCAATGTGACGCCAGATGTGTTTGTCACAACGTTTAGGATGTAAACAATCCAATCCTCCCAAGCGTCATCGTCACGAACGGCTTGGAGTAAACGGTAATAATCTGACTTGGTTTGGTTGATGCCCCGGCTCATATAAAGGATCGGGATTCCGAGCAGGCCTTCTTTCGTAAGGTAGAGGACATTGAGTATCCGGCCTATCCTGCCGTTCCCGTCGTAAAACGGATGAATGCTTTCGAATTGGTGGTGAATTATGGCCATCTTGATCAGGGGGTCTAAATCGTCGGATGTATTGATGTAGTTCTCCAAAGAACTCATTTGTTCTCTTACTTGGTTGGAATCCTGGGTTGGCACGTGAACAACTTTGCCAGCGTTGTTTGACAGTGCCGTTCCCGGTAGCATCCGGAATCCATCCGTTCGCCCCTTCAAAAGTTGATACATCTCTATGAGAGTTTTGTTCGTGATCAAACCTGTTTCAAGGACGCGCTGGTGCCCTAGTCGGAGGGCGTCACGGTAGACTTCAACCTCCTTCGCCGGGCCGGTCAGACTGTGTTCGGTGTCAGCGCTTCTTTTAAACAGCTCGTCCTGTGTGGTGACGATGTTCTCAATTTCAGAGCTGTCTTTGGCTTCCTGAAGAGCCAAAGTATCTATCAAGATGCCCTGGTTCGGGATCACCAGGGCGCTTCCCTTCACCTCAGCCAAACTTCTTGTGGCGACCGTTAGGGCTTTCAGGACCCGTTTGGTCTCGAGATCTCGGGGTAGTGGAAGGGCTGGGACCTTGTAAGTCTCTTGCAACATCAATCCGCTCATGTAAAGAAATCCATCTTTTCTTTACATGTCCCAAATCTTGTGTAAAGGAAAGACTCCAGTTCTTGCCCTGTTCTCCTGATAGGGAAGTGGCTCCCCCTTGCCCCACGCCCTCAAACCGCCTATACGCGCGCAACGGCCCACGGGTCGGGAAGGGCGGGGTGATTCTCCGCCCTTTAAGGTTCGACGAGGGGTTCCGAATGAGCGGCGCTCCTCCTCTCAACCTCAATGCCAAGACAGGACTGTTCGATGAACCAGAACATCCGTATCCGGCTGAAGGCGTTCGATTACCGCGTGCTCGACGCAAGCACCCAGGAAATCGTGAACACCGCAAAGCGCACCGGCGCCACCGTCCGTGGTCCGATCCCGCTGCCGAACAAGATCGAGAAATACACCGTTCTGCGTGGTCCCCACGTGAACAAGAAGTCGCGCGACCAGTTCGAGATCCGTACGCACAAGCGTCTGCTCGACATCGTCGACCCGACCCCGCAGACCGTTGACGCCCTGATGAAGCTCGACCTCGCCGCCGGCGTGGACGTCGAGATCAAGGTTTAAGGGGGTCCCATGCGTACTGGTATCATCGCCAAGAAAATCGGCATGACCCGTCTGTTCATGGAAGACGGCAAGCAGATCCCGGTGACCGTGCTGCAACTGGACAACCTCCAGATCGTTGCACAGCGCACCGAAGAAGCCCATGGCTACACCGCCGTCCAGCTGGGCGCCGGCACCGCCAAGGCCAAGCGCACCTCGCAGGCCATGCGTGGCCACTTCGCCAAGGCGAACGTGGAACCCAAGCGCAAGGTCGCCGAGTTCCGCGTCTCTGCCGACAACCTGATCGAAGTGGGCGAGGAAATCATCGCCGACCATTACTTCGAAGGTCAGTTCGTCGACGTGGCGGGCACGACCATCGGTAAGGGTTTTGCGGGTGCCATGAAGCGGCACAACTTCGGTGGTCTGCGCGCCTCGCACGGCGTGTCGATCAGCCACCGTTCGCACGGCTCCACCGGTCAGTGTCAGGACCCCGGCAAGGTGTTCAAGGGCAAGAAGATGGCTGGCCACATGGGCGCCGTCCGCGTGACCACGCAGAACCTGCAGGTCGTCAAGACCGACAGCGACCGCGGCCTGATCATGATCAAGGGCGCCGTTCCCGGCCCCAAGGGTTCCTGGGTGACCGTCAAGGACGCCGTCAAGAAGCCGGTTCCCGAGAACGTGATCCTGCCCGCCGCTCTCATGAGCGCCAAGCGTGAAGCCATGAAGGCCGCCGAGGAAGCCGCGGCAGCCGCCGCAGCCGAAGCCGAGGCCGAAGCCAAGCGTCTGGCCGAAGAGCAGGCCGCCGCAGAGGCAGCCGCGCTGAAGGACGCCGAGCAGTCGATCGAGGCCGACAAGGCTGAAGACGGTGCCGAGCCCGAGAAGAAGGAAGGCGACGAATGAAACTCGACGTGATCAAACTGGACGGCGGCAACGCCGGGTCGGTCGAGCTGGACGAGGCCCTGTTCGGGCTGGATCCGCGCGCCGACATCCTGCACCGCGTGGTGCGCTGGCAGCGCAACAAGGCGCAGGCTGGCACCCACAAGGTCAAGACCCGCTCGGAAGTGTCCTACTCGACCAAGAAGATCTATCGCCAGAAGGGCACGGGCGGCGCACGCCACGGCTCGCGCAAGGCGCCGATCTTCCGCAAGGGTGGCATCTACAAGGGTCCGACCCCGCGCAGCCACGCCCATGACCTGCCCAAGAAGGTGCGTCGTCTGGGCCTGATGCACGCGCTCTCTGCCAAGGCGAAAGCCGGCAACCTGGTGATCCTGGATGCGCTGGACAGCGACGGCAAGACCGCCGCACTGGCCAAGCAGATCTCTTCGCTGGGCTGGAAGCGCGCGCTGATCATCGACGGCGCAGAGCTGAACGAAGGCTTCGTCAAGGCCGCCGCGAACATCGACGGTCTGGACGTGCTGCCCTCGATCGGCGCCAACGTCTATGACATCCTCAAGCGTGACACCCTGGTGATCACGAAGGCGGGTGTCGAAGCACTGGAGGCTCGACTGAAATGAGCGCGAAGGCAGAACACTACGACGTGATCCGCAAGCCGATCATCACCGAGAAATCCACCATGGCCTCCGAGGCCGGCGCGGTGGTCTTCGAAGTGGCGATCGACGCGGCGAAACCGCAGATCAAGGAAGCGGTCGAAGCGCTGTTCAGCGTCAAGGTGAAGGCGGTCAACACCACCATCACCAAGGGCAAGAACAAGCGGTTCCGTGGCATCAAGGGCACCCGCAAGGATGTCAAGAAAGCCTACGTCACGCTGGAAGAAGGCAACACGATCGACGTCTCGACCGGGTTGTAAGCGGACGGTGGGCCCCCGGGTCCACCCCACCCTGCACTGATCAAGAAGGCCCCTGCAGCGATGCGGGGGCCTTTTCCGTTAGGCCACCATCCGCGCAGGCACGCGGCCCGGAAAACGACGCGCCGGGTCGCAAGAGCGCGTGACTTGGCCCGCGCCCCGTGCCTAAAGACAAGGCATGCGCCTTGTCGTCTCTTTCGCCGCCCTCTTCGCCTCTGTGGTCCTGTTGCAGCTGTCCTCGGGCGGCGTCGGGCCTCTGGATGCCCTGTCCGGGGTCGTCCTGGGCTTCACGACCACCCAGATCGGCCTGCTGGGCTCGGCGCATTTCGCGGGGTTCTTCCTGGGCTGCTGGTGGGCGCCGCGCCTGATGGGATCGGTCGGGCACGCGCGCGCCTTCGCCGCCTTTGCCGCGCTGGGAACCATCGGCATCCTCGGCCATGTGCTGACCGACAATGCCTATGCCTGGGCGGCGCTGCGCAGTGCGCAGGGGGTCTGCATCGCGGGCTGCTACACCGTCATAGAGGCATGGTTGCAGGCCAAGGTCACCAATGAGACCCGGGGCCGCGCCATGGGCGCCTATCGCCTGACCGACCTCGGCGCGCAGCTTTGCGCGCAGCTGGTGATCTCTGTCCTGCCGCCGGCGCATTACGCCAGCTACACGCTGCTGGCCATGGTCTGCTGCGCCGCCCTGCTGCCGATGTCGCTGACCCGCCTGCCCCAGCCGGAAATCCCGGACGCCCCGCGCCTGCAACCGCGCCTTGCCTGGACGCGGTCGCCGCTGGCGGTGGCGGGGGTGCTGGTCTCGGCGCTGTCGGGGGCCTCGTTCCGCATGGTCGGGCCAGTCTACGGCACCGCCGTCGGGCTGGAAGCCTCGATGATCGCCATCTTCCTCGCCAGCTTCGTGGCCGGTGGCGCGCTGGCCCAGTACCCCGTGGGCTGGCTGGCGGACCGTTACGACCGGCGCAGCGTGCTGATCTGGCTGTCGGTCGCGGCGGTTGTCAGCTGCGCGCTGACCGCCGCCATGCCGGGCGCGCACCCCTGGGCGATCCTCGGCCTGGCGGCCTTCTTCGGGCTGACCACCTACCCGATCTACTCGGTCGCGGCGGCGCATGCCCATGACTTCGCCGAAAGCCACGAAAGGGTCGAGCTTTCGGCGGCGCTGATGTTCTGGTACGCGACCGGCGCCATCGGCGCGCCCTACATCGCCGCCGCGCTGATAGAGGCCTACGGCCCCCCGGCGCTGTTCATCATGATCGCGCTGGGGCATCTTGCGCTGGTGGTCTTCGGCCTGGTGCGGATGCGGGCGCGGCCCCTGGCCACGACACGCACGCCCTACGTCTACGCGCCGCGCACCTCCTTCACGGTCGGGCGCCTGCTGGGCCGGTTGCGCGACCCCGGTCGCGACAGATAGCCAGCGGCGCTGGCACTTGACCCAAGCCTGCGGTACACCGCTGGCCAAATCCGCAAAGGACCGACAGCCATGGCCCGCCATCTCATCACCTCCGCCATTCCCTACATCAACGGGATCAAGCATCTGGGCAACCTCGTGGGCAGCCAGCTGCCCGCCGACCTCTATGCCCGCTACCTGCGTGCCCGGGGGCACGAGGTGCTGTTCCTCTGCGCCACCGACGAACACGGCACCCCCGCCGAACTGGCCGCCGCCAAGGCGGGCAAGCCGGTGGCCGACTACTGCGCCGAGATGTGGGCGGTTCAGGCCAGGCTGGCCGAGGGCTTCCGCCTGTCCTTCGACCACTTCGGGCGCTCTTCCTCGCCGCAGAACCACCGGCTGACGCAGCATTTCGCCAAGGTGCTGGACGAGGCCGGGCTGATCCGCGAAGTGTCTGAAACGCAGATGTATTCCAACGCCGACGGGCGCTTCCTGCCGGATCGCTACATCGAGGGCACTTGCCCGAACTGCGGTTTCGACTCGGCGCGCGGCGACCAGTGCGACAACTGCACCAAGCAGCTCGACCCGGTCGACCTGATCAACCCGCATTCGACGATTTCCGGCTCGACCGATCTCGAGATGCGCGAGACCAAGCACCTGTATCTTGCGCAAAGCAAGATGAAGGACGAGCTGGAGAAATGGATCGACACCCGCGAGGGCTGGCCGGTTCTGACCACCTCGATCGCCAAGAAATGGCTGAACGACGGCGACGGGCTGCAGGATCGCGGCATCACCCGCGACCTCGACTGGGGCATCCCGGTGCAGCGCGGCGATGACCCCTGGCCGGGGATGGAGGGCAAGGTCTTCTACGTCTGGTTCGACGCGCCGATCGAATACATCGCCTGCGCGCAGGAATGGGTCGAGGCGGGCAAGGGCGACGACTGGGCGCGCTGGTGGCGCACCGACGCAGGCGCCCAGGACGTGCGCTACACCCAGTTCATGGGCAAGGACAACGTGCCCTTCCACACGCTGGGCTTCCCGGTCACGATCCTCGGCTCGGGCGAGCCCTGGAAGCTGGTCGATTACATCAAATCCTTCAACTACCTGAACTACGACGGCGGCCAGTTCTCCACCTCGCGCGGGCGCGGCGTCTTCATGGATCAGGCGCTGGAGATCCTGCCGGCGGACTACTGGCGCTGGTGGCTGCTGTCCCACGTCCCCGAGACCTCGGACGCCGAATTCACCTGGGAGGCCTTCCAGTCCGGCGTGAACAAGGATCTCGCCGACGTGCTGGGCAACTTCGCCAGCCGGGTGACGAAGTTCTGCCGCTCCAAGTTCTCCGAGGCGGTGCCCGAGGGCGGCACCCAGGGCCCCCGCGAGCTGCAGCTGATCGCCGATCTGACGGCAAAGCTGCGCGACTACGAGGCCAATATGGAGGCGCTGGAGATCCGCAAGGCGGCGGCGGCGCTGCGCGGCGCCTGGGTGCTGGGCAACGAGTACCTGCAAGAGGTGGCGCCCTGGTCGACCTTCAAGACCGACCCGGAACAGGCGGCCATGCAGATCCGTCTGGCGCTGAACATGATCCGCCTCTACGCGGTGATCTCGGCGCCCTTCATCCCCGACGCCTGCGCCGACCTGCTGGCGGCGATGCAGACCGGCGACGACAGCTGGCCCACGGATGTGGCGGCGGCCCTGACGATGCTGCCGCCGGGCCACGCCTTCACGGTGCCCGAGGTGACCTTCCGCAAGATCACCGACGCAGAGCGCGAGGACTGGGCAGAACGCTTCGCCGGCACCCGGGACTGACCGCGCCCGGCGCCGGGCGCGGCGGGCCCCCCAGGCGATTGACAAGCCGCGGCCCGCCTTGCTACCCCGCGCGCTTCTGATGACAAGAAGGCAAGGCATGGCACGCAAACGCAAGGGCCGCGACATTTCCGGCTGGCTGATCGTCGACAAGCCCGCGGGCATGACCTCGACCGCCGTGGTCAACAAGGTCCGCTGGGCGCTGGAGGCGAAGAAGGCCGGCCACGCCGGGACGCTCGACCCCGAAGCCACCGGCCTGCTGGCCGTGGCCCTGGGCGAGGCGACGAAAACCGTTCCCTATATCACCGACGCGCTCAAGGCCTATGCCTTCACCGTGCGGCTGGGTCAGGCCACCAACACCGACGACACCGAGGGCGAGGTCATCGCCACCTCGGACCTGCGCCCCACCGACGACGAGATCAAGGCGGCCCTCGGCGCCTTCGTCGGAGAGATCCAGCAGGTGCCGCCGCAATTCTCCGCCGTGAAGGTGGACGGCGAACGCGCCTACAAACGCGCCCGCGACGGCGAGGACATGGACCTCGCCGCCCGCCCGCTCTGGGTCGAGGAACTGCTACTGACCGACCGCCCCGACGCCGACACCGCCATGCTGGAAATGACCTGCGGCAAGGGCGGCTACGTGCGCTCGATCGCGCGCGATCTCGGTGCCGCCCTGGGCTGCCATGGCCACGTCCTGACGCTCCGCCGCCTCTGGTCCGGCCCCTTCGGCCTCGACGACGCGGTGACGATCCAGGAGATCGACGCGCTGGCCCGGACACCGGAACTCGACAGCCGCCTGCTGCCGCTGGAAACCGGCCTCACCGACCTGCCGGAACTGCGCTGCACCCCCGAGGGCGCAACCCGCCTGAGGAACGGCAACCCCGGCATGGTGCTGGGCGGAGAGGTCGAATACGGCGACGAGGCCTGGGCCAGCTTCGAGGGCCGCCCCCTCGCGGTGGGCCGCTTCAAGGCCGGCGAGCTGCACCCCAGCCGCGTCTTCAACCTCGACTGACCCCGCGCCGGCCCCGGCCAGGGCAACATCCCGGACCCGGCGCCGGGATGTTGCCCCCCATCTTCTTCGGTCTCGCAAATACCTCGGGGGGAGGCCGCAGGCCGGGGGGCAGCGCCCCCAGCCGCCCCCCGAAAAGCCGCGTGACATTTCACCCTGCCACCGCCAGTCTGCGCCCATGACAGACCTTTCCCGCGCCGCCGAAATCGCCGACCTCCGCCGCATGGCCCGCAAGCGCCTGCCCCGCGCCATCTTCGAGTTCATCGACGGCGGCGCCGGGGCCGGGATCACCCGCGCCGCCAATATGGCCGATTTCGAAAGGCTCAGCCTGATGCCGCGCATGGGGGTCGACGTCTCGGCCTGCGACACCGGTGCGACGATCCTCGGGCGCCGCACACCCCTGCCGCTGATCCTCGCCCCGACCGGCCTGGCCGGGCTCTTCTGGCCCGAAGGAGAGCAGGCCGCGGTCCGCGCCGCCCATGCGGCGGGGATCCCCTTCTGCCTGTCCGCGAACTCGGTCGCCTCCATCGAAGAGGTCGCCAGCGCCGCCCCCGAGGCCGAGCGCTGGTTCCAGTTCTACTTCCTCAAGGATCCCGGCCTCACCAGCCGGATGCTGGAACGCGCCCGCGGCAACGGCTACCGCGTACTGTGCCTGACGCTGGATCTGGCCCAGCAGGGCAAACGGCACCACGACCTGCGCAACAGCATTACCGTGCCGCCGCGCCTCACCGCCGCCACGGTGCTCGACGCGCTGCGCCGCCCGCACTGGCTGCAGGGCTACCTGCGCCACGGCGTCTCGTTCGGGAACTTCGAAAGCGGCAGTTCGGACGGCGGTTTCGCCTCCATCGCGACACGGGTGGCCAGCCTCGGCGACGCCAGCGCCAACTGGGAGACGGTCGCGCGGGTCGCGCAGGAATGGGGCGGCCCCTTCGTGATCAAGGGCCTGCTGCACCCGGACGACGCGCGCCGGGCCGCCGACCTCGGCGCGCAGGCGGTGATCGTCTCGAACCACGGCGGGCGGCAGCTCGACAGCGTGCCCTCCCCCATCGCCGCCCTGCCCGCGATTGCCGAGGCGGTGGGCGGTCGCACGCAGGTGATCCTCGACGGCGGCGTGCGGCGCGGCACCGACATCGTCAAGGCGAAGGCGCTCGGCGCCGAGGCGGTGATGGTGGGGCGCGCCTTCCTCTGGGGGCTGGCGGCAGCGGGACAGCCCGGCGTCAGCAAGGCCATCACGCTTCTGGCCGAGGAGCTGGACAATGCCCTCGCGCTGATGGGCCAGCCCGCCTACCGCGCCATCGACCGGTCGGCGCTGGCATAGGGCGTGGCTGGCGGGCGGGCCGGTGGCGCGCTCCGGATGGAGAGCGGCACGGGGCGCCCTCCGGCCAGGCCCTCAGGCAGAGAGCATGCGCAGCCAGCGCCGCAGGGCGTCCAGCGATTCGGCCTCGTCGAGAAAGGGGATATGGCCCCGGTCCGGGACCTCGACGGCAATCATGTCGGGGCGCCGCGCCTTCATCTCGGCGAAGGTCGCGGCGGACAGCAGGTCAGAGTTCGCCCCCCGGATCGCCGCCAGCGGCAGGCCCTTGAGCGCGTCGAACAGCGGCCAGAGGTCGGGCGCGGGCTGCGCCCCGCCGCCCAGCACCGCCTCGCGCAGCGCCGGATCGTAGGGGATCACCAGCCCCTCCGGCCCCTCGCGGTACAGCACCTTCGCCTCGGTCAGCCAGCGCTCTGGCGGCACGTTGGCAAAGGCAGTCATCGCCGCGGCCCGCTTCTCTGCCGCCTCCTCGAAGGTCTTGAAAGGCGGGTTCCTGCCCAGGTAGCCCTCGATCACCTTCAGCCCGGTCTCGGCGATCTCGGGGCCGATGTCGTTCAGCGCAACGCCCAGCAGCCGGTCCTTCGCCGTGGCCGCCAGCACCATGGCGATCAGCCCGCCGCGCGAGGTGCCCAGCACCGCCGCCTGCGCCAGCCCGAGGTGATCCAGCAGTTCCAGCGCATCGCGCCCCTCGACCGGGATCTGATAGGTCTCATGCGGGGCCCAGCCGGATTTCCCGCGCCCGCGGTAATCCATGCGGATCAGCCGCACCCCTTCCAGATGCGGGGCGACATAGTCGAAGTCATGGGTGTCGCGCGTCAGCCCGGCAAGGCACAGAAGCGGCAACCCCTGCCCCTCGTCGAGATAGTGCAGGGACACGCCGTCGGATGTGGTGAAATGGGGCATGGCAGAACCTCAGGTATATAGGGTCGTTTGGGGCAATGTATCGCGGGGCCGACGGCCCTGTCCCGGCCAAGGCAGCGCGACAGGGCCGGGACCGCGCGTCACACCAGTTCCGGTATCGTCGACAGGTCCGTCAGCACATGCGCGGGCGCAGCCTGAAGGCGGTCCATCGGCAGGCCCGCGCGGTTCACCCAGGCGGTTTCGAACCCATAGGCCGAGGCCCCCGCCGCGTCCCAGCCGTTCGAGGAGACGAAGAGCACCTCTTGCGGCGTGCAGCCGAAGCGCGCGCCCACGAGGTCATAGACCGCGCGGGCAGGCTTGAAGGTGCCCACCGCCTCGACCGACAGGCTGGCCTGAAGGAACTCGCCCAGCCCGGCCGACTCCACCGCGCCCTCCAGCATGTCCGGGCTGCCGTTCGACAGGATGGCGCAGGCCTTGCCCTTGGCCTTCAGTTGCGCCAGCACGAAAGGCACCTCGCGGTAGGCGGGCAGCTCCCAGTAGAGCGCCAGCAGCCTTTCGCGCAGCTCCATGTCATCCAGACCCGCGCGGTCCATCGCCCAGTCCAGCCCGTCCTTGGTGACCTCCCAGAAGGGCACATAGTCACCGGTCACCGCCCGCAGCCAGGAATACTCCAGCTGCTTGCGCCGCCAGTCCTCGGCCAGCTGCGGCCAGACCGCCGCCAGCGCCGCGCGGCCCGGTTCCCCGGCCGCGACACGGGCGGCGGCGGCCACGTCGAAGAGCGTGCCGTAGGCGTCGAAGATGCAGACCCGGATCATGCGCTCAGCCAGGCCTGAAAGGCCGCCTCGTAATCGGGATGCCAGCGCGACAGCGGCGGGCGGTTCTGGGTGATGTCGCCCGCCGCCCATGCGATGCGCTTTTCATCCGTGGCGCGGTCGACGTCGTTGTCGGGGCAGAGGATGTAGAAATCGCCGCCCTCCAGCTTGTCGAAGAGGAAATCGACCGCCTGTTCCGGCGTCCAGGCGCCTGCGGGCTTTTCCGACCGGCCCCGCGCGGCCAGCGGCGTGAAGACGAAGCCGGGGATGAAAAGCCGCGCCTCGACAGCGCAGCCCTCGCGCCCCCGCAGCTCGTGCTGCAGGGCCTCGGTAAAGGCCTTCACCCCGGCCTTGGACAGGTTGTAGGCGGGATCGCCCGGCGGCGTGGTGATGCCCTGCTTGGACCCGGTGTTGACGATCAGCCCGGGCTGGCCAGAGGCCGCCATATCGGGCCCGAAGACATGACACGCATGCACGATCCCCATCAGGTTCACCGCGATGATCCGGTCCCAGTGACCCTCGCTGTCGAAGATGCTGCTGCCGGGCTGGATGCCGGCATTGGCGAAAAGCGCCGAGACCGGGCCAAGCGCCTGCTCCACCCGGTCCTTCAGGGCCTTCAGCGAGGCACGCTCTGCCACGTCGGTTTCGACCGCCAGAACCCCCAACTCCTGCGCCACCAGTTCCAGCGCCACACCCGGCAGGTCGGCCACGGCGACCTTCAGGCCAGCGGCCACCAGCCGCCTGACGATCTCCAGCCCGATGCCAGAGGCGCCTCCGGTGACCACCGCCACCTTGCCCTGCGCGAGTGCGGGATGCATGATGCTCTCCTTCGTCCGTTGCGGCAAAGACTAGGGCCGTGCCCCGGCCTTGACCACTGCGTTTGCAATTCTGGCGAAAATCCTTACATTCCGGCCCAGCCATGCGAGCACCCGGGGCGCCCCGGCCTCGCCAAATCGCGACTTTTCCAGACATTTTCCGAAAGGACAGGATCCTCATGACGCAGGTCAAATCCGGCGACACCGTTCGCATTCATTACACCGGAACGCTGACCGACGGCAGCACCTTCGATTCGAGCGCGGGCCGCGACCCGCTGGAATTCACCGTCGGCTCGGGCCAGATCATCCCCGGACTCGACAAGGCCATGCCCGGCATGACCGTCGGCGAGAAGAAGCAGGTGACCGTGCCCGCGGACGAGGCCTATGGCCAGCCCAACCCGGCGGCCCAGCAGGCCGTGCCCCGCGCCGAAATCCCGGACCACATCCCGCTCGACCTCGGCACGCAGCTGCAGGTGCAGACGCCCGACGGGCAGGCCATGCAGGTGACCGTGGTGCAGGTGACGGAGCAGGAGGTCACGCTGGACGCCAACCACCCGCTGGCGGGCAAGGACCTGACCTTCGACATCGAGCTTGTCGAGATCGCCTGAGCGCGCGTCCCCCGAAACAGCAAAGGCCCGGTCGCCCAGACCGGGCCTTTTTGCCTTTGGCGCTTTGCGGCGCGCAAGGCGCCCCACCGGCAGGCCCTGGGGCCGCTCTGAACGGCCGCCCGCCCCGCCAGAGGCCCGAAACCGCGCCACATCCCGCCGGCCCGACCGGACGGCGCGCCTGCCCCCGGTGCGGGTGGCAGATCCGGCCCTGTCGCCCGGGCGCGAAGCTGCGCCACTCTCCCTCCCTCGAACGACCGATTTCGCTTTCCGTCCGCGCCCGGTGCGCTACCTTCATTCCAAGGATTTTGCATCAAGGAGCATGAAATGAGCGGCAGCATACCCGAGGGCCTGGAGATCTTTGTCGGGACCTGGACCACCACGGGCCTTGTCTTCGATCGCGCAGAGGATACGCCGACGCACTTCACCGCGACCGATACCTTCGAGATGATGCCCGGCGGCAAGGTCATGCTGCACCGCTCGGAAGGCAGGCGGACCGGGACAGAGACGAGTTTTGTCGCGGTGATCCGCGACAGCGGCGACGGATACGAGTGCGACACCTACGACCGCGACGGCACGACCAGCCACTCTTGCGCGAAACTCGACGGCCACGACTGGCACATCGACGGCGACGGCATGCGCTTTCGCGGCAAGTTCGATGCGGGCTTCGAAACGCTGTCGGGGCAATGGTATCGCGACACCGACGACAAGCCGGACCAGCTGTGGATGCAGGTGACCCTCGCCCGGCAAGAGGCCTGACGCAGGTCACACCCCCTTGACCCCGCAGCGCCCGCGCCTAGGTTGCGCGCGCAGGCCCTGATGGGGTCGCTGGCAAAGGGGGGCTTGCATGGCCTCGAAACACCGGACCTTCGGCATCATCGGCCTGGGCAACTTCGGCTCCACCGTCGCACGCGAGCTTCGGCGCTTCGGCAACACGGTGATCGGCGTCGATCTGAACGAGACCCGGGTCTCTGACATGGCAGAGGTGCTGACGCAGGCGATGATCGCCGACGCCCGCGACGATGCGGCCCTGCGCGAGGCGGGCTTCGGCGATTGCGACGTGGCGGTGGTGGCGCTGGGATCGGATCTGGAATCCAGCATCCTCTCGGCGATGAACCTCAAGCTGATCGGTGTGCCGGTGATCTGGGCCAAGGCCCGGACCAAGACCCACCACCGCATCCTCAGCCGCCTCGGCGTCGACCGGGTGGTGCATCCCGAGGTCGAGATGGGCCAGCACATCGCGCAGGTGCTGCACAATCCGCTGGTGCGCGACTACGTCAGCCTCGGCAATGGCTTCCACGTGGTGAACTTCCGCATCCCCGAGACGCTGGAAGGCCGCACGCTGGCCGACCTCAACCACGGCGAGAAATTCGACCTGCGCTGCATCGGCGTGATGCGCGGGACAGAGTTCATCGGCTCGGACATGCAGTCCTGCACCTTGCAATGCGACGACCTGCTGCTTCTGCTGGGCCGGCGCGGCGACCTGCGCGACTTCGCGTCCAGTCTCTGACAGCGCCATGCCGCCCCGCATCCGCAAGCTGCTGCGCCGCACCCGACGCCTCGATCTGCCGCCGCCGCTGGTGCTGGCGCTGGCCTACCTCGGCTTCATCGTCGCGGGCGCGGTGCTTTTGTGGCTGCCGGTCTCGCACCACGGCTCGGTGACGCTGAACGAGGCGGTCTTCACCGCGACCTCGGCGGTCACGGTGACCGGGCTGATCCTCTCGGATACCGGCGCCACCTTCACCGGCTTCGGGCAGGCGGTGATTGCCCTGCTGATCCAGCTGGGCGGGCTCGGGCTGATGACCTTCGCGGTGCTGGTGCTCTCGGCGCTGGGAATCCCGGTGGGCCTGCCGCAACGGCTGATCCTGCGCGAGGACCTGAACCAGACCTCGGTCTCGAACCTGACGGTGCTGGTGCGCATCATCCTGATCGTGGCCCTGACCTGCGAGGCGCTGGGGGCGCTGCTGCTGGGCTTTGTCTTCGTCCCCGAATACGGCTGGAACGGCGTCTGGCAGGCGGTCTTCCACGCGGTCTCGGCCTTCAACAACGCGGGCTTCGCCCTGCACCCGGACTCGCTGTCGCAATGGGTGGGCAACCCGCTGGTGAACCTCGTGATCCCGGCGCTGTTCATCCTCGGCGGCATCGGCTTCATCGTGGTGGGCGACCTCTACCAGAAGCGCCGCTGGCGCACGCTGACGCTGCATTCCAAGCTGATGATCACGGGAACGGCGGTGCTGATCCTCTGGGGTGCGCTGGGTTTCGCGGCGCTGGAATGGACCAACCCCGCCACCCTCGGCCCGCTGGAAACCGGCACGAAGCTCTGGGCCAGCTGGTTCCAGGGCGTCACCCCGCGCACCGCGGGCTTCAACACCGTCGACATCGGCGGCATGCACGACAGCACGACGCTCCTGACCATGACGCTGATGCTGGTGGGCGGCGGCAGCACCTCGACGGCGGGCGGCATCAAGGTGACGACGCTCTGCGTGCTGCTGCTGGCCACCATCGCCTTCTTCCGCCGCCGCTCCAGCCTGCATGCCTTCGGCCGCTCGCTGGGGCTGAACGAGGTCATGAAGGTGCTGGCGCTCTCGATGGTCTCGGTGCTGCTGCTGATGAGCGCGATCTTCCTGGTCTCGATCAGCCACGACGGAGAGTTCCTCGACCTCGCCTTCGAAGCGGTCTCCGCCTTCGGCACCGTCGGCCTGTCGCGCGGCGCCACCGGCGACCTCGACGGCTTCGGGCAGGCGGTGATCATCGCGGTGATGTTCGTGGGCCGGGTCGGCCCGCTGACGCTGGGCTTCTTCCTCGCCACCCATGGCACCCCGCGGGTGCGCTACCCGGCGGGCCAGATCTACCTCGGCTAGGCCCGCCGACCCCCGCAATCCGCCCCTGTCCCCGGCCGGCCGCGCCTGCCCCCAAGGGTTTCTTCTGTCCCCAAATATCCCGGGGGGAGGCCGAAGGCCGGGGGGCAGAGCCCCCTTTCCCGGGCTCGCCCCAACCGCTACACCCAAGCCACCAAAGGAAAGGCGCCGCCCATGCACATGGCCAGGGTCAATGACCTGCAGATCCACTACACCCTCACCGGCCCCGAGGACGGCACCCCCGTGGTCTTCGCCAACTCGCTGGGCACCGACCTGCGGCTCTGGGATCCGGTGCTGCCGCTGCTGCCCGAGGGGCTGCGCATCCTGCGCTTCGACAAGCGCGGCCACGGGCTGTCGGACGCACCCAGGGCGCCCTATTCCATGGGCGCGCTGATCACCGACATCGAGCGCCTGATGGATCACCTCGGGTTGCGCGACGCGATCTTCGTCGGCCTCTCGATCGGCGGCATGATCGCGCAGGGGCTGGCGGCCAAGCGGCTCGACCTCGTCCGCGCCATGGTCCTGTCCAACACCGCCGCCAGGATCGGCACGCGCGAGATGTGGGCCGAGCGCATCGCCATGGTCGAGGCGGGCGGCCCCGAGGCCATCCTCGACGGCACCATGCAGCGCTGGTTCTCGCAGCCCTTCCACGATCACCCCGACTTCCCCGGCTGGCGCAACATGTTCCTGCGCACCCCGCCGCAGGGCTGGACCGGCTGCGCCGCCGCCATCGCGGGCACCGACTTCATCTCCTCGACCAGCGGGCTGCGCCTGCCGACGCTGGCGATCGCCGGCGACAAGGACGGCTCCACCCCGCCGGACCTCGTCTTCGAGACGGCGGGCCTGATCCCCGGCGCGCAGACCGCGCTGATCAGGGGCGCGGGCCACCTGCCCTGCGTCGAGAAGCCCGAGGACTACGCCCGCATCCTGACCGGCTTCCTGAAGGCCCAGGGCGCCTGATGGCCCGCTTCCTGCTGGTCCACGGCGCGGCGCACGGGGCCTGGTGCTGGCGCGACCTGCTCCCGGCGCTTCGGGCGCTGGGTCACGAGGCAAGGGCCATCGACCTGCCCTCGCACGGGCAGGACGATACCCCGCCCGAAGGGGTCACGCTGGAGGATTACGCGCAGGCGATCCTCGCCGCGCTGGAGCCCGATACCATCCTCGTCGGCCATTCCATGGGCGGCTACCCGATCACCCGCGCGGCAGAGATCGATGCCACGCGGGTGGCGCGCCTCGCCTACCTCTGCGCCTATACGCCCTGGCCGGGGATGTCGCTGGCCCGGATGCGCTTCGAGGCGCCCTCGCAGCCGCTCCTGCCCGCGATCCGGCTGGCGGCGGACGAGAAGACCTTCACCTTTGATCCTGCGCGCGCGCCCGGGATCTTCTACCACGACTGCCCCGAGGGCACGGCGGACTATGCCCTGCCCCGCCTGACCCCGCAGCCGGTGGCCCCCAATGGCACGGCGATCGCGCTGGAACACAGCCCGGCCCTGCCGCGCAGCTACATCCTCTGCGAAGAGGATCGCGCCATTCCGCCCGAGTTCCAGCAGACCATGGCCGAGCGCTTCGCCCCCGGGGACCGGCACCGCCTGCCCTGCGGCCACTCGCCCTTCTTCGCCATGCCCGACCGCCTCGCCGCCCTGCTGGACGCCATCGCCCGGGCCTGAACGCGGGCGGCGCCGCACCGGCCCGCCCCCTGTCTGCCCCCTGTTCTGGCCCCTGTTCTGCCCCGGAACATCCCGCACCGCTCCGGCGGGAACCATGCCCGCCCCGCCCCGACCGCCGCCGGACCCTGTCATCGCAAGGCGCGGCGCCGCCTGCCGCCTCTCGCCAACGGCCTCAGCCAACCCGCAGCCACACCCGCGCGCCCGCCTGCCACTCTGCCCACCCGCAGGCCTTTCCGTAACGTCACCCCGCAAGGCCCGGTCGCTTTCGGACTAGCCCCCGACCATCCGCCTGTCGCAGGCTCGACCCAGACGACAGGAGGACGCCCTTGCCCCGCATCCGTGCCGCGGTCTGCACCGCCTTCAACCAGCCCCTCGCCATCGAGGCGCTCGACCTCCGCGCCCCCCTTGCCGGAGAGGTCGAGGTCACCCTCGAGGCCGTGGCGATCTGCCATTCCGACATCTCCTACGCCGAGGGCGCGTGGGGCGGCGACCTGCCCGCCGTCTACGGCCACGAGGCCGCGGGCCGCATCAGCTCCACCGGCCCGGGCGTCACCGCCTTCACGCAGGGACAGCGCGTCGTGGTGACGCTGATCAAGGCCTGCAACGCTTGTATCAACTGCGCCACCGGCCACCCGACGATCTGCGAGAACCAGGCGCCGCGCCCGGCCCCGCTGACCCGCCCCGACGGCACCGAGGTGATCCAGTCCATGCACTGCGGCGCCTTCGCCGAGCGCGTGGTCGTGGATCAAAGCCAGATCGTCGCCGTGCCGGACAACCTGCCGCCCGAAAGCCTCTGCCTGCTGGCCTGCGGCGTGATCACGGGCATCGGCGGCATGATCAACGCGGGACGGCTGAAACCGGGCGAGGACGTGGTGGTGATCGGCGCCGGCGGCGTCGGCCTGAACGCGATACAGGGCGCCCGCATCGCCGGGGCTCGCCGCATCGTCGCCGTCGACATGTCAGAGGCCAAGCTGGACACCGCCCGGGCCTTCGGCGCCACTCATGGCGTGCTCGGCACCGAGAAATCCCCCTGGCGCAAGGCCATGAAGGCGCTCGGGCGCGGCGCCGACGTGGTCGCCGTCACCGTCGGCGCCATTCCCGCCTACGAACAGGCGCTGCGCTACATGGGCTGGGGCGGGCGCATGGTGATGATCGGCATGCCGCACTCCGGCGCCATGGCGCAATACGAACCGGTGGTCCCCGCCTTCATGGGCCAGCACATGATCGGCTCCAAGATGGGCGACGCGGTGATCTCGCGCGACATCCCCTGGATGGCCGACCTCTACGCGCAGGGCCGCCTGAAACTCGACGAGCTGGTCTCGGGCCGCTGGTCGCTCGACCAGATCAACGAAGCCATCGCCGACACCAGGACCGGCGGCGCCCGCCGCAACGTCATCCTCTTCGACACCTGACCCTCTCGCCGCCCGCGCCGCCCCCGTCCAGCGCCCCCTCTTCTTTGGTCTTCCAAATACCTCGGGGGTCCGGGGGCAGAGCCCCCGGCCGGGCGCCCCGCGACAGCGGGGCGAAGCCACCAAAGGAAACCACCCCATGCGCCTCGCCCACCTCGACGTCATCGTCACAGCGCCCCCCGCCCCGGGTTGGGGCGGGCGCTACTGGATCCTCGTCAAGCTGACCACCGCCTGCGGCATCACCGGCTGGGGCGAATGCTACGCCGCCTCGGTCGGTCCCAGGGCCATGACCGCGGTGATCGAGGACGTCTTCCAGCGCTACTTCGAGGGCGAACCCCCCGAGAACATCGAGCGCCTCTTCCGCCGCTGCTATTCCTCGGGCTTCACCCAGCGGCCCGACCTCACGGTCATGGGCGCCTTCTCGGGGCTCGAAATCGCCTGCTGGGACATTCTCGGCAAGGCGCGCGACCGGCCCGTCTGGGCGCTGATCGGCGGCATGATGAACGAACGCATCCGCGCCTATACCTATCTCTACCCGCTGGATCACCACGCCCTGCCCGGCTTCTGGATCGACCCCGATCAGGCCGCCGAGGCCGCCGCCGACTGCGTCGCGCGCGGCTATACGGCGGTGAAGTTCGACCCCGCCGGCCCCTATACCATGCGCGGCGGCCACCAACCCGCGATGTCGGACATCAGCCTCTCGACCGCCTTCTGCAAGGCGATCCGCGCGGCGGTGGGCGATGGCGCCGACCTGCTCTTCGGCACCCACGGGCAGTTCACCACCGCCGGGGCGATCCGGCTGGGGCAGGCCATCGAACCCTACAACCCGCTCTGGTTCGAAGAGCCGGTCCCTCCCGACAACCCGCTTGAATTCGCGACGGTCGCAGCGGCCCTCCGTGTCCCCGTCGCCACCGGGGAACGCCTGAGCACCCGCGCCGAATTCGCCACCCTGCTGCGGACCGGCGGCGCGAAGATCCTGCAACCGGCGCTGGGGCGCGCGGGCGGGATCTGGGAGGCCCGCAAGATCGCCGCCCTGGCGGAAAGCTTCAATGCCGAGATGGCACCACATCTCTATGCCGGGCCGGTGGAATGGGCGGCGAACCTGCATCTGGCCGCCGCGATCCCCAACCTGCTCATGGCGGAAACCATCGAGACCCCCTTCCACGACGCGCTGATCGGCGGCAGCATCCGCGTCGAGGAGGGCTTTGTCCCGGCGCCGCAGGGGCCCGGCCTGGGGATAGAGGTCGACGAGGCGCTGGCCCGCGCCCATCCCTATACCGGCGAGGGGTTGCACCTTCAGATGCAGGACGCCCCCTGCAACTACGCCGGGGGCAACCTCTTCGAGGGCGGCGCCCCCGCCCCAATCCCCGAGCGCTGAGCCCTGCCCAGCCCCCTCCCCCGCAGGCCCGCCCCGGGCCGGGAACCGGCGCCCGACCCTCGCCGGTCAGGCGACGCACCGAACCCGCCCAGCGGCCCCGCGCGCCCGGCCCATGCCCCGGGGCGCCGCGGCAGGCCGCCCCCGCTCGCGGTACGCGACAGCCCCGCAGAAGGCACCCTGGACACGGAATACCTGCATCCCGCCCTCACCTTTCCCTTGCCGGAAGGATGGTCTATGGTCCTGCCGACACTCGATCGACCCCCCGAGACCGACATGACGACGATCAAGCCACCCGCCCCACCGCAACAGATGGAGGCGAACGCCCGAGAGGCGGCGACCTACCTCAAGACCCTGGCCCACGAGGGCCGGCTGATGATCCTGTGCCACCTCGGCAGCGAGGAGAAATCGGTGGGCGAGCTCGAGTCTCTGCTCGGGATCCGGCAGGCGGCGGTCAGCCAGATGCTGGCCCGCCTGCGGGAAGAGGGGCTGGTCACCACCCGGCGCGAGGGCAAGACCATCTGGTACAGGCTCGCGGACGACCGCACCAACCAGGTGATCGGTCTGCTGTACAAGCTGTTCTGCGCCAATGACCACTAGGCCCCCCTTTACCGGACCCGACCTCTGCAGCCTGACGGCGCGCGAGGCCATCGCCCTGCTGAAGGCCCGCAAGGTCTCGGCAAACGAACTGGTCGAGGCCGCCCTGTCGCGCGTCGCGCAGACCGCCCCCGCGATCAACGCCATGGTCACCCCCTGCCCCGACCGGGCCGGCGCGGCGGCGGCGCAGGCCGATGGCGACACGCTGCTGGCGGGCCTGCCCGTCGGGATCAAGGATCTGACCCCGGTGGCCGGGGTGCGCACGACCTGGGGCACGCCGGGTCTGGCCGATTTCGTGCCCGAAACCTCGGACCCGCTTGTGCTGCGGCTGGAACAGCGCGGCGCGGTGGTGCTGGGCAAGACCAACACGCCGGAAATGGCCGCAGGCGCCAATACCTTCAACCCGGTCTTCGGCCGCACCCGCAACCCGTGGGACACCCGCATGAACCCGGGCGGCTCTTCGGGCGGCGCCGCCGCCGGGCTGGCCGCGGGCGAGACATGGCTCAGCCACGGCTCGGACCTCGGCGGTTCGCTGCGCACCCCCGCCAGCTTCTGCGGTGTGGTCGGCCTGCGGCCCTCGCCCGGCATCGCCGGAGCCTCGGGCGGGCACGATGGCTTCAGCCCCTTCGGTGTCGAAGGGCCGATGGCCCGCACGGTGGCCGACGTGGCGCTGTTCCTCGACGCCATGGCGGGCTGGGATCCGCGCTGGCCGATCTCTTTCCCGCCGCCCGCAACCGCTTACCTCGACACCTGCCTCGCGGACCCCGGCCCGCTGCGCATCGCCTTTGCCCCCGATCTCGGCGGCCTCGCCCCGGTCGAGCCCGAGGTGGCGCAGGCGCTCGCCGGCGCACTGGCGCGGCTCGCCTCTCCGCAGGTGGGCGTGGAAGAGATCCACCCGGACCTGCCGGGCATCGAGACATGCTTCCGCACCCACCGGGCGCTTGCCATGTGGGCGGGCTATCGACAGACGCCCAAGCGCATCAGCGACCAGTACAAGCCCACCCTGCGCGATAACATCCTGCAGGGCGGCACATTGGGCGTGGACGCCATTGCCGAGGCCATGACCACCCGCTCGCGGCTGTACGACCGCATGCGCGCCCTGTTCGAAACCTGCGATGTGCTGGCCTGCCCGGTCAACGGCATCGGCCCCCTGAAGGCGGAAATCGAGTTCCCGCCCGCAGTCGCAGGCGTGGCCTCCACCGATTACCTCGACTGGCTGCGCTTTGCCTTCCTCGCCACGCTCTGCGGCCTGCCCGCGCTCTCGCTGCCCATCGGCCATCTGCCGAACGGCCTGCCCGTCGGCCTGCAACTGATCGGCAAGCCGCGCGGCGAGGCCCGGCTTCTGCAGATCGCCCGCCATCTCGAAGAGCGGCTTGACCTGCCGTCGCGGCCCATCGATCCGGTTGTCCGGCACGGCCCCGAGGCTTAGGCCCGCCCTGCGCGTGAACGGGTCGGCCTAGCCACGCTGCGGGCCGCCCGAAGCGGTCCCGAACACAGCGCCGTTCCCGTCGCCGAGGGGGGCCGTGACAGGCTCAACGCCCCACCCCGGTGGGAAACCCGCCGCCTGCCTCAGGCGCCGCAAATTCCTTCGAAGGAGTTTACAAATCCCGTCCACGGGATTTCCATCGCCCGCGGCAGGCGCCTATTCGGCCGCCACGCCATCGGTAAATTGCAGCCGGGCGAGGCGCGCATAAAGACCGCCCTCCGCGACCAGCGCATCATGGGACCCGGTGGCGACGATCCGCCCCTGATCCATGACCACGATCCGGTCCGCCTTCTTCACCGTCGCGAGACGGTGCGCCACGATCACCGTGGTCCGGCCCTCGGCCAGCCTGTCGACGGCGGCCTGCACCGCGCGCTCGCTCTCGGCGTCCAGCGCGCTTGTCGCCTCGTCCAGCAGCAGAACCGGCGCGTCGCGCAGGATCGCGCGGGCAATGGCCACGCGCTGCTTCTGCCCGCCCGACAGCATCACGCCGCGCTCGCCCAGCCATGTGTCGTAGCCCTGCGGCAGCGCCGTCAGGAAGTCATGCGCCGCCGCCGCGCGGGCCGCCGCCTCGACCTCTTCCTCCGAGGCATCGGGACGCCCGAAGCGGATATTGTCCCGCGCCGAGGCGGCGAAGATCACCGGGTCCTGCGGCACCAGCGCCATATGCGCGCGGAAGGCGTCGCGGTCCATCGCGTCCAGCGCCACGCCATCCAGCGCGATCCGCCCCGCCGCCGGGTCGTAGAAGCGTTGCAGAAGCTGCACCACCGTCGTCTTGCCCGCCCCCGAGGGGCCGACCAGCGCCACCGTCTCCCCCGGCGCGATGCGCAGGGTGACCCCTTCCAGCGCCGAGACATCGGGCCGCGTCGGGTAAGAGAAGCGCACGTCCTCGAAGGTGATCTCTCCGCGCACCGGCTGCGGCACGGCAACCGGCGACACAGGATCGCGCACGCTGTCCTCGACATGCAGCAGTTCGACCAGCCGTTCGGTTGCGCCGGCGGCGCGCTGAAGCTCTCCGAAGACCTCGGACAGGGCGCCCACGGCCCCCGCCACCATGACCGAGTAGATCACGAACTGGATCAGCGTGCCCGCCGTCAGACCGCCCGCGCGCACATCCCAGGCCCCGACCCAGAGCACGCCGACGATGCCGGTGAACACGAGGAAGATGACGATCATCGTCATCGCCGCGCGGGTCCAGATGCGGCGCCGGGCGGCATCGAAGCTTTTCTCGGTCACCTCGGAGAAGGCCGCCCGCGACAGCGCCTCGTGGGTATAGGCCTGCACGGTCTGCACGCTTGTCAGCGCCTCGGACGCATTGCCCGAGGAGGCGGCGATCCAGTCCTGGTTCTCGCGGCTCAGCACCCGCAGGCGGCGGCCCAGCGTCAGGATCGGCACGATCACCACCGGCACGATCAGCAGCACCAGCCCGGTCAGCTTGGGCGAGGTGAAGAGCATCAGCACCAGCCCGCCCGAGAACAGCAGGATATTGCGCAGCGCGATCGAGATCGACGAGCCGATGACCGAAAGGATCAGCGTGGTGTCGGTGGTGATGCGGCTCAGGACCTCGCCGGTCATGGTGCGTTCGTAGAAGGCGGGCGACAGGCCGATGACCTTGTCGAAGACCGCCTTGCGGATGTCTGCCACCACCCGCTCGCCCAGCCGCGTGACCAGCGCGTAGCGCAGCGCCGTGCCCAGCGCCAGCAGCGCGGCAATGGCCAGCGCCGCGCCGAAATACTTGTCCAGCAGCGCCCCGTCGGCATTGTTGAAATTGTCGACCACGCGGCGCACGGCCATCGGCAGGATCAGCGAGACGCTTGCCGTCAGCACCAGCGCGGCAACCGCCGCAAGCATGAGCAAGCGATAGGGGCGCAGGAAGGGCCAGAGCGCCCGCAGCGATCCAAGCCGCTTCGACTTCTCGCGTTCTTCCGCCTCGACCGACAGTCCGCCGCGCGCCATGGCGCCCCCCTTCGTTCCGCTTGTGCCCGACGGGTTTTGCCCGCCCATCCCCGAAGGTCAAGGTCTGCATTGACGCGGGCACGGGGGCGGGCGCGGGCGGCAGCGCTGGCCCCGCCCCGGCCCGGACGCGCCGGGGGCGGCCCCGGCCCGGCGGTGGTGATGTCCAGGGCGCCAAGGCGCGGGGGCGCGACGCCGGGCAACGCCCCGGGATCGCCTGCCTGGGCCTCAGGGGATCACCGCACTGCCGTCACCGCGGCAAAACCGCGGCGTCCCGCCTTCGGGCGCGGCTTTTCAGGGGATCTGTCGGAAGGGCGATCCTGGAGCGGGCGACGGGAATCGAACCCGTATCTCTTGCTTGGAAGGCAAGGGTCTTACCATTACACAACGCCCGCTCGATCACGTCGCGTGTTAGGGCATGTGGTTTTGAGGGTCAAGGCTGATCTCGCGGCGGCCCTGCCACGGCCCTGCGCCATGCGGGTCTGCCTGTCCGCACGACCCGGCGGTGCGCCCTTCAGGGCAGGGTATCCGGAAAGGACCGGCACCGCCCCCCCTTGCCGGCTCGCCCCTGCGCCACCCTGCCGGACCGAGACCGGGCGGAGGCAGCGCAGGTCTCTGCCCGGGGGCCGGAGGGATCAGTCCTCGAAGGGCTCGATCAGCTCGGGCCCGCTGGCCCGGTTCGAATTCACCGCCCGCGACACCCGGTGCATGGTCAGCGCCCCCTCGGGGGCGGGCTGCATCAGCGTCGCGGCGCCGGTGCCCTGCTCTCCCAGCCATTTGCCCCAGTCGTCCGGCGCAAGGATCACCGGCATCCGGTGGTGGATCGCCGCCATCTGGTCATTGGCGGCGGTGGTGACGATGGCGCAGCTGCGATACCGCTCTTCGCCCTGCTCCCAGTCCTGCCAGACCCCGGCAAGGACCAGCACCGCGCCCTCGACCGGGGCGATGTACCAGGGCAGGCGGTTGCCCTCGGCGTCCTTGGTCCATTCGTAGAAGCCCGTGACCGGGATCAGGCAGCGCCGTGCGCGACAGGCCTCCCGGAAGGCGGGCTTCTCGGCGATGGTCTCGGCGCGCGCGTTGATCAGAAGCGGCCCGTCATTGGTCGCCTTGTACCAATGCGGCAGGAACCCCCAGCGCATCGGGACCAGCCGCCGCCCCGCCCCGGCCATGACGACAGCGATGTCGTTGGTCGGACAGACATTGTGGTTCGGAACCGGCGGCAGATCGTTGGCGGGCGCGGCGTTGAACAGCTGCGCCATGGCATCGGGCGGCAGCGTCACCGCGAACCGCCCGCACATCAGCGCGGCAATCCCAGCGAGGAATAATGCAGGATGCCATGCGCGATGAACTCCCGCGCCAGCTTGGGCCAGACCATGTTGAACCGCAGGGGGTCCATCCCGGCGACCCTGGCGATCTCTCCCAGCGAACGGCGGCTGTCGATGGCCGCCACCAGCGGCGCCGTCTCGCGCGGCAGCTTCAGCTGCACCTTCTGCTCGACGATGGTCAGCGGCAGCACGCGGCCCTGCGCCACCATCTTCGCCAGCGGGCGCATGTCGCGGATGGCGATGCGCGGCACCAGATGCGATTCGCCGCCCGGCAGGGGCCGGTCCTCATCGTCCGGCACGAGGTAGCCGAAATGTTTCTTCATCGTCCCGCGCAGCTTCTCGGCCGTGGCCATGGCGGTCACGTCGTCCATGCCCGCAGGCCGCGACACGATCCGAGACAGGTCATACTGGGCGGGCACGCAGAAGCTCTGCAGCCGCCAGCCCGAGGCGGCGCAGGTCTCGAAGACCTTCGCCACGTCGAAGGGCGTGTCCTGCCCGTGCAGAAGCAGATCGTAGAACCCCGCGTCCGAGACCCTGTGATCGTTGACGTTCAGGTTGGCGCGGAAGGGATGGCCCTCGGGCAGGCCCTTCACGATCTCCTTCGCGCGATGCAGCCGCACCTGCGGGTCCAGCCCCTCGAAAAGCGCGGCAAAGGCCTGTTGCAGGGGATAGACCCCGGAGCGTCCGTAAGGCGCATAGACCATGAAACCCATGCCGCCGCCCGGCGCCACGGCGGCCCGCAGCGCGGCAAAGCCGGCGGTCGGATCGGGCAGATGGTGCAGCACCCCGCAGCAATCGATATAGTCGAAGGGGCCATGGTCGGCGGCATCCAGCAGGCTGCCGGTGACGAAGGTGATGCCGGTCAGCCCGCGCGCCTCTGCCCGTGCCTCGGCAATCGCGCGCGAGGCCTTGGAGAGGTCGATATAGGTGATCTCGTAGGGCGCCCCCGCGCTGGTCATGACCTGCGCCAGCTGGATCAGCGCGTCCCCGGTGCCGCCCCCGGCCACCAGCACGCGCAGCGGCTGCGACCAGTCGCGCTGCCCGCGCCACAGCCAGTGATCCATCTCGAAGGGATGCGAGGGCGAACCCATGACCAGCCGCTTCGCCTCATCCGCCGGGTCACGGTCGGGATAGGGATAGGCTTCGTATTGTTCCTTGACCGAGACCATGCGCGCTCCCTCTCTTGCACCGCGCCCATTTGCCCCCGATTGCCGCCGAGGCACAAGGCCCTGCCACCCCGGCGCTCCCCCGTCTTCTTCTGTCCGCAAATATCCCGGGGGGCTGCGCAGCAGCGGGGCAGCGCCCCCTCCCCGGCTGCCACACCGCGGCTCAGCGCCGCTTCGCGATCTCGATGCGGGCCTCCAGCAGCGACATCTCGGTGATCAGGCGGCGCCGCTCGGTCCGGTCGGACGCATCCCGCAGCTCGGCACGCAGCCGCTCCAGTTCGCGCGACAGCGACACCACTTCGGGCACCGCGCCGTTCTCCGCCATGATCCGGTGCAGGACCGCGTTCTCCGGATCGTCGCAGGGCGGCAGCGGCCTGCCCGCCCCGGGCAGGTTGTCGAAGGCGCCCTCGGCCTCGGCGGCGGCGATCCTCGCGGAAATCAGGTCGATCAGCGGATGGTCCATGCGCAGGCATCCTGCCACGCCCGCCCGCGCGCCGCAACGCTGCGTCAGGACACCCTGCCGCGGCATCGCCTGCCCTTGCGCAGGGGGCCGATCAACCGCACACTGCGACAAAAACGCGGGGAGGAGATCTGGCCATGTCTTACGCGGGAATGGATGACCGCAATGCCATAGAAGCGGAAATGCCGTGGGAAAACCGCGACATGCCAAAGACGCTCTGGGGCCAGCTGACCCGTGTCTCGGATCGCTTTCCGCAACGGCCCGCGGTCAGTTACCAGTTGCTGTCGGGACCGACCGACAAGGCCGAAACCATGACATGGGCCACGCTTCGGGACCGCACCGCGCAGGCGGCCAACCTGTTCCGCAGCCTCGGCATCGGCGAAGAGGACGTGGTGGCCTTCGTGCTGCCCAACTGCAACGAGACGGCCACCACGCTGCTGGGCGGGATGGTCGCGGGCATCGTCAACCCGATCAACCCCCTGCTGGAGCCGGAACAGATCGCCGCCATCCTGCGCGAGACCGGCGCCAAGGTCGTCGTCACGCTGAAGCCCTTCCCGAAGACCGACGTGCCGCAGAAGGTCCACGAGGCGGTGCGCCACGCGCCCGGCGTGCAGACCGTGCTGCAGGTCGACCTGAACCGCTATCTCACCCCGCCCAAAAGCTGGATCGTGCCGCTGGTCCGACCCAGGCTGGAGGGCGCGCGTCACGCCGATTACCTCGACTTCAACCGCGAGGCCGCCCGGCAGTCGAAGACGCTCGACTTCGCCGACAGCGCCGGCGACCGCGTCGCCGCCTATTTCCACACCGGCGGCACCACCGGCATGCCCAAGGTCGCGCAGCACCTCTATTCGGGGATGCTGTACAACGGCTGGCTGGGCGCCACGCTGCTGTTCTCGGAAGAGGACAGCGTGATGTGCCCGCTGCCGCTGTTCCATGTCTTCGCCTGCCACGTGATCCTGATGGCAATGCTCTGTTCCGGCGCGCATGTGGTCTTCCCGACGCCCGCCGGCTATCGCGGAGAAGGCGTCTTCGACAACTTCTGGAAGCTCTGCGAGCGCTGGAAGACGACCTTCGTCATCACCGTGCCCACCGCCGTCTCGGCGCTGATGCAGCGCAAGGTCGATGCGGATATCTCTTCGGTGAGGACGGCGTTCTCTGGCTCTGCCCCGATGCCGCTGGAGCTGTTCAAGCGCTTCGAATCCTCCTGCGGGGTGACCATCTGCGAAGGCTACGGCCTGACCGAAGCCACCTGCCTTGTGGCGGTGAACCCGCCCGACGGGGTGAAGAAGGTCGGCTCCGTCGGCATTCCCCTGCCGCATACGGACGTGAAGATCCTGAAGCTGGCGGATGGCGCGCCGGTCGAATGCGGCACCGACGAGATCGGCGAGATCTGCGTGTCGAACCCCGGCGTCTATCCCGGCAGGACCTATACCGAGGTCGCCAAGAACGCCGAGCTCTTCCATTTCGACAAATACCTGCGCACCGGGGACCTCGGGCGGATCGACGCGGACGGCTATCTCTGGATCACCGGGCGCGCCAAGGACCTGATCATCCGGGGCGGCCACAATATCGACCCCGCCGAGATCGAGGAGGCGCTGCTGGCCCACCCCGCCGTCGCCTTTGCCGGCGCCATCGGCCAGCCGGACGCGCATTCCGGCGAATTGCCCTGCGCCTATGTGGAGCTGGTGGAGGGCGCCGAGGTCACGGAGGCAGAGCTTCTGGAGCATGCGAAGGTGCATGTCCACGAGCGGGCGGCGCATCCCAAGCACCTGACGATCCTGCCGGAACTCCCCAAGACGGCGGTCGGCAAGATCTTCAAGCCCGACCTGCGCAAGCTGGCGATCACGCGTATCTACAACGGCGCTCTGGAAAAGACGGGCTGTGCGGCGCGGGTCGCTTCGGTAATCGACGACAAGACCCGTGGTCTGGTGGCGCAGGTCGAGGCCAATGGCGCGACCGAGGCCGAGGTCGGCAAGGTGCTCGGCGATTTCGTGCGGCCCTGGGAGTGGGCCGAAGAGAAGGCCGTGGCCTGAATTAACCTTTCGTTATGGGGTAAACCGGCCGGTTCAAAGCGCTTTACCGGCCGGTTTGCATAATTTCGTAAACGGCTCTGAAAAGCGCTTTGGGCGTCGCTCTGCCGCGGGTGCCGAGCCGCGCATCGCCGGGCCTCGGATCGGCGATCCAACGGCTGAGCCTCGCACTTTATCCCAGCCAAGTCCGTAGACCCTACGAACGGAGCACCATCATCGGACAAATCGCCGGGCCGGGGGGAGGCCCGGCGATGCGCGGCGGCCTGCGGCCTTGATTCCGCGCTGGGTGGGGGATCAGGTCGTTGGAGATCAGGGACATGTTGCGGCAGTCTGGCGGGGATGCCCGCAGCGAACGCGCGGAAGGCTCTGTAGCGCAATCCACCGCCCCATAGAAAAACGCCCCCGCAGCAGCCTGCGGGGGCGTTCCGAAATCAGCACTCCCGAAGGACGCTTACTCCATGATCTTGATGCGACCGTCCGTATAGGGCGTGTAGGGCGCATTCTCGGCGAGGTACTCCGCCGTCACATCGGCAAGGTCGGGGCCGAAGTCATAGGCATTCTCGGCCTGCACGAACATCGCGTAACCGTCGCCGCCGTTGCGCACGTAGTTGTTGGAGACCGCGCCGTACATCTTTTCGGGGTCGATGGGCGCGCCGCCCACCATGACCTCGGAGATCCGGCTGCCCGGCTCTGCCGAAGGATCGACGGTGAAGGTCAGGCCCGCCACCTGCGGGAAGCGGCCGCCGCCCTCTTCGATCTGGCTGACCCCGTTTTCCAGCGCCTCGACCACGGTCGAGCCGGTCACCTGGAAGGTCGACAAGGTGTTCTGGAACGGCAGCACCGTCAGGACCTCGCCCATGGTCACCTCGCCCGCGTCGATCGAGGCGCGCAGACCGCCGCTGTTGGCAATGGCGATCTCGACGCCCTGATCCTTGACGCGGTCCAGCATGGCATCGGCCACCAGGTTGCCCATCGAGCATTCCATCGCGCGGCAGACGTCGCGGTTGCCCTCGACGGCCTCGGAGGTCTCGGCCACGACCTCGTTGCGGATCTCGTCCAGCGGAGCCGCGGCCTCGCCGATGCGCGCCTTGACCGCCTCGTCCTCGGTCACCGAGGCATCCATCAGCAGCGGGCCGCCAGAGGCTTCGGTCACCACACCCTCGTCGTCGAAGGTCACGTTCAGCTCGCCCAGATACTTGCCGTAGGCGTAGGCCTGCACGATCTGCACCCCGTTCACCACGGTCGGATAGGCGCCCGCCGCACCGTCCATGGTCCCCAGAAGCGTGTTGGAGTGGCCCCCCACGATCACATCGACGCCAGTGGTGTTCTGGGCCACGCGCTGGTCGACGCCATACCCCGAGTGCGACAGCACGATGATCTTGTTCACGCCCTGCTCGGTCAGCTTGTCGACCTCACCTTGCACCGCGTCCGAGGGATCGGTGAAGATGATGTTCGGACCGGGCGAGGCCAGTTCGTCGGTGTCCTGCGGGGTCAGACCGATCAGCCCCAGCTTTTCGCCGCCCCGCTCGATCACCGTGGACTTCATCAGAACGTCGGCCAGCAGTTCCTCGCCCGAGACATCGGCGTTCGACATCAGCACCGGGAAATCGACGGCATCCATGAAACCGCGCAGCACCTCGGGGCCGTCGTCGAATTCGTGGTTGCCCACGGTCATCGCGTCGTAGCCCATCTGGTTCATCATCTCGGCGGCGAGCTTGCCCTTGTAGTAGGTGTAAAACAGTGTGCCCTGGAACTGGTCGCCGCCGTCCACGAGGATGTGGTTGTTGGTCCGCGCCTTGGCCTCGGAAATCGCGGTCATCAGGCGAGCCGAGCCGCCAAAGCACTCGCCCGCGTCGTTATCCTCGGACGAACAGCCCGAGTCGTATTTCGAGATCGGCTCGAAGCGCGCGTGAAAGTCGTTGGTATGCAGGATGGTCAAGGAATAGTCGGCCTGTGCGGCTCCGGCCATCAGGGCCAGTGCGGCAGCGCCGGACATAAGACGGATCATGGGAACCTCTCCGTTGGGTTGTGTAATGTGAAACAGCAGACCCCGGTTGGACCAAAGAGTCAAAGGATGATGCGCGGTATCGCTGCGGCAGGTGACAGCGGCATGACCGCCCTGCCCCTTGGGGCGCCGGGGCGGCATCCCGCGCGCCCCTGCCGTCGGGAAGAAGGACCGCCGGAGGGTGGCCTGCGGTTCACCCCGCAGGGTGCCGCCCTCGACAACGGCCTGACCCCGACGGCCCAGGCGCTGCCACCACCTGCGGCGGCCGCGCCTCGGCGCTGGCCGCCGTCGCGGCCGGACGCCCGGCCTCCTCGGCGCGCTTTGGGCACGGATGGCAGATGGCCGCCCGGGCCTCGGGGTCCACGACGCGACAAGCGGCCCCACCGCCACGCCCCGCCCCTGCTGCCGGACGCCCCCGGCACAGGGCCTGCGATCCGGCGCGACGGCCCGCTTGACCCCCCGGCACGGTCCGGGCCAAAAGCGGGCCATGCTGATCTACAAGATTCTCCGGGCCGAGGAATGGGCCGCCCTGCGCTCTGACAAAGAGACCCCCGGCGCGCCCGTCGACGTCGCCGACGGCTTCATCCATTTCTCCACCGCCGAACAGGCGCGCGAAACGGCGGCCAAGCACTTCGCCGGGGCCGAGGGGCTGTTCCTCGCCGCGCTGGACAGTGACCGCCTGGGCGCCGCGCTGACGTGGGAAGTCTCGCGCGGGGGGGCGGAATTCCCGCATCTCTACGGGCCGCTCAGGCTGGAGGATGTGGTCTGGTGCCAGCCCCTGCCGCTGGAGGCGGGCGCCCACAGGTTCCCGGAGGGCTTCGCATGAAGATCGTCGAACAGGCCGGGCTGGCCTTCCTGCGCCGCATGGACCCGGAAACGGCCCATGGCCTCGCGATCCGCGCCTTGCAGATCGGCGCCGCCCCCGCGCCCGGGCTTGTGACCTCGGACCGGCTGCGCTGCGCGCTGGCGGGCCTGGCGCTGCCGAACCCCATCGGCCTGGCGGCGGGCTTCGACAAGAATGCAACCGCGCTTCAGGGCCTGTCGCGCGCGGGCTTCGGCTTTATCGAGGTCGGCGCCGCGACGCCGCGCCCGCAGCCCGGCAATCCGAAACCGCGCCTCTTCCGCCTGACCGAGGACCGCGCGGCGATCAACCGCTTCGGCTTCAACAACGACGGGATGGAGGCCATCGCCGGGCGCCTGATGACCCGTCCGCGCGACATGGTGCTGGGGCTGAACCTCGGCGCCAACAAGGACAGCGCCGACCGCGCCGCCGATTTCGCCCGGGTGCTGGAACGCTGCGGGCCCAATCTCGATTTCGCGACCGTCAACGTGAGCTCTCCGAACACCGAGAAGCTGCGCGACCTGCAGGGCCGCGAGGCGCTGGTGGCGCTGCTGGAGGGCGTCATGGCGGCCCGCGCCGGGCTGGAACGCCCGATTCCGGTCTTCCTGAAGATCGCCCCCGACCTCGACGAGGCCGGGCTGTCGGATGTGGCCGAAGTCGCGACAGAGACCGGCATTTCCGGCATCATCGCCACAAATACTACGCTGGCGCGCGACGGCCTGCACTCGGCCTTCGCCTCGGAAGCGGGCGGCCTGTCCGGCGCGCCGCTCTTCGAACGCTCGACCCGGGTGCTGGCGCGGCTGTCAGAGCTGACCGGCGGCACCCTGCCGCTGGTCGGCGTGGGCGGCGTCAGCTCGGCAGAGCAGGCCTATGCCAAGATCCGCGCCGGGGCCTCGGCGGTGCAACTCTACACAGCGCTGGTCTACGGCGGGCTGAGCCTCGTGCAGGAGATCGCGCAGGGCCTCGACGCGCTTCTGGCGCGGGACGGCTTTGCCTCGGTGGCGCAGGCGGTCGGAACAGGGCGGTCGGAATGGCTGTGATCCTCTGGCACAACCCGCGCTGCTCGAAATCGCGCGAGGCGCTGGCGCTGCTGCAGGCCCGCGGCGTCGCGGTGACCGAACGCCGCTACCTCGAGGACGTGCCCACCCTGGCAGAGCTGCGCGCGGCGCAGGCCCGGCTGGGGCTGACGGCGATGGAAATGATGCGGATCAAGGAACCGGCCTTCAAGGCGCGCGGCCTGTCCCCCGACAGCGACGAAGCGACGTTGCTGGCGGCCATGGCGGAAGAGCCGAAGCTGATCGAACGCCCCCTCGCCTTTGCCGAAAAGGGCGCCGTGATCGGCCGCCCGCCAGAGCGCGTGCTCGACATCCTGTGACGCCCCGGACCCGGGTCCCCTGCGCGGCCCCCGACAGAGGACGTCTCCGCACCTCTGGTCCCACATAACCGGCGCCCGGATCCCGCGGCAGGCCCGCTGATGCCGCAATAATCCGCCCGCAGCCCCCGCAACCGGCAAGGCGGCTTACAGGCGCGGCACCGGCACGGCCTGCGCGGCCTTCACGAAAGCGCGGATCAGACCGTGGTCCTTGACGCCCCGCGCAACCTCCACCCCCGAAGAGACATCCACCTGCGGCGCCCCGGTCAGCTCGACGGCCCGCCCGACCACCTCGGGCGTCAAACCCCCCGCCAGCATCCAGGGCCGCGTCCAGCGCCGCCCGGCCAGCAACCGCCAGTCGAAGGCAAGCCCATTGCCGCCGGGCAGTTCGGCCCCCTTCGGCGGCTTGGCATCGACAAGGATCTGATCCGCGACGGCGGAATAGCGATCCAGCGCCGGAAGATCCGCCGCGCCACCGACCCCCACCGCCTTCATCACCGGCAGGCCGTAGCGCGCCCGCACCTCGGACACCCGCTCCGGCGTCTCGCGCCCGTGCAGCTGCAGCATGTCCAGCGGCACCGCTGCGCACAGCGCATCCAGCAGGGCGTCATCCGCATCGACGACCAGCGCCACCTTCGCCAGCCCGACCGGCGCCGCCTGCGCCAGGGCCCGCGCCTCGGCGATCTCCAGATGCCGCGGGCTTTTCGGAAAGAATACGAAGCCGCCATAGGCCGCCCCGACCTCTGCCGCCACCGCCACGTCGTCAGACGTCTTCAGGCCGCAGATCTTGACGCGCACATCCGCCATGCAGTCCCCTGCTTCTTTGGTCTCAAAATACCTCGGGGGAGCGCGCACGCGCGGGGGCAGAGCCCCCGACCCCCTTTCAACGCAAGCCTCGTCAGCCCGCGCCGTCAGACAGGACGATCGGGCGCAGGGCGGGGGGTCACCCCACCCGCCGCAAGCTCAGCGCGACTGGTCCAGAATCGCCAGGACCTCGTCCTTGTCCTTGTCACGCTCGGCCTGGGTCTTCTTCAGCTCGCGCTCCAGCTTGCGGACCTCGCTGCCCTTGCGGCTGGCTTCCGAGCGGTACTTGTATTCCCGCAGCCACTCGAAAAGCTCACCCAGCGCGAAGCCCAGCAGCAGCCCGCCCAGCACCACCGCGAAAAGCGGCAGCTGCACCGACACGCCAAGCCAGCCGATCTGGGGAATCGCGGCCAGACCCTCGGGCAGGGTGCTCAGCGTCACCGGCTCCAGGTTCGCCACGCAGACAACCGTCAGGACGATCAGGAGGATGGCGTAGATGGCATAGCGGATATAGCGCATGCGTCACTTTCCGTTCAGGCGGTCCCGAAGAAGCTTGCCGGTCTTGAAGAAGGGGACATGCTTTTCCTCGACCTCCACGGCCTCGCCGGTGCGAGGGTTGCGGCCGGTCCGGGCATCCCGCTTCTTGACCGAAAAGGCCCCGAAGCCCCGCAGCTCGACCCGGTCGCCCCGGGCCATGGCATTGGTGATTTCCTCGAAGATCGTGTTCACGATCCTCTCGACATCCCGCTGATACAGGTGCGGGTTCTCGTCCGCAATCTTCTGGATAAGTTCGGAGCGGATCATCTTGGCACATTCCCCCTGAGGCGGCGCGGGTTCTCCCGCAGCTTTGGCGAACTATACGCAGCGACATGCGAAACGGAAACAGTCATAAAGGGCGGAAAAGCAAGGTCTTGCAGCGGTTTGGGGCCTCGTCGCCCGCGATTGGCAGGGTTGACGCCCTCTGCGCCCGCAATCGGCGCGCGCCGTAAAGCACCCGGGCGATGCCTTCCGGCGGGCGATTCGGGCGCGGGAGGGACGGCCGGGCGGCCAGGCCGCGACGAATGCGGCTTGCAGAGCGGGCCTTCTCGGGCTACTCAGTGCAATGTTATTTCATAACATATCGGAGAGACCGACATGACCCCCCATTTCACGCGATTGATGGCCGCTGCCGCCCTCGCCGCCCTGCCCCTGACGCTGATGGCAGAAACGACGGACAAGGCCCATGACCACGCCGGTCACGACCACGGCCACGATCACGGACACGACCATGGGCACGACCACGCGGACGAAGCCGCCGAGCGGGTTCACGCCGGCCAATTCGAGGATTCACAGGTCGCCCCGCGCGCCCTTTCCGACTGGGAGGGCGCCTGGCAGTCCGTGCTGCCCTACCTGCTGGACGGCACGCTCGACCCGGCGATGGCGAAGAAGGCCGAGTCCGGCGAGAAGACCGCCGAGGCCTACCGCGCGTACTACGAGGTCGGCTACGCAACCGAGGTCAACGCCATCGACATCGAAAACGGCCGCGTGACCTTCTCCAGCCCGGAGGGCAGCTATGGCGCGGACTACGTCTCGGACGGATACGAGATCCTGACCTACGACAGCGGCAGCCGCGGCGTGCGCTACATCTTCCGCAAGGCCGGTGGCGACGCCGAGGCGCCGGGCTTCATCCAGTTCAGCGATCACCGCATCGCGCCCGAGAAGGTGTCGCACTACCACATCTATACCGGCGACGATCGGGCCGAAGTGCTCAAGGAACTGACCAACTGGCCGACCTACTATCCCGCAGACTGGAGCGGCACGGACATTCTGCACGACCAGCTGGCCCACTGACCAGTCCCGGGCAGGGGCCGTCGAGGCCCCTGCCCCCCCTTTGCGAGGGCCCGGGCCGCCGCCAGGTGGCGCCGCATTCAGAGCGGCAAAGGACATGCGGTGCCGCGAGGCACCGATGCCGGTCCACCGCAGCCTCCGAAGCCCGGGCTGGCGCCCGATGCGGACCGGGGCCGGCGATCAGGGCGGCGCGCCAGAATCAGTCCCTGTCCGCATGCTGATAGAATAGAACGCCCGCACGGGGCGGGGCGAAATCCCGTGGACGGGATTTGCAAATTCCTTCGAAGGAATTTGCCCCGCGCTACTGGCAGACCGCCGCGAATTCCGTGCGGCCCTGCTCATCCGTCTTGCCCGGCTTGAAGTAGATCATCCGCATCCCGGCCTCGTCGCAGGTCATGGCCGCGCGCTGCTGCACCTCGGCCGCCTGCCAGGCAGAGCCGTAGCGCCCGCGCAGCTGGTTCTGGCCCTTGACCGTAACCGCCTTCATGGTCAGCCCGGTGCCGCCGGCGGGCGCGCGCTCTTGCCGGTATTCGGTGCTGTCATCGGGAATGACGATCTGCTCCTGCGCCGCAAGGGGCGCCGCAAGACCGAGTGCCAGACCAAGTGCCAGAAATCTCGACATGATGTCCTCCCGCAAAATCCGCTCTGGAGGAAAGCAAAATCGGCAGGCCTTGGCGAGAGGGAATCGCAGATCCCCGCCTCCTGCCGCGGCGCGGGATGGCCAGCCTGCGCGGCACCGCACAGGGCGGAACCAAAGAAAAAGGCCCCCGCGCGGGGGCCTTTTCCGTGTTCCAGAGAAGCGGGGTCGCTTACTCGTCGCGCTTCAGAGCCGCGCCGAGGATGTCGCCCAGCGACGCACCGGAGTCGGAGGAGCCGAACTGTTCCACGGCCTCTTTCTCTTCGGCGATCTCGCGTGCCTTGATCGACAGGCCCAGACGGCGGGTCTTCATGTCGATGTTGGTGACGCGGACGTCGATCTTGTCACCGACCGAGAAACGCTCGGGGCGCTGTTCGGCACGATCCCGCGACAGGTCGGAGCGGCGGATGAAGGACTTCATGCCTTCGTATTCCACCTCGATGCCGCCGTCCTCGATGGCCGTCACTTCGACGGTCACGATGGAACCGCGACGCACGCCGCCGGTCGCCTCGGCGAACTTGTCGCCGCCCAGAGCCTTGATCGAGAGCGAGATACGCTCTTTCTCGATGTCGGTCTCGGACACGACCGCCTGAACGATGTCGCCCTTGCGGTATTCCTGGATCGCCTCTTCGCCACGCTGGTCCCAGCTGAGGTCGGAGAGGTGAACCATGCCGTCGATGTCGCCTTCGAGGCCGATGAACAGACCGAATTCGGTGATGTTCTTGACTTCGCCCTCGACCTGCGTGCCCTCGGGGTGGGTCTCGGAGAAGACTTCCCACGGGTTGCGCATGGTCTGCTTGAGGCCCAGCGACACGCGACGCTTGGTCGGGTCGATTTCCAGCACCATGACGTCGACTTCCTGCGAGGTCGACACGATCTTGCCGGGGTGCACGTTCTTCTTGGTCCAGGACATTTCCGAGACGTGAACGAGGCCTTCGACACCGGCTTCCAGCTCAACGAATGCGCCGTAATCGGTGATGTTGGTCACGCGGCCCTTGTGGACCGAGGCCAGCGGGTACTTGACCGCCACCAGATCCCACGGATCTTCCTGCAGCTGCTTCATGCCGAGGGAGATACGGTGGGTTTCCTTGTTGATCTTGATGACCTGGACCTTCACGGTCTCGCCGATCGACAGGATCTCGGAGGGGTGGTTCACACGGCGCCATGCCATGTCGGTCACGTGCAGCAGGCCGTCAACGCCGCCGAGGTCGACGAATGCGCCGTACTCGGTGATGTTCTTGACCACGCCGTCAACCGCATCGCCTTCCTGCAGTTTGCCGATGACTTCGGCGCGCTGCTCGGCGCGGCTTTCTTCGAGGATCGCGCGGCGCGACACAACGATGTTGCCACGGCGACGGTCCATCTTGAGGATCTGGAACGGCTGCTTGAGACCCATCAGCGGGCCGGCGTCGCGCACGGGGCGCACGTCAACCTGCGAACCGGGCAGGAAGGCCACGGCGCCGCCGAGGTCGACGGTGAAGCCACCCTTGACGCGGCCGAAGATCGCGCCTTCGACGCGGGCGTCGTCGGCATAGGCCTTTTCCAGACGGTCCCAGGCTTCTTCGCGGCGGGCCATCTCGCGCGAGATGACGGCTTCGCCACGGGCGTTCTCCGCGGCGCGCAGGAAGACCTCGACTTCGTCACCGACGGAGATGTCGGCGTTCTCGCCCGGGTTTGCGAATTCCTTGAGATCGACGCGGCCTTCCATCTTGTAGCCGACGTCGATGATGGCCTGGCCCGCTTCGACGGCGATGACCTTGCCCTTGACCACCGAACCTTCATCCGGCGTGTCCATTTCGAGGCTTTCATTAAGGAGGGCCTCGAATTCCTCCATGGTTGCGTTAGCCATGTGGCTCCATGTTCCTTTTCAACGGTTTTACTGGCCGGGCGGTTGTCTCCGCCGGTCTGGCTTGGTCACTGAAGGCGCCCACGATACGGGACAACACACAAAAACAAGAAGGGCCGGTGAAAACCCGACCCTGCCCGATCCCTGCTCGCGGCGTTTGCGCCTTGTCGACGGGCGCGCATATACCGCAATACGCGGCTGCGATCAAGCCCGGCCATGTGATCGCCCCCCCGACGCCCCGGCCCGTCGCCACGCCACGCCACGCCACGCCACGCCACGCCACGCCACGCCACGCCACGCCACGCCACGCCATCGAGGTGGGGGCAGAGCATGGCGATGGCAAGCGGCGGCCGGGCGGATAGCGCATGCCCTTTCAATCGCGCCCGCCCTCCGCCCCTGTCCGCCCCTCACCGGGGGCGCCGCGCAGGGGCCGGTTTCGGGTCATTGCGGGACGCCGCCCCTTCACAGGCGGCGATTCCGCGCTATCTAATGTAAACAATCGTAACATTCGGCGCGCCCCTGGCCCGCCGCCAAGTCCGGAGCCTGCACAGATGAACTATGTCCTGGCCCTTTTCCTGCCGCCCCTGTCGATCCTTCTGACCGGGCGGCCCATCCTGTCGATCATCGTCTTCCTGATCTGGATCCCGGCGATCCTGCTCTCGGGCGGCCTGACGCACCCGATGTTCATCGCGCTGGCCTGGGTGCTGATCTACCAGTCCGGAGAGGAACGCCGCACCCGCCGCATCGAACGCGCGGGCTATCGCTGAGCCGGGGGGCGCCGGGCGCGCAACGGCGCGCTAGTCCCCGAACAACTGGCCCTGCCCCGGCGGCCTCGGCGCGGCCAGTCCAAGATGCGTCCAGGCCTTGGCCGCCAGCATCCGACCGCGCGGGGTGCGCTGGATCAACCCCTGTTGCAGCAGGTAGGGCTCGACCACTTCCTCCAGCGCATCGCGGCTTTCCGAGAGCGCCGCCGACAGCGTCTCGATCCCCACCGGGCCGCCGCCGTAGTTCTCGGCGATCAGCCGCAGGTAACGCCGGTCCGCACCGTCCAGCCCCATGGAATCCACACCCAGCCGCGTCAGCGCATTGTCGGCCAGCGCCTGCGTCACCACACCTCCGCCCTCGACCACGGCAAAATCCACCACCCGCCGCAGCAGCCGCCCGGCGATCCGGGGCGTCCCGCGCGAACGCCGCGCGATCTCCAGCGCACCGTCGCCCTGCATCTGCACGCCCAGCTTGGCCGCGTTGGTGTTCACGATGACCTCCAGCTCGGGCACCGTGTAGAAATTCAGCCGCGTCGGGATGCCGAAGCGGTCGCGCAGGGGCGTCGTCAGCAGGCCCAGCCGGGTCGTAGCCCCGACCAGCGTGAAGGGCTGCAACTCGATCCTGACCGTGCGCGCTGCCGGTCCTTCTCCGATCACGAGGTCCAGCTCGTAATCCTCCATCGCCGGGTAAAGCACCTCTTCGACGGCGGCATTCATGCGGTGGATCTCGTCGATGAACAGCACGTCGCGGGCGTCGAGGTTGGTCAGGATCGCCGCAAGATCGCCCGCCTTGGCCAGCACCGGGCCCGAGGTCATGCGAAAGCCGACCCCCAGCTCGCGCGCCATGATCTGCGCCAGCGTCGTCTTGCCAAGGCCCGGCGGGCCGTGAAACAGTGTGTGGTCCATCGCCTCGCCGCGCTGCCGGGCGCTGTCGATGAAGACCCGCAGGTTGGCGCGCGCCTCGGCCTGGCCGACGAAGTCGGTCAGCATCTGCGGGCGCAGCGCGCGGTCGCGATCCTCGGGGATCGGTTCGGGCCTCAGTGTCGGGTCCGGTTCCATGGCCTTGCCTCACTCTGCGCGGCGCGGGTCTTTGGCCCGCTGTCCCCGCCTCACTTCGTAGGGTGGGTCCGCGACCCACCGTCCCCGCCGTCAGCCCTTCGGCGCCAAGAGCTTCAGCGCCGCGCGGATCAGCGCCGCGGTGTCCGCCTCTGGCGCCTCGCCCGCCGCCTGTGCCACGGCGCCCGCCGCCTCGCCCGGGCCATAGCCCAGGTTGCCAAGCGCCGACAATGCCTCGGCCTGGGCCGAGGCCGAAGGCATCGGGGCGGGCGCGACAGGCGCGGCGGGCTCGATCACCGCATCTGCGTCCGGGGCCGCAGACGGCGCGGCGACGGCAGCGCCCGCCCCCATCGCCATGACCATCGGCGCCTTGTCCTTCAGCTCGTTCACCACCCGCTGGGCGGTCTTCGGGCCGATGCCCTTCGCCGCCTTGATGGCGGTCCAGTCGCCCAGTGCCAGCGCGCGGCTGACGCCGTCCGGCCCAAGCGCGCCCAGCATCGCCAGCGCCGCCTTGGCGCCGACCCCCTGCACCGTCATCAGCAGGCGGAACCATTCCTTTTCCACCAGCGTCGGAAAGCCGTAGAGCTGCAACAGGTCCTCGCGCACCATCAGGTCGGTGAACAAGGCCGCCGCCTCGCCCGGCGCCAGCCCCCCCAGCACCCGGTCGGTGCAATAGACCACGTAGCCCACGCCGCGCACGTCGATCAGCGCGTGATCCTCGCCCTTGTAGACGACCTGCCCCGCGATGCGCCCGATCATGCCTTCACCCGCAGCGCCGTGCCGGCGCCGTAGAAGGAATGGCAGATGGCGATGGCCAGCGCATCCGCCGCGTCGGCGCTGTCGAAACTGGCGCCCGGCAGCTGCATCTTCACCATGTGCTGGATCTGCGCCTTGTCCGCATGACCCACGCCCACAACCGTCTTCTTGACCTGATTGGGCGCGTATTCCCCGACCGCCAGGCCGAACTGCGCCGGCACCAGCAGCGCGATCGCCCGCGCCTGGCCCAGCTTCAGCGTCGCCACCGCGTCCTTGTTGACGAAGGTCTGTTCGACCGCCGCCGTATCCGGCGCGAGACGGGCGCAGACCTCGGACAGCTGCCGGTGCAGCGACAAGAGCCGCTGTGCCAGATCGCCCTTGGCGGTGCGGCAGGTGCCGTTCGCCAGATGCCTCAGCTTGCCGTTCTGCGACTCGATCAGCCCCCAGCCGAGGTTCCGCAGCCCCGGATCGATGCCCAGTATCCGCATCGCTGCCTCACTTTGTTGTTATTGCGCCACGACTAGCACGAAAGAAGAACAAACGCCAAGGCCAATGCGTGAAAGGTCAAAGGCGACGCTCCGTCACCCCTTCGCGACAGACCTTGTCCATTCGCGCCACTTCATGGTCCGCAAACGACATGTTTTCAGGCGGATTTCTGCCAGTCATAACAGCGGCTTAACCTCCTCCGACGGCATGACGGAACTGCATGGCGCCTATGCATTTTGCGCGCCTTGCCGGAGCAAATCGCCCAATCTATGTGCGCTTTGCAAACGAACGCCACCCCTGATGAAGGAGAGCCCCATGGCCTATTACTCTGATCGCCCCATTGCCAACGCGGGCTCTGCCGCTGGCATCGGCGGCCTGTTCAACGCCGCAGTGCGGACCTACGGGACCACCGAGCCCAAGCGCAGCCTGCTCGCCTCGGCCTTTGCCGCCTTTTCCGCCTGGAACGACCGGCGCCTGACCCGCAAGACGCTGATGGCGCTGTCGGATCGCGAGCTGGAAGACATCGGCCTGACCCGCGGCGACATCGAGACCATCGCCCGCCGCTGAGCGGGCAGCCAGACAGGGTCCGGTTCCGCCGAGTTCGTTGGCGGAACCGGACCCTTTTTCACGTCTGCCCCGCAGAAAAAGGCCGCATCGCCCGAGGGCAGGATGCGGCCTTTTCAACTGTCGCGGGCAAGGCTGTGCGGATCAGGCGAAAAGCGGTGCAACCAGCGCGGCAAGCGCCCGGGTGACCGGGTCGATCTGCATCAGCCAGGCACCGGCGCGCTCGTAGACAGAGCCCTCTGCCAGATGTGCCAGATGCAGGCTGTAGGCCTCGGCGCCGAGCCCGGTCAGCACCATCACCTTGAAGCCCATGAAGACAACCAGGGCAAAGCTCAGCAGGCGCAGGCCGATATCGCCCAGCTTGTCGTCGGGTTCCTGAACGATCAGGCCGTCGCTCTTCAGCCTGTTGCGATACCCGCGCGCCATGCGCAGGTGTTTCTTGCGCAGCGCCGCGTCACGCTTGCGGAAATTGGTAAGGGCGTCGCTCATGGCAGTCTCGTATGCTCCGGCCCCCACCGGATATGTCGAGAATTAGCCCCTGATTGTGGCGATACTTGGGCGACGCCTTCAATTTAACGCAGTTTCGACGCAAGCGCGCCTTGCATCACGCCGGTTTCTGCAAGGTCAGCGTGACCCAGTCGCCGATCACGCGGCGGGTTTTCTCGTGGATGCCCTGGCTTGCATAGGCGGCCACGACCTCTTCGGCCTGCCGCGTCAGCAGACCCGAGAGAATGGCATAACCCCCGGCGGCAAGATACGCCGCCATGTCGGGCGCAAGATCGATCAGCGGCTGCTTGAGAATATTGGCGAAGACCAGGTCGTAGGGCGCCCGCTCCGCCAGCGCCGGCACGTCGAAGCCTGCCGCCTCGACACAGGTCACGCGCCCCTCCAGCCCGTTGGCCCGCACGTTGGCCTCGGCCACCTCGACGGCAACCGCGTCGATGTCCGAGGCGATGACCGGATCCGGCCAGATCCGCGCCGCCGCCATGGCCAGAACCGCCGTGCCGCAGCCGATATCCGCAACGCTGCGCCCGGTGAAGCCCTCTGCGGCCAGCGCGTCCAGCGATTCGAGGCAGCCCTGCGTGGTGCCATGGTGCCCGGTGCCGAAGGCCATGGCGGCCTCGATCAGCAGCGGCTCCGAGCCTTCGGGGATCTTGTCGGCGTCATGGCTGCCGTAGACGAAGAAGCGCCCCGCCACGACCGGGGTCAGCTCGCGCCGGACCTTGTCGACCCAGTCGGTGTCCGGCACTTCGGAGACCACGAAGGGCTTCGCGGCAAAGCCCGCCGCCAGCAGCGCCAGTTCCACGCCGTCCGGCTCTTCCAGAAAATAACCGCCGACTTCCCAGGTGCCGGAGCCGTCCTCGATCTCGAAGACGCCGACGCCGGTGGGTTCCGGGTCCATGCCCTCCATCGCCTCGCCCAGGGCCTCGGCGGCGTCCTTGTCGGAAAGCTTGGTGAAAGCGGTGAAGGTGGGCATGGCGGGACTCCGTCTGGGGTTGGTCAGCGGGTAGGCGCAGCGGGGGCGAAGGTCAAGCGCTGCGAAGCCTGGACCCAGGCCATGCGCCGCGCCACCGGCAGAATGCGCGACATCGCCTTGATCCCGCGCCGGGAGGCCGAGAAGGCCCAGCCCTCCAGAGAACCGCGTCCCGCCCTTCTTCTGTCCGCAAATATCCCGGGGGGCGGCCGCAGGCCGGGGGGCAGAGCCCCCGCTGCCGTCGCCTATTCCGCCGGAGCCGCCTGCATCCGGCAGAAGATCGTCTCGTTGCCCGGTTCGGGGTGGCGCGGGATCAGCAGCGCCAGACACAGGCTGGTGGCCGCCATCCCCGCCGCGAGAAGGAACACGGAGCCCGGCGAGACCAGCCAGAGGACCCCCAGCGCCGCAGGCAGGAAGACCGCCGCGATATGGTTGATGGTGAAGGCCACGGCGGCGGTGGGCGCGATATCGCCCGGGTCGGCGATCTTCTGGAAGTAGGTCTTCAGCGCCAGCGCCATGGCAAAGAACATGTGGTCCACGACATAGAGGATCGAGGCCAGAAGCACGCCCCAGCCGAACCAGTAGATCCCGCCATACAGAAGGAAGACCCCCACCAGCCCGATGTATTCGAAGGTCAGCGTGTTGCGCTCGCCGAACTTGAAGACCGCGCGGCCGAAGACCGGGCCGATCATCATGTTGGCGACGAGGTTGATCAGGTAGAGCGCTGTCACCTCGTGGACTTCGAAGCCGAACCGCTCGACCATCATGAAGCCCGCGAAGACCACGAAGATCTGCCGCCGCGCGCCCGACATGAACTGCAGCGCGTAATACAGCCAGTAGCGCTTGCGCAGGATGAACTTCTTGACCTGCGGGTTCGGGCTTTCGAACTGCGGGAAGGCCAGCGCGCAATAGGCCACGATCAGCAGCGTCACCCCGCCCGAGGCCATGTAGACCGTGTTGTAGGACAGGCCGAAGGCCTCCCAGGTCATGACGATCAGCCCGTAGGCCACCAGCGTGGCGCCCGATCCGGCGGCGATCAGCCAGCCCAGCACCTGCGGCGCCACCTCCTTGCGCAGCCATTGCAGCTGCAGCGACTGGTTCACCGTCTCGTAGTAGTGGAACCCGATGGAACTGAAGAGCGTGATGAAGAGGATCCCGCCCATGGTCGGGAACCACGCGGTCACCGCCGTCGCCACCCCCAGAAGGGCTAGGGACAGCAGCGCCAGCACCTGCTCGCGCATCACCATGATCACCAGAATCACCCCGATGGCGAGGAAGCCCGGGATCTCGCGCACCGTGTGCAGCCAGCCGATGTCGCCACCGTCGAAATCCGCGACCTCGATGACAAAGTTGTTCAGCAGCGCCGACCAGGTGGCGAAGCTGAGCGGCATGGCAATGGCCATCATGAAAAGGAGCGTGCGCGGGCGCCGCCAGATCGGCAGGGCCCGCGCCTCGTGCAGGGGAACCGGTGTCATGGCTTTTGCATTACGCCGGGAACCGGGCACTGGCGAGAGGCTTTTGCCTGCGCCAGCGCACAAGGCTCAGGCCGTGGACGCGCTGAACCTGTATTCGACCTCGGCAAAACTGTCGCGCGGGAAGACGTAGAGAAAGCGCAGCCCCGCGTCGCCCGCCACGGTGCCGTGCTCGGCCTCGGCGGGAATGAACAGCGCCACGCCCGGCGTCAGGTCATGCGCGACGCCGTCCACGGTGACGGTGCCCCGCCCCGAGAGGCCGTAGTAGATCTCTGCCGGGCCGTGGCGGTGCGGCAGCAGCGTGCCCCCGGGGCCGAACTCGGCGACGCCCATGGTCATGCCGCTGGTGGCGGTGCGGTCGGCGCTGAACAGCGTGCGCCAGCGCAGGGTGCCGAAGGCCGGATCCTCTCCGCCTTCCAGCGGGGCGTGGTCCGCATTGGCCACGACCGGCATGGCCGCCAGCACCCCCGCAAGACCGGCCAGCCCGTTCGCGGCGGCATCCCCCTGCAGCCCGTCGCTTCCCTCCGTCATCGCCGCGCCTCCAGACCTCTGCCAGACCCTCACGGCCCTACAGATAGGCCCGCCGGGCACCGCGAGTCTGCGCCGGAAGCGACAGTGCATGTCGGGCGCGCCTCACAAAGGCGGGCCTGCATGCGGTTTCGCTTGACGGGCGCATGCGGCGGGCGCAGAGGCCGCGTCATGATCAACCCGTATGACGCACAGGATTTCCACGCCAAGGCCATCGCAGAGGGCCGTCACCGCGCCATCGTCGGCGGGCGCTGGGATGAAACCGGCCGGGCGCAGATGGCCCTGTTGCGCGATCACGGTCTGAAGCCGCATCACCACCTGCTGGATATCGGCGCAGGCGCCCTGCGGCTGGGCTGCAAGGCGGTGCCCTGGCTCGACCCCGGCCACTACCACGCCACCGACGCCTCGCGGGCACTGCTGCTGGCCGGGCACGCCATGGAACTGGACGACCCCGGACGCCTGCCGGAAAGCCACCTGATCGAGGATGCGGAATTCGCTTTCCCCGGCCTGCCGGACACGATCACCCATGCCATCGCCTTCGCGGTCTTCCCGCATCTGCCGCCGGGCTACCTGCCGCGCGCGCTGACGAACCTGCGCCGCTTTCCCGCGCTGGAAACGGTCTTCTTCACCGTCTTCCTCGCCCCCGATGCCGAGGCCGCCGCCGGTCCGGTGCGCCAGCCCGACGGGGTGGTGACCCATGCCCTGCGCCCGCCCTACCATGTGCTGGCCCACGACGTGGCGCAGATCGCCCGCGCCTGCGGCTGGCAGGCCCTGCGCGACCACCGCATGCTGCCCCGGGGACAGGCGCTGTATCTGGCGAAACCGCTGGACTGACCAGGCAACGCCGCCTTTGCGACCGGGCGCGGCCCGCCTGCCGGATCGCGCGACACCGAAGCGCCAGCCCGGCAGCGGGACAGCGGGACAGCGGGACAGCGGGACAGCGGGACAGCGGGACAGCGGGACAGCGGGACAGCGGGAAAACATTCGCCTTTCCTGATCTGTATCAAGACGCGGGCGCCCTGCCCCTGCCATATCCTCCGCATTCCCTCGGGACAGGAGGCCCTCATGGACATCGTTCCGCTGCTCGACCGGATCGGAGAGGCGCCCACGGCGGCGCTTTTCGGACTGATCACCGGCGTCGTCTTCGGCGTGGCGGCGCAGCGCTCGCGCTTTTGCCTGCGGGCGGCGGTGGTCGAATTCGCGCGCGGCGGGCTGGGCGACAAGGTGGCGGTCTGGCTGCTGACCTTCTCGACCGCGCTGGTCTGGGTGCAGGGCGCGCGCCTGCTGGGCCTGTTCGAGGTCGGCGACGCGCGGATGCTGGCCGTCCCCGGCAGCTGGTCCGGCGCGGTGATCGGCGGGCTGCTGTTCGGCGCCGGCATGGTGCTGGCGCGCGGATGTTCGGGCCGCCTGCTGGTGCTGGCGGCAACCGGAAACCTGCGCTCGGTCGTGTCGGGCCTGATCTTCGCGGTGGTGGCGCAGATGGCGCTGACCGGCTGGCTGGCACCGCTGCGCGACCGGCTGGCCGCGCTCTGGATCACGCCGGGCGGCCGCAACCTCGACCTGTTGCCCGCCCTGCACCTGCCCGACGGCGCCGGGCTGGTGCTTGGGCTGGCCACGGCGCTGCTGGCACTGGTCCTGTCGCGCCGCAACCGGATCGGCGCGCGGCGGCTGGTCTTCGCCTCGGGCGTGGGTTTTGCCGTGGCACTGGGGTGGTATCTGACCTACGCGCTGTCGCTGTCCGCCTTCGAGCCGGTCGCCGTCGAAAGCCTGACCTTCACCGGCCCCTCCGCCAATACGCTGATGTTCTTCCTCGACCGCCATGCGGCACTGGAATTCGACATCGGCCTCGTGCCCGGCGTGGTGCTGGGCTCTTTCCTCTCAGCCCTGCTGGCCGGAGAGTTGCGGTTCCAGGGGTTCGAAGGCCCGACCCCCATGCGCAACGCCATGATCGGCGCGGCGCTGATGGGATTCGGCGGGATGCTGGCGGGCGGCTGCGCCATCGGCAACGGCGTCACCGGGGCCTCGGTCTTTGCGGGCACGGCATGGGTTGCGCTCTGCGCGATGTGGGCGGGCGGCATCGTCACGGACATGGCCCTGCGCGGACGCGGTCAGGTCGCGACGGCATAACCGGCGACGGATCCCCGGCGGCGCTGCGTATCACCTGACACGCCACCCGCCGGAGAAAGCCGCCGTGAACCCCCTCGTCCTTATCCTTCCCGTGACCTCCATCGCCCTGCTGGGCGGCGCAATGCTGCTGTCGCAGAGCCTGTCCCAGCCGGACCCCGCGCCGCGCCCCGCCCCTGTCGAAACGATGCTTCTGGACTGACCGGGCCAGGCACCACGACACCCCACGGGGCGGGTCTCGCCCGCCCCGGACGGCGCCCTCAGCTGCGGATTCGCCAGCCGGTGCGGAAGATCCACCAGATCACCCCGAGACAGAGCGCCGTGAAGCCGAGGATTGCCAGCAGCGACAGGCCCACGGGCACATCCGCCATGCCGAAGAAGCTCCAGCGGAAGCCGGACACGAGGTAGACCACCGGGTTGAACAGCGTCACCGTCTGCCATGCCGGCGGCAGCATCGAGATCGAATAGAAGGACCCGCCAAGGAAGACCAGCGGCGTCACCACCAGAAGCGGCACCAGTTGCAGCTGCTCGAAGCTTTTTGCCCAGATGCCGATGATGAAGCCCAGAAGCGAGAAGCTGATGCAGGTCAGCACCAGGAAGGCCAGCATCGCCACCGGGTGCAGGATCTGCAGGTCGACGAAAAGCGCCGAGGTCGCAAGGATCACCACCCCGATGAACAGCGCCTTGGTCGCCGCCGCGCCGACATAGCCCAGCACGATTTCCAGGAAGTTGATCGGCGCCGAGAGCAATTCGTAGATCGTGCCGATGAATTTCGGGAAGTAGATCGCGAAGGAGGCGTTCGAGATCGCCTGGCTCATGACGCTCAGCATGATCAGGCCCGGCACGATGAAGGCGCCATAGCTGACGCCCTCGACCTCGTCGATGCGCGACCCGATGGCGGCGCCGAAAACGACGAAATACAGCGAGGTCGAGATCACCGGAGAGATGAAGCTTTGCAGGATGGTGCGGAAGAACCGCGCCATCTCGAAGCGGTAGATCGACAGGACGGCGGTCCAGTTCATGCCGCATCCTCCTGACCGGAGGCCTGCTCGGCGACGAGTTTCACGAAGATATCCTCCAGCGAATTCTGCGCGGTCGACACGTCGCGCACCGCCAGCCCTGCCTCCGACAGGGCTGCCATCAGCCGCCCGATGCCGGTGCGGTCGGCCTGCGTGTCATAAGCATAGGTCAGCGCCTGCCCGTCCTGCGACAGGGTCAGGTCATGGTCCGCCAGCGTCCCGGGGATCTCCGCGATCGGCTCGTAGAGGTCGATCCGCAGCTCCTTGCGGCCCATGCGGGTCATCAGGCTGGCCTTGTCCTCGACCAACAGCACCTGCCCCTTGTTGATCACAGCGATGCGGTCGGCGATGGCCTCGGCCTCTTCGATGTAATGGGTGGTCAGGATGATCGTCACGCCCTGCGCCTTCAGCTCGGCCACGATGTTCCACATGTCGCGCCGCAGTTCCACGTCGACGCCCGCGGTCGGCTCGTCGAGGAACAGCACCCGGGGCTCATGCGCCAGCGCCTTGGCGATCAGCACCCGGCGCTTCATGCCGCCCGACAGCTCCTTCACCTGCGCATCGCGCTTGCCCCACAGCGACAGCTGCCGCAGCAGCCTTTCCTGCAACTCCGCATCGTGGCGCTTGCCGAACAGCCCGCGCGAGAACCGCACCGTGTTGTGGACCTTCTCGAAGGGTTCCAGGTTGATCTCCTGCGGGACCAGCCCGATCAGGTTGCGCGCGGCGCGGTAATCCGTGACCACGTCATGGCCACCCACGGAAATCGACCCCGAACTCGGCACCGTGATGCCGCAGATCGCCGAGATCAGCGTTGTCTTGCCCGCCCCGTTGGGGCCGAGCAGGGCAAGGATCTCGCCCTCTTCGATCTGCAGAGAGGCGCCCTTCAGCGCCTCGAACCCGCCGTCGTAAACCTTCCGCACATCGCGGACATCGACCATGGCCATCCTCGGGCCTCCGTTCTCAAGTGTGGGCGAAAACTAGACGGATCGGTTCGCCATGCAAGGCACAGGATCTGTGCAGCTGCCAGTTTCTGTCGCTTTCGGGATAGCGCGGCGCCGCGCCAGCGCGTAGCCCGGGGGCATGACCCAAGCCACGGACCGCCCGACGCTGGGGATCGCGCTGATCTGCCTCGGCGTCGCGGTGATCTCTGTGAACGACCTGCTGATCAAGGTGCTGTCGGCGGGATACCCGCTGCACCAGATGGTGTTCTTCCGCTCCGCCATCGGCCTGGTCTTCACCATGGGCTTCGTCATGGCCGAAGGCGGGCCCTCCATCCTGCGCACGAAGACCCCCGCCATCCACGCCCTGCGCGGCGCACTGGTGGTCGGCGCCAACATGACCTTCTACGCCGCCGTCGCGGTGCTGCCGCTGGCGCAGGCCACGGCGCTGTTCTTCGTGGCGCCGCTGTTTATCACGCTGCTGTCGATCCCGATGCTGGGCGAAAAGGTCGGCGCGCCGCGCCTGACCGCCGTGCTGATCGGCCTGATCGGCGTCGCCCTCATGCAACAGCCGTGGACGTCCGACCCCGGGGTCTCGCGCCTCGTGCTGCTGCTGCCGGTGATCGCGGCGCTGCTCTACGCGCTGATGCAGGTGCTGACGCGCCGCCTTGGCGTGACGACCCGGGCCTCGGCCATGGCGGTCTACACGCAGGGCACCTTCCTCATTGTCTCGGCGGGCTTCTTCCTCGTGGCGGGCGACGGCCGCTTCGCCGAGGCCACGACAAACGAAAGCCTGACCTTCCTGCTGCGCGCCTGGCAATGGCCCGCGCCGGGCGACTGGCCGGTCTTCCTGGGCCTCGGGCTATGCTCGGGCGTCGTGGGCTACTGCCTCAGCGCCGCCTACCGCATGGCCAATGCCGCCGTGATCGCGCCCTTCGAATACATCGGCCTGCCGCTGGCCATCCTCTGGGGCTGGTCCGTCTTCGGCGAATGGCCCTCTGCCGCCACATGGGCCGGCTGCGCCCTGATCGTCGGCGCGGGCCTCTTCGTCTTCATCCGCGAACAGCAGAAATCCGCGCCCGCCCCCGGCCGCCGCGTCCGCTGGGGCCGCCGGTAGAAACCGAACGGCCAGGCGAAGGGCCACCCGGCGCCCGAGGCGCCCCCGTTTCTTCTGTCCCCAAATATCCCCGGGGGAGCGAAGCGGGGGCAGAGCCCCCACCGCCTTCACGTCCCGCGCACCGTATCGATCATCAGCTGCACGTTCTCCGGCTTCGCGTCCGGCGTGATCCCGTGGCCCAGGTTGAAGATATGCGGGCCGCCCGAGAAGGCCTCGACCACGCGGCGCGTCTCGCGCACCAGGTCCTCGCCGCCGGTGACCATATGGGCACTGGCAAGGTTGCCCTGCACGCAGCCCGAAACCTGCACCTTTTCCGCCGCCCATTCCGGCGTCACGGAGTTGTCCAGCGCCACGCAATCGGCGCCCGTCGCCTCGTGGAAGCCGATATAGCCCTCGCCCGCCTCGCGCGGGAAGGCGATGACCGGCAGGCCGGGGAAGCGCGATTTCAGCTCCTGCGTGATGATCCGCGCGGGCTCCAGCGCGTAGCGGCGGAAGTCCTCGCCGTTCAGCGATCCGGCCCAGCTGTCGAAGAGCTTCACCACCTCGGCGCCCGCCTTCACCTGTTCCGACAGGTAGTCGATGGTGCTCTCGGTCAGCCGCTCGATCAGCGCCTCGAAGAGCGGGCGGTTCTCGGATTTCAGCGCATGCGCCGGCCCCTGGTCCCTGGTCCCCTGCCCGGCGATCATATAGGTCGCCACGGTCCAGGGCGCCCCGGCGAAGCCGATCAGCGTCACGTCCTCCGGCAGCCGTTGCGACAGGTTGCGCACCGTCTGGTAGATCGGCGACAGCCTGTCGTGGATCATCTCGCCCCGGCCCAGCTTGTCGAAATCCGCCTGCGTGGTCACGGTCGACAGCCGCGGCCCCTCGCCGGTGACGAACCACAGGTCGGCCCCCAGCGCCTGCGGCAAGAGCAGGATGTCGGCAAACAGGATCGCCGCGTCAAAGCCGTAGCGCCGCAGCGGCTGCAAGGTGACCTCGGTGGCCAGCTCGGGGTTGTAGCACAGCGACAGGAAGTCCCCGGCCTCGGCGCGGGTGGCCTTGTATTCGGGCAGGTAACGCCCGGCCTGCCGCATCATCCAGATCGGCGGCACCGGAAGGGTTTCGCCCGCGAGGGCCCGCAGGATGGTTTTCGTCATGCTCTGTACCTCTCTCTTGGCCACGGGTCTCGGCCCTGCCCGCGCGCGTGTCAAGCCGCGCGCCCCCGGGCAAGGTAACCCGGGCCTCCTCCGGGCCAAGGTGTCGCAGGGCAAAGCCCGTGTTCCCTTTCCCCGCGACCCGCGCTAAGCCATGGCCCATGACCGATCTGCCCACCCTCGACGCCCCGCTTCGCATCGGCACCCGCGGCTCTCCGCTGGCGCTGGCCCAGGCCTATGAAACCCGCGCACGCCTCGCCACGGCCCATGGCCTGACGGAAGAGGCCTTCGAGATCGTGGTGATCAAGACCACCGGCGACAACCGCGCCATGATCGAGGCCGACCGCCCGCTGAAAGAGATCGGCAACAAGGGTCTGTTCACCCGCGAGATCGAGGAACAGCTGGCGGCGGGCGATATCGACATCGCCGTGCATTCCATGAAGGACATGCCGACCGAGCAGCCCCCGGGCCTTGTGCTGGACTGCTACCTGCCGCGCGAGGACGTGCGCGACGCCTTCATCAGCCCGGCGGGCGGCGGCATCGCGGGGCTGCCGCAGGGCGCGGTGGTAGGAACCTCGTCGCTGCGCCGCCGCGCGCAACTGCTGCACCGGCGGCCCGACCTGACAGTGGTCGAGTTCCGCGGCAACCTGCAGACCCGCCTGAAGAAGCTGGAAGACGGGGTCGCACAGGCAACCTTCCTCGCCTGCGCCGGGCTGAAGCGCATGGGGCTGACCGAGGTGCCCGCCACCCCGATCGCACCCGAGGACATGCTGCCCGCCATCGCGCAGGGCGCCATCGGGATCGAACGCCGCGCCGAGGATGCCCGCGTGGCGGTGATGCTGGCCGCGATCCACGACACCCCCACGGCGCAGCGCCTTGCCGCGGAACGCGCCTTCCTTGCCGCGCTGGACGGGTCCTGCGAGACGCCGATTGCCGGGCTGGCAGAGCTTGACGGCGACAGGCTGCACCTGCGCGGGCAGGTCCTGCGGCCCGACGGTTCCGTCGCCCACGCCGGCACACGCAGCGGCCCCGTAGCCGAGGGCGCCGCCATGGGCCGCGCCCTTGCCGCAGAGCTTCTGGAGCGGGCCGGACCCGGCTTCTTCGACTGGCGCTGAACCCGCAGGGCGGGTCGGTGACCCGCCTGCGCCCTGCATGGGTGGGTCACAGACCCACCCGAGCCGGTCACGCCACCTTCAGGACAATCTTGCCGATATGGGTGGAGCCTTCCATCCGCGCATGCGCCTCGGCGGCCTTGTCCAGCGGGAACTCGGAATCCATCACCGGCGCGATCCGCCCGGTCGAAAGGATCGGCCAGACCTCGGCGCGCAACGCCTCGGCGATGCGGGCCTTGGCCAGGTCGCTCTGCGGCCGCAGGGTCGAGCCGGTGATCGTCAGGCGGCGCGTCATGACCTGCGCGAAGTTCAGCGCCACCTTCGGGCCCTGCAGGAAGGCGATCTGCACCAGCCGCCCGTCGTCGGCGAGGGCCTTCACGTTGCGGGGCAGGTAATCGCCGCCGACCATGTCGAGGATCAGGTCCGCGCCGCCCTCGGCACGCAGGATCTCGACGAAATCCTCCTCGCGGTAGTTGATCGCCCGTTCGGCGCCGAGCCCGGTACAGGCCGCGCATTTATCCGCCGATCCCGCCGTGGCGAAGACCCGCGCGCCGAAATGCGCCGCGAGCTGGATCGCCGTGGTGCCGATGCCGCTGGACCCGCCGTGCACGAGGAAGCGTTCGCCGGCGCGCAATCCGCCGCGCTGGAAGACATTGGTCCAGACGGTGAAGAAGGTTTCCGGCAGGCAGGCCGCCTGTTTCAGGTCCATGCCCTCGGGCACCGGCAGGCAATGCGCGGCGGGCGTGGCCACGTATTCCGCGTAGCCGCCACCGGGCAGCAGCGCGCAGACCTGCATGCCGACCTGCGGCCAGTCCACCCCCGCACCCACGGCCACCACCTCGCCAGAGGCCTCGAGCCCGGGCAGGTCCGAGGCGCCGGGGGGTGGGGCGTAGCTGCCCGCGCGCTGCAGCGCATCCGGTCGGTTGACCCCGGCGTAGGCGGTGCGGATCACCACCTGCCCGGCGGCGGGGCGCGGCACGGGCCGCGTGGTCAGGCGCAGGACCTCCGGTCCGCCCGCTTCGGTGATTTCTATGGCGCGCATGGTATCTGTCATGGATCGGCTCCGTTTCTTTCAGTGCTATCAGCTGCTGCGCCGGTGGCAAGGCAGCGACCGGGGGCCAGCCCCCGGACCCCCGAGGGTATTTTTACCAAGAAGAAGCACAGGGGGCTGGATCGTCTGGGGCGGCGGCGCGTCAGGCCAGGGGGCGGCCGCCCGGAAGATCGTCGCGCCGCTGCGCTGCGGGCGGGCGGATCCGTTCCATCAGCTTCAGCGGCCCGGCCAGGAGCGTGCCGAGGACGCGGTTGTCGCGCAGCTGGGCCTTGGCCTTCTCGATCTGCATGACGTCCGCTATGCGGCGGTCGAGGAAGGCCCAGGTATCGGCATGATCGGGCGAGTCGTCCCCCAGCCAGTACAGCACCGTGGCGCCGTAGACGCCCGACAGAGTCGCCCGCTTGGTGTACCAGTTCACGTCGTCGGCAGTATCGCCCAGAGCCGTCCAGATGGCATCCGCCGTGCCCCAGAGCAGCCGGGCGCCTTCCGGCGCGTGGTGGGGCAGAGAGAACAGGGTCGTGCCGCGGCGCACCACCTCCCTGTCGCCGGCCTGTTCCAGCCGCAGGCGCACCGCATGGGCCACCTTGTCGCGGAAGCGCATGCCCTCGAGATCGGCGCCGGACAGCGCCTGTACCATGGCCGCGTCGCCCCGGCGGTGATAGGCTGCGGCGAGGTCCAGGGCGCCGCGCGGCACGAGGCCCCGCCCCACCACCGGGTCGACACCGGCCTCGGCCAGCGCGGCGCGGAAGGCGGTTTCGGTCCAGCCGTCGAAGGGCACATGGGGCAGGATGGCGTCCAGCAGGCGGTCGGTCGTGTCTGGCATGGCGGTCTCCTTGGGTCGCAGCGCTCGTACTGGACAAATAGGGCATTGCTTGCTATACGGCCACCTCCTGCAATTCCTTGCAACTTCAATCTAGAAAGGTGGTGACAACCACATGCAGGTCAGTGTTCGCGACAACAATGTCGATCAGGCGCTCCGTGCCCTGAAGAAAAAGCTGCAGCGCGAAGGCGTTTTCCGCGAAATGAAGCTCAAGCAGCATTTCGAGAAACCCTCCGAGAAGAAGGCCCGTGAAAAGGCCGAGGCGATTCGCCGCGCCCGCAAGCTGGCTCGTAAAAAGGCCCAGCGCGAAGGGCTCCTCTGAGCTAAAGCGCCGTCTTCAGCACTGAAGTCACACGACGACCCCCGGGGCCTAGGCCTTTCGGGGGTTTGTCATTTTCAGGGGGCCGGTTCAGGGGCGCCCCGTGTTGCCCCCCGCCCCCACACAGCAAAAGACCCGGCCTTCGCGGGAAGGCCGGGTCTTTTTGTGTCGGGATGCCGGACGGCGGATCAGTGCAGCTTGGCACCCACCGTCGCGATCGAATCGTCGATGAGCCGGTTGCGGTCCTCGGCGCTCATCTGCTCGGCAACCACCTCGCGGGCAGCGGCCACGGCCACGGCGGCGGCGCGGTCGCGCACATCCTTGATGGCCGAGGCTTCGGCAGAGGCGATCTGCGACTCGGCGGCCTGCAGGCGGCGCTCGATGGAGAGCTTCAGGTCCTCGCGGGCCTGAACGGCGGCCTGCTCGGCCTCTGCCTTGGCATGGGCGACGATGCGGTCGGCCTGCTCCTGGGTTTCGCGGCTCTTGCGCTCATAGGAGGCCAGAAGCGCCTGCGCCTCTTCACGCAGGGTGCGGGCCTCGTCCAGTTCCGACTGGATGTCCGTGGCGCGCTTGTCCAGCAGCTTGCCCAGCATGCCGGGCACCTTGAAGTAGACCAGCACGGCGAGGAACAGGATGAAGGCGATCAGCACCACGAAGTCGGTGTTGGCCAGCGAGAAGAAGGGGCCGGACGCAGCCTGTGCCGGTGCGGCGATCAGGGTGGCGGGGGCGAGAATGGCAAGCTTTTTCATCGCGGTTCAGCCTTTCATGCGGGCGTCGACGGCGGCGTCGATGCGGGCCTGATCCGGCTTGTGACCCAGCGCCTGCACGATGGCGGCGGCGGTGTCCTTGGCGACGACCTGCACGTTCTCCAGCGCGCTTGCGCGGATCTCGGCGATCGCCTGCTCGGATTCGGCGGATTTCGCGGCGATCTCTGCGTCGGCCTTCTCGATGGCCTTGGCGAGGTCCGCCTTGATGTCGTCGCGGGTCTTCTGCGCGATCACCTGCGCTTCGGTGCGGGCGTCGGCGAGGGCCTTGTCATAGGCCTTTTCCGCCTCTTCTGCCTTGCGCTTCAGCGCTTCGGCGGCGGCGATGTCGTTCGAGATCGTCCCCTGACGCTCGGCCAGGACAGAGGCGATGCGGGGCAGCGCGATGCGTGCCAGAATGAAGTAGATCACCACCAGCGTGATGATCAGCCAGAACACCTGGTTGCCGATCCATTCGCCGCAAAGCTGCGGCATGCCGATGGCAGACCCGTATGAATCGACGCAGGCGCTGACGGCCTGTGCGGCGTGATCGGCCCCGGGGGTTTCAGTCGCCATGTTGTCCTCCGTCGGAAGGGATTTCGGGATCGTCGTCCGGGCGATTCAGGGCATTTGGCCCCGAACCGCCCGCGCGTAAGGATCAGTCGGAAAAGACTGGCTTAGACGGCGAACATCAGCAGCAGCGAAACGAGGAAGGCGAAGATGCCCAGCGCTTCCGCGAATGCGATGCCGATGAAGAGGGTCGCGGTCTGCGAGGCAGCCGCCGAGGGGTTGCGCAGAGCGCCGGCAAGGAAGTTGCCAGCCACGTTGCCCACACCGATTGCGGCTGCGCCGGAACCGATTGCTGCGAGGCCTGCGCCGATGTGTGCGAGATCGCCTTCCATGTGAATTCTCCTTACGATTGGAAGTGGATGGATCGGGTTGTTCAGTGGGGTGGACGGGCCCGCGGCCCATCGCCCTTAGTGATGCGGATGCAGCGCGTCTTTCAGGTAGACGCAGGTCAGGATCGTGAAGACGTAGGCCTGAATGAAGGCCACAAGGATCTCCAGCCCGTACATCGCGACGATGGCGACGATGGCGATGGGCGAGACCGCGACGATGGCCGCGAAGCCCGCGAAGACCTTGATCACCGCGTGACCGGCCATCAGGTTGCCGGCAAGACGGATCGAGTGGCTGACCGGACGCACGAAGTACGAGATGATCTCGATGATGGCGAGGATCGGTCGCAGCGCCAGCGGCGCCGAGGCGACCCAGAACAGCGACAGGAAGCCCGCGCCGTTCTTGACGAAGCCCAGCACCGTCACGGTCAGGAAGACCGCCAGCGCCAGCACCACGGTCACGGCGAAATGCGAGGTGGTGGTGAAGGACATCGGCAGCAGGCCAAGGAAGTTGGCGAAGACGATGAACATGAACAGCGTCATGATGTACGGGAAGTACTTCAGGCCGTCCTTGCCGGTCACGTCCTCGACCATCTTGTGGACGAAGCCATAGGCCAGCTCGGCGATGGACTGGCTGCGCGAGGGCACGACGGCGCGGCGCGAGGTGCCCAGCACCATCAGGCCGAAGATCGCGACGATCGCGAGGAACAGCCAGAGCGTCACGTTGGTGATGGTGAACATTCCCACTTCGCCATAGCCGAAGAGCGGCTTGACGATGAACTGGTCCATCGGGTGGAACACGAGGCTGGAGCCGCCGTCAGCCGCCGCAGCGTCCGCTGCGTGGGCCACATTTGCGGCCACGTCCGCCGCGTGGGTGTCCGTCTCTGTCGCCATCTGTCACTTCCCCTCGTGCTCGCCCCCGTCGGGGCCGCCTGTCTTGTCCCGGGCCGCCTGCGCGCCCATCTGTGTCGCCTGGACCTCTTTCGCGGTCCGCAGCATCACGTTGATGCCCGCCGCGACGCCCAGCAATGTAAACAGCACCATGAGAAACGGGGTGGTGCCGAAGGCGTAGTCCAGCCCGTATCCGATGCCAAAGCCGATCCCCAGACCGGCCACCATCTCTGTCACCATTCGCCAGGCAACCTGCGCCTGGCTGTAGTGCTCTTCCTGGTGGGACTTCTCGCTTTTCTGCGCCGCTTTCAGCGCCGAAAGCCGGGCATCCAGATCTTCTAACTGCCGTTTCGGATCGGGGTCGGCCACGCGGGAGGGTCCCTTCAGGTTCGCCATGGTGCTAAGCGGAGGGGCGCCCCGAGTCAACGCCGTGTTCGCCGCTGCGACCTTTTCCGCAAGATGTTGATACTGAACGACTTCCCAGGCCACACTCAAGAGCCACGACCGGCCGGAGAGGCGCAGCCGCCCGCCCTACGCGCCGTCCGGCATATTCAACCGCAGAGTTGAGCGTGCGGCACCCCCGCCACCGGGCCAGCCCAGGCATGCTCTAGGCAGACCCGTCGTTTGCCGCTATCGCAGGGTCATGAGCACCCGCCTCGATATCGTCTTTGCCGCCCTTGCGGACCCCACGCGCCGCCGCATCCTGACGATGCTGCTGGAGGACGACATGGCGGTAACGGATGTGGCCGAGCCCTTCGACGTCTCGCTCGCCGCGATCTCGAAGCACCTGGGCGTGCTGACCAACGCCGGTCTGATCAGTCAGGAAAAGCGCGGGCGCGTGAAGTGGTGCAAGCTGGAACCCGACGCGCTGCGCGATGCCTCGGTCTGGATGCAGGGCTTCGGACAGTTCGACCAGCTCGACCTCGACGGGTTCGAGCGTTTTCTGGAAAAGGAACTGCGCCAGCCGGATTGATGCCCCCTTGCCCCTGCCGGTCCCCGGCATCGGAAAAGGTGCAACCATGCGGCTAATCGGTAGAACGGGCGGCCCGGCCCTGTCGGCGCCGATCGCGGTGCCGCCCCGTCAGGCCCGCTCAGGCCCGCAGGGTGCAGGGCGCCAGGACCCGTACCGCCCGTCCCGACGCCGCAGCCTTGACGCTGCCGCCTTCAGGTTACGACGCAGGCATCGGGGGCTTTTGCAGGCACAGGACCGCATGGCCCGTTGGCGGCGCGCGACCCCGCCTTGGGGGGCTCGACACCACCAACCGCGGGCCGTCGGATCAGGCGAGGCCCGCAAGGCGGATCACCGCCACGACAACCACGACCAGACCGATGATGTAGATGATATTGCGCACCATGGTGCTGTCTCCCGTTCCATTTCTGCGGGGCCAACGCCGGACCGGGCCGCTTCGTTCCCGCCCGTCAGGCCGGGGCCTCTTCGTCCTTCAGAAGCAGCAGCAGCGAAAGCGCGGTCAGCGCCACGCCCGGCAGCACCAGCGCCGAAGGCACGCCGCGCCCAAGCGCCAGCTCCCACAGGATCACCCAGGACGGCACGATGTAGGTATAGGCCATCACCTTGGCCGAGGGCAGCCGCAGCGCGGCGTAGCGCAGGATCGTGAAACTCAGCGCCGTAGCGAGAAGCGTGACGTAAAGAAGCGTGACCCAGACCACCGGCGGCATCGCCGCCCAGTCGGTCGCCAGCACGCGCGGCCCGGCCCAAAGACACAGGATCACCGCCCCCGCCGTCACGATCCCCGCGTTGAAGGCCAGCGCGGGCTCTCCACGGCTGAGCTTGCGCAGCAGCGGCGCATAAAGCGCATGTGCGATGCAGCCCCAGAAATAGATCGCCTCGCCGCGCCCGACCTCGAAGGCCAGAAGCGCACCAAGGTCGGCCCGGAAGATCACCCACAGCGCCCCCAGCCCGCCCACGACGATGGCCAGCGCCATGCGCGCCGTCGTGACCTGCCGCAACAGCAGGTAGCCGAAGACCGCCGTCAGCGCCGGGTTCAGGGTAAAGACCGCCGCCATGCTGACCGGCTCGGCGGTCTTCAGCCCCTCGAACATGGTCACGAAGTAGAGCGCGAAAAGCCCCGCCAGGACAAAGTAGCGCCAAGGCGCCGCAGCGACCCTGCGCGAGACACCCCCGGTTGCCAGCGCCATGCCCCAGAGCAGCGCCGCCGCCAGTACGAAGCGCACCGCGTTCAGGACCGATGGCTCTATGTGGGGGCCGACCATGCTGCCCAGCGAGAAGGACCCGGCCACAACCGCCGCGTAGCCCAGCATCGCCGCATGGCCCTTTTGCGCCTCTGTCATTCCCGGCAGGTCTCTTCCGCGAAGGCCTTGAGGTGCTTCAGGAAGGCCTGAACCTTGGCCGTCCGGTGCAGATCGACATGGGTGACCAGCCAGAGGTTCGACTCCCAGGCCTCGTTGGGTCCGTGGATCAGTTCGAGGTCCGGGTGCTGCGCCGCGTCGCGCATGTTCAGAAAGCCCATTCCGGCCCCGGCCAGAACCGCCATGTCCATCACCCGCGGATCGCTGCTGCGAAAGACCACGCGATCGCGCGGCACTTTCTCGGCCAGCCAAAGCAGGAAGGGCGCGCGGCTGTCGGCATTGTCATGGGCCACGAATTCATGGCGGGCGAGGTCTTCCTCGCTTTCGGGGCGGCCCATCCGCGCGATATAGCCCTTGGTGGCATAAAGCCCGACCTGCTGCGCCTTGAACCGCTGCACCACATTGTCCGGCTCTTCCGGCGCCTTGCCCGCGCGCAGCGCCACATGGGCCTCGCCGTATTCCAGCCGGAACAGGCGCTCGCCGGTCAGGAAACGCACGGTCACCTCGGGGTAAGCCGCGCGGAAAGAGGTCAGCGCGGGCACCAGCAAGGGCGCGAAGGAGACCAGCGAGGTCACCACCAACTCGCCCGACACATCCGAGCCGCGTCCGCGTATCCGCCCCTCCAGCTGCTGAAGCTGGTCGTCGGTGGTCTGCGCGACGCGCAGGAGGTCGGTGCCCGCCTCGGTCGCGGTATAGCCACGGGCATGGCGCTGGAACAGCTTCACGCCCAGCCGCCCCTCCAGCGCGTCGATGTGACGGATCACCGTGGCGTGGTGAACGCCCAGCACCTCTGCCGCTCCGCTGACCGTTCCCAGTCGCGCCACCTGGTACGCGGTGCGCACCTCGTCCCAGTTTTCCATCTGGCCACCTGTGCAAGGATAAACACTCACCTTGCATTTGCGCCGATTGCGTTCGTGCACGCAAGGGGCAATCTATGCCGCAATTGCACAAGCCCCAACGAGGACACCATGACCGACACCCTCCTGCGTATCGACGCCTCTGCCCGCACCGAAGGCTCGACCAGCCGCGCCCTGACCGACCGCATCGCCGCCAAGCTGGCCCCGGCACGGACCGTCACGCGCGATCTGTCCGGCGGCCTGCCGCTGATCGACGCCAACTGGATCGCCGCGAATTTCACCCCCGAAGCGGACCGCACAGACGCGCACCGCGCCGCGCTGGCCCTGTCTGACGACCTGATCGCAGAGCTGAAGGCCGCCGACACCCTGCTGATCGGCGTGCCGGTCTACAACTTCGGCGTTCCCACGGGCCTGAAGGCCTGGGTCGATCAGGTGGCCCGCGCCGGTGTCACCTTCCGCTATACCGAGGCCGGCCCCGAAGGCCTGCTGAAAGGCAAGCGCGCCATCCTTGCCGTCGCCTCCGGCGGCACCGAGGTCGACAGCCCCATCGACTTCGCCACGCCCTACATGCGCCACATGCTGGGCTTCATGGGCATCACCGATATCCAGGTGGTGCGCTCGGACCGGCAGATGGTGGACGCCACGGCCTCTTCGGCCCGCGCCGACACCGATATCGAAGGCCTCGCCGCCTGACACCTGCACCCGCGCCGCGGGCCGGACCCGCGGCGCGGCCGACCGGCGGAGGGTGGAAAACTGCGGCCCGCGTTCGGGGCGCAGACCCCTTGCCATCCAGCCCCCTGCCCGCGCGGGCTGCGGGCTCCGTCACCGGGCGCCGAAACCCGTGCGGCGCGCCCCAAGCAGACCCCGGACCTCGGGGTCGCGCACATCCAGCCCCAGCGCCTCCAGCGCCTCGACAGGGTCGCGGTAGACGCCAAGGTGGTAGGGGATCTTGTCCTTCACCGCGTCCCGGTACAGCCTGCAAATCCCGAAGGCCACCTTCTGCGGCGCGTAGATCGCCGTCCGAGCCCGGGGGTCGCGCGCCTCGCTGTACGGCGTCATCCGCATCGCGATGCGCTGCACCTCGGCAAAGAAGTTCTCCGGGAACCGGCAGTCTTCCGCGTCCAGCAGCAGATGCTGCCCGCCGTCGTACAGGGGATCGGCGCGATAGGCCCGGTAGACCTCCATGTTCTGATCGACGGTGATGTCCCCCCGGAACGCGACCAGGTACAGGTTCAGCTGCGGGACGATCCTGTAGCTTGCGGGCATGAACGGGCGCTCTTGAACAGCGGGGGAACGGTTTCCAGAACCTGCCACACCGCGCCCTGCCCGGCAATGCGATCCCGTATCGGCGCAGAACGGCCCGCCCCTCTGGCCGCCCCTCTGCCCCCAGGCCCCGGTCGGCGCCACGCCTTGCGGTCACACAGCGCCGGGCGGCGCCCACCGCCCACGCCGCCGCAACCGCAGGCCCCCTGCCCCCTGCGCCACACCCGATGACCCCGGCGCACCCTTGACTTTATGGCCCGTTTCCTGCAAACCCCGCCCAATCCCGGAAGCCCCCTGAGTCTTCCGGTCCCATGGGCATGGCCCGGGATCGCCCTCCGTCAGCGCGTTGCGCCCACGGGGGCTCTCGTGCTTTGACCCGCCGCGATTGAGAAGCCGGTCCGCTCCGCCTACCTTGGAGAGGTACCCGAGACAGACAGAAGGAGGGGTCTCCCTCATGTTCGAAAATCTCTCCGAACGCCTGGGCGGCGTCTTCAACCGGCTGACCAAGCAGGGCGCCCTGTCCGAGGATGACGTCCGCACCGCCTTGCGCGAAGTCCGCGTCGCCCTTCTGGAGGCCGACGTCTCGCTGCCGGTCACCCGCCAGTTCGTGAAGGCGGTCGAGAAGAAGGCCACCGGCGCCGCGGTGACGAAATCCGTCACCCCCGGCCAGCAGGTCGTGAAGATCGTCCACGACGAGCTGATCGAGGTGCTGCGCGGCGAGGAAGACCCGGGCCGCCTGCGCATCGACAACCCGCCCGCGCCGATCCTGATGGTCGGCCTGCAGGGCGGCGGCAAGACGACGACCACCGCCAAGCTGGCGAAACGGCTGAAAGAGCGTGACGGCAAGAAGGTCCTGATGGCCTCGCTCGACGTCAACCGCCCGGCGGCCATGGAACAGCTTGCCATCCTCGGCACCCAGATCGGCGTCGACACCCTGCCCATCGTCAAGGGCGAGGACCCGGTCGCCATCGCCAAACGCGCCAAGACGCAGGCCGGCCTCGGCGGCTACGACGTCTACATGCTGGACACCGCCGGGCGCCTCAGCATCGACGAAGAGCTGATGGCACAGGTCGAGGCGGTGCGCGACGTCGCCAACCCACGCGAGACGCTTCTGGTGGTCGACGGCCTGACCGGTCAGGACGCGCTGCACACGGCGCAGAACTTCGACGACCGCATCGGCATCTCGGGCGTCGTGCTGACCCGGATGGACGGCGACGGTCGTGGCGGCGCCGCGCTCTCGATGCGCGCGGTCACCGGCAAGCCGATCCGCTTCGTCGGTCTGGGCGAGAAGATGGACGCGCTGGAAACCTTCGAGCCGGAACGGGTCGCGGGCCGCATCCTCGGCATGGGCGACATCGTCTCCCTCGTGGAGAAAGCGCAGGCCACGCTCGAGGCCGAGCAGGCCGAGCGCATGATGAAGCGCTTCCAGAAGGGTCAGTTCAACATGAACGACCTGAAGATGCAGCTTGAGCAGATGATCAAGATGGGCGGCATGGAGGGCATGATGTCCATGCTCCCCGGCGCGCAGAAGATGTCCAGGCAGATGGGCGACGCGGGCATGGACGACAAGGTCCTCAGCCAGCAGATCGCGCTGATCAACTCGATGACCAAGAAGGAACGCGCCAACCCGCAGATCCTTCAGGCCAGCCGCAAGAAACGCATCGCGGCAGGCTCCGGCATGGAGGTCAGCGACCTCAACAAGCTGCTGAAGATGCAGCGCCAGATGTCCGACGTGATGAAGAAGATGGGCAAGATGGGCAAGGGCGGCATGCTGAAACAGGCCATGAAGGGCATGTTCGGCAAGGATGGCGCTCCGTCCGACATGGCCGGCCAGATGGACCCCAAGGCGCTCGAGGCCGCCGCCCGCCAGATGGGCAAGAGCATGCCCGGCGGCCTGCCCGGCCTCGGCGGCGGGGGCGGCCTGCCCCCCGGCCTCTCGGGCTTCGGCAAGAAGAAATGATCCGCCGAACCCCGATCGGCACCCCGTAACCCCAAGCCCGAAAGGACAGGCAAGGCCCCGCTTCTTCTTGGCGGAAATACCTCCCGCCGGAGGCATCCGACAGCAGCCACGCACCGACCCGACCGATGTCAGCCCCGACCCTCTCCACGCCCCGTCTGCGCCTGCGCGCCCATGTGATGGCAGACCTCGACGCCCTCTGCGACGTCTTCGCGGACGACCGCTCGGCCTGGATGGGCGGGCCGCTCGACCGTGTCTCGGCCTGGCGCTGGCTGGCCTCGGAGGTGGGCATGTGGGATCTGCTCGGCCATGGCGCCTGGGCTGTGGAAACCCGCGACGGCACCTTTGTCGGGCAGGTATCCCTGCTGCAGCCGCCGCACTACCCCGAATGCGAACTGGGCTGGACGCTGGTCGCCTCCGCCGAGGGCCAGGGCTACGCGCAGGAGGCCGCGACCGCGGCGCTGCACTGGGCCTGGGCGCAGGGGCGTGAAACGCTGGTGTCCTACATCACCCCCGGCAACAGCCGGTCCATCGCGCTGGCCGAACGGCTGGGCGCCACGCCCGACCCCGACGCCCCGCTCCCCGAGGGCGAGACCCCGGCAGAGACCATCGTCTACCGCCACCGCCCCGACGCAGACGGCAGCGCGGAGGCCTACGCATGAACGCGCCGCTGGCCTCTGCACGCAGCCAAGCGCCCTGCAAGGCGCTTTCACGCCGCAGTCCTGCGGCGTCGGAAGGCCGTTGCAACGGCCTTCCCCGCGCCCGAGGAGACCGGCCATGACCCTGACGAACGCCCCCCGCCTCGAGGCCGAGCGCCTCATCCTGCGCGGCCCCGAACAGGCCGACGCCGAGCCGGTGATCGCCTTCCTGATGGACAGCGCCCGCGCCGGCGGCTTCGGCGGCTACGACAATCGCGGCGACGCCTGGCGCTGGTTCGCGCTGATGGTCGGGCATTGGCACATCCGCGGCTACGGCTATTTCGTCATCGAGGACCGCGCCTCCGGCAAGGCCGCCGGGATCAGCGGCATCTGGAACCCCGAGGGCTGGCCCGAGCCGGAACTCGGCTGGGTGGTCTTCGACGGCTTCGAGGGGCGCGGCATCGCCTTCGAGGCCGCCACCCGCGCGCGGCAGTGGGCCTATGCCCTCGACGGGCTGGCCATGACCACGCTGACCTCGAACATCGTGCCCTCGAACACCCGGTCCAAGGCGCTCGCCACGCGCCTCGGCGCGGTTTACGAACGCACCTACCACAACCCCAACATGGGCGAGGACGAGCTCTGGCGGCACCCCGGGCCGGAGGCGCTGTCATGATGCCCGCGCTCTCCATCTCGACCGAGCGCCTGACCCTGCGCACGCCGGTGCTGGCGGATTTCGACGCCGTCGAGGCCTATGCCCGCTCGCCCCGCGCCTTCTTCACCGGCGGCCAGCAAACCGAGCAGATGCCGATCTGGCGCGGCTTCCTCGGCACCGCCGGGCACTGGGCGCTGAAGGGCTACGGCATGTTCACCGTGCTGCGCGACGGCACGCCGGTGGGCCGGGTCGGCGTCATCGACCACGTCATGTGGGAAGAGCCGGAACTGGGCTGGCACCTCTTCGAGGGCCACGAGGGCCAGGGCTACGCCACAGAGGCCGCCCTCGCCGCCCGCCGCTGGGCCGCCACGGAACGCGGCCTCGGGCCGCTGGTCTCCTTTGTCCACCCGGACAACGCGCCCTCGCGCCGCGTGGCAGAGCGCCTCGGCGCGACGCACGAGCGCGACACCACCCTTCTGGGCGGCCCCGCGCAGGTCTGGCGCCACCCGGCCGAGGCCGCCGCATGATCGCGCCCTGCGAAATACACCGCCCCGGGCCCGCCGCCCGCACCGCCGCCCGGCTGGGCGGCAGGCTGCCGGTGCTCGACACCCGGCGGCTGCAACTGCGCGGCCCGCGGATCTACGACTTCGACTCCTTTGCGGCGATCCTCTGCTCGGACCGCGCCGGCTACATGGGCGGCCCGATGACCCGCGCCGAGGCCTGGGCCGAATTCACCAATTACACCGCCTGCTGGCTGCTGCACGGCCACGGCCTCTGGACCATCGACGCGCAGACCGCGCCCTCTGCCGGTTTCGTGGTGCTGGGCTATGAATACGCCGACCCCGAGGCCGAACTGGGCATCTTCCTGACCGAGGGCGCCGAGGGACAGGGCATCGCCGAAGAGGCGCTGACCGCCGCCCGCGCCCATGCCTTCGACACGCTGGGATGGGACAGCGTCGTCTCCTATGTCGCCGCCGACAACAGCCGCTGCCTGGCGCTGATGCAGCGCATGGGCGCGCAGCGCGACCGGGACGCCGAGGCCGCGATCGGGGACCGGACGCTCTGCGTCTTCCGCCACCGGAAAGGCGCCGCGTGATGGGCTTCGCCGCGATCCCCGAACTGGCCACCGAACGGCTGGTCCTGAAGGCCCCGCAGCCGCAGGACTACCCGGATTTCAAGGCCACCTTCGCCTCGTACCGCTCGCGGTTCATGGGCGGGCCGCTCAATGCCTACGAGACCTGGATGCTCTATGCCGCCGAGATCGGCCATTGGGAAATCCGCGGCTTCGGCATGTGGATGATCCACCTCAGGGACAGCGGCGAAACCGTCGGCATGGCCGGCGGCTGGTTCCCGGCCAAATGGCCGGAGAGGGAAATCGCCTGGATCATCTGGCCGGACCGGGGCGGCAAGGGCTTCGCTCTGGAGGCCACGGACCGCGTGCGCCGACACTTCTACCACGACATGGGCTGGGAAACGGCGGTCAGCTACATCGACCCCAAGAACCTCGACTCGATCCGCCTGGCAGAGCGTCTGGGCTGCACCAAGGACCACGCCGCGCCCTCCATCGACGGCTCGGACGCGGTCTACCGCCACCCGACGCCCGAGGCGCTCAGCGGCCAGATCGGCCACGGCGTCGCCATGGAAATCGCCCATTACCGGGATCCGCTCTTCCGGCCGAAGGGGTTCGCCCTTGACTGACCTGTGCCTTTTGATGTCCCGGGCCGTCGCAGGCGCCCCCCCTTGCTTCTTTGGTCCGGAAATACCTCGGGGAGCGCGAGGGGCTGGCCCCTCGCATCTACCGCAGCATCACGCCATGCCCTCTCGCACTGAACCACCCCGCCCCAGGAGACCCCGATGACCGACCCCGTCGCACGCGCCGCCCAGTTGCTGAAAGGCCACCGCGAATCCATCGACCGGCTGGACGCGATCCTCGTCTTCACGCTGGCGGAACGGTTCAAGCACACACAGGCCGTGGGCGTCCTCAAGGCGCAGCACGACCTTCCCCCATCCGACCCCGCGCGCGAGGAAAAGCAGATCGCGCGGCTGCAGGATTTGGCGACCCAGGCTGATCTGGACCCGGAATTCGCCAAAAAGTTCCTGAACTTCGTGATTCAGGAAGTCATCCAGCATCACAAGCAACACCAATCCTGAGGCGGGCCAAACCCCGTCTCTGAAACGCCATCCCAAGGAGAAACCCACATGGCTATCAAAATTCGTCTCGCCCGCGGCGGTTCCAAGAAGCGCCCCTTCTACCGCATCGTCGCCGCCGACTCGCGCATGCCGCGCGACGGCCGCTTCATCGAGAAGCTGGGCACCTACAACCCGCTGCTGCCGAAAGACAGCGAAGACCGCGTGAAGATGGACATGGACCGCGTCCAGTACTGGCTGGGCCAGGGCGCGCAGACCACCGACCGCGTGTCGCGCTTCCTTGAAGCCGCTGGCGTCGTCGAGAAGAAAGAGCGCGCCAACATGAAGAAGGCCGAGCCGGGCAAGAAAGCCAAGGAACGCGCCGAAGAGAAAGCCGCCAAGGCCGCTGCCGCGGCTGGTGGTGACGAGGGCGACGCGGAATAAGACCCGCGCCCTTTGTGTCCCGGCGGGTGGCCCACCCGCCCGCCGGGCACGCTTTCCCCTGTTCCGGATCGCCGATGTTTCGCCCCTTCCGCCTGCTGATCCTTCTGGGTCTGGCCTTCGTGGCGGGTGTGCTCTTCGAACGTGCCAACAAGCGCGATCTGTGTCAGGAACTGGGTGGAACATGGAATTCCGCCGGGCTTTGTACCCGGCCTGCGCAATGACACCGGGGATGGCCTTGCATGAGTGACAGCGAGATGGTCTGCGTCGGCGCCGTATCGGGCGCCTTCGGTGTACATGGCGAGGTGCGGCTGAAGAGCTTCACCGCCGATCCCGGCGCCATCGCCGACTACGCCCCGCTGTCCACAGAGGACGGCGCGCGGCAGTACGACATAGACCTGCAACGCGAGATCAAGGGCGGCTTCGCGGCGCGCCTGTCCGGCGTCCTGACGAAAGAGGATGCGGACGCGCTGAAGGGCACGCGGCTCTATGCGCCGCGCGACCGGCTGCCCTCGCTTCCCGATGACGAATTCTACCACGCCGACCTGATCGGCCTGACCGTGCTGGACACCGGCGGCGCCGAACTGGGCCGCGTGAAGGCGGTGCACAACCACGGCGCGGCGGACCTGCTGGAAATACAGGTGCCGGGACAAAGCCGCACGGTTCTGCTGCCCTTCACCCAGGCCGCCGTGCCCACCGTCGACCTGACCGCCGGGCGCATCGTCGCCGACCCGCCCGAGGGCCTGCTGGACTGACGCCTGCCCCGGGCGCCTGGGGAACAGCCGCAGCCGGGGGGGGCCTGCCCCGTCCCGGCAGAAGCCAAGCGCAGCGGCCCCCCGACCGGCTTTCACGGTTCCTCTCTGCCGCGAAAGCCATTAGACCCGCAAAAAACCACCGGAGGCCCCCGTGACCGAACAGGACAAGCCCGCGCCGCGGTCTCATGGCCGCAAGTCGATCCACGCCACGATGAAGCCGCGCAACCTGATGGGCCCGGACGAGACCCTGGCCCGGGCCTGGCAGGCGCAGGTGATCACGCTTTTCCCCGAGGCCTTCCCGGGCATTCTCGGCCATTCCCTGACCGGCAAGGCGCTGAAGGAAGGCCGCTGGCAATTGCAGCCCGTGCCGCTGCGCGACTTCGGCGAGGGCAAGCACCGCAATGTCGACGACACCCCCGCCGGGGGCGGCGCGGGCATGGTGCTGCGGCCCGACGTCATGGGCGCCGCCATCGAGGCCGCCCGCGCGGGCATGCCCGCCGGCGCGCCGATCCTCTACCTGTCGCCGCGCGGGCGCCGCTTCGATCAGGCCATGGCGCGCGATCTGGCCACCCGGCCCGGCGTGACCCTGATCTGCGGCCGCTTCGAAGGGCTGGACCAGCGCGTTCTGGATCACTACCGCATCACCGAAGTCAGCCTTGGCGACTACGTGCTGACCGGCGGAGAGATCGCCGCGCAGGCCATGCTGGACGCCACCGTCCGGCTGCTGCCGGGGGTGCTGGGCAATGCCGCCTCGACCGAAGAGGAAAGCTTTTCCGAAGGCCTGCTCGAACATCCGCAATACACCCGCCCCGCCGAATGGCAGGGGCTGGCGATCCCCGAGGTGCTGATGTCCGGCCATCATGGCGAGATCGCGAAATGGCGCCGGGCGCAGGCCGAAGACCTGACGCGGCAGCGCCGCCCCGATCTCTGGGCCGCCTACAAGGGGCGCCCGGAATGATGCGCCGCGCCACCCGCGCCGACCTGCCCGCCATCGTCGCGCTGCTGGCCGACGACACTCTGGGGGCCGGGCGCGAGGATGCCTCGCTGCCGCTGAACGCCGCCTATCTGTCCGCCTTCGAGGCCATCGAGCGCGACGAGAACCAGTTCCTTGCCGTCGCCGAGCAAGACGGCGCCCTGCTGGGCTGCCTGCACCTGACCTTTCTGCCGGGGATCTCGCGTCTGGGCGCCTGGCGCGGGCAGGTGGAATCGGTGCGCGTCGCAGCAGCGGCCCGGGGCAGCGGCCTTGGCCGCCGGATGCTGGAATGGGCCGCCGAGACCGCCCGGGCGCGCGGCTGCACGCTGGTGCAGCTGACCACCGACAAGACCCGCCCGGAGGCCCATCGCTTCTACGAAAGCCTCGGCTACCAGCCGACGCATATCGGGTACAAGCTGCCGCTGTAAGCGGTCAGATCAGCGGGCGGCAGTGGGTGCCGTTAAGCGGCGTGCCCGCCATCTCGGCCAGCCCTTCGGGGTCGTGGATGTCCAGCCAGCCATCCGCCCATGTGGCCAGCTTCGCACGGCGGATCATCGACAGCGTCTTGTTGGTGTGGACCAGCGACAGCCCCATCGCATCGGCGAAATCGGTCTGCCGGAACGGCATCGGCGCGCGGTCACGCTTGGCAAGGCCCGAGGCCTTCGACCGCTGCATCAGCCGCATCAGCCCCCAGGCCACCCGCTCCTTGGCGGTGCGCTGGCCGACGGCGGTCAGGGCTTCCGAAAGCATCGTTTCCTCCTCCGCCGCGACCCATGTCACGTCGAAGGCGCGCTCTGGCGCGTCGCGGTACAGCCGCCGCAGATCCTTGCGGTCGAAGACGCAGAGCACCATCTCGGTCGTCGATTCCACCGAGTGGTCCATTTCCTCCATGACCGCCGCCTGAAGCCCGAGGAAGTCACCGGGGAAGACGAAGCTCAGGACCTGCCGCCTGCCGCTTTCCAGCGTCTTGTAGCGCACCCCCTGCCCCTGCAGCACGGTGTAAAGCTGCGGCGAGGAGGTGCCCTCCTCGAGGATCGGCATGCCCGCGTCGACGCGTAGCTCGCCGTGTTTCAGCGCGTCGGTTATCTTGATGTCCGACGCGCTGAAGGCCTGAAAGCTGTCCAGTTTGCGCAGGGGGCAGTCTTGGCAGGAGATCCGCATGGATGCGTTCCGCTATGTCATAGTTAAATGCGGTCTGGAGGTTGCCCCATTAAAAGCGAAAGGGCAACGGAAGGCCTTTTCAAAAATGCTCAGACTCCTGATCGTCGAGCCGGACCCGCTGATCTCGCTGGATCTGGCAGAGGCGGCATCCCATCGCATGGCCAACGCCACCGTCGAGGAAGTGCCCTCGGTGGCGCATGCCCGTGCGCGTCTGGCCAGCGGCGAGGCCCTGACCCATATGTTCATCCGCAAGCCCGACGATCTGCAGGCGACGGAGACCTATGGCTTCATCTCGGAAATGTCGCGGGCCGGGGTCATCTCGATCCTCGTGGGCGCCGACGAGCCGCCCCGCGGCCTGCCCCCGATCCCGCATATGACGCATCTGTCCATCCCCTTCACCTCGGACATGCTCGAATCAGTGTTCAACATGCGCTTCCGATAGGCGGCAGGCGCCGCGCCTGCCCTGGCGATCCGGCGGCGCTTTCCCGTGGCCTAGCCGGTCTGGAAGCGGGTCGCCTACAACAAGGCCGCGCGCGGCCCCGGACCGTGGAGGGGGCCTGCCTATGCAATGACCTGCCCCTCCTTGAAGACCGGACAACAGGCCCCGCGGCGCTGGACGCAGGGGCAGGCGCGGGCTAGCCTGACGGCATTTCCGCAGCTTATTGAAAGGCCTGCCATGCTGTCCCGCCTCGGCCTCGTGCTGACCCTTTGCCTGTTCCCCGCCTTCTCGCAGGCGCTGGAGATCACCCAGCGGCCCGACCTCGCCCCCCGTCTCGAAGCCCTGCGCTCGCTTTACAGCTCGAACTGGACGCCCGAGCCGGGACAGGTTTCGCAATACACTGTCTTTCACCTCTCCGGCCCCATCGTGCCGGGCGACACAGAGCGCGTGAAAGCGGCGCTGGAGACGACCTGGGGCAAGTACATCGTGCTGGAAAGCCCGGGCGGCAACTTCCTGGAAGGCATCGCACTGGGCGGGTACATCAGTTCGATCATGGAGAACCAGGATCCGGATATCTACGGGGTCTTCGTCCTGAAGGACGGGCCCTGCCTGTCGGCCTGCGCGCTGGCCGTGGCGCTGTCGACCTCGACCCGCGACATCTCGGAGGACATGGATTACCGCTATATCGAACACGGGGCCGAGCTGGGCTTTCACATGGGCATCCTGCCCGAGGAAAAGGCCACCCAGGCGGTCGAGGCGCGGCAGATGATGAACCTGACCTATGACATCACGCAGGCCTATGCCTCGCTGATCATGGGCGGGGTCGCCCCGCCGATCCTGCTGGCCGAGGCGCTGGAGCATCGCACCTCCGCCAGCTTCTTTACCCTGCGCGGCGGCATCCGCACCCATGCCATGCGCCTGACCCCGGTCGGCCCGCCGTATATGGCGCGGGCGGTGGACACCGCCGGGCTGAGCACCACCGCGCTGGAGGCCATGTGCTACACCGCCTTCGCGGCGGAACCGACGATCCACAAATCCTTCGTGGATTACGAATGGGGGCAGCTTGATCTGGGCGGCTATTCAACGCCCACACTACCCATAGAGGATTTCGCCGCACAGCTTGGCGCGCGCCGCATCGCCGCCAGCCACAACGGGGCCGCGCATTGCCTGGTGGAACTGCGCGACGATGGCAGCGTCGGCCTGGACATCCTGCCCGGCCCGCCCCCCTGTACCGCCCGGGACAGCGCCTGGTGCGCCGTCTCCGGCGACCGCCGCCTGCCCGATGCCTCTGTGGCGTTGCTTGCCGATGCCATGGGCTGTTCTTCGGGCAGGCTGACGCGCGACGCCGCCTTCTGGGGCTCGGACCTGTCGGGCGTGATGCACGAACCCTACCCCAAGACGATGGAGCGCCCGGTCGCCAGCGGCGTGAACATGCGGGACGCGCCCGGGATGGGCGGCGCCCGCATCGGCTCTGTCGCGGCAGGCGACACGGTGACCATCGAGGAGTGCACGCTTGTCGATGGCCCTCAGGGGGTCTGGATGAAGGTGCGGGCGGGCGGCACCTCGGGCTGGGTCAGCGCGCGCTTTCTGGATGCCACCCAGACCGTGTACCTGCGACCCTTCCGCGACGGCCCCTGACACCGCGCCTTGGGGAAGGCGCCAACGCACCCCGGCGCCACCGGTGCGGCAGCGACTGCCCCGGCACCCTGTCCTGACGCCATCGGCACCGCGCGCGACTGGATCGGCGCCATGGGCGCAGGCGGCGCACCCGCGCGCAACGCCCCCGATGCGGCAGGCGCCCGCCTGTTTCGGAAGCCTCCGCGCAGAGGCCCCGCGCCGCGTGCAAGGGACTTGATCGAAGGACGGCGCGGGCGTATAGGCAGGCCAGCGATGGGCACCGGGGCGACTCGGTGCCTTTCGTGATATGGACCGGTGGCAGGCCCTGCCCGCCCCGGACCGGACGCAAGAAAGAAAAAGCTGTCCCGCTCCGGCGCCCGCGCCGGTTCCGGGCCAGACATCTCCGCGGGCAAACCGCGACGAACATAGGAGAAGGTCGGATGGACCTCATCGCACAACTCGAGGCGGAACAGATCGCCTCGCTCGGGAAAACCATTCCCGATTTCAAGGCCGGCGACACCATTCGCGTCGGTTACAAGGTGACCGAAGGCACCCGCACCCGCGTGCAGAACTACGAAGGCGTCTGCATCAGCCGCAAGAACGGCAAGGGCATCGCGGCCTCGTTCACCGTCCGCAAGATTTCCTTCGGTGAAGGCGTCGAGCGGGTTTTCCCGCTGTACTCGACCAACATCGAATCCATCGAGGTCGTCCGTCGTGGCCGCGTCCGTCGCGCCAAGATGTACTACCTGCGCTCGCGTCGCGGCAAATCGGCCCGGATCGCGGAAGATGCAAACTACAAGCCCCTCAAGGGCCAGAACGCGAACGCGTAAGGAGCGGCGATATGAAAAAGGGCATTCACCCCGACTACCACGTCGTCACCGTCAAGATGACCGACGGCACCGAATTCCAGACCCGCACCACCTGGGGCAAGGAAGGCGACTCGCTGCAGCTGGACATCGACCCGACCGTGCACCCGGCCTGGACCGGCGGCACCGGCCGCATGCTCGACCAGGGCGGCCGCGTCTCGCGCTTCAAGAAGAAGTACGAGGGCCTCGGCTTCTGAGCCGTCCCGAACTGCCGATTACAACGCCGTCCTCTCGGGGGCGGCGTTTTTCGTTTGCGGCACCTGCGGCCCCGCCGCCTCTGCCAGCGGCAGGTACAGGGTGGCCCGCGTGCCGCGCGCATCGCTGTCCAGCGCCAGCCCGCCGCCCGCCTCGCGCGCAAAGCCCAGCACCATGGACAGGCCCAGCCCGATGCCCTTGCCGACCGGCCTTGTCGTGTAGAACGGGTCCAGCACCCGTCCGATCCGCTCTGCCGGAATGCCGTGGCCGGTATCCTCGACCCGGATGCTGGCATAGGCGCCGGGCGGCAGAAGGCTGCAATCCGCCATGCGGCGCGGATCGTCGAGCTGCACCGCCCGCGTCGAAACACGGATGACGTCGCCCGGCACAGAGGCATCGGCGGCGTTGCGGATCAGGTTGATCAGCGCCGCGGTCAGCAGCCCCTCGTCGACCTGAACGCAATGCGGGTCGGGCTGGCCCTGCGGCATCAGCAGGACGCCCGCAGGCAAGAGCGGCGCCGCCTGCCTCAGGATACGGTCGAGGCTGCGCGGCGCGTCCAGCCGCTCGCGCCGCACCGGCGCCCGGCGCGCATAGACCAGCAGTTGCTGAACCACGGCCTCGGCACGCTCGGCGGCGGCCCGGGCCTCGTCCAGCGCGGCGGCGCGGTCCTTCGGGTCTTCCAGCAGGTCCGCCAGTTCAAGGTTGCCCTTGATCACCGTCAGCACGTTGTTGAAGTCATGCGCCACGCCGCCCGCAAGCCGACCGATGGCGGAGGCCTTCTGTTCCTGCGCGGCGCGGGCCGCGGTTTCTTCGCCCGCAAGCCGGGTCTTGCGCGACAACAGCATGGCCTGCGCGGTGTAGAAGAAAACGACGAAGGTCATCAGGGCGATGCCGCCCTTCTCGGGCCAGGCATGCGCCCGCGCCGCGACATGCCAGGACACCTTCGCCCAAAGGCCGCCGATGACGATGATCTGCAGGGCAATCATCCACAGATCGCGGTCGGCGCGCCGGGACAGGAAGACCATCGTCGTGGCCATCAGCCCGAGGCCCGCGTAGGACAGCGCAGCATCCTCCTGCGCGGCAAGATGCACGGGCATCCAGAGAAAGGCGCAGAGGCCGGCAACCACAAGCAGCCCGGCGATCACCGGGTCGCGGGGCCGCGCGACCCGTTTCCGAAGCCGGAGAAAGCCGTAAAGCGCGGCGTGAACGGCAAGGTAGAGACCGCTCCAGAGCAGGGCGGCCAGCCAGCCGGTGTAGATGTACAGCAGGATCGACCCAAGCAGGGTGCCCGACAGGCGAAGGGCCAGCTCGGCCGGTTCTCCGTACTCCCGCTGGTACAGGAATGTCAGGTCGTCCTGCGGATTGCGCTGCCTCTTCACCCCCGGGCCATCCCCTGTGGTCGCGTGCCACCGCGCCGGGGCCGGATACCTCCGATGCGGCTGAAACAAACATATCGCCCGGATGCAATACGAGTAAACATGCCAAATCCGGACAGATTCCGCGTCTGACAGGCCCGGTTCGGGTCCGCTGTCACTGACCGGTGCCGGAACATCGGGCAATCCCGGCCCAGTCTCAGGCCAATCTCGGGCCAGCCGCTTCCGGGGACCATGGGCCTGCCCCCGGCGGTCGGAGAGGGGTGAGAGGCCAAACGCAGGCCCGGTGGCGTGGACACCGGCGAAAGCAGCCGCACAGGCAGATTGCCGCGCGCCACCGGCGGGGCCGCCACGGCACAGACCTTTCCGTGCAGCACCGTGGCGACATGGCTTGTCTTGGCGGCGCTGGCTTGGCAAGCTGCGGGCCAAGCGGCTTGACCGCCCGGCCCCGCCGCATGTATCCAAGTGTATGCAAGAATGGGAGCCCAAGATGACCACCCGCACCGATGCCCCGCCCCCCGGCCCGTCGGGCAATTCGGTCTACCAGCAGCTTCTGGAAGAGATCCGGGCCGGAACGCTGCTGCCGGGCGACCGCCTGCGCGAGATCGACCTTGCGACCCGGCTTGGCGTCAGCCGCACCCCGGTGCGCGAGGCCATCCGCCAGCTCGAAACCGATGGGCTGGTGACGCATATCCCGCGCACCGGCGCCAGCCTGCGGCGGCTGGACTACCCCGAGGTCATGGAGCTGTACGAGATGCGCGCGGTGCTGGAAGGCACGGCGGCGCGGCTGGCGGCCCGGGCGGCCTCGGAGGTCGAGATCGAAGAGCTTGAGGCACTGAACGACCGCCTGACCGCCGCAACCAGCGGAACAGAGGCGGCGCGGCTCAACCGCCTTTTCCACGCCACCCTGCTGGATACGGCCAAGAACCGCTTTCTGGCCAAGTCCATGACCTCGCTGCACAAGGCCATGATGATCCTCGGCCCCACCACGCTGACCGAAAGCGAGCGGGCGGAGAATGCCGATGCCGAACACCGCCGCGTGCTGGAGGCCCTGAAGGCCCGCGACGGGGCCGCCGCCGAGGCCACCATGCGCGCCCATATCGAGGCCGCGCAACGGGTGCGCATCCGGGCGCTGGCGGATCGCGTACGCCCGCTGGAAGACGACTAGACGGCTGCGGGAAAAGGTCCGCCGGGCGCGCCTGCCGCGTCGCGCGGCGGCCCCGAGGCGCCTTGTTCATCGGTTGTACGCCTGGGACGGACGCGTGACGCCCCTCGCATCGGAACGCCTTGATCCATGGCTTTTCGACAGCCCGCCAGAACGCCCCGGCCCCGGATCTCGACCCGGCCCGCCTGCCCCGGCCTTGCCGATGTCACGGCGGGCCCGGGCAGGCGGGATCCGGGATCCTGTGCGTCAGGCCCGGTCGTCCGACGGCGAGAGATCCTCGAGGATTGGGCAGTCGGGCCGGTTGTCGCCCGCGCAGGCATGGACCAGCCGCGTCAGCGTCTTCTTCATCGACTGCAACCGGGCGATCTTCTCCTCGATGCGGACAAGATGCTCTTGCGCCAGCGCCTTGACCTGCGCGCTTTCGCGCTGGTCGTCCTCGTATAGCGCCAGCAGCGTGCGGCAGTCCTCGATCGTGAAACCCAGCGCCCGCGCCCGCCCCAGAAAGGCCAGCTTGTGCAGGTCGCTTTCGCGGAAGCTGCGGTAGCCGTTGGCGCTGCGCGCCGGGCGGATCAGGCCGATGTCCTCGTAGTAACGGATGGTCTTGGGCGGCAGGCCGGACTTCTCGGCAACGTCTCCGATGTTCATGAGGTCACCTCCGGTGCCGTCACGGGTTGTGGCGCCGTGCCGCCGGGGGCGGCCCGTTCATCCAGCGCCGGGGCAATGCGGCGCAGGCGCAGGGCGTTCGTCAGCACGAAGACCGAGGACAGCGCCATGGCCCCCGCCGCCAGCATCGGCGACAGCATCAGGCCGAAGGCGGGATACAGCACCCCCGCCGCCACCGGGATCAGCGCGGCATTGTAGGCGAAGGCCCAGAACAGGTTCTGCCGGATATTGCGCATGGTCCGGGCCGAGACCTCGACCGCGTTCACCACGCCCCGCAGGTCGCCCGACATCAGCACCACGTCGGCAGAGGAGATGGCGACATCGGTGCCCGTGCCGATGGCGATGCCCACCTCGGCGCTGGCCAGCGCGGGCGCGTCGTTGATGCCGTCACCGACAAAGGCCACGGGTCCGCGCTTGCGCAGTTCCTCCAGCGCGGCGACCTTGCCGTCGGGCAGGACGTCGGCGACGACGTGGTCGATGCCGGTCTCGGCGGCGATGGCCAGCGCCGTGGCGCGCCGGTCGCCGGTGATCAGCGCAACGTCCAGCCCGCGCGCCTTCAGCGCGGCGATGGCGGCGCGGCTGGCGGGCTTCACCGGGTCCGACACGCCGATCAGCGCGGCGGCCTGCCCGTCGATGGCGACATAGAGCACCGTGCGGCCCCGCTGTTCCAGCGCCTCGGCCCGGTCCGTCAGGGCGCCGATGTCGATGCCCTCGCGCGCCATGTAGCGGGCGGCGCCGACCTTGACCTCTGCGCCCTCCACGCGGCCCCGGACGCCATAGCCGGTTTCCGAGGCGAAGTCGGTCATGGCCGGCAGCGGCACGTCAGAGCGCTGCACCCGCAGGATGGCCTGCGCAACCGGGTGTTCGGAATGCGCCTCGACCGCGGCGGCGAGGGTCAGGACACGCACCCGGCCAAAGCCCTCGGTGGTCTCGATCTCGGTCAGCTCCGGGCGGCCTTCGGTCACGGTGCCGGTCTTGTCCAGCGCCACCACGCGCACCCCGTCCAGCGCCTGCAGGGCGTCGCCCTTGCGGAACAGCACGCCCAGTTCGGCGGCACGGCCCGTGCCCACCATGATCGAGGTCGGCGTGGCAAGGCCCATGGCACAGGGGCAGGCGATGATCAGCACCGAGACCCCGGCGACCAGGGCCATGGTCAGCGCCGGATCGGGGCCGAAGACCATCCAGACCAGCACGGTCAGCAGCGCCACCGCCATCACCACCGGCACGAACCAGAGCGTGATGCGGTCCACAAGGCCCTGGATCGGCAGCTTGGCGCCCTGCGCCTCCTGCACCATGCGGATGATCTGCGCCAGCGTGGTGTCGGCGCCGGTGCGCGTCACCCGGACCTGAAGGCTGCCGGTGCCGTTCACCGTGCCGCCGGTCACCGGGTCGCCGGCCTGCTTGTCGGCGGGGATCGGCTCTCCGGTCAGCATGCTTTCGTCGACGGCGCTGTGGCCCTCGGCGACCTCGCCATCGGCGGCGATGCGCTCTCCGGGGCGGACAAGCAGCAGGTCGCCGGGTTGCAGGCTGTCAGTGTCCACATCCTCGGGCTGGCCATTGCGCAGGGCGCGGGCGGTGCGGGCCTGAAGCCCCACCAGCGACCGGATCGCCGCGCCGGTGCGGCCCCGGGCGCGGGCCTCGAGCGTGCGGCCCAGGAGGATCAGCACGACGATCACCGCCGCCGCCTCGAAGTAGACGGCGCGCAGGGCGTCCGGCAGCAGGCCGGGCAGGAAGGTCGCCACGGTGGAATAGCCCCAGGCCGCCAGCGTGCCGACCGCGACCAGCGAGTTCATGTCCGGCGCCCCCTTCAGCAGTGCCGGGATGCCGCGCGCGTAGAACATGCGCCCCGGCCCCGCCAGCACCAGCGTGGTCAGCAGGAACTGCGCCAGCCAGCTTGTCTCGCGCCCGATGGTGGCGTGGACCCAGTGGTGCAGCGCCGGAAACAGGTGCCCGCCCATCTCGACCACGAAGACCGGCAGGGTCAGGACGGCGGCAAGCAGGGTCTGGCGGGTCAGGGCGCGGGCCTCTTCCGCCTTGCGTTCCCCCTGATCGGTCACTTCCTGCGCCTGCGCCACGCGGGCCGGGTAGCCCGCCTGCGTGGCGGCGGCGGCGATCTCTGCCGGGGTGACGGCGGCCTCGGCATAGGTCACCGTCGCGATCTCTGCCGCGAGGTTGACCGAGACCTCCAGCACGCCCGGCACGGCGGCCAGCGCCCGGTCCACCCGACCGACGCAGGAGGCGCAGGTCATCTGCGCCACCGCCAGCGTGACAGAGCTCTGCCGCGCCGGGTAGCCCAGCGCCTTCAGCGCGCCGACCGCCTCTGTCACCCGCGCCGGGTCGTCCACCGTGAAACGCGCGGTTTCCGCGGCCAGGTTGACCGAGACGTCAGAGACGCCGGTCAGCGCCGCAAGGCCGCGGTCGACGCGGCCGACGCAGGAGGCGCAGGACATGCCCTCGATACTCAGGGTGATGGGTGATGCGGACATGAGGGCCTCCGGTTGCGTGATGGCAGGGATATGGGGCTTCCAGTCACTGGAGGGTCAAGGGGCATGGTGTCGATTTTTTTGCGGGGCTTGACCTTCCATCTGCTGGAAGCCCCATCTGGAGAGGATCAAGAACAGGAGCCCGACCATGAAATTCAACGTTCCCGAAATGAGTTGCGGCCATTGCACCGCCGCGATCGAGAAGGCCGTGACAGCCGCCGACCCCAGCGCCTCTGTCGCCTGCGACCTGACAGAGCGCACGGTCACCGTGGACAGCAGGCTCGACGACGGGGCCATTCAGGCGGCGCTGAAGGGCGCGGGATACGCCGCCCAGGCGGCCTGACGCGCGCGGTCCGCGCCGGGGGCACCCGGCGCGGGCTGAGCGGGCTGGCGCCGGATCGGGGATGATTCTGCAGAGGGTGGCCGCGCAATCGCGGGCGCTGTGCCCGTGGCTGCGGCGCTCTTGGGTATTTTTGCCAAAGAGAAGCAGCGGCTGTGCCCAGGTGGCAGCGTGGGTTGCCCTGATGAGACGATATGGCGACCCGGGGCGCGGCGGGCGCAGAACCGTCCCGGGGCAGAGGTGGCGGCGGGCCGCTGACATCGCGGCGAGGCGCCAGAGGGCGCCGCCCCGCCGCGATGTCAGAGCGGCAGCGGCGGCGTCAACCCGCTGTGTTCGAGATCCCAGCGCGCCGACCATGCGCCGCCGCTGCGCTCCAGCAGCAGCCAGTTGCGTTCGGCGGTGTAGAGCGCCCGCTGTCCCGGCAGGGGCCTCACCCGGATCGGGTGGCCGCGCAGCGGGCTTTCGCCCAGCCGCGCCAGCGCCCCGAGGAAGCGCGCCCAGCCCTTCGGCGGCGCCCGGTGCGCCACGCCCGAGGCGACCAGCTGATCCAGCGCGATGCCGGGGCCAAGCGTCATCTCGGCGCGGGTGGCGAGGTGGATCTCACCCGAGAGCGCGGTGATCCCGTGACCCTCGCGCAGCGCCATCTCGCGGACCATGCGCAGCATCCGCCGCCATTCCTCGCGGTGGGCCCGGCTTTGCCACTGGTCGCGCAGGTCGTCCTCGTATTTCTGCATCGAGGGGATCAGCACCATGATCGTTTCGAGGATCGACAGGCGCGGCCCCAGCAGAGGCACGCTGGACATCAGGAAGCTGTGGCCGGGGTCGGGGCGTGCTGTCTCTGCCTCCATCGCGGCCCAGCCGCCGGGGCCCATGACGCGGCGGCGGGTGCGTTCGCCCCGCAGGTCGGGGGCGATGATCCGCAGCCCCTGCCCCCGCACCGTCCAGTCGAGGTGCTGGCCCTTCGGGTCGGCGAAGCGCGCGGGCAGGTCGCCGTCCACCGTTGCCTGCTGGAAGATCAGGAAGGCCGCGCGGGCCTCGGAGAACAGCGTCTCGCCCACGGTGCTTTCGGTGCGCGAACGCCGCAGCGAGCCCCAGCCGTCGCAGATGTCGTGGTCGTCCCATTGCATCAGGGACGGCACACGCGCCGCCAGCCAGGCGAACTGCGGCGCGCGGTAGAGCGCGGCGTAGCGCATCAGGAAGCGTTCGCGCAGGTGGTGGCGCAGGTCGGCCACCTGCGCCGGTGTCGGGTGGCGTTCGAAATCCTCGGGCCAGTCCTCGGTCAGCGGGTGGCCCTGCGTCACCTCGTCGGCATAGATCTGGTCGCCGCCGTGCAGAAGCAGGCCAAGGGGCGCCGCTTCGTGCTGTGCCCGCAGGCGCGCCCACATGACGTTGCGCTCTGACTCGGCGCGGTCCATGTCGCCGATTTCCTCGCCGTTGCAGGACACGTAGCCCAGCCGCAGGTCGCCGGTCAGGTCGCTGGCCACCGCGAAGCTCTGACCGTTCCAGTCGTAGGAGGACGCGCGACCGACGGGCAGCGTGAAGCGCGTGCGCCAGACGGTGGCGCTGTCGTAGCGGGCCAGCGCCGCGGGGCGATGGTCCATGCCTTCCGCGCGGATCGGTCCCGGCGCAGCCTCGCCCGGGACGATGAAAAGCGCGGCCAGTGCCATGCGCCCGTCCGAGAGGTCGTCGAGTACGAGTACGGGGCCGATGGTCCGGGGGATCTGCTCTGTCATGCCCAGCAGGTAGGGTCTGCGGCGCGACCGCGCACCCCCCTGCCGGGAAATTTCACCTCAACCGGCGAACATCCCCGCATGGGTATCGCGCAGAAGGTTCTTCTGCACCTTGCCCATGGTGTTGCGCGGCAGGGCCTCGGCCATGACGAAGGCGCGCGGGTGCTTGAAGCGCGCAAGGCTTTCCTTGCAGGCCTCGGCCAGCGCGGCCTCGTCGGGTGCTTGCCCCCTGGCGGGGACGATGACGGCGACGACGGTTTCCCCGAAATCCGGGTGCGGCACGCCGATCACGGCGCTTTCCAGCACGCCGGGCTGCTCGTCCAGCACCAGTTCGATCTCCTTGGGGTAGATGTTGTAGCCGCCCGAGATGATCAGGTCCTTGTTGCGGCCGACGATGGTGACATAACCGTCCGCTCCCTGGGTCCCCAGATCGCCGGTGATGAAGAAGCCGTCGGCGCGCAGTTCGGCGGCGGTCTTTTCCGGCATCTGCCAGTAGCCCTTGAAGACGTTGGGGCCGCGCACCTCGATCTGGCCGACCTCGCCGCGCGGTAGTTCGGCGCCGGTCTCGGGGTCGGTGACTTTCAGCTCGACCCCCGGCAGGGGCACGCCCACGGTCCCGGCGCGGCGGTCGCCGTCGTAGGGGTTCGAGGTGTTCATATTGGTCTCGGTCATGCCGTAGCGTTCGAGGATGCGGTGCCCGGTGCGCGCCTCGAAGCGTTCATGCGTTTCCGCCAGAAGCGGGGCGGAGCCCGAGATGAAGAGCCGCATGTGCCCGGTCAGCGCCTTGTCGAAGCGGTCGTCGTCCAGGAGGCGGGTGTAGAAGGTCGGCACACCCATCATGCAGGTCGCCCCGGGCAGGCGGGCGATCATCGCGTCCTGTTCGAACTTCGGCAGGAAGATCATCGAGCCACCCGCCAGCAGCGTCACATTGGTCGCCACGAACAGCCCATGCGTGTGGAAGATCGGCAGCGCGTGCAGCAGCACGTCGGTCTCGCCGAAGTGCCAGTACTCGACCAGCGTGCGGGCATTGGACAGCAGGTTCTCCTGCGTCAGCATCGCGCCCTTCGAGCGGCCCGTGGTGCCCGAAGTGTAAAGGAAGGCGGCAAGGTCCTCGCCGTCGCGCGCGACGGTCTGGTAGCTCTCGGGCTGGCCTGCGGCGGCCTCGGACAGCGTGCCCGAACCATCGCCGTTCAGCGTCAGGAAGCGCGCGCCGAAGCCTTCGGCCATGGGCGCAAGATCGCCCTCTTTCGCGGCATCGCCGACCAGCAGCTTGGCGCCCGAGTTCTCGACGAAATAGGCCAGCTCGTCGCGGGTATAGGCGGTGTTGAGCGGCAGGAAGACCACGCCCGCCTGCGCGCAGGCGGCGTAGAGCGCCAGCGCCTCGGGCGATTTCTCGACCTGCGCGGCAAGGCGGTCGCCGGGTTCCAGCCCCTGCGCATCCAGCACATGCGCGATCTGCGCGGCCTTGGCCAGAAAGCCCGCGTAGCTCAGCGTGCCGCCCTCGGGCAGATGCAGGAAGGGGGCATCGCGGCCCGCGTGGGCGCCGAAGAGGCTGTCGTAAAGGGGGTTCATTCCGTTGTCTCCTTCAGGGCGCTTTCGGCGGCAGAGGTCAGTCCGCGCACCTCGCCCGACATCGCCACCTCCTGGGCAGCGGCAAAGCGTTCGTGGTTCTGCGACACCCGCGCCAGATCGTAAAGGTAATTCACCATCAGTCCGTGGGACTGGCCCAGCCCCTTGGGCGAGATATCGGCGCCGGCGTTCAGCGCATGGACCAGCGCGCCGTTGCCAAGGTGGAAACGCGCCACCGGGTCCAGCGGTTGCCCGTCCGGGCGCTTGGCCCGCGTCAGGTAATGGGCGCCAAGCTGGCGCAGCTGGGTCTCGGTCATGCCGTCCGCGCTCAGTTCCCGGTCCGCCAGCCAGCGCGCGAAGCCCGGCATGGGCGACAGCGTGACGAAGGTCTTGAGACCGGGCAGCGCCTGCGAGAGATCGGCGGCCACCTGCTTGATCAGCGAATTGCCGAAAGAGATGCCCGCCAGCCCGGCCTGACAGTTCGAGATCGAGTAGAAATTCGCCGTATCCGCCTGATCGGCGGGGCGCACCGTGCGGTCCTCGGCCAGAAGCGCCTGCACCGAACTCGCCACCCCCTGCGTCAGCGCCACCTCGACGAAGATCAGCGGCTCGTCCGGCATGGCCGGGTGGAAGAAGGCGAAACAGCGCCGGTCCGCCGGTTGCAGGCGGCGGCGCAGGTCGTCCCAGCTGTCGATGGCATGCACCGCCTCGTAGGCGATGATCTTTTCAAGGATCGCCGCAGGGCTTTCCCAACTGATCGGGCGCAGCACCAGAAAGCCCCGGTTGAACCACGAGGCGAAGAGGTGGCGAAAGTCGAGGTCCAGCGCCATCAGCGCCTCTTCGCCCCGCCCCAGCCGCAGCAGGTCGGCGCGCATCCGAACCAGCAGATGAGTCGCCCCCGGCACCATGTTCAGGCGGCGGATCAGCTCCTGCCGGGGCGGCTCGGCGGCGGCGGCAAAGGCGCGGTAACTGGCCTTTCCGGGTGCCTCTTCATAGGCGGCCAGGGCGGCCCGAACCGCCTCTGGCTGCACGTCCATCGCCGTCGCGAGGTGGCGGAAGAAGGCCAGCCTGTCCGCGTCGGACCAACCTTCGTAGCGGTCCAGCAACTGGCGCGCGACGGCTTGGCCGGTGACCTCTCCGGTGGCGCCGATCAGGTCGGCGGTCAGATCCTCGAAGGGCCGGTCGTCCTGCCGGGCAAGGCCGAAGCGATAGCGCCGCTCGAAGACCGTGTTCAGAAGGTCGGCGAGGATGCTCATACGCCCGGTCCCATCACGAGGTCGGGCAGCCATGTCGCCAGCCCCGGGAAGAAGCACAGAAGCAGAATGGCCAAGACCATGCAGGCGACGAAGGGCAAAGAGCCTTTGAGGATGGTCTTCAACGAGATGTCCGGCGCGATGCCGTTGATCACGTAGAGGTTCAGGCCCACCGGCGGAGAGATCAGGCCGATCTCCATGTTGATGGTCAGGATCACCGCGAACCAGATCGGGTCGAACCCGGCGGTCTGGATGATCGGCAGCAGGATCGGCGCCGCCATCAGGATCACCGCCACCGGCGGCAGGAAGAACCCGGCGATCAGCAGGAAGACGTTCACTGCCGCCATCAGCACCCAGCGGTTGACCTCAAGCTCTCCGATCCATGCGGCGATGCTCTGGGTGATGAAGAGCGACGACAGCATGTAGCTGAAGACCCCGGCGGCGGCGATGATGAAGAGGATCATCACGCTTTCCCGGGTCGAGTCGCGCAGGACCACCCACAGCGACCGGGGCGACCAGAGCTGGTAGATCACCATGGCGATCAGCAGGCAGAGCAGCGCCCCCACGGCGGCGGTTTCAGAGGGCGTCGCGATGCCGCCGTACATGGCGTAAAGGACGCCGAGGATGATCACCAGGAAGGGCACGACGCGGGGCAGGATCTCGAACCGCTCTCCCCAAGAATAGCTGCGCGCGGTCAGCTTGTCGCGCTCGCCCGAGCGTGCGGTGGAATAGAGCGACCACGCCATGAAGAGCATCATCAGCATGAAGCCCGGCACCACGCCCGCAAGGAACAGCCGCCCGATCGAGGTCTCGGTCGCGATGCCATAGACGATCATGGTGACAGAGGGCGGGATCAGGATGCCCAGCGTGCCGCCCGCCGCGATGGACCCCGCCGCGACGCCGTCGGGATAGCCGCGCTTGCGCATCTCGGGGATGCCCATCTTGCCGATGGCCGCACAGGTCGCCGGGCTGGAGCCCGACATCGCCGCGAACAGCGCGCAGGCGCCGAGGTTGGAAATCACCAGCCCGCCCGGCACCCGGGTCAGCCAGCGTTCCAGCGCCTCGTACAGATCCGCGCCCGCGCGGGTCGAGGCAATCGAAGCGCCCATGATGATGAACATCGGGATCGACAGCAGCGCAAAGCTGTCGAGCTTGCCGAAGAAGATCTCTGGCATCAGTTCCAGCGACCGGACGCCGTCGAAGACGATCAGGAAGCCAGCCGACACGATCAGCAGGCCAACCGCCACCGACACGCCGGAAAACAGGACGAGAATGGTGGCCAGCGCGACCAGCAGTCCCAGAACAAGCGGGTCCATCAGCGGGGTCCTTTCGTATCGGAGAAGTCCTGCGCGGCGCGCGCCCGGTCGGCGGGATCGTCCATCGCGTCCTCTGTCACCGGGTCAAGGTCGGCGCGCTCGGTCAGGGTGACGTCGTCGTGCAGGCCAAAGGGTTTGTCGACGTTCAGCAGCAGCGCGACGAGGTCGGCCACCAGTTGCAGCAGGAAGAGGCCAAAGCCCACGGGCAGCGCCATGTAGGGAATCCACAGGCGCACCCCCCAGACGGTGTCGGATTTCCAGCCCCGGTCCCACGCGAAGTGCCAGAACTCGAAGCCGTAGAACAGCATCACCCCGACCACCGCGATGGACAGCGACAGGGTCAGCACCGCCATGCCCTTGCGCGCGCGCGGCGGCAGGGCCAGCGGCACGAGGTCGACGTTGACGTGGCCGCGCAGGCGCTGGACGTAGGGCAGCCCCACCAGCGTCGCGGCGATGACGAGATAGACGACCATCTCGGTCTGCCAGACGGTCGAGCCGTTCAGCACGAAGCGCACCCAGATCATCTGGCAGGTGATGCCCACCGCCGCGACGACCATCGCCGCCGAGGCCCAGCCCGCGACGGTACTGATCGCCGCCACCGCGCGCAGAAACGGATTGCCGCCGGTCGGAGCCGCCGCGGCCGATACCTGGCCTGACATGGCCACCTCCTGAATTCATGGATTGGGTGGGGCGGCCCCAGCGTGCCGCCCCGGATGGATCACTCGACCGACAGGGCGAGGTCCAGCAGCGTCTGGCCGTCGGGGGTTTCCTCGACGAAGGCCTTGTAGGACGTTTCCTGCGCCAGCGCGCGCCACTTGTCGAAGTCCTCGGCGCTCATTTGCGCGATCTCGACACCGGCATCGCTGAAAATCTGCGCCGAGGCCGCGTCTTCCTTCTTGGCCTCTTCGAGGTAATAGGCCTGCGCCTTTTCAGAGGCCGCCATCAGCGCCGCCTGCTGCTCTTCGTTGAGGTTGTCGAAGGTGGTCTTGTTCATCAGCAGGGGCTGGTACATGAACCACAGCGCGTAATCGCCCGCAGGCGTGTAGCAGGCCACCTGCTCGTAGATGCGGTAGCTGACGAAGGACGAAGACGAGGTATTGGCCGCGTCCAGAACGCCGGTCTGCATGGCATTGTAGATTTCCGACGAGGCCATCGAGGCGATGGAGGCCCCGGCACCCGCCAGCATCTGTTCGAAGGCCTTGCCCGCGGCGCGGGTCTGCTTGCCTTCCATGTTGTCGGGCGCCGTGATGCATTCCTCGGTCCCGGCAAAGCCGCCGGCGAGGTAGCCGTGCACCAGCACCTTGACGTCGTCCTCGGCCATGATGCCTTCGAGCGCTTCCATGAACGGGCTTTCGTTCATGCGCGCGGCGTGATCGTGGTTCTTCACCAGTCCGGGCATCAGGGTCAGGTTGTAGGCGGGCCGCTGGCCGCCCGCGTAGGACAGCGGCAGCACGGTCATGTCCAGCTGTCCGCGCGACAGCGGCGTGTATTGCTCGCGCGCCTTGAACAGCGAGCCGGACGGGAAAATCTTGATCTCGAGGTCGACACCGGCGGCGGCCACCTCGTCGGCGACCATCTGGGCGACCTCGTGGCGGACGTCGCTGGTGGACCACTGGTGCGACAGGCGCAGTTCCTCGGCCTGGGTGGCCGCCGCACATAGCGCAAGAGCCGCCACAGAGGCGGTCAAAGACAGTTTCATGATGTTCCTCCCTTGGTGCCGGATTCCCCGGACTGCGCAAACGGTGGCAGCCCATGCACACGCTGTCAATGTTTTTGTATACAAGAATGCCGCTGTTGCGTTCACAGGCGTTTCGTGCATCCTGATCCCCATGGAGCGCAAGAGATCCGACATCATCGCCGACACCATAGAGGGGCTGATCTTCGACGGCACCTTCCCGGACGGCGCGCGGCTGGACGAGGTCCAGCTGGCCGAGCGATTCGAGGTCTCGCGCACACCGGTCCGCGAGGCCTTGCAGCGGCTTGCGCTGACGGGCCTGACAGAGCAGATCCCGCGCCGTGGCGTCTTTGTCCGCCAGCCCGGGCCGGTCGAACTGCTGGAAATGTTCGAGGTCATGGCGGAACTGGAAGCGGTCTGCGCCCGGCTCGCCACCGCCCGGATATCCGATCAGGCGCTGGCAAAACTGGACGCGATCAACGCGGAATGCGCCCTTGCCGTCGCCGCGCAGGACCACGGCGCCTACTACAGCGCCAACGAACGGTTTCACGCGCTGATCTACGCGCAGTCAGGCAATGCCTTTCTGGAGCAGGAGGCCAAGCGGCTGCAACGCCGCCTGCAACCCTTCCGCCGGATGCAGCTGCGCGCCCGGGGCCGGTTGCAGCAATCCATGTCGGAGCACGAAGAGGTGGTAAAGACGCTGGCGGCACAGGATGGTGCCCGCGCGGCGGATGTCATGCGCGCCCATGTCGCCGTGCAGGGTGAAAAGTTCCACCGGCTGGTGGGCATGCTCAAGGCGGCGGAATAATCCGGTCGCGCACCGGCGGGACCGGGAAACCGTTTTCGGTTTCCGCGGCGAAATCTTTGACAACCCTCCATTGTCAGCCGCACATTCCGGCCTAGCCTTTGCTACCGAACACTGGCGCGCGGCGACGTCCGAACAGCCGCGCCGTCTCATCCCTCCTCGGGCAAGAGGGGCCTTGCCCCCTGGATCAGGTCCCTATTGAAGCCGTTTAGCCCACCGCTCCCCCATCCCTCCCCTGCGACCAACGTACCCGTCACGCCCGATACAGCCGGGGCAGCCCTGCGCAGCGGGTTCCGCCACCACCTGCGCCGGGCCACAGCGCCACAGCACGAGGCGGCAGAGGCCGCCTTCGCGCCGCTGACCGCGGATCTCGGGCAGGGGTTGCGGGGCTTCCTCTGCGCGCAGCGGCAGGCCTTTGCGATGCTGGCCGCCGCTCCCTCCCCCGCGCAGATCTCGCACCAGATCACGCTGGACCTTCTGGACCGGCTTGACCGCGATCTCGGCCCCCGGACCGATGCGCCGCAGGATCCGCCGCCGCTTGACCCTCTGGCCGTCGATTACCTGGTCCTGGGTTCGCGGCTGGGGACAGAGGTCCTGCGCAGGCGCCTGCTTGACGAGATGCCCGATGTGACCCTGCCGATGTATTTCCGGGCACCGCCCGCCACGGCAGAATGGCAGCGGGTTTGCGCCGCTCTGGACGGTGTCACGCTGAACAGCGCCCCTGCGGCGCGGATAGAAATTGACGTGCGGAGGGGCTTCGATATCTTCGCCGCTGCGGCTTACGCGGCCTCTGAGGGCCAGGGCAGCACCGAGGGTCAGCCATGAACGACGCCACCCCCACGCCGGTCGGCCCCGCCGACCTGACGAATTGCGACCGCGAGCCGATCCACCAGCTGGGCCGGGTACAAAGCTACGGCGCGCTGATCGCCGTTTCCGCCGACTGGATCGTGCAACATGCCTCTGAAAACCTGTCCGAGATCCTTGGGATAGAACACGAGGCCGTGCTGGGCCGCCCGCTGCACGAGATCATCGTGTCGGACGGCTTCGAACGGATCCGCCGCAACCTGCGCGCGCTGGAAACCCACGACGGCGCGCTGCGGCTGTTCGGGGTGGTGCTGCGCGCCTCGGGCCGCAACTTCGACGTATCCGTCCACGAAAGCGGCGCACATCTGCTGATCGAGTTCGAGCCCAAGCGCGAGACCCGGAATTCCGACCTGATGGCCGAGGTCTACCCGCAGATCTCGGCGCTGCGCCGCGACCGCGACCTGCGCACGCTGGCCCGGGACGCCGCCAAGGGGCTGCAATCGCTGTGCGGCTTCGACAGCGTCATGGTCTACCAGTTTCAGCCCGACCAGTCCGGCCTTGTGATCGCGGAGACCCGGCTTGACGGGCAAAGCCGCTACGACGGGCTGCATTTTCCGGCCTCGGACATCCCGGCGCAGGCCCGCGCGCTGTACAAGCGCTCGCTCTTGCGGCTGATCGCCGATGTCGACGACCCCGGCGCGCGGCTGCTGCCCGGTGTCCGCATCGACGGCGCGCCGCTGGACCTGTCGCTGGCGGTCACGCGCGCGGTCTCTCCGATCCATATCGAGTACCTCAGGAACATGGGTGTCCAGGCCTCGATGTCGGTCTCGATCATGAAGGACGGGGAACTCTGGGGCCTGTTTGCCTGCCACCACAACAGCCCGTGCTACATCGACTACGAACGCCGGACCTCGATCGAGATGTTCGCGCATATGTTCTCTTACGAGCTCAGCCGCCACGCCGACCGGCAGCTGAAGGAGATAGAGCGCGACACCGCGCGGCTTCAGACGCTGCTGATGGGCCATATGGCCAGCGGCGACTCGATCACCGCCTCGCTTCTGTCGGTGTCCAAGGAAATCGCCAGCGTCATCCCGCACGACGGTCTGGTACTGATGCACGACGAGTCCTTCCACGCCACCGGCATCACGCCCACCGAAGAGGATTTTCTTGCCATCACGCGGATGCTCGACCGCTCCATCGGGTCAGAGGTCTTTGCGACCGACTGCCTTGGCAAGATCCACGAGCCCGCCCGCGACTACGAAGAGCGCACCGCCGGGCTGCTGGCGATTCCGATTTCCCGCCGCCCGCGCGATTACCTCGTGCTGGTCAGAAAGCAGGTCGATACCGCGAAGACATGGGCCGGCGATCCGGCCAAGCCCGCGCAGGTCGGCCCGAACGGCGTGCGCCTGACCCCGCGCAAGAGCTTTGCGGCCTGGCAGGAAACCGTGCGCGGCAAGTCGACGCCCTGGACCCCGGCAGAGACCCATGCCGCCGACCTGTTGCGCACGACGCTGCTGGAAATCTTCCTGAAGGTCACCGACGCGGCGAACCTGCAGCGCAAGCGCGCGCAGGAACAGCAAAGCCTGCTGATCTCGGAACTGAACCACCGGGTGCGCAACATCCTGAACCTGATGCGCGGCCTCGTCTCGCAATCGCGCAGTTCGGCGGCGACGCTGGAAGAGTTCACCAGGAACCTCGACGGGCGCATCCACGCGCTGGCCCGCGCGCACGACCAGCTGACCGCCGAACGCTGGGAGCCGACCTCGCTGAAGGCGCTGATCGCCTGCGAGTTCGAAGCCTATGCCGAGGCCGGGTCCCGGCGCGTCCGCGTGACCGGCCCGGATGCGATGATCCAGCCCAACGCCTATACGACGCTGGCGCTTGTCCTGCACGAGATGGCCACGAATTCCGTCAAATACGGCGCGCTCTGCGACCAGTCCGGGTCGATCACCGTGACCCTTCAGGTCGACCGCAGCGGCGGCATGCTGATCGACTGGGTCGAACGCGGCGGCCCGCCGGTGCAGCCGCCGACCCGGCGCGGCTTTGGCACCACGATCATCGAAACCTCGATCCCGCACGAACTGCGCGGCGACGCCGAGATTTCCTACAAGGTGACCGGCGTCGAGGCGCATTTCCGGCTACCGCCGAACTGCATCGCCCAGATCGTGCCCGAGCAGACCGAGGAAGCGCCCCGCACGCAGACCATCGTCACCGCCCGGACCGGCGATTTCCGCCTGAGCGGCCCGGTTCTGGTGCTGGAAGATGCGCTGATCATCGCGATGGACGCCGCCGCGATCCTCGAGGACATGGGCGCCGCCGAGGTCAAGATCTGCAGCTCCGTCGCCGACGCCCTGTCCTGGCTGGAGGCGCACAGCCCGACCATCGCGCTGCTGGACGTGAACCTGCAGGACGAACAGAGCCTCCCCGTGGCCGAGCACCTTGCAGAGCGCGGCATCCCCTTCGTGCTGGCGACGGGCTACGGCATGACCAGCGACCTGCAGGAGGCCTATCCGCCCTGCGCCATCGTGCAAAAGCCCTTCTCGGCGGAGTCGCTGAAATCTGCGATGAGCGGCTTGTCGGCGGAGGCTCCCGGGGCGGACTAGGCACGCGGGGCGCGCCCCCGGATCGGGCCAGGGCAGCGGCGCGCCGGGCACCAAGCCGGGCGCACGTATCGCCCGGGCAATCGGGCGCGCTCTACGGGATTTTTCCGGGGGCGGTGGCAAGGCCCTGATCCGCCACGGCCCCGGCGTTAAAGCCAGTGCAGAACCACAGCCAGCCCAGTCGGACCGCCCCCGCCCAGGGATGGTTCTGGGGTGCCGCGACCCGCCCGGTGGGTGACCAAGGGGCAGGCACGGGATCGCCGAAGGCCTTGTTGCACCAGCCAGTTTTTCTTCTCCACCGGCGGGAACCATCCGGCCTGCGGTGCATTTCGCCAGCATGATCCCGGCGGTTCCTTCACGTTGTCGCGCATGCCAAGGGGGAGGCCGGATCGGCCTTCTTGCGGCTGTCCTGCTGCTGTCCGCCTGCGAGGGCCGCCAGTCGGCGCTGTCCCCCGCCGGAGAGGACGCCGCCGTCCTGTCGCTGCTGTTCTGGGTCATGCTGACCGGCGCGGTGGTGATCTTCTGCATCATGCTGGGGCTGTTCTTCTACCTGACCCGCGTCAACGTGGGCGCCCTGCCCGCGCGCTACACCCGCCTGATCCTTGTCGGCGGCGGCATCGTCTGGCCGACGCTGACCATCGGCGCGCTGCTGGTCTGGGGTCTGTCGATCCTGCCGGACCAGCGCCAGCCCGGCGACGGGCTGCGCATTCGCGTCACCGGCGAGCAATGGTGGTGGCGGGTCGAATACTTCCGCGAAGGCTCCGACACGCCGGTGATCTCCGCCAACGAGATCCGCTTCCCGGCGGGCCAGCGGACGGAACTGGAACTGACGGCGGGCAAGGTGATCCACTCGCTCTGGATCCCGGCCTTGGGCGGCAAGCTGGACATGTTCCCGGGCCGCGAGACCCGGATGAGCCTGAAGCCGCTGGAACCGGGCGTCTACCGCGGCCAATGCGCCGAGTTCTGCGGCATGAGCCATGCCTGGATGGCCTTCGAGGCGGTTGTCCTGCCCGAGGCCGAGTTCGAGGCTTGGCTGGCGGCCGAAGAAGCCGAGGCCAAGGCCCCCGCGACCCCCGAGGCCCAACAGGGCGCCGAGGTCTTCGCCCGCGAAGGCTGCGGCGCCTGTCACGTCATCCGGGGCACCGATCACGTCGGCCTCGTCGGCCCCGACCTGACCCACGTCGGCAGCCGTCACACGCTGGGCGCCGGGCGTCTGGGCAACACGCTGGACGATATGGAGCGCTGGCTGGCCCACACCGGCGAACTCAAGCCCGGTGTCGAAATGCCGACCTACGACCAACTTCCCGACGCCGACCGCCGCGCGCTGGCGCTCTACCTGAAAGGACTGGAATGAGCCCCCACGACCAGCCCGCGCCCGAAGGCCCCTACCCGCCCACCGAAGAGATGCTGGCGCAGCCCGTCGACCCGGACTTCGACCGCGCCAGCAAGGAACGCCTGCGCCGCGCGTGGAAGACGCCCACCGGCATCCGCTACCTGACGGCGGTGAACAACACCGAGGTCGGCGTCTGGTACTCGCTGACCGCGCTGGTCTTCATGCTGATGGCGGGGGTGATGGGGCTGATCATCCGCCTGCAACTGGCGGTGCCGGAAAACGATCTGGTCAGCGCCGACCGCTTCAACCAGCTCTTCACCATGCACGGCTCGGCGATGATGTTCCTTTTCGCCGTGCCGATGTTCGAAGCGCTCTCGATCCTGATCCTGCCGGCCCTGCTGGGCGCCCGGGACATGCCCTTCCCACGCCTTTCGGCCTTCGGCTACTGGTGCTTCCTGATCGGCGGCATCTTCGTCATCGGGTCGATCTTCTTCGACGTCGCGCCCAATTCCGGCTGGTTCATGTATCCGCCCCTGGCCACCAAGGCCGAGGGGCCGGGCAGCGACATCTGGCTTCTGGGGCTTTCGTTCATCGAGGTCGCCAGCATCGCGGCGGCGGTGGAACTGATCGTCGGCGCGCTGAAGTGCCGCCCGCCGGGGATGCGCGTCAACCTGATGCCGCTCTACGCGTGGTACGTGGTCGTCGTGGGCGGCATGATCCTGTTCGCCTTCCCGCCGCTGATCGCGGGCGACTTCCTGTTCGAGCTGGAACGGTCCATGGACTGGCCCTTCTTCGACCACGAGCGCGGCGGCGACCCGATGCTCTGGCAGCACCTGTTCTGGATCTTCGGCCACCCCGAGGTCTACATCATCTTCCTGCCCTCCATCGCCATCGCCGCCATGGTCATCCCGACCGTCGCGCGGCACGCGATGGTGGGTTACTCGTGGGTGGTGCTGTCCGCCGTGGGCACCGGCTTCATCAGCTTCGGGCTGTGGGTGCACCACATGTTCACCACCGGGCTGCCGTCGATCTCTCTGGGCTTCTTCTCGGCGGCGTCAGAGGCGGTGGTGATTCCCACCGGCATCCAGATCTTCGCCTTCCTCGCCACGCTGCTGGTGGGCAAGGTGAAACGCAGCCTGCCCATGCTGTGGATCGCGGGGGCGCTGACGGTCTTCATCATCGGCGGGCTGACCGGCGTCATGCTGGCCATCGCGCCCTTCGACTTTCAGGTCCATGACACCTATTTCATCGTCGCCCACCTACATTACACCCTGTTCGGCGGGCTGATCTTCCCGGTGATCGCGGGCGTCTACTACTTCTTCCCCTTCTTCCGGAAGAAGATGCTGTCCGAGCATCTGGGCCGCTGGGCCTTCTGGCTGATCTTCTCGGGCTTCAACCTGTGCTTCCTGCCGATGCACCTGACCGGCCTTCTGGGCATGCCGCGCCGCGTCTACACCTACCCCACCGGGCTGGGCTGGGACGCGCTCAACATGATCTCGACCGTGGGCGCTTTCGTCATCGCCGCAGGCTTCGCCGTCTTCGTCTGGGACATGATCCGGCCCAAGACGAACCAGCCGCAGATCGAGCGCAACCCCTGGGGCGCGGGCACGCTGGAATGGGCGCATGACATCCCCGAAGAGGCATGGGGCGTGCGGTCGATCCCGCATATCACCTCGCGCTATCCGCTGTGGGACCAGCCCAAGATGCTGGAGCGCATGGACGCGGGCCGCTACTACCTGCCCGACGCCAGCGAAGAAACGCGCGAGACGATCATCACAAGCGTGATCGACGCTCGGCCCATGCAGATCCAGAAGGTGACGGGGCCGACCTGGATCACCCATATCGCCGCCGCCTTCACCGGCGCCTGCTTCATCCTGCCGACCTTCTCGATCTACTGGCCCGCCGCGATCTGCGGCGCCTTCGCCGGGATGGCGATCATCTACTGGCTGTGGCGCGACACCGCGCGCCCGCCCACGGTGCCGGCCAAGGACGCGGGGCTGGGGCTGACGCTGCCGACCTATGCCTCGGGTCCCGACAGCGTGGGCTGGTGGGCCATGTGGATCACCATGCTGGGGGACGCCACGGCCTTTGCCTCGATCATCTTCGGCTTCTTCTTCTACTGGACCGCGCAGCCGGACTTCCCGCCCGAAGGCGCCACGCATGCGACCGGCTGGCTGGTAGCGGTGGCGGCCCTGGGCTACGCCGGATCCTGGGCGCTGACCCGGCTGGCGCGCGGCTGGAACGCGCAGGGCTCGGTCAGCTCGGCGCGGATCGCGCTGGCGGCGGCGCCGGTGCTGACGGCCACGGCCATGGCGGCGATGGTCTGGTCCGTTCTGCCGCTGGAGCCCTCGACCCACGTCTACCCCGCCACGGTCTGCGCCATCGTGGTCTGGATCACCGTCCATGGCGCCCTGGGCATCGTGATGCAGCTTTACTGCCTGGCGGGCAGTCTGGCGGGCAAGATGACGCCCCGCTACGACGCCGACATCCACAACGTGACGCTGTTCTGGCACTTCCTCGTGATCTCGGCGCTGGTGGCCTGCGCGGTGATCGGCCTCGCCCCGAGGGCGCTGGCATGACCGATCCCCGGCAGGACACCCGCCCGGACGGAGGCGAACGGGACGCGGGCCCGCAGAAGGGCGACGCGGACAACGACAAGACCCCGCGCCCCGATGCCGACCGCAAGGAATTCGCGGAAGAGCGCGAGAGCCTGATCCGCATCACCTTCGCGCCCACCGTCTGGGCGGTGCATTTCGTCGCCTGCTACGCCGTGGTTTCCGTGGCCTGCGCCAAGGGCGTGCTGGCCTTCGGGCCGTCGCGCGCGGTGCTGCTGGCGCTGTCGGTGGCGGCGCTGGCGGCCATCGTCTGGCTGGGCTGGCGCAGCTTCCGGCAATGGGGGCCGGAAAACCTTGCCGAGACGCCGAAAGAGGTCGGCGTGCCGGAACCGCGCCATGAATTCCTCGGGCATGCGGCGTTCCTGCTATCGATCATCTCGTTTATCGGGGTGGTCTTCGTGACCCTGCCGCTGGTGCTGATCGGGGGCTGCCAATGAAGGCGCTGTCGCTGAGCGCGGGTCTTGCCCTGCTGGCGGTTCTTTGGCTGGCCCCGCTGGAGGCGCTCTGGCCCGCCTTCCCGGTCCACATGCTGCGCCACATGGGGCTGGTCGCCGTGGCCGCGCCGCTGATCGTCGCGGGCCTGCCGGACCGCTGGGCCGATGCGCTGGCCATGGCGCCGCTGCTGGCGGCGGTGCTCGAATTCATCGTCGTCTGGGCCTGGCACCTGCCCATGGCGCATGCGCTGGGGCGGCTGTCGCTGCCCGCCTTCATGGCCGAACAGGCGAGCTTTCTGGCGGTCGGCCTGTTTGTCTGGGCCGGGTGCCTGCGCGCCGCGCAGCCGCTGGCGGGCGCGGGCGGCATGCTGCTGACCTCGATGCACATGACACTGCTTGGCGCGCTGCTGATCCTCGCCCCGCGCGATCTGTACGCCGCGCTCTGCGGCACCGCGCCAGATGTCACCGCGCAGCAACTGGGCGGGATGCTGATGCTGGGGATCGGCACGCCGATCTACCTTGCGGCGGGCCTCTGGCTGAGCGCGAAGGCCCTGAACCGGGAGGCGCCCGCATGATCCACACCCGCACCGCCCTTCTGACCGCTGCCGCCCTTGCCGTTGCCGGCGCCATCGGAGGCGCCGCAACCGTGGGCCTTGGCCTTTACAACATCTCGGCGCAGGCCGGGCACTGGCCGGGGGTCGGTCCGCTGCTGCACACCGCCTTCCGGCAGGCGATCAAGCTGCGCGCACCCTCGATGGACGAGGCACCCGACCTGTCGGACCCCGACCTGATCGCGCTGGGGGCCGGGCATTACGCCACCGCCTGCACCGCCTGCCATGCCGCGCCGGGCGAGCCGCGCCCCGCCACCGCGCTGGCCATGTCGCCGCAGCCGCCCCATATCGAAGAGGCGGTCGCGGACTGGAAACCCAACCACATGCAATGGATCGTCGAGAACGGCGCGAAGATGACCGGGATGCCCGGCTGGCCCGCGCTGGGTCGCGGCGACGAGGCCTGGAGCCTGGCGGCCTACCTGACGGCGATCCAAGAGGGCACCGCGCCGGAGCTGCCGCAGCCCGGCCTGCCGCTTGGCCGCGAAACGGATGATCCGGAACAGGTTAAGGCCTATTGCCAGACCTGCCACGGCCCGGTGGGCGGCATGGTTCCCCGCCTCGACATCCAGACGCCAGAGTACCTGCTGGCGCAATTGCAGGCCTATCGCGGCACCGGGCGCCCCAGCGGCGTGATGGAGCAGGCGGTCAGCCTGTATCCGGCCAGCATGGACCCCGCGCTTGCCGCCTTCCTCGCGACAGAGCCGACCGACCGCGACGCCGCCGGGGGCAGCGCCGAGGGTCAGGCGCTGGCCACGCAGGGCACCCGCGACGTGCCCGCCTGCGTGGCCTGCCACGGCCCGCACCGCAGCCGCGAACCGCGCGCGGGCCAGCCACCCTTCCCCGCGCTGGCCGGTCAGAACCAGGCCTTCATCGCCGCGCAGCTGGTGCTGTGGCGGGACCAGGTGGTCCAGGGCTCTGACCTGATGACCGCAGCCGCGCGCGACCTGACAGATGCACAGATAGAGGCGCTGGCCGCGTGGTTCGCGGCCCTGCCGGACGACGACGGAACGCAAGAATGACGCTGGACGACACCACCCGCTACGACGACAGCCCCCAGACCATGACGGAGGTCATCGAGGAACTGCACGACGCCGCGCAGGAGGACGAGACCTCTCTGGGCCACCTGCTGAGCGAGGTCGAGCACGCCTCTTTCACGCCGGTCCTGCTGACCCCGGCGCTGGCCGTGGTCACGCCGCTGTCGGGGATTCCGCTGTTTTCCAGCCTCTGCGGCCTCTGCATCGCGCTGGTCTCGGCGCAGATGCTCTTCGGGCGCGAGTCGCTGTGGCTGCCGCAATGGTTGCAGCGCCGCAAGATCCCGTCGGACAAGCTGAAATCGGCGGTCAAGACCCTGCGCAAACCGGCACGCTGGCTGGATCGCCAGTCGCGCGAACGGCTGCGGGTTCTCGTCCGCCCTCCCTTCGACCGCATCACGCACCTGCTGTGCCTGCTCTGCGGTCTGGCCATGCCGGTGCTGGAGCTGGTGCCCTTCTCGTCCTCGATCCTTGGCGCGGCGGTCTCGCTGATGGCGATGACGCTGCTCTTGCGCGACGGGCTGTTCGCGCTGATCGGCTACGCCTTCATCCTCGGCGTGATCGGTCTGGCGATCTACCTGATCTGACCGCCGGTTCGGGGCGGCTCAGTTCGAGGCAACAAGGAGGCTGGCGGCCATCCAGCCCTCGTTATTGCCGTCGACGGCGCGCAGGCGCACCCAGCCATCGCCGGTTTCATCGAGGACCTCGACGAATTCGCCCTGAAGCAGCTGGGTCACGACAGCGTAGCTGGTGGCCGGGCCTTCGCGCAGGTTGACCCGCGACCCGACAACCACGCGCAGGTCCGCCCTCTGCGGTTCGGCAATCGCGGGCTCCGCAACGGAGGGCTCTGCAAAGGCGGTCTCTGCCACCACAGGCTCTGCAACGGCAGGCCGGGCGGTGCCCGCAACCGGCATCACCTCGGCCACCGGCGCATCGTCGAAGTTGCCCTCGGGCTCGTCCGGCAGGGCCGCGTCCAGAAGGGCCGCGAATTTCTGCGGGTCGGCGGGCACCACGGGCTCTGCGGCGATGACCGCCTTGGCGGGTTCGGGCAGGGGCTGCCGGACCGGGGCCGCTGCCTCGCGCACCGGCGCGACGGAGCTGAGGTCCGATGCGGATCTGTCCGCCCGCGTGACTTCGGGCCCGGGGGTGGCCCCGAGTGCTGTGTCGGGAACGGCGGCCATCAGCGTGACGCCAGTATCCCCGGCCTCGAACTCGGACCCGCCCGAAAGCTCGTACCAGGCCCAGCCAAGCACCCCGAATGTGATGAGCATCACCCGAAACATGATCGATCCCCCGTCTACGGGTCAGACCATTCCCAAGGCCCGCCCAATGCCACCCGCAGCAGTTGTGACATTCCATGATTCATACATGATTCCCCATTCCCCCTTAAGAGAAAAAGCGGGAAACAATCCCGTGGCCGTGCTTGCTGCGGCTGCATCGCAACTGTATCACGACCGACATGAGCGACGACGACATCGATCCCGAAACCAATCCCCGCGACCTTGCAGAACCCCTGCGCAGGGCGATCGGAGAGCGCTATCTGACCTATGCGCTGTCCACGATCATGCACCGGGCGCTGCCCGATGCACGGGACGGGCTGAAGCCGGTGCATCGCCGCATCCTTTATGCAATGCGCCGCCTGCGGCTTAGTTCCACCGGCGGCTTCCTGAAATCCGCAAAGATCAGCGGCGACACCATGGGGGACTTCCACCCGCATGGCGACGCGGCGATCTATGACGCCATGGCGCGCCTCGCGCAGGACTTCACGATCCGCTACCCGCTGGTCGACGGTCAGGGCAACTTCGGCAATATCGACGGCGACAACCCGGCGGCCTCGCGCTACACCGAGGCGCGCATGACGGTGATGTCCGAGGCGCTGCTGGACGGGCTGGACGAGAACGCCGTCGACTTCCGCCCCAACTACGACGGCCGCCTGACCGAACCCTCGGTCCTGCCGGCCTCCTACCCGAACCTCCTGGCCAACGGCTCCAGCGGCATCGCGGTGGGCATGGCGACCAATATCCCGCCGCATAACATCGGCGAGCTGATCAACGCCTGCCTGCATCTGATCAAATCGCCGAACGCGGTGGACGACACGCTGCTGCAATACGTGCCCGGCCCCGACTTCCCCACCGGCGGCGTGATCGTCGAACCGGCGGAAAACATCGCGCAGGCCTATTCCACCGGGCGCGGGTCGATCCGGCTGCGCGCGCGCTGGCATTCCGAGGATCTGGGCCGCGGCACATGGCAGGCCGTCGTCACCGAGATCCCCTACCAGGTGCAGAAGTCCAAGCTGATCGAGCGCATCGCCGAGCTGATCCAGAGCCGCAAGATCCCGGTGCTGGCCGATGTGCGCGACGAAAGCGCCGAAGACGTCCGCATCGTTCTGGAACCCAAGTCCAAGAACGTCGACCCCGACGTGCTGATGAACCTGCTGTTCCGCAACTCGGACCTGGAAGTGCGGTTCTCGCTGAACATGAACGTGCTGATCGACGGCGTGACGCCCAGGGTCTGCTCGCTCAAGGAGGTGCTGCGCGCCTTCCTCGACTTCCGCCGCGACGTGCTGACCCGGCGCGCCCGGCACCGGATGGCGAAGATCGACAACCGGCTGGAGGTGCTCGAAGGCTTCATCGTGGCCTTCCTGAACCTCGACCGGGTGATCGACATCATCCGCTATGACGAAGACCCCAAGGCCGCCCTGATGTACGAGGACTGGTCGAAGCCGCACCAGGACACCATCCCCCGCGCCATGGACGAAGGCGACTACCGCTCGCCGCTGGCCGGTGTCGACCTGGCGGGCCTGTCGCTGGTCGCCGACCCCGAGGCGGTGGCGCGCGGCGTGCTGGCCGAGGAAGAGGACGAGCGCAAGATCCCCAGCCGCTACGCGGGCCGCGAGGACGGCCTGTCCGACGTGCAGGCCGAGGCGATCCTGAACATGCGCCTGCGCTCTCTGCGGCGCCTCGAAGAGCTGGAACTGGTGCGCGAGCGCGACGCCCTGATGGCGGAGCGCGCGGGCCTCGAGGATCTGCTCGACAGCGAAGGCCTGCAATGGCAGCGCATCGCCGAGGAACTGCGCGAAACCCGCAAGCGCTTTGGCAAGGACTTCGCCCGCGGCGCCCGCCTGACCACCTTCGCCGAGGCGACAGAGGCCGAGGAAGTCCCGCTCGAGGCGATGATCGAGCGCGAGCCGATCACCGTGGTCTGTTCGCAGATGGGCTGGATCCGCGCCATGACCGGCCATATCGCGCTGGACCGCGAGCTGAAGTTCAAGGACGGCGACGGCCCGCGCTTCATCTTCCACGCCGAAACCACCGACCGCCTGCTGGTCTTCGGCTCCAACGGGCGCTTCTACACGATCTCTGCGGCGAACCTGCCCGGCGGGCGCGGCATGGGTGAGCCGCTGCGCCTGATGGTGGACCTGCCCAACGAGGTCGAGATCGTCGACCTGTTCATCCACCGCCCCGGCGGCAAGCTGCTGGTGGCCTCGACGGCGGGCGACGGCTTTGTCGTGCCCGAGGACGAGGTGATCGCCCAGACCCGCGCGGGCAAGCAGGTGCTGAATGTCCGCGCCCCGGCCCGCGCGCTGGTCTGCCGCGCCGTCGCGGGCGACCACGTCGCCGTGGTGGGCGAGAACCGCAAGGTGCTGGTCTTCGCGCTGGACGAACTGCCCGAAATGGGCCGCGGCAAGGGGGTACGCCTGCAGAAGTACAAGGACGGCGGGATGTCCGACGCCCGCACCTTCACCCTCTCCGAGGGCCTGTCGTGGAGCGATCCGGCCGGCCGCACCCGGACCGAGAGCAACCTCGAGGAATGGACCGGCAAGCGCGCCGGATCGGGGCGCATGGCACCGCGCGGCTTCCCCCGGGACAACAAGTTCAACTGATCCCCCGGCCGCGTCTTCGGGCGGCACGCTCCGCGCCCGGCAGGGGCCATCCGCCCTTCTTCTGTCCGAAAATATCCCGGGGGGCTGCGCAGGCAGCGGGGGCAGAGCCCCCTCCTCCCCCGCCTGCGGGGTGAAGCGGTTTGCCTTTCGCCGGGGCCTGCGCGCCATCAGGCGGGCCGGCTTTCCGGCGCCGCACCGCGCGGGCCCGGCCTTCCCGCCCTGCCCCGGGACGCGCCCGGGATCGCGGGCCAGCCCCCGCGCCGCCAGGCCCGACGACCTCCTGACCCCACCCCTTCCGGACGGGCCAACCCCTGCCGGACGCGCCCCCCCCTTCCGCACGAAAAAGGCCAGCCGGGTGCCTCCGCACCACGCCCCGTCGCCGCCACGCGCGGGGCACCGGCGGCGGCGCCCCTTGCGGTCAGGGCCGGACCCGGTCACCCTGATCGCAGACAGCCTGCCACCCGAAGCCCGCCAATCCCGAAAGCCCCAGCCTGCCGCCATGCGCCTGCCCCTGCTGATCGCCCTGACCATGACCGCCTTCGCGGCGAATTCGGTGCTGAACCGCGCCGCCGTCGGCCCCGGCCTGATCGACGCCACCGCCTTCGGAACGGTGCGCCTGTGGTCCGGGGCGCTCTGCCTCGCGGCGCTGTGCCTGATGCTGCGGGGCACGGTCCGGCTGGGCGGGCCGGGGCGCGTGGCGGGCGTGCTGGGGCTGCTGCTCTATATCTACGGCTTCTCGGCGGCCTATGTGGCGCTGGACGCGGGGCTGGGGGCACTGATCCTCTTCGGCACGGTACAGGTCACCATGTTCGCGGGCAGCCTCGCGGGCGGAGAGCGCCCGCCCGCGCTGCGCTGGATCGGCGCGGCATTGGCCTTTGCCGGGCTGGTCTGGCTCCTCTGGCCGACGGGGGCCGGGTCGGTCAGCCTGCTGCACGGGGCGGCGATGCTGGTCGCGGGCCTTGGCTGGGGCCTCTATTCGCTGGCCGGGCGCAAGGCGACCGATCCGCTGGCGGCGACGGCGGCCAACTTCCTGATCGCCGCGCCCCTGGGCCTCTTGCTGGCGCAGGGCCTGCCGGTGGCCCCGGACGCGGTGCCCTCGACCGCGGCGGGGCTGGCGCTGGCGGTGGCCTCCGGCGCGCTGACCTCGGGGCTGGGCTATGCGCTGTGGTACCACCTCCTGCCGCAGGTCACGGGCACGGCGGCGGCGGTGGCGCAGCTGACGGTGCCGGTGATCGCCATGGCGGGCGGCATGCTGGCGCTGTCCGAGCCGCTGACGGCGCAGTTCGTCGTGGCCTCGGTGGTGGTGCTGGGCGGCGTGGCGCTGTCGCTGCTGAAGCGATAGCCCCGGACGCGAAGCCGCGCAGCGTCGGGCCGTGGTTCGGCGATCCGCAATCTCGGGAAGGCACTTTATCCCGGCCAAGTCCGTGTGCCGCCAGTCAGGTCGCGCTGTCGGCACCCATATCGCCGGGCCAGGGGGCGGCCCGGCGATGCGCGGCGGCCTGCGGCCTTGACTCCGCGCCGGGCGGCGCACAGCTGATCAATCCAGCAATTGCGCGAGGGCCTGCCGCCGTGACTCAGCGCTGGTTCATGGTGAGAGTGGCCCGACCCTGGTCTGACAGCACCTGAAAAAGCGCCCCGCAAAGAAAAGCGCCCCCGCGATTTCCCGCGAGGGCGCCCAAAACTTTCAACCGCGAAGCCTTACAGCTTCTCGGTCAGTTCCGGCACGACCTGGAAGAGGTCGCCCACGAGGCCGTAGTCGGCGACCTGGAAGATCGGCGCCTCTTCGTCCTTGTTGATCGCCACGATCACCTTGGAATCCTTCATCCCCGCAAGGTGCTGGATGGCGCCAGAGATGCCCACGGCGATGTAGAGCTCGGGCGCCACGACCTTACCGGTCTGGCCGACCTGCCAGTCGTTCGGCGCAAAGCCCGAGTCGACCGCAGCGCGCGACGCGCCAACAGCCGCGCCCAGCTTGTCCGCCAGCGCCTCGATGATCTTGAAGTCCTCTTCGGAGCCGACGCCACGGCCACCCGACACGACGATACCCGCCGAGGTCAGTTCCGGGCGGTCGCTTTCGGCAACCTTGTCCTCGACCCATTCGGACAGGCCCGGGTTCTCACCCGCGCCGATGGTCTCGACCGAAGCCGAACCGCCCGTCGCGGCAGCGTCGAAGGTCGAGGTCCGGAAGGTGATGACCTTGGTCGCGTCCTTCGACTTCACCGTCTGCATCGCGTTGCCCGCGTAGATCGGGCGCACGAAGGTGTCTGCGTCCACGACCTCTGTCACGTCGGTCAGCACCATCACGTCCAGCAGGGCGGCAACGCGCGGCAGGATGTTCTTGGCGTCCGTCGTGGCGGGCGCGACGATGTGGCTGTAGTCGCCGGCCAGCGAGGCGATCAGCGCGGCGACCGGCTCTGCCAGACGGTGACCGTAGAGGTCGTCCTCGGCCAGCAGGACCCTGGACACGCCCGCGATGGTCGCGGCCTCGTCGGCGGCGGCCTTGGCGCTTGCGCCCACGGCCAGCACCGTCACGTCACCCAGCGCCTTCGCGGCGGACACCGCCTTGGCGGTGGCATCCATCGACAGGGCGCCGTCGGTAATCTCGGCAATCAGCAGAACGGCCATCACACGACTCCCTTTTCTTTCAGCTTCGACACCAGCTCGTCGACCGAACCGACCATCTCGCCCGCCGAGCGCGCCGCCGGTTCCGAGGTGCCGACGATCTCGAGACGCGGCGAGACGTCGACGCCGTAGTCGGCGGCGGTCTTCTCATCCAGCGGCTTCTTCTTCGCCTTCATGATGTTGGGCAGCGAGGCATAGCGCGGCTCGTTCAGGCGCAGGTCGGTCGAGATGATGGTCGGCATCTTGACCTTCACGGTCTGAAGGCCGCCGTCGACCTCACGCGTGACCACGGCACTGTCGCCGTCCACGTCGACCTTGTTGGCGTACATCGCCTGCGACCAGCCCAGCAGGGCCGACAGCATCTGCCCGGTGGCGCCAAGGTCGTTGTCGATCGCCTGCTTGCCGCAAAGCACGAGGCCCGGCTCTTCTTCCTTGACGATGGCGGCAAGGATCTTGGCCACGGCCAGCGGTTCGATATCGGTGTGGACGTCATCGGCGGCAACCACGAGGATCGCGCGGTCGGCCCCCATGGCCAGCGCCGTGCGCAGGGTTTCCTGCGCCTGCTTGACGCCGATGGAAACCGCGATGACTTCCTCGACCTTGCCGGCTTCCTTCAGGCGGATCGCCTCTTCGACGGCAATCTCGTCGAAGGGGTTCATCGACATCTTCACGTTGGCCAGATCGACGCCGCTCCCATCCGCCTTCACGCGGACCTTCACGTTGTAGTCGATCACGCGCTTGACAGGCACCAGTACCTTCATCAGCGGTTCTCTCCTCATGATGCGGGACGGGCCCGCGGTTTCCTCGCGAAACGGTGTAGCGTGCAGCCGCAGCGACAAACAGGGTAAAATCGTCACGTTAGCACCAACCAACGTCGCGTTTCCGCCGCCGGTCGCCCGAATCCCCCCCATAGCCCCCTGCCCGGGCGACCCTGCCCCGCAAAATTGCAGCATGCAAAACAGGCACATCCGCGCGCCCTGCGTCCCGCGGCAGGGATTCCCGACTTTACGCCCCGCCCCCCCGTCTTCATTTTGCCCGAAAAACCGCATGTACACGTAAGGGGTAGTCGCGATGCACGAGGAAACCGAAACAATGGCGCTTCGCTATACCGGCGAGAAGGGGCCGCTGTTCGGGCTGACGCTGAAGACCGGCCTGCTGACCGTCGTCACGCTGGGCCTCTACCGCTTCTGGGCCAAGACCCGCATCCGCAAGTACATCTGGTCATCGGTCAATGCCGGGGGCGATACCTTCGAATACACCGGCACCGGTCTGGAAAAGCTGCTTGGCTTCCTCGTCGCCATCGTCTTCCTCGCCGTCTACCTCGGCATCGTGCAGATGGTGCTGTTCTATTTCGGCTTGAACATCATGATCGATCCCGAGACGGCAGAGCCCGCCCAGGTGATCGGGCAGATCTCCGCCATCTATATCTCGTTCTTCGCGGTGCTGCCCTTCCTGCTGTACGCGGTCTACCGCGCGCGCCGCTACAAGATGGCCCGCACGCGCTTTCGCGGCATCCGGCTGGGGATGGAGAAGGGCGCATGGGGCTATGTCGCCCGCGCGCTGCTCTACGGTGTCCTCAGCGTGATCTCGCTGGGCCTGCTGACGCCGCTGATGACCTTCCGGCTGGAAAAATACATGGCCGACCGCAGCTTCTACGGCTCGGCCCGGGTGCACCAGAACGGGCGCTGGACCGCGCTTTACCCGGCGATGAAGCACCTGCTGATCGGCATCGCGATCCTGCTGGTATCGGCGGGCCTGATGGTATGGGGCGCCGTCCCCTCGCCCGGATCCTACGAGCCGCGCTCTGTCATCGTGATCATCGGCGGCGGCGTCGGCACCTTCATCGGCTACCTCTGGCTGATCATCGGTTCGGTCTATTACGGCGTGCGCAGCTTCGGCTACCTGATGAGCCACAAGACCCTGGGCGACGAGATCGCCTTCGTCTCGGAACCGCGCGCCGGGGCCGTGGTCAAGATCTTCATCCTCGGCGTCCTGCTGCTCTCGGTGCTGGCCTCGGTCGCCTTCGGGGTGGTCGGCGCGCTGGGGGCGGCCTTCATCCCGCTGCTGATGGACGCGGGGCCGACGACGATGATCGTGCTGGCCCTGCTGGGGGCCCTTGGCTACGTGGTCGCGCTGGTGGTGACGCAGGCGCTGTCGATGATCCTGATCACCCAGCCGATCCTCGCCCATTACATCGACACGATCCGGGTGCGGAACCCCGAGGCGCTGAACCGCATCGCCCAGCGTGAGGCAGAGACCGGCGTCGACGCCGAGGGCTTTGCCGATGCGCTGGATATCGGCGGCGCGATCTGAGCGGGGGACAGGCATGCAAGGCACCACGGCCCATTTCTACGACGGGCTGACGGCGGGGCGGCACGCGGTGCGTGTCGCCCTCTCGGACGACCGTCAGGCGCTGCTGATCGAGGGCGAGACCTTGCCGGACCCGCTGCGCTGGCGGCTGATGGACCTGCGCGCGCTGGCCGACACGCAGGACAAGGCGCGGCTGACCCTGACCCGCATGGCCCCGACCGACGACGAGGCCCCGCGCGACCCGGCGCGGCTGGTGATCCTCGACCCGGCGCTGATCGACTGGATGCACCGCACCCGGCCCGGCCTCTTCCGCCGCGACGTCCGCCCGGGCACGGCCCGCAAGGTGCTGACCTATACGGCGGGCGCCGTCACCGCCGCGCTGCTGCTGCTCTTCGTGATCCTGCCCGCCATGGCGAATACGCTGGCGGGTGTGATCCCGGTGGAACGCGAGGTCGCCTTCGGCAAGACCGTCGTCGGCCAGATGGAACGCTTCCTCGGCGGGCGCGGCACAAGCGGGTTCCGCTGCAACAATCCGGCGGGGCGGGCGGCGCTGGATCGGATGCTGGCGCGGCTGACCGCCAGCCAGGACATGCAATACGAGGTCAACCTCTCGGTCTTCGACCACGAGATGGTCAATGCCTTCGCCGCCCCCGGCGGGCAGGTCGTCATCCTGCGCGGGCTGCTCGACAGGGCCGACAGCCCCGACGAGGTGGCGGGTGTGCTGGCGCATGAAATCGGCCATGTCGAATCCCGCGACGCCACCCGCCACGCCCTGCGCGCCGCGGGCTCGGCGGGCCTCCTGACCATGTTTCTCGGCGATTTCACCGGCGGCGCCGCCGTCGCGGTGATCGGCGAACACCTGCTCTCGACCAGCTACACCCGCGAGGCCGAGACCGCCGCCGATGCCTTCGCCCTGCAGATGCTGGCCAGCGCGGATACCAGCGCCGAGGGCCTTGCCGACTTCTTCGGCATCATCGACGAGATGCAGCAGGAAATGGGCCTCTCGGTCCCGGAATACCTCTCGTCCCACCCGATGACCCGGGGCAGGGCCGAGGCCGCCCGCGCCTTCGCCGGAACACAGAACGACACCAGGCCCATCCTCAACAAGGCCGAGTGGCAGGCGCTGAAGGCCATCTGCGACTGACCCCGCCCGCCTTCCCTGTCAAAAACCCTTCAGGCGCGGTCCCCCCGACCGCGCCCCCTGCTTCTTCTTGGTAAAAATACCTGGCTTCGGCCCGTCAGGGCCGCCCGTCACGCCACCAGTCTCTCGGCCCGCTTGAGATCGACCGAGACCAGCTGCGACACACCCTGTTCCTGCATGGTCACGCCGAACAGCCGGTCCATCCGCGCCATGGTCACCGCGTGGTGGGTGATGATCAGGAAGCGCGTCTCGGTCCGGCGGCACATCTCGTCCAGCATGTCGCAGAAGCGCGTGACGTTGGCGTCGTCCAGCGGCGCGTCGACCTCGTCCAGCACGCAGATCGGCGAGGGGTTGGCCATGAAGACCGCGAAGATCAGCGCCAGACAGGTCAGCGTCTGCTCGCCGCCCGACATCAGCGAAAGCGTCGACAGCTTCTTGCCCGGCGGCTGGCACATGATCTCCAGCCCGGCTTCCAGCGGATCGTCGGATTCGACCATGACAAGGTTCGCCTCGCCGCCGCCGAAGAGGTGGGTGAACAGCATGGTGAAATTCGAATTCACCTGCTCGAAGGCGGTCAGCAGGCGCTCGCGGCCCTCGCGGTTCAGCGAGGCGATGCCATTGCGCAGGGTGCGGATCGCTTCTTCCAGGTCGGCCTTCTCGGCAACCAGCGCGTCATGCTCTTCCTGCACCGCGCGGGCGTCCTCCTCGGCGCGCAGGTTGACCGCGCCCAGGGCGTCGCGCTGGCGCTTCAGGCGGCTGACCTCCTGCTCCATCGCATCGGCGGGCGGCGTCTGGTCCGGGTCCACGTCCAGCTTTTCCAGAAGCTGCGCGGGCGTGACCTCCATCTCCTCGAATATGCGCTCGGCGGCGGCGGCGACGGTCTCGCGCGCGGCCTCGGCCCGGGCCTCGGCGCGGGCGCGCCCCTCGCGGGCCTCACCGGCCAGCCGCTCTGCGTCGCGCTCGGTCGCGATGGTGGCCCGCAGCGCCGTTTCGGCAGAGGCCAGCGCATCGGCGGCGACGCCCCGGCGCTCTTCGGCCTCGGCGATCGAGTCCGACATCTCGGCCCGCTTCGCCGCCAGTTCCCCGGGCACCTCCGAGGCCGCCGCCAGCTCGTCCTCCGCGCCCGCCTTGCGCTCCGCCAGTTCCTGCGCGCGCTTCTCGGCGGTCTCCAGACGGTGGCGCCAGCCCGAAAGCTCTTTCGTCACCTGCTGCGACCGGCCCTTGCGGGCCTCGCCCTCGCGCCGCAACTCGTCGGCGGCAGAGCGGCGGGCCATCATCGTCATGCGCGCCGCCTCGACCGTCAGCTTGACGTCCTCGGCGCGGGCGCGGGCCTCGTCCAGATCCTCCAGCCCCGCCTGCGCGCGCTCGGCCTCCAGCAATTGCCCGCGCGCGGCGCTGGCCTCGTCCTCATAGCGTTTCACCGCCAGCGTGGCGTTCTCCAGGCGGCTCTCGGCCAGATCGCGATCGTTCTCGGCGCGGTTCAGCGCGCGGGTGGCCTCCGTCAGGGCCTGATCGGCGCTGCGCCGGGCGTCGCGGGCATCCCTGTCGGCGCGCGTCAGCTCGGCCAGCCGCGCCACCAAGGCCTCGTGGGCCGAGCGGGCGCCCTCCAGCCGGGTCTCGGCCTCGGTCATTTCCTGCCGCAGCGCCTCCAGCCGGTTCAGCTGTTCCAGCCGCAGCGCGGCGGCAGAGGGCTGATCCTCGGCCCATGCGCGGAAGCCATCCCAGCGCCAGAGATCGCCCTCCAGCGAGACCAGCCGCTGCCCGGGTTGCAGAAGCGGTTGCAGGCGCGGCCCGGCCTCGGCATCGACAAGACCGATCTGCGACATGCGCCGCTGCAGCACATCGGGAACCGAGACATGCTGCGTCAGCGCGGTCACGCCCTGCGGCAGCGGCTGCGAGGCATCGTAGGCGGGCAGCACCAGCCAGCCGGTCGGGCCGTCGCCGGCCACCTCGGGCGCGCGCAGATCGTCGGCCAGCGCCGCCCCCAGCGCCTTTTCAAAGCCCTGTTCCACCTGCAACCGGTCGAGGATCTGCCCGCCCTCGGCGGTGTCGCGATCCAACAGCCGCGCCAGCGCCGTCACCTCGGCGGAGAGCGCGTTCAGCTCGCCCTCGGCGCTGGATCTCTCGCCCCGCGCCTCGGCCTCGCACCCCTGCGTCTCGGCGCGGGCGCTCTCGGCCTCGGACAGGGTAACCTCGGCCTGCTCGGCCATCTCGGCGGCATGCTCCTGCGCAAAATGCGCGCGCTCTGCGGCCTCGGTGCCGGTTTCCAGCGTCTCGCGGGCCTGCGTGACGGCGGCGCGGGCCTTGGCGGCCTCGGCTTCCGTCCGATCCAGCGTCTTGCGGCAATCCGCAAGGAAGCGCTGCGCCGACTGGTGGCGGGCGGCAAGGCGGGCCACGTCCTCGGTCTGCGCCGAAAGCTCCGCCTCGCGTTCGTGCAGCACCGTCGCCGCGTCCGACGCCATCTCCTGCGCCTCGGCAAGCCGGTCGTCGTGGCCGTCAGCGGCCTTGGCCAGCCCCTTCGCCTCCCACTCGAGGCGCTCGATGGTCTCGCCCGCGTCGCGGTTCAGCCCGGCCTCGCGCTCCATGTCGCGGGCCAGCTGCTCGATGCGCTTGGTCAGCGTGGCAATGCGGTCCTGCGCCTGCCTTTCCTGATCGCCAAGCGCGTCGCGCTGCACGGTCAGGCGCTGCAGGATGGCGGCGGCGATGGCCTCTTCCTCGCGCAGCGGCGGCAGGGCCTCTTCCTGCGTGGCGCGCAGGGTCTCGGCCTCGCGGGCGGCGGTCTCGGCCCGGGCGGCGGCGGTGATGGTCTCGCGCAGGGCGGCCTCGGCGGCCGAGCGCGTCTCGTCGGCCTCGCGCCAGCGGCGGTACAGCAACAAGCCCTCGGCCTGCCGCAACTCCTCGCCGATGGCGCGGTAGCGCGCCGCCTGCTTGGCCTGCCGCGCCAGTTGCGCCAGTTGCGCGGCCAGCTGTTCGACCACGTCATCGACGCGCAAGAGGTTCTGCTCGGCGCTGTTCAGCTTCAGCTCCGCCTCGTGGCGGCGCTGATACAGGCCCCCGATCCCGGCAGCATCCTCCAGCACCTTGCGGCGGTTCTTGGGCTTGGCGTTGATCAGTTCCGAGATCTGCCCCTGCCGCACCAGCGCCGGAGAGGTCGCCCCCGTCGCCGCATCGGCAAAGAGCATCTGCACGTCACGCGCCCGCACGTCCTTGGCGTTGACCTTGTAGGCAGAGCCCACGTCGCGGGTGATGCGGCGCACGATTTCCAGCTGGTCGGTCTCGTTGAACCCGGCGGGGGCAAGACGGTCGGCATTGTCGATGGTCAGGCAGACCTCGGCGAAATTGCGGGCGGGCCGGGTCGCGGCCCCGGCAAAGATCACGTCCTCCATCCCGCCGCCGCGCATGGCCTTGGCGCGGGTCTCGCCCATGACCCAGCGCAGCGCCTCCAGCAGGTTGGACTTGCCGCAGCCGTTCGGCCCGACCACGCCGGTCAGCCCGCGCGCGATGATCAGGTCCGTCGGATCGACGAAGCTCTTGAAGCCCGTAAGCCGGAGTTTTGTGAACTGCACCTGCCTGCTCCGATTCCCTCGGTTCGGATCAGGGTGCGGATTCGGGCCGAAGCTGTCAACGGCACCGGGGGCGCATCTGGCGGCCAATCACGGCTTTTCCACAAGATATCGCGGTCACATCCACGCGTGGGGGCTATACCCTCTGACATGCCAGCGCCCCGCTGCCGATCCCGTCACGCAGCGTAAAGGCGCTGAGGTCGCAATAGAGGTCGCGGCGTGCCTTCGGGATCTTGGGTGGCCTGCGCCCCTCGCAGGCCAGCCCGATCAGCATCATCGCAGGGTCGCCCTGCACCCAGTCGGCGCGGCAGCCGGTCTTCACCTGCGCGGCGATGGCGGCCCTGCGCGCCACGGTCCGGAACAGCGGGAAGGCCTCGGGCGAGGTCCGGATCGCCTCGGCCATGTCGCCGCGAATGCGCAGGGTGAAGGTGCTGCCTTCGACCCGGCTGACCACCCTCTCGGCGCCGCGAAACCCCGGCTCCGCCGCATCGCAGGCGGCGAGACCGAGGCACAACAGGAGAGAAACCAGTCGCATGCCCCATGCTGCATCACCCAGGTTACCATTGCGTTAACCCGCGCGCGCCACACCGGCCCGGGCAGACCTGCGCGCCCGCCCCTGCTTCTTCTTGGTCCAAATACCCTCGGGGGAGCGCAGCGGGGGCAGAGCCCCCTCCGCCGCCGCCAAGGGGCGCCCGCGATCCGGGAAAGGTGGCCTTTCCGTCGATGCGGAAAGGCGCGCCAAGCGCTGTCAGACCGCCCGCAGTCCGAGGATCTCGCGGGCCTGCTGCCATGTGGCCACGGGGCGCTCGTATTTCTCGCACAGGTCCACCGCGCGCTGCACCAGCGCCGCGTTCGACGGAGCCAGCGTCTGCTTGTCCCAGCGCACGTTGTCCTCCAGCCCGGTGCGGGTGTGGCCGCCGGCGGCGATGCACCATTCGTTGACCTCGACCTGGTGGCGCCCGATGCCCGCGGCGCACCATTCCGCATCCGGCACCAGCCGCTGCACGGTCTTGATGTAATAGTCGAAGACCTCGCGGTCGCAGGGCATGGCGTTCTTCACGCCCATGACGAACTGCACGTAGAGCTTGCCGGGAATGCGCCCGTCGCGGTTCATCTCGGCGGCCTTGAAGATGTGGCTGAGGTCGAAGGCCTCGATCTCGGGCTTGACCTCATAGGTCTTCATCTCGGCGGCCAGCCAGTCCACCAGATCCGGCGGGTTCTCGTAGACGCGGCTCGGGAAGTTGTTCGACCCGACCGACAGGGAGGCCATGTCGGGCCGCAGCGGCAGCATGCCGCCGCGCGCCTGACCGGCGCCGGAGCGGCCACCGGTCGACAGCTGCACGATCATGCCCGGGCAGTGCTTTTCCAGCCCTTCCTTGAGACGGGCGAAACGCTCGGGGTCGGATGTCGGGGTCTCGTCCTCGTCGCGGACGTGGCAATGGGCGATGGAGGCGCCCGCCTCGAAGGCCGCCTGCGTGCTTTCGATCTGCTCTTCGATCGTCACCGGCACCGCCGGATTGTCCGACTTGCGGGGGACAGAGCCGGTGATGGCAACGCAGATGATGCAGGGTTTGGTCATATAGGGGCGCTCCTTCGTTTTTGGGCGGCACCCTGCGGCGGATGCGGGCGGGGTGCAAGGGGGGCGGGCCGGGCGTTGGGGGCCGCGTTGCAGGAGGTATTTGGGCCAAGAAGAAGCAGGGGGCGCGCATCCCCCTGCCGTGGGACACCGGGGATCAGATGTCGAAGAAGATCGTCTCGTCCTCGCCCTGAAGGCGGATGTCGAAGCGATAGCCTTCCGGGGTCTTCCGGGCGATCAGGGTCTTGATGCGCTGTCGGTGTTCGACCCGTTGCAGGATCGGATCCTCGGCATTGGCGGCTTCCTCGTCGGGGAAGTAGATCCGCGTGTGCAGGCCGAGGTTGATGCCGCGCGCCACCACCCAGACGGTGATGTGGGGCGCCTGCGGGCGACCGTCGTGCCAGGCGACGCGGCCCGGTTTCAGGGTCTCGAAAGTGAACTCGCCGGTCTCCATGTCGCCGGGGCTGCGGCCCCAGCCGGTGAAACCCTCGGCGCCGCCCTGGCCGGGGAATTTCCCCGCCGCATCGGCCTGCCAGATCTCGACCAGCGCATCCTTCAGCACGTTGCCCGCACCGTCGATGACCGATCCGGTCACGGTGATGCGTTCGCCCGCAGGCTCGCCGGTGATCATCCGCGTGCCGAGATCCTCGGGGAAGATGCCCTCGATCCCGAGGAAATTGGGGGTGCAGCCGATGTGGACATAGGGTCCGGCGGTCTGCGAGGCGGTTTCCTTGGCGCGGGTCATCACAGTCCCTCCGGGCGGTTTTCGAACATGGTCTGGCGGCGGCCGCGCAGGGTGATGTCGAACTGGTAGCAGAGCGCGTTCATCGGCAGGGAATTGCTGCGGTCGAGCCGGGCGATCAGGCCTTCGATGGCCTCTTTCGAGGGGATCGTGCCGACGATGGGGCATTGCCAGATCATCGGGTCGCCCTCGAAGTACAGCTGCGTGATCAGCCGCTGCGCGAAGGAATGGCCGAAGACCGAGAGGTGGATATGCGCGGGCCGCCAGTCGTCCGGGCCGTTGGGCCAGGGATAGGGGCCGGGCTTGACCGTCAGGAACTCGTAGAAGCCGTTCTCGTCGGTGATGCAGCGACCGCAGCCGCCGAAGTTCGGGTCGAGCGGCGCGAGGTAGCCCTCTTTCTTGTGGCGATAGCGCCCGCCCGCATTGGCCTGCCAGACCTCGACCAGCGTATGCGGCACCGGGCGGCCGAATTCATCGCGCACATGGCCCTGCACCACGATGCGCGGGCCGATGGCCATCTCGCCGGGCGCCGCGAAGTTGGTGATCAGGTCGTTGTCCTTCGGCCCGAGGATGTCGTGACCGAAGACCGGACCGGTCTCTTCCGAGGCCGAGGTCGCGTGGCCCAGCGGCGCGAAGCGCGGCGAGCGCGCCACGCTGGTCTTGTAGAGCGGCGTCAGCGCAGGCGGGTGCCATGCGCGGTCGCGCGCGGTGTATCCGTTGGTCATCGGGTCCTCCTCGGGTCCGGGGTCTTGCGCGTTTCCCGGCTTAGTCCTGTTCCATCTCGGCGTAGGTCTGTTTCGCCAGCTTCAGCGCGTGGTTGGCGCGCGGCACACCGGCATAGATGGCGACATGCTGGAAGGCCTCGGCCACATCGGCCTTCGTCGCCCCGGTGCGGGCGGTGGCGCGGATGTGCATCGGGATTTCCTCGAAATTGCCGGTCGCCGCCAGCAGCGCCAGCGTCAGCATGGACCGTTCGCGGTCCGAGATGCGGTCCGAGGCCCAGACCGTGCCCCAGGCGCTTTCGGTGATCATTTCCTGGAAAGGCGCGTCGAAGTCGGTCTTCGCGGCCTCGGCGCGGTCGACATGGGCCTCGCCGAGAACGCGGCGGCGCACCGTCATGCCGGTATCGAAACGGTTGGTCATGGGTCTCCTCCGGGGGTCAGTATGGCAGGCCGATGTAGTTCTGGGCCAGAACCGATTGCGCCTGCGTGTTGGACCTGAGGAAGGCGACATCGGCCTGCTGCATCTTGATGTCGAAAGGCGACATGTCCGGGTAGCGGTGCAGCAGGTTGGTCATCGACCAGCTGAAGCGTTCGGCCTTCCAGACCCGCGCCAGCGCGCGTTCCGAGTAGCGCTCAAGCCCTTCGTCATCGCCCTGATAATGCTGCGTCAACCCGGTATACAGGTAGTGTACATCGCTGGCCGCGGTATTCAGCCCCTTGGCGCCGGTGGGCGGCACGATATGGGCGGCGTCACCGCAGAGGAACAGCCGACCCCAGCGCATCGGCTCGGTCACGAAAGACCGCAGCGGCGCGATGCTTTTCTCGATGGTGGGGCCGGTGACCAGCGCATCGGCGTGTTCCCCGGGGATGCGGCGCTTCAGTTCCTGCCAGAAGGCGGCATCGGTCCAGTCCGAGGGGCTGTCGGACAGCGAACACTGGATATAGTAGCGGCTGAGGTTGGCATTGCGCATGGAACACAGCGCGAAACCGCGCTCTGACCCGGCGTAGATCAGTTCCTCGTGCACGGGGGGCGTTTCCGACAGCACGCCCAGCCAGCCGAAGGGGTAGATCTTTTCGTATTCGCGCCGGGTGCTCAATGGGATCGCCTGACGGCTGACGCCATGGAAACCGTCACAGCCGGCGATGAAATCGCAGTCGATCCGGTGCTCGGTCCCGTCCTTCACATAGGTCACATGGGCCGCGTCGCTGTCGGCGCCGTGGATCGTGACGCCCTCGGCCTCGTAGACAATCAGCGCTCCGACCGCTTCGCGCGCCTCGTAGAGGTCGCGGGTCATCTCTGTCTGGCCGTAGACCACGACATGGCTGCCGGTGTGCTCGGTGAAGTCGATGCGGAACTGGTCGTCGCCGTAGGAGATCACCGTGCCGTCATGGACAAAGCACTCGCGGTCCATGCGCGCGCCGACACCGGCCTCGCGCATCAGCCCGACGGTGCCGCGTTCGAGGATGCCCGCGCGGATGCGGCCGAGGACATAGTCCTTGGTCTTGCGTTCAAGGATGACCGTCTCGATGCCCTGACGGTGCAGAAGCTGGCCCAGAAGCAGCCCGGACGGCCCTCCGCCGATGATACAGACCTGCGTGCGCATGAAGATCTCCTTCCCTTTGCGCCAGTAGATACTGTCTGGAATGCAGATGTAAAATGAGATATCAGGCCACTTACTTAACCAAAATGGAAAGTCATATGATAGACCGGCGGATCAAGCTGCGGCATGTGGAGTGCTTTCTGGCCATCGCGCGGCTGGGCAGCCTGAAGGCCGCCTGCGCCGAGCTGAACCTGACGCAGCCCGCCGTCTCGAAGACGCTGAAGGAACTGGAGGACCTGCTGGGCGCCGCGCTGATGACCCGGGACCGGGGCGGTGTGCGGCTGACGGCGGAAGGCCGCGTCTTCCATGAGTTCGCCGGGCAAAGCCTTGCCGCCCTGCGGCGCGGGCTGGACGGGGTTGCGGAACTGCGCCAGGGCGGCGGCGAGGCCCTGCGCGTGGGCGCCCTGCCCTCGGTCGCGGCGCGGCTGATGCCCGAGGCGGTGCTGCGGTTCCGCGCCCTGTCGCCCGACACCCGGCTGCACCTGCGCGACGGCGCGCATGGGGCCCTGACCGCGGACCTGCGGGAGGGGCGGCTGGACATGGTGATCGGGCGCATGGGCGCCGCCGAGACGATGCAGGGCGTCTCTTTCATGCAGCTGCACCAGGAGCGGGTGGTGCTGGTCGCACGCGCGGGCCATCCACTGGAGGGCGCCCCCCCGGCCGCCGAGGCGCTGACCCGCTGGCCGGTGCTTTACCCGCCCGAGGGCGCCGCGATCCGGCCGCTGGTGGACCGCTGGTGCATGGCGCAGGGGCTGACCAGCTTCGCCGACCGGATCGACTGCGTGTCCGGCGCCTTCGGGCGCAGCTACCTGCGCATGACCGACGCGCTGTGGTTCATATCCGAGGGCGTGGTGGCGCAGGACCGCGCCGACGGGCGCCTGACCGCGCTGCCCTTGGACCTTGGCCTGACCGCCGGACCGGTGGGCTTGATGACCCGCCCGGAAGCCGCGCCAAGCCGGTCCCAGCAGCTCTTTGCCCGGGCCCTGAAGGAGGCAGCCGAAGCTTTACCCATATCTTGAACACGAATCGGATTGGTCCACAGATTATTGGAGTTATCAACAAAATTTCGCTTTACAGGGCACCTGCGGCACAGGCACCATATCTTGTAAGGGCGCGGGGGAAGCTCCGCAGGCCCTAGAGCAGGCGGCAAGCGCTTGGGGGGTTTGAGCAGCCCTTGCGCTACGAACCAAAGAGGTGAAGGCATGGCCCTGTCCGAGCAGTATCTGACCGAAGACGTGCATCCCATCGACATCGTCGAGCACATCGCCGAGTTCAACGACTGGGAATTCGACCGCATCGCGGACGACCAGATCGCCATGGCGGTCGAGGGGCAGTGGCGCACCTACTCGATCACGCTGGCCTGGTCCGGCGGCGACGAAACCCTGCGCATGATCTGCACCTTCGAGATGGAACCCCCGGTCGAGCGGCTTCCGGCGCTCTACGAGGGGCTGAACGCGGTCAACGACCAGTGCTGGGCCGGTGCCTTCAGCTACTGGGCGGAACCCAAGCTGATGGTCTACAAATACGGGCTGGTGCTGGCGGGCGGCAATATCGCCTCGCCCGAGCAGATCGACACGATGATCAGCGCCGCCGTGATGTCGGCGGAACGCTATTACCCGGCGTTTCAGCTGATGGTCTATACCGACAAGTCGGTGAAGGACGCCCTGCAGATCGCGATCGCCGAGGCCTACGGGCGCGCCTGACGCGGCTTCAGACGGCAGGACGGGGCGCGGCCTGCGTCCCGCCACCCCCGCGCGCAGGCGGTCCGATCCCCTGAATGCGCCCCCCCCCCCGAGAGGGGCATCCGCCCGACGGCCATGGCCATCCGCCTGACCTGAACGCGGCGACCAGCCCGCTTTACCGGCGCACCATCCCTGATACGCTGACCTGACGCCCGTCGCGGGATCATACCCGCATCAGGCCGCCCTGCCGTTGCACCGGGGGGGGGGGTCAGCTCGGCCCGATCATGAAGCAGGTGACCTGGCGCGCCTGAAGCCGTCTGCAGGCCAGCTCTGCCGTCTCCCGCGTCAGCCCCATGAAGTTCGCGTCGAAGCCACGGTTGCTATGCACCACTTTGCGCAGCGACCCGTCCAGCGTGGCGGTCTCTGCCAGCGCGGTCTTCAGCAGCACTTTCTCTGCGTGGTAACGGCTGGGGTAGCGGCCAAGGTTGATGCCCCAGTGCCGCCCGCCCGAGGTCGAGACGCGGGTCACCACCTCGGCGGCGCGCGCCGGGGTCGGCGTATCCCGCGGCGGGGGCGCTGCGGCGGCGACCACCGTTTCGGGGCGGCGCACGGGCTTGACCACGCCCATGGGCGCGGCAACGGCGGCCGGAGTCGGGGCCGAGGCCTCTTTTGCCACGACGGCGGCGGTCATGGTGACCTCTTTCAGCACCATGTCGATGTCGTCGCGCACCTCTGCCACCAGAGGCGCCACATCGGCGGCACCGGTCCCGGGGCGCTGTTTCGGGCGCAGGCTGCGGGTCACCGCCGCAGAGGCCACGCGCACCGATTTCGCCCGGGTGCCCGGCGCCGGGTCAGAGTTGTTCGCGACCGCGATGCCCCCGGCCCCGGCGCCACGGCCAAGGTAAGGCGGCTTGCCCGGGGCACGCAGGGCGACCCGGCTGGGCGCCTCGCGGAACCCAAGATCCAGCAGTTCCGCCACCTTGGCATTGCGCGTCGCGGTAGAGCGACCGCCGAAGACCGTGGCGATGACCCGCTGGCTGCCCCGCTCGGCGGAGGCGGTCAGGTTGAAGCCCGCCGCGCTGGTGTAGCCGGTCTTGATGCCGTCGGCGCCCCTGTAGTCCTGCAGCAGCCGACGGTTGGTATGCGACACGGTGCGCACACCGGCATCCGCGGTCTGGCGGGCGAAGAGGTTGTAATACATCGGGTAGTCGTAAATCACGTGCCGCCCGAGGATCGACATGTCGCGCGCCGTGGACAGGTGCCCCTCTTCGGTCAGGCCGTGGGCATTGCGGAAGGTCGTGCGCGTCATCCCCATGGCCTTGGCCGTGCGGTTCATGCGGCGCGCGAAGGCCGCTTCAGAGCCCTCGATGGCCTCGCCGATGGCGGTGGCGGCATCGTTGGCCGATTTGATCGCCGCAGCCCGCACGAGGTAGCGCAACTGGATCTTCTGCCCCTGCTTCAGACCCAGCTTCGACGGCGGCTCGGCCGCGGCATTCTTCGAGATGGTCACATAGGTGTCCATCGACAGCTCGCCGTTCTGCACCGCCTCGAAGGCGATATAGAGCGTCATCATCTTGGTCAGGGAGGCCGGGTGCAGGCGTGTATCCGCGTTCTGCGCGTGCAGGACTTTTCCAGATCGCGCATCCATCACCATGGCCGCATAGGGCGCCGCGAAGGCGCTGAGCGGCAGCATGACCGCAAACCACATGAGCGTGAATAGATAGAGCGCATTGCGCCCGTGCGACTGCCTGCGACGTCCCGTCACGATATTCCGCCTTTCTGCCTCGGACCCCCGGTTTTCCGGGTGGCGTCTTTATTCTCTGCCAGCCGGATCTTCTGCCCAGCTTGGTTCACCGAAGGTTAGCACGACAACGACTTCAAGAGAAGACTGCAATCGGCTGACCAGAAACGGTATTCGCGTAAACTTCGCGTCCAGATGTTGGGCGCTGCCACCCTTCGGGCACCATGGGGGCGAATGTGTCGCGATTGTGTCGAATTGCGGCAAAAATGCGGCGAAGGCCCGCGACTCAGGACAGCGCCTCGACCAGCCCCGGCAAGGCGCCCAGATCGGCGATCTCGCGATAGCGCGGCGCGTCCGGGGCCTCGGCCTCTTCCAGGGCCCAGACCAGCGAAAAGGGCACATGCACGCCCCATGCGCCGACTTCGACCGCGGGCACCACGTCCGATTTCATCGAATTGCCGACCATCATCGCCCCCGCCACCCCGCCGGGCGTGCCGCCGAAGATGCGAGCGTAGGTCTCGGGCCGCTTGTCGGACACGATCTCGACCCCGTCGAAGCGATCCCCCAGGCCAGAGGCCGCCAGCTTGCGCTCCTGGTGCAGCAGGTCGCCCTTGGTGATCAGCACAAGATGGTGGCTTGCGGCCAGCGCCTCGACCGCCTCGGCGGCATGCGGCAAAAGCTCGACCGGATGGTCCAACATCTCGCGCCCGGCGGCGAGGATTTCCGAGATCACGCTGGCGGGCACGCGGCCCCCGGTCACCTCTATGGCGGTCTCGATCATCGACAGGGTGAATCCCTTCACGCCAAATCCATAGCTGCCGATATTGCGCCGCTCTGCCGCGATCAGGCGCTCTTGCAGGTGGTCGCCGTCGGCGTGATCGCGCAGCAGCGACGTGAACAGGGCCTGCGTCATCTCGAAAAACCGCTCGTTGTGCCAGAGCGTATCGTCCGCGTCGAAACCGATTGTCAGGAGTTTGTCCGTCATAATGCCCCCAAAGCCCTTGCCCCCCTTTTCGCCCGGGGCGCATAGGCTATATACTGAGGCCAATTCCGGAAACGCAAAGTGCCAATATCCCCATGACCGATCCACAGACGCCCCGGACCCTATCGTTGACCGTCAGCGCGATGCCGCCCCGCGGCAGCGATGACGACGGGGATGCCTCGATTGCCGTCAAGACCCGCACAAGGACCCAGCGCCCGCCGCTGTACAAGGTGCTGCTGCTGAACGACGACTATACGCCGATGGAATTCGTGGTCCACGTGCTGGAGCGTTTCTTCGGCATGACCCATGCGCAGGCCTTCGAGATCATGCTGACCGTCCACAAGAAGGGCGTCGCTGTGGTCGGCGTCTTCAGCCACGAAATCGCGGAAACCAAGGTGGGGCAGGTGATGGACTTCGCCCGCCGCCACCAGCACCCGCTGCAATGCACGATGGAAAAGGAATAGGCCCCCGCGCCTGCCCTCGGCCATGAGCAGTTCACGCCTCTCCTACGCCGTCGCCTCCGGCGGCCTTGTCCTGCCCGACAGCGGCCCGGTCGTTCTGTACGGTGCGCCCGGCGACGCCGACCTGCCGGTCGCGGCAGAGCGCGCCCGGGTGGTGCAGGGCTTCCGCCCAGACGTCGAGGCATGGGAGGCCCGGGGGCTGCCGGCCTCTCCTGCCCTGCCCGACAAGGCCGCCGCCGTCATCGTGACCCTGCCCCGCGCCCGCGATCTGGCAGAGGACCGCATCGCCCGCGCAGCCGCCCTTGCCACCGACCTCGTGGTGGTCGACGGGGCAAAGACCGACGGCATAGAGGCCATCGCGAAGGCCCTGCGCAGCCGGGTGGAAGTGCTGGGTCAGGTCTCCAAGGCCCATGGCAAATGCCTGTGGTTCCGCGCCCCCGGCGCCGCGCAGGCGCTGTCCGGCTGGCGGCGCCCCGACAGGCTCGACACCCCGGACGGCATCACCGCGCCCGGCGTCTTTTCCGCCGACGGGGCCGACCCGGCCTCTGTCGCCCTGGCCGCGGTGCTGCCTGCCACGCTGAAGGGCCGCATCGCGGATCTTGGCGCGGGCTGGGGCTGGCTCTCGCGCGAGATCCTGACCCGGTCCGGCGTCACATCGCTGGACCTTGTCGAGGCCGACCACAGCGCCCTGACCTGCGCCCGGGCCAATGTCACCGACCGGCGCGCGGCCTTCCACTGGGCCGATGCCACTCGCTGGGCGCCCGCCGCACCGCTGGATGCGGTGATCATGAACCCGCCCTTCCACAGCGGGCGCCGCGCCGACCCGGCCCTCGGCCGCGCCTTCATCGAGGCCGCCGCCCGCGTTCTTGCCCCGCATGGGCAGCTTTGGCTTGTGGCCAACCGCCACCTGCCATACGAGACCGCGCTGGACACGCTGTTCCGTGACACGACCGAGATCGGCGGCGACACCCGCTTCAAGATCCTGCACGCAGCGCGCAAGCGGCGCTGACCCACCCTAGCGGCGAAAGGCCCCTCGCATGAGCTTCTCCATCGCAGGCAAAACCGCCATCATCACCGGCGCGGCCAATGGCGTCGGCCTCGCCATCGCGCGGCACTTCGCGAACAAGGGCGCCAACGTCATGCTGGCGGACATCGACGAAGAGCGCCTGTCGCAGGAATGCGACAATGCGGACGAAGACAGCCAGATCCGCTATTACGCCGGCGACCTGCGCGAAAAGCTGACCATGGCGAACCTGCTGTCGGCGACGCTGGACGCCTTTGACCGGGTCGACATTCTGGTCAACGGCTCGCGGCAGATGCTGCCCTCGGACCCGCTGGACTGCAGCGACGACACGGTGATGCAGCTGCTGAACCAGAACCTGATGACCGCCTACCGCATGTCGCAGCTGGTGGCCCGGCGGATGATCAAGCAGGCCGAGAAACAGGACGGCGACGACGGTCAGCTCGGCGCCATCGTCAACCTGTCGTCCATCGCCGCGCGGCGCACGCACCCCGACCTGCTGGGCTACTCGGTCAGCTGCGCGGCGCTGGACCAGATGACACGCTCCATGGCCGTGGCGCTGGCGCCGGAACGCATCCGGGTGAACGCCGTGGCCTTCGGCTCGGTCATGTCGGCCAGCCTCAAGGATTCCCTGAAGACCCACAAGACCTACCGCTCGGACATCGAGGACCACACGCCGCTGGGCCGCATCGCCGCACCGCGAGAGCTGGCCGAGGCGGTGCAGTTCCTGTCCTGCGACGGGGCGGGCTTCGTCACCGGGCAGATTATCACCGTGGACGGCGGGCGCACCCTGCTCGACCCGGTCGCCGCCCCCGCGCATTGAAGAAGGAGGCGCCCGTGACCGCACCCATGGCAGAGGAAAAGGCCCGCGCAAGCGCGTGGTTCAGCACCCTGCGCGACCAGATCGTCGCCGCCTTCGAGGGGCTGGAGGACAGCCATCACAGGGGCCCGCTCCGCGACCTCGCCCCCGGGCGCTTCGACGTCAGCGAAACCACCCGCCACGCCGACGACGGCGCGGACGCGGGCGGCGGGCTGATGAGCGTCATGCGCGACGGACGGGTCTTCGAGAAGGTCGGCGTGAACGTCTCGACGGTCTACGGCACGCTGGGCGCGGCGGCGCAGCAGGCCATGGCGGCGCGCGGCGTGCCGGGCATCGCCGAGGACCCGCGCTTCTGGGCCTCGGGCATCAGCCTCGTCGCCCATATGCAGAACCCGCATTGCCCCGCCGTCCACATGAACACGCGGATGTTCTGGACCCCGGGGGCCTGGTGGTTCGGCGGCGGATCCGACCTCAACCCCTGCCTCGAATACGCCGAGGACACCGCGCATTTCCACGCCACGCAAGAGGCGCATCTGGCGCCCCACGGCGCCGACCTCTACCCGCGCCTCAAGGAATGGGCGGACGAATACTTCTACATCCCGCACCGCAAGCGCGCCCGGGGCGTCGGCGGCATCTTCATGGACGACCGCAATTCCGGCGACTGGGAGGCCGACTTCGCCCTGACGCAGGACATCGGCCGCGCCTTCCTGCCCGCCTTCCTGCCGCTGATCGAGAAACGCCGCCCCCTGCCCTTCGGCAAGCCCGAACGCGAGGCCCAGCTGGTGCACCGCGGCCTCTACGCGGAATACAACCTCGTCTACGACCGCGGCACGAAATTCGGCCTCGCCACCGGCCATGACGCCAACGCCGTCCTCATGAGCCTGCCGCCTCTGGCAAAATGGGTCTGACCCCCAGGCCAGGCGCCTGGGCCCCGCCTCTTCTGTCCGCAAGTATCCCGGGGGAGCCCCAGGCGGGGGCAGAGCCCCCCTCTTCGCGGCCCAGCCGCGCCCGGCCCGCCCGCTGCGCGCCACTGCCCTGCGCCTGAAACATCCAACCGCGCGGCTGGCTTCACGGACAGCGGCCCCGCTCCCCGGTCTTGCCGGTCACCGCGACAGTCGCAGGCCCCGGCGCCTCAGGCGTCCCGCCATGTCCCCGGCGCCAGCCCCTCCAGCGTCCAGTCGCCGACCGACCAACGCACCAGCCGCAGGCAGGGCAGGCCGACATGGGCCGTCATCCGCCGCACCTGCCGGTTCCTGCCCTCGCGGATCGTCAGCGACAGCCAGGAATCCGGCACCGTCTTGCGGAAGCGCACCGGCGGATCGCGCTGCCACAGGCCGGGCGGGTCGATCTGCTCGCATGTCGCGGGCAGGGTCTTGCCGTCCTTCAGCACCACCCCCGCCCGCAGCTCCGCCAGCTGGCGGTCGTCCGGGATGCCCTCGACCTGCACGAGGTAGGTCTTGGGCTGCTTGAATTTCGGCGCCGCGATGCGCGCCTGAAGCCGCCCGTTGTCGGTCAGCACAAGCAGCCCTTCGGAATCGCGGTCCAGCCGCCCGGCCGGGTAGACGCCCGGCACATCGACAAATCCCGACAGGGTCGGGCGCGGGCTGCCTTCGGTGCCCTTGTCGGTGAACTGCGACAGCACGCCGAAGGGCTTGTTGAACAGGATCACCCGTGTCATCGCCGCGCCTCGAAGAAAGCCTTCAGCAGCCGCGCGGCCTCTTCCGCGCCGATGCCGTCGTAGACCTCGGGGCGGTGATGGGCCTGCGGATGGCTGAAGACCCGCGGCCCCTGCGCGACGCCGCCGGACTTGGGATCGGCGGCGCCGTAGTACAGCCGCCGGATGCGCGCGAAGGAAATCGCGGCGGCGCACATCGGGCAGGGCTCCAGCGTGACGTAAAGGTCATGGTCGGGCAGCCGTTCCGCCCCCGCCACCCGGCAGGCTTCGCGGATGGCGAGGATCTCGGCATGGGCGGTGGGGTCGTTGGTCTCGCGCGTGCGGTTGCCCGCCTGCGCGATCACCGCCCCGGAGGCAGAGACCACGACGGCACCCACCGGCACCTCGCCGCGGGCGGCGGCGGCCCGGGCCTCGGCAAGGGCGGTCTGCATGTGGCTGCGAAAGGTCATGGGCGCTCCGGTCTCGCGTCGCGCCCTGATAGCGGATCCTCCCCGGAACCGGAACAGGCAAGACCGCCGCCCGCCGGGGCCGCTCGGAGAATCCGCAGGCCGGGGCGGCACAATCGCCGCGCCAGCCCGGCGCGCAGGCATGGGCCTGCCCCGGTCCTGTGTCGGCTTGCCGGGTTTCCTGCGCCCCGCCGAAGATCGCGGCCATGCGGTGACATCGATGCCCCAGAGCTGCCCTCTTTGCAATTTCGCGGGGTGAAGGCCGGGTTCTTTCGCGCAATCTGCACCGTCTCACCGGAATCGCGAAGGCGGTCGGGCGGGGCAGCGCCGCAAATACCGTGACGCCTGCGCGCGCCGGGTCGCGTTGCCCTGTTCCCACGCCCCGCGCAATCGGCTATGGCCGGGGCCATGAGCACCAAACCCACCCCCGAGGGCGACCGCATCGCCAAGGTCATCGCCCGCGCCGGACTTGCCAGCCGCCGCGAGGCAGAGCGCATGATCGAAGAGGGCCGCGTCGCCGTCAACGGGGCGGTCATCGACCGCGCCGCCCTCAACGTGACCGATCGCGACCGGATCGAGGTGGACGGCAAGCCGCTCGACGCGCCCGAAGCCGCGCGGATCTGGCTGTATCACAAGCCCGCGGGCCTAGTGACGACCACGAAGGACGAGCAGGGCCGCCCGACGATCTTCGACGCCCTGCCGGACGACCTGCCCCGGGTCATGAGCGTGGGCCGGCTGGACCTCAACTCGGAAGGGCTGTTGCTGCTGACCAACGACGGTGCCGTGAAGCGCAAGCTGGAGCTGCCCTCGACCGGCTGGCTGCGGCGTTACCGGGTGCGCGTCAATGGCCGCCCCACGGACGCCATGCTGACCCCGCTGCGCGAGGGCCTGACCATCGACGGCCAGACCTTCCAGCCGATGACCGTAGCCATCGACCGCCAGCAAGGCGCCAACGCCTGGCTGACGGTCAGCCTGCGCGAGGGCAAGAACCGCGAGGTCCGGCGGGCGATGGCCGACATCGGGCTGACCGTGAACCGCCTGATTCGCCTGTCCTACGGGCCGTTCCAGCTGGGCCAGATGAAGCCCGGCGAGGTGCAGGAGGTGCGTGGCCGGATCGTGCGCGACCAGCTGGGCCTGCCCTCGCCCGCGCAGGAGCCCCCGGCACGCCCCGGACCTTCGGGCAAGGCAGGCAAGGGCAAGGCGGGCAAACCCGGCCCCGCCAAGCCCCGGAACGTGACGCGCAAGCGGCGCTGAGGGGCCCCGCGCCTTTTACCCAGCGTTAAGCCTTCCCGAAAATTCCCGCTGCTTGCCGCGATTTCGCCCCGTTCCGGCGGAATCCTCGCAGGCATGATGATCACGCTCATTGCCTTTTCCATCCTGGCCGGCTCCGCCCTTGTCGCGGTGGGCAGCCTGCGCATGGTCACCCGGGACACGCTGTCGGTGGTGACCGGCTGCACCACCCGCGCCCGCGCCTCGGGAACGCTTCACAGGCGGCTGGCCTTCGTCGCCCTCTGGTTCCTGATCTTCGGCCTCAGCTACACGGTATGACGACGATGACCCGCCCGGACCACAACCTTCCCAGCGGCTTCTCCGACCTCCGGCCCCTCGATTCCGGCCTGAGCATCCTGTTTCTGGCCGCCCTGCCGTTGCTGCTGTGGGTCTTCCAGGGGTCGTTTACCGGGATCGCCACCGGCCTTGCGATGATCTGGCTGCTGTCGGTGGCCCTGCGGCTGATCGCGGCCGGGCAACGCATCCACCGCGATTACGACCTTGCCCGCGATGCCCGCAGCCCCCGCCTGCCGCGCAAGATCCTCGGCTCTGCCCTGCTGGGCCTCGTGGCCTTTGTCCTTGCCGGGCACCGATTCGACGCCCTGCTTCTGCCGATTGCCTGCGGGGTTCTGGCGACCGCCCTCAGCCTGACCGCCTTCGGCACGGACCCGCTGATCGACAAGGCCAGTCCCGGTGCCGAACCCTCGCGGGACGACACCGAGACACGTCAGGCGCAGACCCTCGACGACCGCCTGCTCGCCGTCTCGGACCTGCTTGACCCGCTGGCCGACGCCGAGCTGCTGCGCCGCGCAGAGGCCCTGCGCCTGTCCGTGGCCCGGCAGCTGGCCGCCCCATTCGGGCAGGAGCACCGCTTCGACCGGGTTCTGGCGCTTTCCGACCGGATCGCCGTGCTGCTCGAGACCGAGACCCCGCGCCTGCTGACCGCGCAGGGTGGCCCCGGCTACAGCTTTGCCCGCCGCCGTTTCCTCGCGAAGGTCGAGACGCTCTCCGAAACCTTCGACAGCCGCGCCCTGAAGCTGGCCGGCCCCTCCCGCACCGATGCCTTCGACGAAGAAGCCCGGCGCCTGCTGGACCGGATGCCCCGCGAATCCGCCGCCTGAGCGAAAGCCCGCCTGCTTCCCCCTAGCAAGCGCAGCATTTTGCCCTTAAGTTCCAACCGGAAGGGTAAAGGGACAGGGGTCCGTCATGTCCGCAAACGCCTTGCAGAAGGTCTGTTACGTCCTCTTGATCGTGCTTCTGTTCGGAGTGGCGACCGGCTGGCTCGGGGGGCTCTGAGCCATGGCGCAGCGCTTTGGCGGCAAGTACAGCCCCGACGGATCATCCGACCCGCAGACGCCCGACCGCACCCCCGCCTACAAGGGCGCGCAGGTGACGCCGGTGGGCGCCCGCTCGAACGTCATGTTCATCCCCGGCATCGTGCTGGCCGCGCTGTCGCTGGGCGGCGGTGCCCTTGGGCTGGCCATGGGACTGGCCGGGGCCGGGATGCTCATCCTCGGGGCCTGGCTGCTGCGCGACGGGCTGAAGGCGCAGGCCGCCTATGACGCCCGCAAGATCGCCCGCCGCCCCGCCATCCCGCGCAAGCTCTTCGCCGCCGTGGCCTGTGGCATCGGCACCGCGATCGCCGCCTGGACCTCGGAGCCCGGCCTTCTGGCGCCGCTGATCTTCGGCACCGCCGCCGGGGTTCTGCACATCGGCGCCTTTGGCATCGATCCCATGAAGAACAAGGGCATGGAGGGTGTCGACACCTTCCAGCAGGACCGCGTCGCCCGCGTCGTGGACGAGGCCGAGAAATACCTCGCCGCGATGAAGGACGCCGTGCGCCGCGCCGACGACCGGCAGGTCGAGGCCCGGGTCGAACGCTTCACCGTCAAGGTGCGCGAGATGATCCGCACGGTCGAGGAAGACCCCCGCGACCTGACCGCCGCCAAGAAGTTCCTCGGCGTCTACCTGATGGGCGCCCGCGACGCGGCGGTGAAGTTCTCGGACATCAACGCCCGCAAACCCGCCCGGGCCGCCAAGAGCGACTTCATGATGCTGCTCACCGATCTCGAAGAGACCTTCGACAAGAAGATCGACAAGCTGCTTCTGGACAACAACGCCGACCTTTCCGTGGAAATCGAGGTCCTGCGCGACCGCTTGCGGCGCGAAGGCGTGCATCTCGACACCACGGGTTAAGACTTTCCAAAAAGGGATACCGAAACCATGTCTGAACAGACCCGCCAGGAAGCCGAGAAGACCGTTGCCTTGGTCGACGAGGTCAACGCCGTTGTCCTGCCCGACCCGCAAGAGGCCAGTGCCGTGGTGCCGCTGAAGCAGGCCGACCCGGCGCTGTCCGAGGAAATCCGCACCCGGATGGAAGAGCTGGACATGTCCGACACGAATTCCATCGTGTCCTTCGGCTCTGCCGCGCAGGCGGAATTGCAGACGATTTCCCAGGCGATGCTGACGGATGTGCGCAACAAGGACGTGGGCCCGGCGGGCGATTCCCTGCGCAACATCGTCACCACGATCCGCGGCTTTTCGGTGTCCGAGCTGGACGTGCGCCGCGAACGCTCGTGGTGGGAAAAGCTCTTGGGCCGCGCCGCGCCCTTCGCCAAGTTCACCGCGCGTTTCGAGGATGTGCAGGGCCAGATCGACCGGATCACCGACGATCTTCTGAAGCACGAGCACACGCTGCTGAAGGACATCAAGTCGCTCGATATGCTCTATGAAAAGACGCTGCAGTTCTACGACGAGCTGGCGCTTTACATCTCGGCGGGCGAGGAAAAGCTCGAAGAGCTGGACACCGTGACGATCCCCGCCAAAGAGGCCGAGGTCGGCGCCGCCCCCGAGGGCGATCAGGTGATGAAGGCGCAGGAGCTGCGCGACCTGCGCGCCGCCCGCGACGATCTGGAACGCCGCGTGCACGACCTGAAGCTGACGCGGCAGGTGACGATGCAATCCCTGCCCTCCATCCGGCTGGTGCAGGAAAACGACAAGAGCCTGGTGACCAAGATCAACTCGACGCTTGTGAACACCGTGCCCCTATGGGAAACGCAGCTTGCGCAGGCGGTGACGATTCAGCGGTCCAGGGCGGCGGCGGCGGCGGTGCGCGACGCCAACGACCTGACCAACGAATTGTTGACGTCGAACGCGGCGAATTTGCGGGAAAGCAACAAGGTGATCCGCGAAGAGATGGAGCGGGGCGTGTTCGACATCGAGGCCGTCAAGCAGGCCAACGCCGACCTGATCGGCACGATTCAGGAAAGCCTCCAGATCGCGGACGAAGGCAAGGCGCGGCGCGCCAGGGCCGAAGAGGAACTGAAGAAGATGGAAACGGAACTGCGCGACACCCTGGCCTCTGCGAAGGCCCGCCGCGACGGCACCGGCGAGAACGCCGGCGGCTCGGTTCCGGCCTGATCATGGCAAAGCCGGGCCTGTGGACAGCCGCCACGGCGGCGCTGGTCGGACTCGTTGGCCTTGCGGCCTGCGACAGCAATGCGCTTGCCCCGCGGGCCTCTGCGGTCAAACCCGCTGCCCGGCCCGACTCTGTCGGGCCGAAGCCCGAGACGGTGACCCCTGCGGCGATGCCCGCCCCCACGCCCAGGCCCCCCTCCGAGAACAGCCTCGCCCTGCAACGCTACTACGGCAAGGTGCAGCGCGACCTGCTGGCGCGCGGGCTTCTGCGCACCGACGGCGGCGGCGAGGACACCCCCCTCACCGACACCATGCTGGTGCGCAATTTCGTCAAGATCGCCCTCGAAGAGGAATACGTGCGCGGCGAAGGGCTGCGCCCCTCCGCGGGCGGCGCCAGCGCGATCAAGAAATGGACCCAGCCGGTGCGCATGGCGGTCGAGTTCGGCCCCAATGTGCCGCGCGACCAGATCGACTGGGACCGCGCGCAGGTCAAATCCTACGCCGCGCGCCTGGCGCGGGTTTCCGGCCATCCGATCCAGATGGTCGAGAGCGGCGCGAACTTCCACGTGCTGTTCATGAGCGAGGACGACACCGACCTCATCGCGCCGCGCATCCGCCAGCTGGTGCCCGACGTGAACCCCGCGTCCCTGCGTCTGTTCAACTCCCTGCCGCGCAGCATCCACTGCCTTGTCGTGGCCTTCTCTGACACGCCCGGAGGCTACAACTACGGCACCGCCATCGCGGTGATCCGCTCGGAACACCCCGATCTCCTGCGCCAGTCCTGCATCCACGAAGAGGTGGCGCAGGGCATGGGGCTGGGCAACGACGATCCGCGCGCCCGCCCCTCGATCTTCAACGACGACGACGAATTCGCCCTGCTGACGCGCCAGGACGAGATGCTGCTGAAGATCCTCTACGACCCGGCCCTGACCCCCGGCATGACCGCCCGCGAGGCCCTGCCCGTGGTCCAGAAGCGCGCTGGCGAAATGCTCGGCGGGCCGTCCTGACAACCGGACATCCTTGGGCCCAGGAAGACGGACCCCGGATCGCGCCCCTGCCCGATCGCCTCAAGCCCCGCCGCACCGCGCCGGAGGGGACCGGGCGACCCGCACAACAGGCCGCATAGCACGCCCCGCTCTTCTTCTGTCTGAAAATATCCCGGTGGGGTCCGGGGAGGCAGAGCCTCCCCGGCCGGGCGCCTGCCCCAGGCAGGCGAAACCCGACCGCCACTGCCCCCGCCCCCCTCCGCCCGGCGATGCATGCCGCCCCCTTTTCCCCCTGCCACCGGGGCGATTGCACCCTTGGCCTGCGCGAGCATCGTTGTTACCTCTTTTGGCAATCAGCCTGCCGGATACCCCGGACCACGCGGGCCGCCGCAAGGCCCCGCGCGTCCGGACCGGCAGGCATCCGGCCAAGGAGGGCGCCATGGGCATTTGGGATTTTCTCAGCGGACAATTCATCGACGTCATCCACTGGACCGACGACACCCGCGACACGCTGGTCTACAGGTTCGAGCGTGAGGGCCACGAGATCAAATACGGGGCCAAGCTGACGGTCCGCGAGGGGCAGGCCGCCGTCTTCGTTCACGAGGGCCAGCTGGCGGATGTCTTCACCCCCGGTCTCTACATGCTCGAGACCAACAACATGCCGATCATGACCTCGCTGCAGCACTGGGACCACGCCTTCCAGTCGCCCTTCAAATCCGAGATCTACTTCGTCAACACCAACCGCTTCACCAATCTGAAGTGGGGCACCAAGAACCCGATCATGCTGCGCGACCCGGAATTCGGGCCGACCCGCATCCGCGCCTTCGGCACCTATTCGATCAAGGTGGTGGACCCGGCGCTCTTCATGTCGGAAATCGTCGGCACCGACGGCGAGTTCACCATGGACGAGATCTCTTTCCAGATCCGCAACATCATCGTGCAGGAGTTCTCCAAGGACATCGCCAGGTCGGGCATCCCGGTTCTGGACATGGCCGCCAATACCGGCGAGGTCGGCGCGCTGATCGCCAAGGCCATCGACCCGGTGATCGCACAATATGGCCTGTCCCTGCCCGAGCTTTACATCGAGAACATCTCGCTGCCGCCGGCGGTGGAAAAGGCGCTGGACGCGCGCACCTCGCGCGGGCTGGCGGGCAACCTCGACGATCACATGAAGTGGAAGGCCGCCGAGGCCATGGGTCAGGGCGGCGCGATGGACCAGTCCATGGGCATGGGCTTCGGCGCCGGGATGGGCATGCAGATGGCCAATGCCATGGGCCAGCAGGGTCCCTGGGGGGCCGCGCCTGCGCAGCCGCAACCCGCCCCCGCCGCCGCGCCCATGGCCTCGCCGCCGCCGCCGCCGGTGGAACATGTCTGGCACATCGCCAAGGACGGCCAGACCTCCGGCCCCTTCAGCCGCGCCGACCTTGGCAAGATGGTCGCGACACAGGAGCTGACCCGCGAGACCCACGTCTGGACACAGGGTCAGGACGGCTGGAAGAAGGCGGGCGCGGTGGTCGAACTGGCGCAGCTTTTCACCGTCATGCCGCCGCCCCCGCCGCCGGGCGTCTGACCCGCGCCCCTATCCGGCGATCGACCCCATTGAGCGCCTTCGGCGCGCATTCACTCCCGGGGGCTGCGCCCCCGGACCCCCGTTTCGGGGCTCTGCCCCGAGCCCCGGGATATTTTCCGGACAGAAGAAGGGGGGCCGGGCGCACTCATGGCCGGGCGGGCGCGGCAGCTGAGGGTCTGTGCGCTTGGCGGTGCGGTCGTTTTGCCACCGGTTTTGCCGCAATCCACTCCGTCGGGTCGCGGACGGACCGGGTCAGTCTGCCAGCAGGCTGAGCAGGTCCGGGCCGCGGCAGGCATCGCGCGGGAAGTCGAACCCCGGGGCGGGAGAGACCGGGAAGGGCCGGTAGGGGTCGACCTGGCTTTCGACGATCAGCGCGCCGTCCAGGCAGATGTCCTGCGCCGCGTTGCCGATGTTGAAGCCGAAGCCGCCTGCGCCGCAGTCGGTGCCGAAGCCGTCCATGTTCCAGGCCTGCGGCATGTCGACGCCTTCGCCCTCGACCACGAAGGCCGGGCGGGCGGGATCGAAGGTCAGCCTCCACGAGGTGTCCTCTGTCAGGTCGCCCAGGGCCCAGCGGCCGATGGGGTCGCCGTCCTTCAGCCCCTCGATGACAAAGCAGGTCAGTTCATCCTCGCGCAGGATCTCGCCGGTGCCGAAAAACGCGTCGTAGGACAGGGCGCCGCGCAGCGCGTAGCCGCCTGCGCCCTGCCAGTGGAAGCTGTAGCTCAGTTCGGAGGCCTGCACCGGGGCGGCGAGGCAGAGGGCGAGGATGGTGGCGCGGATCATGCGGGCGCTCCTGTTGCTGCGCTGCGGAAGATAGCGGCGCGGGCGCGGGTCTCAAGTGGGGAAAACCCGCCGGACCGCCTGCCTTGACCCCGGATGGCGCAGCGGGAACACTCGCGCCGAAGCGACCCGAGGGAGAACCGCATGACCACTCTGCCCCCGCCCCCGGCGGCCACGGACCCCAGGGAAGAGCACCGCTTTCCCTGCGACAACTGCGGGTCCGACCTGCGCTTCGACCCGGATGTGGGCAAGCTGGTCTGCGACCACTGCGGCAATACCGAGGAGATGGTGCAGGCCGGTCCCTGGGACGGTGGGGTCAGGGAGCTGGATTTCCGCGCGGCGATCGACAACCTGCTGCCCCTGCAGGAGATGGAAGAGACCCGCGTCGCGCAATGCCCCAATTGCGGCGCGCAGGTGGAGTTCGACCCCGACGTCCATGCCTCGGAATGCCCCTTCTGCGCCACGCCCGTGGTCACCGACACCGGCACACACCGCCATATCAAGCCGCGCGGCCTTCTGCCCTTCGCCATGGACGAGGCGCAGGCGCGCGCCGCCATGGTCGACTGGCTGGGCAAGCTCTGGTTCGCGCCGAACGGGTTGCAGGACTATGCCCGCAAGGGGCGCAAGCTGACCGGGATCTACGTGCCCTACTGGACCTTCGACGCCGATACGACCTCGGATTATCGCGGCGAGCGCGGCACCATCTACTACGAGACCCGCACCGTGATGCGCGACGGAAAACCCACGCAGCAGCAGGTGCAGAAGATCCGCTGGCGCGGGGTCTCGGGGCGGGTGACGCGCTTCTTCGACGATGTGCTGGTGCTGGCCTCGAAGGCGCTGCCCAAGCGCTATACCGACGCGCTGGAGCCCTGGGACCTGTCGGCGATGGAGCCCTACCGCCCCGAGTTCCTGGCCGGGTTCCGGGCCGAGGGCTATCAGGTCGATCTGGACGAGGGCTTTCAGGAGGCGCGGGTCAAGATGGACCGCGTCATCCAGCGCGACGTGAAGTTCGACATCGGCGGCGACCGCCAGCGCATCCACCACGTCGAGACCGAGTTGCGCGACGTGACCTTCAAGCATGTGCTGCTGCCGGTCTGGATGGCCGCCTACAAGTATCGCGACAAGAGCTATCGTTTCGTCGTCAACGGGCGCACGGGCCGCGTGCAGGGGGAACGCCCGTGGTCGGCGGCGAAGATCGCCATTGCCGTGGTGCTGGGCCTGATCCTGGCGGGCGGGCTTGGCTACCTGATCGCGCAGAACCAGTGAGGATTGCCTTTGCCTGGCAGCTAGCGCAAACACGGGGCCACCAGAGGGAGGTCCGGCCATGATCCTGTGTTGCGGCGAAGCGCTGATCGACATGTTGCCGCGCGAGAGCGCCGGTGGAGAGCCGGCCTTTGCGCCCTACGCGGGGGGCGCGGTCTTCAACACCGCCATCGCGCTGGGGCGGCTGGGGGCGCCCTCGGGCTATTTCGGCGGGCTGTCCTCGGACCTCTTCGGGCGGATGCTGGTCGCCGAGCTGGAGGCCTCCGGCGTCGACCACCACTTCTGCCCGCGCTCGGCGCGACCCACGACGCTGGCCTTCGTGACGCTGACGGGCGGCCATGCGCAATATGCCTTTTACGACGAGAACACGGCGGGGCGGATGCTGACCGAGGCAGAGCTGCCGCTGCAGGCCCCGGGCATCGATGCGCTGTTCTTCGGGGGCATTTCCCTGGTGTCCGAGCCGCAGGCCGAAAGCTACGCGGCCTTCTGCGCGCAGGCCGGGGATCGCCCGGTGATGATCGACCCGAACATCCGCCCCGGCTTCATCACCGACGAGGCGCGCTATCGCGCCCGGCTGGAAGCCATGCTGGGACGGGCCGATATCGTCAAGGTCTCCGACGAGGACATGGACTGGCTGGGCACCGCGCCCGAGGCGCTGCTGACCGGCGGCGCGGCGCTGGTGGCGGTGACGCGTGGCGCCGAGGGCGTGGACCTTGTCACGCGCGCCGGCACGCGGCGGGTCGCGGCACGCCGGGTGACGGTGGTCGATACGGTCGGCGCGGGCGATACCTTCAACGCCGGTCTTCTGGCAGGGCTGCACAAGGCAGGGCTGTTGTCGCGGCAGGCTCTGGCTTCGGCACCGCTGGATGCGCTGGAGGCGGCGGCAGAGCTGGGCGTCGCCGCGGCGGCGGTGACGGTTGGCCGCGCGGGCGCCAATCCCCCCTGGGCCGACGAGCTGTGAGGGCGCTGATCCAGCGCGTCACGCAGGCGCGGGTCGCGGTCGAGGGCGCGGTCATCGGAGAGATCGGGCCGGGGCTGCTGATCCTGATTTGCGCCATGCAGGGCGATACCGAGGCCGAGGCCGAGCGGCTGGCCAGCAAGATTTCCAAGCTGCGGATCTTCCGCGACGAGGAGGGGCGGATGAACCGTTCGGTGCTCGATGTCGGCGGAGCCGCGCTGGTGGTGAGCCAGTTCACCTTGGCGGCGGATACCGCGCGCGGGAACCGGCCCGGGTTTTCCACCGCCGCGCCCCCGGCAGAGGGCGAGCGGCTGTACGAATACTTTGCCGCGCAGATGCAGGCGCAGGGGCTGGCCGTCGCAACCGGGCGGTTCGGCGCGGACATGGCGGTGTCGCTGGTCAATGACGGGCCGGTGACGATCTGGATGGACACTGCCGATTAAGCGCAGGCGCTGCGGCGGCGGCTGCCTGGCTCCGGGATATTTGAACCAAGAAGAAGCGCGGGGGCTGCGCCCCGGGGGCAACGCGGGGTGCCTTGCTGCGACGCCGCCCTGCCGCGGGCGGAATGGTCGTGGCGGCGGCGCGCAGAGGTATTTGGACCAAGAAGAAACACAAGGGGCCGCGCCCCGGGGGCGGCGTGGGGTGCCTTGCTGTGACGCCACCCTGCCGCGGGCGGCGTGGTCGTGGCGGCGGGGGCCCAGCGGTGTTTGGGCCAGGAAGAGGCACAGGGGGCTGCGTGGGGGGCAGGCCGTGGTGTGACCGCGCCCTGTTTCCGGCCGGGTGGTGGCAGAGAGGGTGCGCCGGGGTATTGGGGCCCCGGGCGCCGCGCGGGGGCCCGGGGGGCTGGGCCCTAGCGGGCGCGGAAGAGCCAGGCGCCGTCGGCGCGTCTTTCGCGGCTGGCGCGGCCCTGGTGCCAGAGGTGCAGGCAATGCGCCATGGCCTCGACCAGCGCGAGGCCGTATTCGCCCGCGCCGATCTTGCGCTTGAAGAGCGGCGGGAAGCAGTCTCCGGCGGTTCTGGGCGTGTCGAGGAAGCCATGCAGGCGGTCGAGCGCGCCGTGGTGGTTGTCGATCAGCTGCGCCATGCGGGCGGGCAGGCCGGTGAAGGGCAGCTTGTGGCCGCCCAGCACGAGGTGATCGGGACGGGCCAGTGTGGCGAGCCTTTCACAGGCCTCCAGCCAGTCGCCCACCGGGTCGGCCTCTGGCTCGGTGGCGTAGACGCCCAGGTTCGAGCTGATCGAGGCGATGATCTGGTCGCCGGAGAGCACGAGATTGTCGTCTTGGGACCAAAGCGTCGCATGGTCCGGCGCGTGGCCGTTGCCGATATGGACCTCCCAGGAGCGGCCCGCCGCGCGGATCCTGTCGCCCTGACGGATGCGGGTGAAACCCAGCGGCATCGGCGCCACGCAATCGGCAAAGTTGAAGGGGCGCTCTGCCAGCCGCTGCTCGAGGATCTCGGGCGCCATGCCCGCCGCCTTCCAGTAGGCCACCGTTTCGGGCGCGGGCCGGTCCTGCACGTCCAGCGTCAGCATCCGCGCAAAGAGCCAGGCGGTGCGGGTGGTGACCAGTTCGGCGCCGTGGTCGGTCTGGAACCAGCCGGCAAGGCCGATGTGGTCGGGGTGGTGATGCGTGGCGATGACGCGGCGCACCGGTTTGCCCTTCAGCGGGCCGGCGAGGGCCTGCTGCCAGATCGCGCGGCTCTTGCGGGTGTCAAAGCCGGTGTCGACCAGCGTCCAGCCGTCGCCGTCGTCCAGCGCGTAGACATTGACATGGTCCAGCTTCATCGGCAGCGGCTGGCGCAGCCAGAGCACGCCCTCGGCCACTTCGACGGCCTCGCCCGGCGCCGGAGGCGCATCGAAGGGATAGGCGATGGGAGAGCGGCCGCCGTCCATCACGCCGCCAGGTCGTCGGCCGTGATCTGCATGACCGCGTCCGAACCGGCCCGGGCCTGGACCAGCAGGCCCGTGTGTTCCGGCAGCAGGCGTTCGATGTAGAAGCGGGCCAGCCGCGCGGCACCGCCCTCGGGCTGGGCCATGGCGGCGCGCAGGTGGAAATAGCCGCCCAGCACCCGGGCGAAACCGCGCAGGTAGGGCACCGCCCCGGCGAAGCGGTCCGCGACCTCGGTCGCCACCAGCGCCTCTGTGGTCTCGCGCAGCGATTCGGCGGCCTCCCAGACCCGGGTGGCAAGCTCGGGCATCTGGCCGCGCGCGGTTTCGGCGAAGCCCTCGATCTCGTCGAGCAGGCGGTAGGCCGCCTCGCCGCCGTCCATCATCTTGCGGCCCACGAGGTCCATGGCCTGAATGCCGTTGGTGCCCTCGTAGATCGCCGTCACCCGGACGTCGCGCAGGAACTGCGCCGCGCCGGTTTCCTCGATGTAGCCCATGCCGCCGTGCACCTGCACGCCCATGTCCGCCACCGCGATGCCGGTGTCGGTGCCGAAGGCCTTGGTGATCGGGGTCAAGAGCGCCGCGCGGGCCTGCCAGTCGGCCTCGCCGGTGGCGCGGCCCATGTCGATGGCCACCGCCTGCGCCAGCGCGATGGCGCGTGCGGCGAAGGTATCGGCGCGCATGGTGGCCAGCATCCGGCGCACGTCGGCGTGGCCGATGATGGTGCCCTCGGGCGTGCGGCCCTGCCTGCGCTCCTGCGCATAGGCCAGCGCCGCCTGCGTCGCGGCCTCTGCGATGGCCACGCCCTGCACGCCCACGCCGAGGCGGGCGTTGTTCATCATGGTGAACATGGCGCGCATGCCCCCGCCCTCTTTGCCGACCAGCCAGCCCCTGGCGCCGTCATATTGCATCACGCAGGTCGGAGAGCCGTGCATCCCCAGCTTGTGTTCGAGGCTGACCACCTTGAGGTCGTTCGCCACGCCCGGGTTGCCGTCCGCGTCGGGGATGTTGCGCGGCACGAGGAAGAGCGAGATGCCCTTGGTCCCCGGCACCGCGTCGGGCAGCCGCGCCAGCACCAGATGGCAGACGTTTTCCGTAAAGTCGTTGTCGCCCCAGGTGATGTAGATCTTCTGCCCGGTGATGGCATAGGTGCCATCCTCCAGCGGTTCGGCCCGGGTCGACAGCGCGCCCACGTCCGACCCGGCCTGCGGCTCTGTCAGGTTCATGGTGCCCTGCCATTCGCCGGTCACCAGCTTGGGCAGGTACAGCGCCTTGAGCTCGTCACTGGCGTGGTGCTCCAGCGCCTCGATCTGGCCCTGGGTCATCAGCGGGTTCAGTTGCAGCGCCAGGCAGGCAGAGCCCATCATGTCGTTCACGCAGGTGGTGACCGCCATGGGCAGACCCATGCCGCCGCTTTCGGGTGCGGCGGAGATTGCCACCCAGCCGCCCTCGGCAATCGCCTTGTAGCCCTCGGCAAAGCCCCTGGGCGTGCGCATGCGTCCGTTTTCCAGCCGCGCCGGGTCCAGATCGCCATTGCGGTTCAGCGGCGCCAGCACCTCTTCGCACATCTTCCCGGCCTCGGTCAGGACGGCCTCGACCGTCTCCATCCCGGCCTCGGCGTAGAGATCGGTACCGGAGACCTGCTCGTATCCCACCACATCCGTCAGGATCCGGCGGAAATCCTCCAAAGGCGCGCGATAGGGCATGGGGCCTCCCTTGTTCTTGGCAATGCACTGTGTCTCTTGTAGCAAACCTTTACGAAAGGGTAAGCGCTTGCCGCAACCTGCCCAGCGAAACGCCGCGTCACGAGGGGACATGGTCGAGATCACCACCGAACATCTGAGCGCCAGCGCGCGGGACCTGTCGCGCGCCGCCGACCTGCTGGCACGGGGCGGGCTTGTCGCCTTTCCCACGGAAACCGTCTACGGGCTGGGCGCCGATGCGGGCAACGACCGCGCCGTCGCCCGGATCTTCGAGGCCAAGAGCCGGCCCAGCTTCAACCCGCTGATCGTGCATCTGGCCGATCTGGAAGAGGTCAAGGCGCTGGTGAAGTGGAACCACCTTGCCGAGCGCGTGGCAGAGGCCTTCTGGCCCGGCCCCCTGACGCTGGTGCTGCCGCTGCGGGACGGCGCGCCGGTGTCGAAACTGGTGACGGCGGGGCTGGACACGCTGGCGGTGCGGATGCCCGCGGCCCCCGTCGCACAGGCGCTGCTGCGCGAGATCGGCGGGCCGGTGGCGGCGCCCTCGGCGAACCTGTCGGGACAGATCAGCCCGACGCGCGCCCGCCATGTGCTGGAAGGGCTGACCGGCCGGATCGAGGCGGTGGTGGATGGCGGCCCCTGTGCGGTCGGGCTGGAATCGACGATCCTCGGGCTGGCCGGGCCGCCGACGCTGCTGCGTCCCGGCGGCGTGCCGATGGACGATCTGGCCGAGGTGCTGAACACCCGCGTCGCCACCCGGCGCGAGACCGACCACATCAGCGCCCCCGGGCAGACGCGCTCGCATTACGCGCCGCGTGCGCGGGTGCGGCTGAACGCGGTGGATTTCGAGGAGGGCGAGGCGCGGCTGGGTTTCGGGGACACCGACTGCGACCTGAACCTGTCCGAAACCGAGGACCTGACAGAGGCGGCGGCCAACCTGTTCGAATACCTGCACCGGCTGGACGCGCAGGGCGCACGGGTGATCGCCGTGGCGCCGATCCCGCATCTGGGGCTTGGCGTGGCGATCAATGACCGCCTGAGCCGGGCGGCGGCGGACCGCTAGGGCACCGGCAGCCGCTGCGCCCGTCGAGAGGGCCGGAACGAGGGGCGCTGCCCCTCGCGCTCCCCGAGGGTATTTGATCCAAGAAGAAGATGGGCGGTCCGGGCGGGGCGCCGTCGCCGGTCAGGCGCGGCCGCCCTCGGAGGACAGCGCCACCGGCGCCACGCCGATGGACTGCAGCGCGGCGGTCCACTTGTCCATGTCGCCCGCGTCGAAGACCAGCCCCGTCGAGGCCTCGCAGACCAGCCAGCCGTTCTCGGCGATCTCGCGCTCCAGCTGGCCCGGGCCCCAGCCCGCGTAGCCCAGCAGCATCAGCCATTTGTCCGGGCCGTCGCCGCGGCCCAGATCCTCGAGCACATCGAGCGTGGCGGTCATGTGGATGTCGTCGCGGACCTCCAGCGTCGTCACCACCGATTCGTAATCCGGCGTGTGCAGCACGAAGCCGCGCCCCATCTCGACCGGGCCGCCGAAATGCACCTGCCGCCCGGCAAGGTCGGCATCGACGGCGATATCCAGCTGCTCCAGCAGGGCCTTCATCTCGATGTCGGTATTGGGCTTGTTCACGATCAGCCCCATCGCGCCCTCGTCAGAGTGGTCGCAGAGAAACACCACGCTCTGTTCGAAACGCGGGTCTCCCATGCCCGGCATGGCGATCAGCATATGCCCGGTCAGGTTGGTCGGCGCCGTTGTCTTCATGGCTGCGCTGCCCCGCGCCTCTTGCAGTCTTGTCATGCTTCAAACATGGCGACCCGCGCGCAGACTGACAAGGGTGGCCGTGTCCGTCATGCCACCGCCCTGCCCGGACACGGCAGCATCGCCAAAGCGTGACTTTTCATTTCAGCCCCGACTCGCCATCTGAAAGGGATGACACGCCTTCTGACCCTTTTCGCAATGCTGCTGAGCCTTGCGGCCATGACCGCCCCGGCGCGGGCCGAAAGTTATGACAACGTCGTGCAGGCCGAGCTGCGCCCCGGCTGGCGCCTGCCGAACGGCGATCACATGGCCGCCCTGCACCTGCGCCTTGCGCCCGGCTGGAAGACCTACTGGCGCAGCCCCGGAGAAGCGGGCATTCCACCGGAATTCCAATGGCGCGGCACCCGCAACACGCGGGCCATCACGCCGCAATGGCCGGCGCCGGTGGTCTTCTGGCAATCCGGCATGCGCTCGATCGGCTACAAGGGAGAGCTGGTGCTGCCCCTGCGCGTCTCGCTGAAGGACGCGCGCGGCGACGCGCGGCTGAGCGGCGTGGTCGATATCGGCATCTGCAAGGATGTCTGCATGCCGCACCGGGTCCGCGTATCCGTCGACCTGCCCGCCAAGGCGACCCGGCCAGACCCGGTGATCGCCGCCGCCCTTGCCAACCTGCCCTTCCCGGGCGCCGAGGCCGGGGTGCGCGGCGTCTCCTGCCGGATTGCCCCGGCGAAGAAGGGCGTGGGTCTGGAGGTCGCCATCGATATGCCGCGCGGCACCGGGCGCGAGGAAACGGTGATCGAAACGCCGGACCCGGCGCTTTGGGTCGCCGACCCGGATACCGGCTGGAGCGGCGGGCGCCTTGTGGCCCGGACCACCGTGCGGCACGCCTCTGGCGGGGCCATCGCGCTGGACCGCTCGGCGCTGCGCATCACCGTTCTGGGCGGCAGCATGCCGGTGGAGATCAAGGGCTGCACCGGCTGATCACCCGGCCTTCGCGGCGCGGGCCGGGGCGCTGAAGGCCCGGCTTGCGATCCGTCTCTGACCCTTGTTGCAGGCCGCCCGCGCGGGCCCCGCGTATCCGCTCCGCCCCTTTGTGCCGACAACCGCGCCCCTGTCCGTGGGGACAATCCAGCCTCAGGCCGCCTTCTGCCGCCGCGGGCGCCCCAGGGCCAGGGCCAGCGCCCCTGCCCCGTAGAGCACCGCCACCAGCGCCGCGACGCCGCCCGCAAAAAGCAAGAGCGCCGCGTTCAGCGCCCCGGCCCCCGCCAGCGCACCGCCCTGCAACATCTGCGGCAGCGCGCCGGTCACCGCCACATGGCCCAGGGTGGCCGCCAGCCAGCCCAGCACCGCCAGCGCCGCAAGCCCCATCAGCGCCCGCACGCGACCGACGCGAAAGCGCAGGCCCCGCCGGGCCGAAGCGCCGAAGCGCGCAAGGTCGTGCTGCACCGCGACCAGCGCGGGCACCACCAGCAGCACCAGCAGCATGCCGAAGCCCAGCCCGTAAACCAGCGTGATCACCGTGGGCTTCAGGAACTGCGCATCGGCAGAGCCTTCGTAGAGCAGCGGCGCCAGCCCCAGCACCGTGGTGGCGGTGGTCAGGAAGACCGGCCTCAGCCGGTCCGCCGCCCCGTCGATGATCGAGGGGATCAGCCCCCTTTCGCGGGCGTATTCGTCGATCTGCGTCACCAGCACGATGGAATCGTTGATGATGATCCCCGTCATGCCCAGCAGGCCTACCACCGTGAACATGCTCATCGGCACGTCCCAGAGGTTATGGCCGTAGATGGTGCCCACCAGCCCGAAGGGGATGATCGCCATGATCACGAAGGGCCGCGTCCAGCTGGCAAAGACCCAGGCCAGCACGAGGTAGATGCCCAGCAGCACCAGCGTCAGCCCCATGCGCGCGTCGTTCAGGAAGCGGTCTTCCTGCTCGGACAGGCCCGACAGAAGGTAATCCACCTGACGGCGCGCGGCGATGGCGGGCAGGATTTCCTCCTGCAGGGCGGTCATGACCTCGGTCGCGCGGGCCGGATCGTCCTCGGAGATGTCGCCGGTGACAGAGATCAGCCGCACGCCGTTCTCGCGCCGCACGGTGGAAAAACCGGTGCGCTGCTGGACGCTGACGATATCGGCCAGCGGCACATAGGCCCCGTCCGGCGTGCGCATCAGCGTGGTTTCGAGGAAATCCGCCTTCAGCTCGTCCTCGGGCAGTTCGACGCGGATCTCGGCGCTGCGCGGTCCGTCGGGATAGGTCGCCGCCTCGATGCCGTTCAGCCGGTTGCGCAGCACGCGGCCCAGGCCGTCGGTGTCGAAGCCAAGCGCCTGCCCCTGCGGCGTCAGTTCGAGGATCATCTCGTCCTTGTCGTAGGACAGGTTGTCCTCGACCGCCGAAACCTCGGGGAAGCGGGCCATGGCCTCTTTCAGGTCTTCCGAGGCGCGTTTCAGCACCTCTGCCGAGGCGCCGAAGAACTGCACGTCCAGCGCGTCGCCGCCCGGCCCGCCGCGCCAGACCCGGAAGGAAATCGTCTCGACCATGGGGTGCCGTTCCACCCTCTCCTGCAACTCCCCGACGAAGGCAAAAGAGGAATAGGGGCGCAGGTCCGCCTCGATCAGCTCTATCGAGATGCCGCCCAGCTGCCAGCTTTCCTTGGTGTCGGTCCCGGCCAGCCCGCGACCGGAGTTGCCCCCGATTTCCGCCATGACGTAGGTCAGCGGGCTGAGGCCGTAGCGGTCCTGATACTCGGCGGCCAGCTCGTCCGTCGCCTGCTGCAACAGCCGCATCTGGGCAATGGTATCCGCGCGCGTGGCCCCGGGGGCCATGGCGAAGTTGCCCGAGACCGAGGGCTGTTCCGGCGAGTTGAAGAAGCGCCATGGTACATCGCCCCGGATCAGCAGCGCCGCATTCGCCGCCAGCAGCACCACCGCCCCGGCCAGCACGACGTAACGTCCGGCGATCACCAGCCGCATGAAGGGGCGGAAGAGCGTCTCGCGCACCCGGACGAAACCCCGGTTCACCAGCCGCGAGGGCAGATCGTACCAATGTTCATGCGCCGAATGCCTGACCGCGTGCGCCATGTGGTTGGGCAGGATCAGGAAGCATTCGACGAGGCTGGCCAGCAGGACCACGATCACCGTGAAGGGGATATCGGCGATCATCTCGCCGAAGCGGCCAGAGATGGCGGTCAGCCCGAAGAAGGCGATCACCGTGGTCAGCGTGGCCGAGAAGACCGGCAGCGCCATGCGCCGGGCCGCCGTTTCCGCCGCGTCGTAGCTGTCCAGCCCCCTGCGGGCGAGGTGGTCGGTGTGCTCGCCCACCACGATGGCGTCGTCCACAACGATGCCCAGCGTGATGATCAGCGCAAAAAGCGAGATCATGTTGATCGTCAGCCCAAAGGCATACATCAGCGCGATCGCCGCCAGCATCGCGGTTGGGATGCCTGCCGCCACCCAGAAGGCGGTCCGCGTGTTCAGGAAGAGAAACAGCAGCACCACCACCAGCAGCAGGCCAGAGGCCGCGTTGTCCAGCAGCGTGTTCAGGCGCCCGGTGATCGCCTCGGCCCGCGTGCGGATCAGGTCGATGGTCACCCCCTCGGGCAGCGAGGCCTGATAGCGGCGCGCGACCTCCTCGACGGTGCGCTGGATGCCGATGGCATCGCCGCGCGCCGAGCGGTCGACCCGGATCGAGATGGCCGGATTGTCGCCGACGAAATAGCTGCGGTCGCGGTCGACGCCCTCGACCCGGATATGCGCCACCTCGCCCACGGTCAGCTTGGAGCCGTCCGGGTTCGAGCGCAGCACGATCCCCGCGATGTCGTCGGCAGAGCGTTTCTCGACCCCCGTGCGCACCCGCGCCCCGCCGCCGCCCACGTCGCCCGCCGGATCGGCGTCGACCTCGGCGGCGATGGCGTCGGAAATCTCGGCCAGCGTGACGTCGAAACCCACGAGGTTCTGCGAGGGCACCTCGACCACCGTGCGCGGCGCCGCAAGGCCCCGGATCGTCGTCTGCGTCACGCCTTCGGCAAACAGTTGCACGATCAGCTCGTCCGAGAAGCGGGCCAGCTGGTCCACCCCCACCGGCCCGGTGATCACCAGATCGGTGACCCGGTCGCTCCAGCCGCCGCGGCTGACGCGCGGATCGTCTGCCTCTTCGGGCAAGGTGGTCAGCGCGTCCACCGCCTGCTGGACGTCGTCCACGGCGCGGGCGATGTCCCAGCCGGGCTCGAACTCCAGCGCCACGCGGGCCGATCCCTCGCGCGAGGTGGCCTCTGACGCCTCGACGCCCTCGACCGCCAGAAGCGCCGGTTCCAGCACCTGCACGATGGCGCTGTCGACATCCTCGGCCCCGGCGCCGTCCCAGCTGACAGAGACCTGCACCTCGTCCACCACCACGTCGGGAAAGAACTGCGCCCGCATGTTGGGGATCGCCATGGCGCCAGAGGTCAGAAGGATCACCAGCAGCAGGTTGGCTAGTGTCGGGTGACGGGTGAAATAGCCGAAGACACCGCCGGCGGCCCGGTTCAGGGGGCGCACCACGGCCTAGCCCCCCATCCGCTGCTCGATGCGCGCCACCGTCTCGGCGGGCACTTCGGGCTGCGCCAGTTGCGCCAGCAGACGGCTGCGCGCCTCTTCGGGCATGCGGCTATTGGCCTCGACGAAGGCCACCAGCCGGGCGCGCCGCTCGTCCGACAGCGCCACCATGGCGGGGGCCTCTGCCACGGCGGCGGCTTCGCCCACCGGCTCTACCCTGATGCCCGCGCCCAGCAGCGGCGTGCGCTCGGCCACCACCTGCCGCCCGTCCAGCGCGGCGGACCGCACCAGCACCGCGTCGCCCTGCCTGCGCACAAGGTTGACGGTCATCGCCTCCAGCCGCGCGCCCTCGCCCAGCACCAGCACCTGACTGGCGGCATTGAGCGCCGTGGCAGGCAGGCGGATCACGTCGCGCACCTCGGGCTCTTCGATGGCGACGGTGACGAAATCGCCGGGCTTGAAACCGCGCGGCGCGTCCAGCGTCGCGAACAGCAGCCGCCCGGTCTGCCCCTCGCCCACCGCCGCCCCATCGCGCGAGACATGGCCCGTCGCCGCCAGATTGGTGCCGAAGACGTCCAGCGTCGCGGTCACCGGCATTTCCTGCACCCGGCCCGCATCGCTCAGAAGCCGCGCATGTTGCTGGGTGGACACGCGAAAGGCCACCTCCAGCGCCTGCGGGTCGACCAGCTGCGCCAGCTGCTCGTTGGCCGAAACCAGCCGCCCCGCCACCACCGTCACATCCGACAGCGTTCCGGCGAAGGCCGCGCGCACCTCGGTGTCGTCCAGCGCGCGCTGCGCCTCGGCGACGGCGATCTCGCCGCGCCGCAGGGCCGTCGCGGCCTGATCGATCCGCGCCTCGGCGGTGGCCACCGCCTGCCGCCTTGTCAGCACCGACTGCCGCGCCGAGGACAGCGCCAGTTCCGCATCCTCCACCGTGGCCGCCGTGCCGACGCGCCGGTCCAGCAGGCCCTGCGCCCGCTCCAGCGCCTGCGCCCGCAGGGCCACCTGCTCTTCGGCGGCGGTCAGCTCGTCGCGGGCCAGCACGATGGCGCGCTCGGCCTCGCGCTGCTCGGCGCGGGCGTCCAGCAGGTCGCTTTCGGCCCGGTCCAGCGCCAGCTGCGCGCCGGCCGGATCGATGCGCGCCAGCAGCTGCCCCGCCACGACCTGCCCGCCCTCGACGAAATCCGGCGCTAGATCCACAAGCGCGCCAGAGGCCGCCGCCCGCAGTTCCAGCGTGCGGCGGCTTTGCACCTCGCCGAAGGCCTGCAGGATCGGGCGCAGCGCCTCGGGCCGCGCCTCGACGACATTGACGGTAAAAACCCGCTCGCGGGCGTTGGGCATCCGCGGCTCCTGGGTCATGGCGTGCTGCACCGCGTCGCGCACCAGGACGCCCGCATAGACCAGAAGGCCCAGCGTCAGGGATAGCAGGAACAGCCCGGTCAGGCTCTTTCGCAGAAATCGCATCGGCATCCTCCGCCCGGCCCCCGCCGGGAACCGGACCTCTTCCATAACCTACGCGATGATACGCGCCTGCGGATCATTTCCGTCGCTTGTGTTCCTCAAGCCGCGGCATGATCTCGACGAAGTTGCAGGGCCGGTGGCGATAGTCCAGCTGCAGCGACAGGATCTCGTCCCAGGCGTCCCTGCAGGCCCCGGTAGAGCCGGGCAGCGCAAAGAGATAGGTGCCCCCGGCGACGCCGCCCGTGGCCCGGCTCTGCACCGCGCTGGTGCCGATTTTCTGCATGGAAACATGGGTGAAGACAGTGCCGAAGGCGTCGATCTCCTTCTCGTAGACGTCGCGGTGCGCCTCGACGGTGACATCCCGCCCGGTCAGCCCGGTGCCGCCGGTCGAGATCACCACGTCGATCGCCGGATCGGCGATCCAGCGGCGCAGCACGGCGGCGATCCCGTCGCGCTCGTCCTTCACGATCTCGCGAGCGGCCAGACGATGCCCCGCCGCCTCCAGCCGGTCCACCAGCGTCTGGCCGGACCGGTCCTCCGCCATGGAGCGCGTATCCGACACCGTCAGGACGGCGATCCGGACCGGGATGAACTCTCTCGTTTCGTCGATGCGGGACATGGGGCCTCTCTCACGGGTGTCACTCGGCAAAGCCTAGCGCCCCGCCCCGCCCCCGGGAAGGGCACAGAGAGCCGCAGAGGCCGCCGCCCTGCCCCCTGTGCCAGCAGGCCTGCGCAGGGGAGGGAACACCGCCACGGCCCGGGGCTCCGCCCGGTCCCACCGCGCGCTGCCCAGGGCGTCAGCCCGGCGCGGGCAGGTCGCGCAGCCGCGCCTTCAGCGACAGAAGGTCCGCCCAGCTCTCGCGCTTGGCCAGCGGCTGGCGCAACAGGTAGGCGGGATGAAGCATCGGCAGGGCGGGCCGCCCCTCGGCCTCTGTCCACTGGCCGCGCAGCCGCGTGATGCCGCGCCGCCCCAGCAGCGCCTGGCAGGAAATATTGCCCACGATCACCAGCAGCGCCGGATCGACCAGCGCGATATGCCGCCTGAGGAAGGGCAGCATCATCGCGATCTCCTCGGGGCGCGGGTCGCGATTCTGCGGCGGCCGCCACGGCAAGACATTGGTGATATAGACGCTTTCGGCCCGCGACAGCTGCACCGCCGCCAGCATCCGGTCCAGCAACTGCCCGGCACGCCCGACAAAGGGCCGCCCCTCGATATCCTCGTCGCGGCCCGGGGCCTCGCCCACCACCATGACCCGCGCCGTGGCCACGCCATCGGCAAAGACCAGCCGCCGCGCGCCGCGCTTCAGCTGGCAATGGTCGAAACCCTCCATCGCCGCCCGCAGTGCCGGCAGATCGACCGCCGCGCGCGCCAGCGCCTCGGCTTCGGCGACCGGATCCACCGCGGCCTGCCGCACCGGCACCGCGGCCCGCGCCGGGGCCGCCTCGCGCTGCGCCGCAGCCTCGCGCGCCGCCGCCTCGACGGCAAAGCGGTCGACGGGCGCCTCTGCCAGCGCCTCGTCCACCCCCATCTCGAGCTGCCATTCCAGCAAAGCCCGTGCCACGTGCCAGTCCAGCGCCATGCCGTCCTCCGATTCCATGGCCCTTACCCTACGCCCCGCGCCGCCGATGCAAAACCACCCTCGCGCAAATCCCCCGAACCCGCCGCCACATCACGCCCCACGCCGCCCTTCTCTTGCCCCCCGTGCTTCTTCTTGGTCCAAATACCTCTGTGCTCCGCAGCCACAGGCGCCCCGCCACCAACCCGCGCGCTCCGCCCGCCGCGCGCACCGCCCTTGCCCCCGGAAGCCCCGCTTCCTATGAAAGCCACAACCGACCCAAGGGGACGCCCATGCGCTTCGACCAACGCCACCTGCTGGGGATCGAACCCCTGCGCCCGGACGAGATCACCACCGTCCTCGACCTTGCCGACCGCTATGCCGCCCATGGCCGCCGCCGCGAGAAACACGGCGCCGCGCTGGCCGGTCTGACCCAGATCAACATGTTCTTCGAGAACTCGACCCGCACGCAGGCCAGTTTCGAACTCGCCGGCAAGCGGCTGGGCGCGGACGTGATGAACATGTCGATGCAGGCCAGCAGCATCAAGAAGGGCGAGACGCTGATCGACACCGCCATGACGCTGAACGCCATGCACCCCGACCTGCTGGTGGTCCGTCATCCGCATTCGGGCGCAGTCGATCTACTGGCGCAAAAGGTCAACTGCGCGGTGCTGAACGCCGGTGACGGGCGGCACGAACACCCCACGCAGGCGCTGCTGGACGCGCTGACCATCCGCCGTGCCAAGGGTCGCCTGCACCGCCTGAACATCGCGATTTGCGGCGACATCGCGCATTCCCGCGTGGCCCGCTCGAACATCCTGCTGCTGGGCAAGATGGAGAACCGCATCCGCCTCGTCGGCCCCGCCACGCTGATGCCCGCGGGCATCGCCGACTTCGGCGTCGAGGTCTACGACGACATGCGCAAGGGGCTGGAGGGCGTCGATGTGGTCATGATGCTGCGCCTGCAAAAGGAACGTATGGACGGCGGCTTCATCCCCTCGGAGCGCGAGTATTTCTACCGCTACGGGCTGGACGCCGAGAAACTGGCCTGCGCCGCCCCCGACGCCATCGTCATGCACCCCGGGCCGATGAACCGCGGGGTCGAGATCGACGGCACCATCGCCGACGACATCAACCGCTCGGTCATTCAGGACCAGGTGGAAATGGGTGTTGCCGTGCGCATGGCCGCCATGGACCTTCTTGCCCGCAACCTGCGCGCACATCCCAAAGAGGTCATGGCCTGAGGACGTTTCCGCGCGTCAAGACATGCGCGGGAACCTTTCCCGGCTCTGCCACGATAGTCTACCAAGACCCCTTTCCAATGCCCTGAGGGACCGCATGACACAGGTCGAGATCAACGGCTCGGACACAGAGACCCTGCACCTGTTTCACCTCGACCTGCCGCCCGAGGCGGTCGAGCGGTTCACCACCATGGCCGGCACCGGCGAATGGCCGCTGAAATACGCGCTGGGGGCCACGGCGCTGCGGCCTGCCTTCGTCGAGACCCTGCGCATCGGCGATCTGGGGCCGATGCCGCTGTCGCGCTACCTGGCAGAGGCGCACAATCTGCCCGAAAAGACGCTGGCGGCGGATCGTGCGACGCTCGACGCGCTGACCGGGCACGTGGTGATCCTGCCGCCGCAGGCCTTCGACAATACCTCGCAACGCCTGTCGCCCGCCGCACCGCTGTCCCATGTCGGCGCCTATGGCGCGCATCCCGCGCCGGGGCGCGGCGCCCCGCTGCGCAGCGATGCCGCCCGGGGGCAGCTTGCGCAGGGCACCCCCGACACCTCGGGCCGGGGCGGCTCGACCCTGCTGAAACTGCTGCTGGCGGGCCTTGGGGTCCTGATCCTGCTGGTCGTCCTGCTGGCGCTGCGATGACACCGCGCCCCGGCCGGAGCCGCATCCTCGATCCCGGCGCGACGGTCTGGCAGCGCCGCCCGGGCCACGCCCCCGCCTTCCGCCCATAGCGCCCGCGACAGGGCGTCATCCGGGGGATCCTGACGGTTTTCCCGGCCCTCCGGCACGAAACGGGCCTATGGACCACCGGCGCCGCCCCCGGAACGACGCGGGCGACACAGGGGCGAGCCGCCCGGCTCAAACCCCGCGAAGCCGCCGCGACGGGGCGGCGACAGGGACGGCGCAGGGGCAAGCCCACCGCAGGCCCCCTCTGTCCGCGTTGAAGCGGCCTCGCGGCACTCTGGCGGCGACCTGCGCAGGATCCCGCCCCGGCCCACGCGGGCCACCCCGCGAGGCCTTTCCGGCGCGGTGTCCCGCGCGGGTCGTGCGCTGCGGCTTTTCCCGGTCGCCGTTATGCCCTAGAGGAAGGGGGAACCGCGCCGAACCGCAGCCGATTTCCGGACCTCACATGACCCAGACAGCCTTCCTGAATGCCCGCCTGATCGACCCCGAAGCAGATCGCGTGGTCGAGGGGGCGGCGGTGCTTGTCGCCGATGGCGTGATCCGGGAGATCTTTGCAGAGGCCGCAGCGCTTGAACGCCAGCTCGCCGCCGAGGGCGCGGGCGGACCGCGCGCGGAGCTGATCCGCGTGGACTGTGGCGGCAAGTGCCTTGCCCCGGGGATCGTGGATATCGGCGTCAAGGTCGGAGAGCCCGGAGAGCGCCACAAGGAAAGCTATGGCACCGCCGGGGCCGCTGCGGCGGCGGGCGGGGTCACGACCATCGTGACGCGGCCCGACACCCAGCCCTGCATCGACACCCCCGAGTCGCTGGACTACATCCGCCGCCGCGCGGTGGACGAGGCGCCGGTGCATGTGCTGCCCATGGCCGCCCTGACCAAGGGCCGCGACGGGCGCGAGATGACCGAGCTGGGCTTCCTGATGGACGCGGGCGCCGTGGCCTTCACCGATTGCGACCGGGTGGTGCGCGATACCAAGGTTCTGTCCCGCGCGCTGACCTACGCGCGCTCGCTGGGCGCGCTGGTGATCGGCCACCCGCAGGAGCCGGGGCTGTCTGCGGGGGCGGCGGCGACCTCGGGCAAGTTCGCCTCGCTGCGCGGGCTGCCCGCGGTCTCGCCCATGGCCGAGCGCATGGGGCTGGACCGCGATATCGCGCTGGTCGAGATGACGGGCGTGCGTTACCACGCCGACCAGATCACCACCGTGCGCGCCCTTCCGGCGCTGGAGCGGGCCAAGGCCAACGGCTTCGACGTGACGGCGGGCACCTCGATGCACCACCTGACGCTGAACGAGATGGATCTCGCCGACTACCGGACCTTCTTCAAGGTCACGCCGCCGCTGCGCTCGGAGGACGACCGCAAGGCGGTGGTCGAAGCCCTGCGCACCGGGCTGATCGACATCGTCGGCAGCTTTCACACCCCCCAGGACGAGGAATCCAAGCGCCTGCCCTTCGAAGAGGCGGCCTCTGGCGCGGTGGGGCTGGAGACCATGCTGCCGGTGCTTCTGCGCCTGTATCACGCCGACGAGCTGAGCCTGCCCTGCCTGTTCCGGGCGCTGGCGCTGAACCCGGCGAAGCGGCTGGGGCTGGGCGCCGGGCGGATGGCCGCGGGCGCGCCCGCCGACCTGGTGCTTTTCGACCCGGACAAGCCGGTGGTGCTGGACCGCTTCGCGCTGCGCTCGAAGTCGAGGAACACGCCGTTCGACAATGCCCGCCTGCAGGGCAAGGTGCTGGGGACATGGGTTTCCGGCACCCGCGTCTTCGAAGCCTGAGGAGGGCAGGATGTTCGACACTCCGCTGCTGATCGCCGGAACCTGGGTGGTGCTGGGCTACCTCATGGGGTCGGTGCCCTTCGGCATCCTGATCACCCGGACCATGGGGCTGGGCGACCTGCGCAGCATCGGGTCGGGCAATATCGGCGCAACCAATGTGCTGCGCACCGGAAACAAGGCGGCGGCGGCGGCAACGCTGCTGCTGGACGGGGTCAAGGGCGCGCTGGCGGTGCTGCTGGCAGGCTGGGTGACCGGCGACAGCGGCGCCATGCAGATCGCGGGACTGGCGGCCTTCATCGGCCATTGCTACCCGGTCTGGCTGCGCTTCCGGGGCGGCAAGGGCGTGGCGACCTTCCTTGGCGTCGTGCTGGCGCTGAGCTGGCCCGTCGGACTGGCCTGCTGCGCGATGTGGCTGCTGGCGGCGCTGGTGACGCGGATTTCCTCGGTGGGAGCGCTGGTGGGCGCGGCCTCTTCGACGGTCTGGATGTTTGCCTTCGCGCGCTGGGACCTGCTGCTGACCGGCACCCTCCTGACGGTGCTGGTCTTCTGGCGGCACCGGGAGAACCTGAAGCGGCTGAAGGCCGGGACGGAACCCCGGATCGGACAGAAGTAACGGCTTCGCTTGACGGGGCTGGCCGGATGGGCCTGCCCTGTGACGGCCCCTGCGGGGCCATGGCGCGGGGTTTCGCGCGCTGACGCGCGCGACCGGCGCGTCCTTCGGGCGCGGTGACGGGTGTTTCTCCGCCCGGGTGCCCTGCGTGGCGCGGGCGCAGGGGGGCTCTGCCCCCCGGCCTGCGGCCACCCCCCGAGGGTATTTGCCAGACCGAAGAAGGGCGGACGGGGCCTGCCGTACGGGCCGGGGTCTCAGGGGCGGGGCTGTCCTGGCCAAGGGGTTCCGGATTGAACCAGAGGCAGGGATAGCCTTCATCTCGGCGGCGTTCCCGGCGCAGGCCGGTCCCGGGCCGGTCAGGGACCGGTCAGGAAAACCCCGCTATGCCGGAGATCGCGGCGGCCACGTCTTTCGGGTGGGTCAGGGGCACCATATGGCCGGCGCCGGGGATCGTGATATCGCGGGCCCTTGGCAGGCGGGAGGCGAGGCCCGCGTGGATCGCGGCGATGACGGGAACGGTCCCGGCGCCGCGGATCAGGGCGACCGGGCAGTTGAGGGCTTCGAGCCGCCCGGGCGCGAGCATGGCCTGGCTGTCCTGCCAGAGGCTGGGCTCTGTCGCGGCGACAAAGGGCATGCGCGCGGCCATGTCCTGCCGCGCCTTCTCGGGGAAGCTGTACCAGGGCATCCCGCCGCCCCAGAGGTGGTTGAAGCAGCGGGCCGCTTCGATCATGTCACCGCTTGCGAAGGTATCGAGGAAGGCCTGTTCCTGCGCCCGGTGACTGTCGTGCAGCGGGTGGCCCCGGGCCGCGGCGAAGAAGACAGGCTCTATCAGGGTGAGCGAGGCGGGCGGTTCCGGCGCCTCGAGCGCGAGGCGCAGGGCAACGGTGGCGCCGAAGCTGTGCCCGACGAGATGCATGCCAGGCGCCAGAAAAGGCCGCAGGGCCTGCGTGGCGACATCATGCACATCGCGGCCTTCCGGGAAGGCGCCGCTGCGGCCATGGCCCGGCAGGTCCGGGGCGATGAGGGTCGCCAGCGGCGCCAGCTCTGCCGCCACGGCTTTCCACATGCCGGACTGCCCGAGTCCGCAATGCAGGGCCAGAACCCGCGCCGCACCGCCGTCGAAGCTGCGGTGGAAGATCGGCGGCAGGGCCGCCTCGTCACGCGGCATTCAGAGATCCCCGGAGAGATGCGCGTCGAGATCCGCCAGCCGGTCCTGCCCCCAGAACCGCTGGTCCCTGTCAGTGATGTAGAAGGGCGCGCCGAAGACGCCGCGCTCGACCGCCTCTTCGAGGTTGCGGGCGTAGGTCTCGGCGCCCAGCAGAAGGCCGCTGTCGGCCAGCGACGGATCGAAGCCGGCACTGGCGAGGCAGGCGCGGATCACCGCATCGTCGGCGGCGTCCTTTTCCTCTGCCCAGCAGGCGCGCAGGATGCCATGCACCAGAGCGCCCATGTCGCCGCCGCCCGCCTGTTGCGCCGCGATCACCGCGTAGGACGAGGGCGCGGCGTTGAAGGGCCAGAAGGCGGGCTTCAGATTGAACGGCATCCCAGTCTTCTTCGCCAGCCGGGTCAGTTCCTGCGCACGATAGTCCATCCGCGAGGGGTGGCGCTGCGCCGGGGGCGTGCCGCCGGTCCGCGAGAAGAGCCCGAGGATATCCAGCGGCTTGTAGGTGACCGTGGCGCCGTGGCGGGCGGCGATCTCTTCCAGACCGGTGCCCGCAAAATAGGTGAACGGCGACAGGGTCGCGAAATAATAGTCGATATGGGCCATCTGTCGCGCGTCCTGCTGTGTTGCTGGTCTGCACGTTAAGGCCATGCTAACGGGGCTGCAACGTCACGAATCCGTCACTCACCGGAGCCCCTCCTATGCCCACCGTCATCGAACCGAAGCTGATTTCCGGCAATGCCAACAAGCCGCTTGCCCAGGCCATCGCGCGGCGGATGTCGCTGTATCGTGGCATGTCCGTGGGTCTGGTGGACGCCCGGGTCGAGCGGTTCAACGACAGCGAGATCTTCGTCGAGGTCTACGAGAACGTGCGCGGCGAGGACATGTTCATCATCCAGCCGACCTCGAACCCCGCCAACGACAACCTGATGGAACTGCTGATCATGGCCGACGCGCTGCGCCGGTCCTCGGCGGCGCGGATCACCGCGGTGATCCCCTACTTCGGCTATGCCCGGCAGGACCGCCGCACCAAGGCGCGCACCCCGATTTCCGCAAAGCTGGTGGCCAACATGATGGTCACCGCCGGGATCGAGCGGGTACTGACGCTGGACCTGCATGCGGCGCAGATCCAGGGCTTCTTCGATATCCCGGTCGACAACCTATACGCCTCGCCGATCTTCGCGCTGGACGTGCAGAAGCAGTTCGACGACCTGTCGGACGTGCTGGTGATCTCGCCCGACGTGGGCGGCGTGGCCCGCGCCCGTGAACTGGCCAAGCGGATCAACGCGCCGCTGGCCATCGTCGACAAGCGCCGCGAGAAGCCGGGCGAAGTGGCCGAGATGACGGTGATCGGCGATGTGACCGGCAAGCGCTGCATCATCGTCGACGACATGTGCGACACGGCGGGCACGCTCTGCAAGGCGGCAGAGGTCATCATGGACCACGGCGCGACCGAGGTGCATGCCTATATCTCGCACGGGGTCATGTCGGGCCCTGCGGTCGAGCGGATCACGAAATCGGTGCTCAAGACGTTGGTGCTGACCGATTCGATCCAGCCCACCGGGCCAGTCTCGGACGCGCCGAACATCCGCGTGCTGCCGACCGCGCCGATGTTCGCGCAGTCGATCCTGAACATCTGGAACGGCACCTCCGTGTCTTCCCTCTTCGAGACGGAAACGCTGGGCCCGATCTACGAAGGCATCCTGTGACACCCAGGCTGCGCGTCGCCCGCCCGTCGGCGGATCTGGACGCGCTGCTGCCCTTCTACGTCGAAGGGCTGGGGCTGGAGGTGCTGACGCGCTTCACAGGGCACGACGGCTTTGACGGACTGATGCTGGGGCATGCAAAGGCGCCCTGGCACCTGGAGTTCACCCGCTCGGAGCACCCTGCCCCACGCGCGCCAAGCCGCGACAACCTGCTGGTGCTGTACCTGCCCGATGGGGCCGAATGGCAGGCCGCCGTGGCGCGGATGCGGGCGGCGGGCTTTGCGCCGGTCGCCGCGCTCAACCCATATTGGGACCGGCAGGGCGCGACCTTCGAAGACCCCGAAGGCTGGCGCGTGGTCTTGCAGAACGATGGCTGGGACCTGTGACCGCGACGCGCGGGCGGCGGCTTAAGGGGCTTCGGGTCCACCGGGCGGCGCGCAGACCCGGCCCCCCGAGCATTCCCGGGCCATTTCCAGTCGAAGAAACGGCACGCCAGACCTGAGATGCTCTAGTAGAGCGTCCAATCGTCCTCTGACGCGACCTCCCCGATGGCCAGCCAGTTCATGCGCACCCGGGCGACGCGGGTGTCGGACCAGGTGCGGAAGGCAAGGTCGAAGCCGGTTGTGGTGACGTTCTCGGCGGCGATATCGGCGCGCACGTTGGCGCCCTGATCCATGTCCCACAGCGACAGCGCGACCTGCACGGCGGGCGGTGTGCGGAAGGGCTCTGCAAAGCGGATCGCCTTGCGCCGTTCCCGGGCGCCCGAGCCGGTCCACATCTCGCCGCCAGAGGCAAAATCCGAGAAGAGTTCCTCGTTGCCCTGTGCGACCCCGATCAGCGCACCCGTGAATTTCCGCATCTGCCCCTCTTGGCCGTTTTCCTGCCTATAGCCCATGCAACCCGCGCGTGCAGCCCTTAAAGCAGCGGGCCCAGGCCATGGCACCGGAAGCCATATCGTGCTTCGGCTCAGGCCCGGTGGCTACAGCGGCCCGCTGCTGCCGTCGACCGACAGCACGCCCACCGCGTTCAGGCCGCCGAGAATGGCGTCGACCGCGACGGTGGCCAGGATGATGCCCATGACCCGGCTGACAACGCCCGCGCCGGTATTGCCCAGCACGCGCTTCAGCGGCGCGGCGGCCAGCAGCAGCAGCAGCGTCAGGACCAGCACCAGCGTCAGCAGGCCCGCCGTGACCAGTTGCTCGGATACGGAATGGCGGTGGTTGTCGGTCAGCACCACGATGGCCAGCATGGCACCGGGCGAGGCGATCGAGGGCATCGCCAGCGGGAAGACCGCGCCCGAAAGGTGATCGCGTTCCGCCTCTGCCATCTCGCGCTCGGGCTTACTATCGCCGAAGATCATGGTCAGCGCGAAGAGGAACAGGATCACCCCGCCCGCGATCTGGAACGACCCGAAGCGCAGGCCAAGCCCTTCCAGCAGGATCTGCCCCCCGACCAGGAAGGCCATGAGCACGATCCACGCGACGATCACCGCGCGCAGGGCGAACTTCCAGTGCAGCGCCGCCGGGACCGAGGCGGTGGCGAAATAGAACACCGGCAAAGAGCCGATCGGGTCGATGACCACGAACAACGTCACGAGTTCACGCAGAAGGGCAGTGAGGTCCAAGGGCGCAATCCTTGCGTCAGAAGGCCGATTCAGGGGGGTGCGTCCGTGGTAACGCGGGACGCCTATGGATGAAATGGGTTATGCCGGCAAAGTTGGCAAGAGCGGCGAAGGGCCGCTGCCGCGCGGGGCGTTTTGCCCCGCAGGGAAACCGCGCGCCTGCCGGCCGCCCCGGTGGGCGTTCCCCGGCGCGTTCCAGCGGGGACCAAGCCGGACACGCCCGCCCGGAACGCGAAAGCCCCGCCGAAGGGGCGGGGCTTTCAGAAAGTCTTTTGGTCCGGCGGGCCGTCAGATCGACGGCTGTTTCGGATCCAGACCGATGTGCGTGCCGACGGCAACCATGTCCATCAGCAGCTTCACCGCTTCGTCGACGGGGCCCGGCTCGTTCGGGAAGGCCTCTTTGGTCTTCTCGTAGGCGGCGTGGGCCTCGTCCACCATGGACTCGTAGGTGGCCTGATCCACGTCGCCACGCGGCAGGGCGCGTTCGGCGAGAACCGAAAGCGAGTCGCCGATTTCGGCGAAACCGCCGGTCACGACGAACTCTTCGGTGCCGTTTTCGGTCTCCACGGTCAGGATGCCCGGACGCAGCGTGGTGATCGTCGGCGCGTGGTTCGGCATGGCGGTCATGTCGCCAGCCGCTCCGGGGATCTGCACCGATTTGACCTGCGCCGAGAGCAGCTTGCGCTCGGGCGAGACGAGGTCGAATTGCATCGTATCTGCCATGTGAACTCCTTGGTCGTGCGCGGCGGGTCAGGCCCGCCCCGCACGGGATGGCAGGCGCGGGACGGGTCCGTGACCCACCCCGCTGCCCGGGTTTACGCGGCTTCGGCGGCCAGCTTCTCGGCCTTGGCCTTCACTTCCTCGATGCCGCCGACCATGTAGAAGGCCGCCTCGGGGAGGTGGTCGTATTCACCGGCCACAACAGCCTTGAACGACGAGATCGTGTCTTCCAGCGGGACCTGAACGCCGTCCGAGCCGGTGAAGACCTTTGCCACGTCGAAGGGCTGCGACAGGAAGCGCTGGATCTTGCGGGCACGGGCCACGGTCAGCTTGTCCTCTTCGGACAGTTCGTCCATCCCGAGGATGGCGATGATGTCCTGAAGCGACTTGTAGCGCTGCAGGATCCCCTGCACGTCACGCGCCACCTGATAGTGCTCTTCACCGACGATCTGCGGGTCCATGAGACGCGAGGACGAGTCCAGCGGGTCCACGGCCGGGTAGATGCCCAGTTCCGAAATCGCACGCGACAGAACGGTCGTGGCGTCGAGGTGGGCGAAGGTCGTGGCAGGCGCCGGGTCGGTCAGGTCGTCCGCAGGAACGTAGACGGCCTGGATCGAGGTGATCGAGCCGTTCTTCGTCGAGGTGATGCGTTCCTGCATCGCGCCCATGTCGGTGGCCAGCGTCGGCTGGTAGCCCACCGCCGAAGGGATACGGCCCAGAAGTGCGGACACCTCGGAACCGGCCTGCGTGAAGCGGAAGATGTTGTCCACGAAGAACAGAACGTCGGTGCCGGACTGGTCGCGGAACTGTTCGGCCAGCGTCAGGCCGGTCAGGGCGACACGGGCACGCGCACCCGGAGGCTCGTTCATCTGACCGTAAACAAGCGCCACCTGGCTCTCCGCCAGGTTGTCGGGCTTGATGACGTTGGATTCAATCATCTCGTGGTAGAGGTCGTTGCCTTCACGGGTCCGTTCACCAACACCGGCGAACACGGAGAAGCCCGAGTGCACCTTTGCGATGTTGTTGATCAGTTCCATGATGAGAACGGTCTTGCCCACGCCGGCACCGCCGAAGAGGCCGATCTTGCCGCCCTTCGAGTAGGGGGCCAGCAGGTCGACGACCTTGATGCCGGTCACGAGGATCTCGGACTCGGTCGACTGCTCCTGGAAGGCGGGGGCAGGTGCGTGGATCGGGCGGTACTCGTCCGCGCTGATCGGCTCACCCTCGTCCACCGGCTCGCCGATGACGTTGAGAATGCGGCCCAGCGTGGCGTTGCCGACCGGCACCGAGATCGGCGCGCCGGTGTCGACCACTTCCTGACCGCGGACCAGACCTTCGGTCGCGTCCATGGCGATGGTGCGGACGGTGTTCTCGCCGAGGTGCTGAGCGACTTCGAGCACCAGCTTCTTGCCGTTGTTCTCGGTGTTCAGCGCGTTGAGGATTTCCGGCAGGTGGTCGTCGAACTGCACGTCGACCACGGCGCCAATCACCTGGGTGATCTTGCCTTGTGCTGTCATGGGTTTCGTCTCCGGTTCCTTAGAGCGCCTCGGCGCCCGAAATGATTTCGATCAGCTCGTTGGTGATGACGGCCTGACGCGAACGGTTGTACTCGATCGTCAGCTTGTCGATCATGTCGCCGGCGTTGCGGGTCGCGTTGTCCATGGCGGACATCCGCGCGCCCTGCTCGGACGCCGCGTTTTCCAGCAGAGCCGCAAAGATCTGCGTTGCCACTCCGCGCGGCAGCAGGTCCGCGAGGATCGCCTCTTCGTCGGGTTCGTAGTCGTAGAGCGTCGATGCGCCCTCTTCCTCGGAACCGGTCGACTCGTAGGCGGCGGGCACGATCTGCAGGGCCGTCGGGTCCTGGCTGATGACCGAGTTGAACTTGGCGAAGAAGATCGTCGCCACGTCGAACTCACCGGCATCGAAGCGGCCCAGCACGTCGCGCGCGATGTCCTGCGCGTTGTTGTAGCCCAGACGCTTGACCTCGGACAGGTCGACGTGACCCACGAAGAGGTCGCCGTTGTCCCGCTTCAGCTGCTCGCGGCCCTTCTTGCCGACGGTGAGGATCTTCACCGTCTTGCCTTCGCCTTTCAGCTTGGCAATGCGCGCGCGGGCCAGTTTCACGATGTTCGAGTTGAAGCCGCCGCACAGCCCGCGTTCGGCGGTCATGACCACCAGCAGGTGCACGTCGTCCTTGCCGGTCCCCGCCAGAAGGCGGGGCGCCGACGCGCTGTCTCCGACCGAGGCGGCAAGCGACGCCATCACACCGTTGAAGCGTTCCGCGTAGGGGCGGGCCGCTTCGGCCGCATCCTGGGCGCGGCGCAGTTTTGCGGCCGCGACCATCTGCATGGCCTTGGTGATCTTGCGGGTCGACTTGACCGACGCGATCCTGTTTTTCAGGTCCTTGAGGTTGGGCATGTTTCCCCCCTCTTACGCGAAGTTCTTGGCGAATTCGTCGATGGCTGCCTTGAGCTTGTCGGCTGCGTCACCCTTGATCTTGGGATCTTCGTTGGTGATCCAGTCCATGATGTCGGACTTGTTGGTGTGCATGAAGCTCAGCAGTTCGGATTCGAAGCGCTTCACGTCCGACAGCGGCAGCTTGTCGAGGAAGCCGTTGGTGCCCGCGAAGATGACCACGACGATCTCGGCGTTGGTCAGCGGCGAGTACTGCGGCTGCTTCATCAGCTCGGTCAGGCGCGAACCACGGGCCAGCAGGCGCTGGGTGGCGGCGTCGAGGTCCGAACCGAACTGGGCGAAGGCCGCCATCTCGCGGTACTGGGCGAGCGACAGTTTCACCGGACCGGCAACCGAGGACATCGCCTTGGTCTGGGCCGAGGAGCCCACGCGCGAAACCGACAGACCGGTGTTCACGGCGGGGCGGATGCCCTGGTAGAACAGTTCGGTTTCAAGGAAGATCTGGCCGTCGGTGATCGAGATCACGTTGGTCGGAATGAAGGCCGACACGTCGCCGCCCTGCGTTTCGATGATCGGCAGGGCCGTCAGCGAGCCCGCACCGTTGTCCTCGTTCAGCTTGGCCGAACGCTCCAGCAGGCGCGAGTGAAGGTAGAAAACGTCGCCCGGGTAGGCTTCGCGGCCCGGCGGGCGGCGCAGCAGCAGGGACATCTGGCGGTAGGACACGGCCTGCTTGGACAGGTCATCGTAGATGATCAGCGCGTGCTTGCCGTTGTCGCGGAAGTACTCGGCCATGGCGGTCGCGGCGTAGGGCGCCAGGAACTGCATGGGGGCCGGGTCCGAGGCGGTTGCCGCCACGACGATCGAGTATTCGATGGCGCCGGTTTCTTCGAGCTTCTTCACCAGCTGCGCCACGGTCGAGCGCTTCTGGCCGATGGCGACATAGACGCAGAACAGCTTCTTGCTTTCGTCGTCGCCGGCGGCATCGTTGTAGGACTTCTGGTTCAGGATGGTGTCCAGCGCCAGCGCGGTCTTGCCGGTCTGACGGTCACCGATGATCAGCTCGCGCTGGCCGCGGCCAACCGGGATCATGGCGTCGACGGCCTTCAGGCCGGTCGCCATGGGCTCGTGCACGGATTTACGCGGGATGATGCCCGGTGCCTTGACGTCGGCGATGCGGCGCTCTTCGAACTGGATCGGGCCCTTGCCGTCCAGCGGGTTGCCCAGACCGTCGACGACGCGACCCAGCAGGCCGGGGCCCGCGGGAACGTCCACGATCGAGTTCGTGCGCTTGACGGTGTCGCCTTCCTTGATGTCCCGGTCGGAGCCGAAGATCACGATACCGACGTTGTCGGTCTCGAGGTTCAGCGCCATCCCCATGATGCCACCCGGGAACTCGACCATTTCACCCGCCTGGATGTTGTCGAGGCCGTGGACGCGGGCGATGCCGTCACCCACCGAGAGCACGCGACCGATCTCGGCGACTTCGGCTTCCTCGCCGAAGTTCTTGATCTGGTCCTTCAGGATCGCGGAGATTTCCGCTGCTTGGATACCCATTTATCCGACCTCTTTCATTGCATTCTGGAGGGAGTTGAGCTTCGAGCGGATCGAGGTGTCGATCATCTTCGAGCCCACCTTGACGACAAGACCGCCGATGAGGCTTTCATCGACGGTCGTATTGATCTTCACGTCCTTGCCGAACTTGGACTTGATGGTGTCGGCCAGCTGCTGGCGCTGCGCGGCGCTCAGCTCGGTCGCCGAGGTCACCTCCGCGGTCACTTCGCCCTTGGCGTCGGCAATCATGGCGCGCAGGCGCGTCACCATATGCGGCACCACGAAGAGGCGGCGCTTGGATGCCATCAGGCCCAGCGTGTTCCGCAGCACGGTGGTCAGGCCCATCTTCTCCGCGACGGCGGTGATGGCGGCCTGCTGCTCGGCGCGCGAGTAAGCGGGGTTGGCCAGCAGATCGCGCAGCTCGGGGCTGTCGGCGATTGCGGCAGAAAGATCGTCGAGATTGGACTCGAGCGCGGCAAGCTCGTTATTTTCTTTCACGATCTCGAAGACGGCAGTGGCATAGCGTTCGGCTATGCCAGAGGAAATCGATGCTGATTCAGACACGTCCACCCTTCCGATATGCGGCCCCCGTGACGCGGGGCGATGCTGCCGGGCGTCCGAGGGCATGTGCTGACCTTGATTGGTGCCAAGGCTTATGGATCGCGGCGGATGTAGCAGAGCCTCCCGAACCTCGCAACATCTTCAAGAACAAATACCGTTGGCGGTAAACGTCCGATTTTCAGGGGGTTGCGGCGGGTGCGACCATCTGCGCCCAAAGTAAAGGCATGAAAAATGTCACTTTTCCGCAGCTTTCCGCGATTCCCCTGTCCGCGGCGGGCCGAAGGCGGCCCGATTTGCCCCCGGGCGGGTCGATCCGGCCCCTGCACGGGATCGCCCGCGCGGCCCCCGGAACGCCGGTTTTCGCGCCGTTTCGGCGGTCAGACCGGCTTGGCGCGGCCGGCGGTGGGCTTCGGGGTCAGCACGTCCAGCGGGTTCAGGACGCGGGCGGCCCGTCCGACACCGCGCCGCGTCGGCGGATGCTTCTTGGAGGCCAGCACCATCATCACGCCGCCCGCCATGACCGCCGGGATCGCGCGGCCCACCTTCTCCCAGACCGGGCCGGTCTTCATCCAGAACCGCCGGGTAGAGGGCGGCTGGAACAGCACCGAAACCTGCGCTTCGGGCACGAAGTCGTGGCGCTTCAGCTGCGCTTCGAGCTGGCCCAGCGAATAGGGCCTGCCGTAGCCGAAGGGCGTCCAGTCGGCCCGCGCCCACAGGCCGGTGCGGTTGGGCACGACAAAGACCGCCTCGCCGCCCGGACCCAGCACGCGGTAAGCCTCGTCCAGAAGCTCCGAGGGCCGCTCCGAGGTCTCCAGCCCGTGCATCACCACCAGCCGGTCCACATGCCCGGTTTCCAGCGGCCAAAGCGTTTCCTCGCAGAGCACCGACACGTTCGGCAGACCGGCGGGCCAGGACATGACCCCCTGCGGCGCGGGCATCAGCCCGATCACCCGGCGCGATTCCGTCAGGTAGGGGCGCAGCAGCGGCGTGGCAAAACCGTAGCCCACCACCGTGTGCCCCTTTGCCACCGGCCAGAAGGTCTCTAGCTGATCGCGCACGATTTTCTGCGCGGCGCGCCCCAGCGCGCTGCGGTAATAGAAATCGCGCAACACCTGCACATCCAGATGCATTGCTGTCTCCCGGTGGATGCGTCAGTCTGGCCGCATCCTGTCAAAGCCTTGAAGGAAATGCCATGGCCCTCGAGATCGTCACCGTCCCCTGTCTGTCGGACAACTACGCCTATATCGCCAAGGGCCCGGACGGTGTCTGCCTGATCGACGCCCCCGAGGCCGGTCCGATCATCGACGCGCTGGACCGGCGCGGCTGGTCGCTGGGCACGATCCTGATCACCCACCACCACCCCGACCACGTCCAGGGCGTCGAGGAGTTGCGCGCCAGATACGGCTGCAAGGTCATGGGTCCGCGCGCCGAAGAACACAAGCTGCCGCCGCTGGACATGGCGCTGGAGGAAGGCATGAACGGCGGCGAGGGTGTGGGCTACACCGAGCCGCTGCACGTGCCCGGCCATACGCTGGGGCACATGGCCTTCCATTTTCCGCGCGCCAAGGCGGTCTTTACCGCCGACAGCCTGATGGCTTTGGGCTGCGGTCGGCTGTTCGAGGGCACGCCCGAAATGATGTGGGACAGCCTGTCCAAGCTGGCCGCCCTGCCGCCCGAGACCATGGTCTACTCGGGCCACGAATACACCACCTCGAACGCGGCCTTCGCGTTGACCATTGAACCCGGCAACAATGCGCTTATCTCTCGTGCAGAGGCGATCGCGAAGGCCCGCGCCAAGGGCGAGCCAACCGCCCAGGTTCCACTGTCCCTTGAACTTGACACGAACCCCTTCCTGCGCGCCGGTCATCCGGACGTCAAAGCCGCCGTCGGCATGCCCGATGCCAGCGACGTTCAGGTGTTTGCCGAAATCCGGAAAAGGAAGGACAACTTCTGACCAACCTCACGGCAGGTTGCGGTGCTTTGGTGATTTGTGATGTGGGTCATTCCAGAAAAAACTTGAAGACTGGCCCTAATCGACCAAACCTTAACCCTATGAGGCAATGCTGATCCTCAGGGAACAGCGCAGACAAGAGGAGCACTCCCGTGCCGTCATTTTCGAACACTCTTGAGCAGGCCATTCACTCTGCGCTGGCGCTGGCCAACTCGCGCAGCCACGAATTCGCAACGCTGGAACACCTGCTTCTGGCGCTGATCGACGAACCGGACGCCGCCCGGGTGATGAAGGCCTGTTCCGTCGACACCGAAGAGTTGCGCGGCACCCTCGTCGATTTCATCGACGAAGACCTGTCCAACCTCGTGACCGACATCGAAGGGTCAGAGGCGGTGCCCACCGCCGCCTTCCAGCGCGTCATCCAGCGCGCCGCGATCCACGTGCAGTCCTCTGGCCGGACCGAGGTGACGGGCGCCAATGTGCTGGTCGCCATGTTCGCCGAGCGCGAGTCGAACGCCGCCTACTTCCTTCAGGAACAGGACATGACCCGCTACGACGCGGTGAACTTCATCGCCCACGGCGTGGCCAAGAACCCCGCCTATGGCGAGGCGCGCCCGGTGCAGGGCTCGACCGACGCGGAGGAAGACGCGCAACCGGCAGAGGCCGCGGCCCCCGGCAGCGACAAGGAATCGGCCCTGGGCAAGTACTGCGTGGATCTGAACGCGAAGGCGGAGAAGGGCGAGGTCGATCCGTTGATCGGCCGCGCGCTCGAGGTCGAGCGCTGCATCCAGGTGCTGTGCCGCCGCCGCAAGAACAACCCGCTTCTGGTGGGCGACCCGGGCGTCGGCAAGACCGCCATCGCCGAGGGGCTGGCCCGCAAGATCGTCACCGGCGAGGTGCCCGAGGTGCTGTCGCAGACCACGATCTACTCGCTCGACATGGGCGCGCTGCTGGCCGGCACCCGCTACCGCGGCGACTTCGAAGAGCGGCTGAAGGCCGTGGTGACAGAGCTTGAGGAACACCCCGACGCGGTGCTCTTCATCGACGAGATCCACACCGTGATCGGCGCCGGCGCGACCTCTGGCGGCGCCATGGATGCGTCGAACCTGCTGAAGCCCGCGCTTCAGGGCGGCAAGCTGCGCACCATGGGCTCGACCACCTACAAGGAGTTCCGCCAGCACTTCGAGAAGGACCGCGCCCTGTCGCGCCGTTTCCAGAAGATCGACGTGAACGAGCCGACGGTCGAGGACACGATCAAGATCCTCAAGGGCCTGAAGCCCTATTTCGAGGATCACCACGGCGTGAAATACACCGCCGAGGCGGTGAAGACCGCGGTGGAGCTTTCGGCGCGCTACATCAACGACCGCAAGCTGCCGGACAAGGCCATCGACGTCATCGACGAGGCCGGTGCGGCCCAGCATCTGGTTGTCGAAAGCAAGCGCCGCAAGACCATCGGCACCAAGGAGATCGAGGCCGTCGTGGCCAAGATCGCCCGCATTCCGCCGAAGAACGTGTCCAAGGACGACGCAGAGGTGCTGAAGGATCTCGAGGTCACGCTGAAGCGCGTGGTCTTCGGGCAGGATCCGGCGATCACCGCCCTGTCCAGCGCGATCAAGCTGGCCCGCGCCGGTCTGCGCGAGCCCGAGAAGCCCATCGGCAACTACCTGTTTGCGGGTCCGACCGGCGTCGGCAAGACCGAGGTGGCCAAGCAGCTGGCCTCCACCCTGGGGGTTGAACTGCTGCGCTTCGACATGTCCGAGTACATGGAGAAGCACGCCGTCAGCCGCCTGATCGGTGCGCCTCCGGGCTATGTCGGTTTCGACCAGGGCGGCCAGCTGACCGATGGCGTGGACCAGCATCCGCACTGCGTGCTCCTGCTCGACGAGATCGAGAAGGCGCACCCGGACGTGTTCAACATCCTGTTGCAGGTGATGGACCACGGCACGCTGACCGACCACAACGGGCGGTCCGTGGATTTCCGCAACGTGATCCTGATCATGACCTCGAACGCGGGCGCCGCCGACATGGCCAAGGCCGCCATCGGCTTCGGTCGCGACCGCCGCGAGGGCGAGGATACCGCCGCCATCGAGCGGACCTTCACGCCGGAATTCCGCAACCGCCTGGACGCGGTGATCAGCTTCCAGCCGCTGCCCAAGGACACGATCCTGCAGGTGGTCGAGAAGTTCGTGCTGCAACTCGAAGCGCAGCTGATGGATCGCAACGTGACCATCGAGCTGACCAAACCGGCGGCGGAATGGCTGGCGGAACGCGGCTACGACGAGAAGATGGGCGCGCGTCCGCTGGGCCGCGTGATCCAGGAAAACATCAAGAAGCCGCTGGCAGAGGAACTGCTCTTCGGCAAGCTGACCAAGGGCGGCGTCGTCAAGGTCGCCGTCAAGGACGGCGAGCTGGTGCTGAACCTCGAAGGGCCGGACAACCCGCGCCTCAGCTCGAAGAAGCCGCCGCTGCTGACGGCGGACTGATCCCGACCTTTTCAGAAAGGGGCGCCTTCCGGGGCGCCCCTTTTCCTTTGCGGCGACTTCCTTTGCGGCGACCGCTGTCACGCTGCCCGCAGAGGTCCGCGAAAACAGGGGCCCCTGCGCCCTGCCCTGCCGTGCTCACGCCGCCGCCCTGCCCTGCCCGCCGGCAGGCAAGAACCCAGGCCGGTCCGCGTTCTGTCAGCGTTCTGTCAGCTTCAACTCGATCCTGCGGTTCTGGGCGCGGGCCGCAGCACTGCTGCCCTCGGCCACCGGCTGCCACTGGCCAAAGCCGTTCGCCGCCAGCCGACGCGGGTCGATGCGGTAGCTGTCGATCATGTCGCGCACCACCGACAGGGCGCGCGCCTGCGACAGCTCCCAGTTGTCCTGGAAATCGCCACCGGGGCGCAGGGGAAGGTCGTCGGTATGGCCGTCCACCCGGATCACCCAGTCAATGCCCTCGGGGATGTCAGAGGCGATGGCACGCAGGATATTCGCCACCTTGGCAATCTCGCGCCGCCCCGCCGCGGACAGGTCGGCAGAGCCCTGCTCAAACAGCACCTCGGAGGAGAACACGAAGCGGTCGCCCTGGATCTGCAGGCCCTCGCGGTCGCCCACCACCTCGCGCAGCCGCCCGAAGAACTCCGAGCGATAGCGTTCGAGGTCGCGCTTTTCCTCTTCCAGCCGCCGGGCACGTTCCTCTTCCAGCTGGCGGCGGCGGCGCTCTTCCTGTGCGACGCGGGCAATGGCCGCGTTCAGTTCCGACCCGAGGTTCTCCAGCCGCACCTTGGCCGCCGCGTCGCGGGCCTGCGCATCGTCCAGAAGCGCCTGCAACTGGCCAAGCTGGCGGCGCAGTTCCGACACGTTCTGGTTCAGCGCCTCGACCTGCAACTCCGCCTTGGTCGCGCGTTCGGAGGATTGCGCCAGCTTCTCGCGCGCCTCTGCCAGCAACACCTGCCGCGCCTCGGCGCGCTCCAGCCGGTCTTCGGCGGCGACCTCTGCCGCCTTCTGCGCGGCCAGCGCGGCGGTCAGGTCGTCGCGCACGGTCTGGGCATCGGTTTCGGCGGCCAGCCGCGCCGCAAGGGCCGAGGCAAGCTGTTCCTCCAATGACCGGCTGTCGTCGGCATTGGCGCTGGCGCGGGCCTCGGCCTCGGCCAGGCGCTGGCGCAGGTCGGCCACCAGCCCGTCGCGCCGCGCGTCGCGATCGCGCAGGCCGTCGACCTCTTCCTGCAGCTCGGCCAGCCGCATGCGCGAGGCCTCCAGCGCGGACTTCACCGCCTCCTGTTCCGCCTCGGCGCCCCCCATGCGGGCAAGATCGGCCGACAGCGCGTCGTTCTGCGCCTGCAGCCGTTCGATCCGCGCGCCGCGATCCTCGGCCCGCTTCTGCGTGGCGTCGAGCTGCGCGCGCAGACGGGCCGCCTCGCCGCGCAGCGCCTCTATGCGGTCGCTTTGCGCACCCTCGCGGTCGTCACCCGCGGAAAGCTGCGCGCTCAGCCCCGCGATCCGGTCCTGCGCGGTCTCGGCCTCGGCGCGGGCATCGGCCAGCGCGCCGCGCACCACGCCCAACTGGCTGTCCAGCCGGTCGCGCTCTGCCCTCAGGTCGTCCAGCAGGGTGGCGCGGTCAGCGGCCTGTCCCTCGGCGTTCGACAGGCGGGTGACAAGCGCCGCGTTGCGGGCGCGCAAGGCCTCCAGTTCGGTCTCCAGCGCCTCTGCCTCGGCGATCCGCGCCAGGGCCTGCGCCAGTTGCGCCGAAAGGTCGGTCAGCCGGGTTTCGCGTGCCTCCGCATCGGTGCGCAGGGCGGCCAGATCGCGCTCTGACGCCGCGCGCGCGCGGGTCTCGGCGGCAAGCTCGGCCTCGACGGCGCGCTGTCCGGCGCGGGCCGCTTCCAGTTCCGAGCGCAGGTCCGACATCCGCTCATCCGCCACCGCCCCTTCGGAGCGGGCATCGGCCAGTGTGGCCTCCAGCGTGATGATCCGGGCGGTCGCCCCGTCCAGTTGCGTCTGAAGATCCTGCGCCTCGGCCTCGCCCTCCTCCAGCGTATCCGCCAGCCGGGCATTGGCCTCGGCCTCGGCACGGCGGGCCTGGGCCAGCTCTGCCTCCAGCGCGTCGATGCGCGATTGCAGGGCGGTGCCCTCCTGCTGGCCCGCCAGAAGCGCGGCGGCCAGCTGCGCGTTCAGGTCGTCCTCGGCCTCGCGGGCGGCGGCCAGCAGGGTCAGCGTCTCTTCCGCCCGCGCCCGCTCTTCCTCCAGCGCCATGGTCATGGCGGTCAGTTCGGCATTCGCGTCCTGAAGCCTTGCGCGCAGGGCCTTGGCGGCCTCGGCCTCGGCCAGCCGCTGCGCTTCCTCCTCGGTCAGGTCGGCCTGAAGGTCATCGACCTCTGCACTCAACGCCCCGATGCGGGCCTCGCGGTCGGCGTTCCGGGCGCGCAGGTCGGCAACCAGCGCATCCAGCGCCTTGCGGCGCGCGGCGGCAAGGGCCGCGGCCTCTTCCTGCGCGTCGATTTCCCCCTGTGCCTGCGCCAACGCGGCATTCAGCGAGTCGCGCTCGGCGGCCAGCGCATCGTGGGCGGCGGCGGCATCGGCAAGGTCGGCCTGCGCGCTGTCGCGTTCCACCAGCAGGGCCGCCACGCGGGCCTCGAAGTCGTCGATCCGCGCCGAGGCCGCATCCAGTTCCGCCGCCTGCCGGTCGCGCGTCGCGGTCAGCGCGGCGATCAGGCTTTCGGCCTCGGTCAGCCGCGTGTCGCGGTCGTCCAGCGTCGATTGCAGGCTGCCCAGTTCCGAGTTCAGCGCGGTATTGCGCCGTTCCTGCACGCCCAGCGCCTCTGCCAGAGCGGCCAGCTCGTCCGACAGGGAATTCAGCTCGGTTTCCTGCCCCGAGATCGTCTCGTTCAGGACGAACTGGATCACCATGAAGATCGACAGCACGAAGGTCAGGACCAGCAGCAGCCCCGTCATCGCATCGACGAAGCCCGGCCAGATATTGGCCTGAAAGCGCGCGCCGGTGCGTCGGGACAGGGCCATGGCCTACCCCTCTCCGCGGGGACGCGTGTTCCGGGTGACCCCCAGCGCGCGCGTCAGCGCCGCGATGTCGGTGCGCAGTTCGGCCATGCTTTCCTGCCGGCCGGCGCTGATTTCCTCGAGGATGCGCAGCATCTGCACATCGATGGACCGCAGGCGCATGCGGCTTTCCGCATCCAGCCCCTCGGTCGATTCCTTCTCGCGGATGGCATCGGCAAGGTTTTCCTGCCCGTCCGCGATCCGCGCCAGAGAGGCGGCAGAGGGCGCGGTCGCCTCGATCCGCTCGGTCAGGCGCTCGACGCTGTCGGCCAGCTGGGCAAGCCGTTCGTCAACCTCGGCCCGGCCCTGCTGGCTTTCGACGAACAGCGATTGCAGGCGTTCCATCTGCTCGGCCATCTGGTCCAGCACGATGCCCGCCGCGCCAAGATCCGGCCCCTCGGTGTCGGACGAAAAGCCCAGCTTGGTGATCGAGGACAGCCATTCCTCCAGCTCGCGGTAAAACCGGTTCTGGCCGTGACCGGCGAACAGCTCCAGAAGGCCCACGACCAGCGAACAGGCAAGGCCCAGCAGCGACGAGGCGAAGGCCACGCCCATGCCGCCAAGCTGGCTTTCCAGCCCGGTCATCAGGCGCCCGAAGACCGCGACGCCGCTTTCGCCCTCTGACGGCGCCAGCGACTGGATGGTTTCGACCAGCGCGGGGACGGTGGTCGCCAGCCCGTAGAAGGTGCCCAGAAGGCCAAGGAAGATCAGCAGCGAGACGATGTAGCGCGTGACGTCGCGCGCCTCGTCGATGCGGGTGGCGACGGAATCGAGGATCGATCGGGTCGAGGTGGTGTTGATCTGCATCCGCTTGTCGCGGCGCCGCCCCAGCAGGGCGGCCAGCGGCGCCAGCATGGTCGGCGCCTCGGCCCGCACGCCCTGATCGCCCTTGGCGGTGAAGCGCTCGATCCAGCGGACCGAATGGATCAGCTGCACGACCTGCCAGAAGCAGGCCAGCACACCCAGGGCGAAGACGAAGAGGATGAAGCCGTTCAGGTAGGGGTTCGCTTCAAAGACCGGCAGCACGCTGGGCAGGGCAAGGAAGGCGCCAAGACCCGACAGCCCGATCACGGCCAGCATCAGGACGACCTGGCGCACGGGTTGGCTGAAATGCGGCGCGGCCTCGCGGTCGGGCAGGTCCATCGCGTCCCTAGTCCTGTGGTTTCGCTGTCTCATCCCTACGGGTTTGGCACCGCAGAGCCAAGGCGTTATGCGGATCTCCGCCCCGCCAGCGGGCAGATGCCGCGAATTTGATACAGCCCCCGCGCGGCGCTCAGCCCGGGGCGGTCAGGGCGCGCACCTCACGCACCAGCCAGCGCAGGTCGGCATCCGGCACGCCCATCTCTTCGAGGTGCTGCGCGGTGTTGTAGAGGTATTCGGTATTCGGCCCGCGCCCGCCGTGGGCGCGCGCGATCAGCCGCGCCTGTTCCTCCAGCGGCAGATCGCAATATTGCACGTGATGCGGGTCGATCACATAGGCCACCGCCTCGACCCGCCGCCGGTCGTTCAGCGCCAGCGGCACGGTTTGCTCCAGATAGGCAGAAGAAACCAGTTCGCGGTCGCGCAGGTAGGCCAGCGCCTCGGCCTCGGTTCCGGCTTCGGCGCGCAGGGCAAGGCCGTCGCAATGCTCGCCCTCGTGCGGGTCAAGCGCCAGCACCAGGCCCGGCTGGGCCTCCGTGCCCCGGTGGTGGATCGAGTACATGCAGAAACTGCGGCGAAAGCCGTGCAGCCGCGCGGGCACGGCCTCGGCCACGGCAAAGCCGGGGTTCCACAAGAGAGAGGCGTATCCGAACACCCAAAGCGTCATGGCTGGTCCTTTCCGGGTGCCGCCTGTAAACACCAGACCGTGCGGCAGCGAAAGGGGCGCAGGGCATGAAACGGCTGATCGGCGCTTGTCTTCTGGCGGCCCTGGGCTGGGCGGGCTTCTGGTTCTGGCAGGCCTCGGCGATCCGCGCCGACCTGCGCGGCTGGTTCGAGGCGCGCGCCGAAGAAGGCTGGCAGGCGGACTACGCCGCGATCCGCGTGCGCGGCTTTCCCAGCCGCCTCGACGTGACCATCGAGGAACCGCGCCTGGGCAACCCCGAAACCGGCTTCGGCTGGCAGGCGCCCTTCCTGCAGATCCTCGGGCTGACCTATCAGCCCGGCCACCACATCCTGGCCTTTGCCGACGAACAGCGCTGGCAGACGCCCGACGGCCCCGTGACGGTGACCTCCCAGGGCCTGCGCGCCTCGGTGATCCACGATCCCGCCGACGGGGCGCTGCTGCGCAGCAATGCCGAGGCCGAGGTGCTGAACATCGCCGGGCCAGAGACGGCACTCGCGCTGGCCGGGCTGACCGCCGGCCTGCACCGGGCCGAAAGCCCGACGGACCAGCGCCTCGCCATCCAGGTGGAAAGCGTCGCAGGCCGCGACGGCCCGCTCACCGACGGCAGGCTCGAGGCGGTCGCGATTCAGGCCCTGCTGAGCTTCGCAGAGCCGCTGCGGCTGGCCGACCTCGCCGGGCCTGCGCCGATGCCGCGCGCGATCGACCTCGCCCGGGCCGAATACCGGGTCGAGGGGCTCGAACTGCACGCCGCCGGACACGTCACCGTGGACGATGCGGGCCGCCTCGACGGCACCATGACGCTGCGCGCGGTGAACTGGCGCAGCCTCATCGACCGCGCCCGCGCGGCGGGGATGCTGCCCGACAGCTTCACCGATGCCGTCGAGGACGCCCTGTCCCTCGCCGCAGGCCTGTCCGGGCGCCCCGACACGCTCGACATTCCGCTGACCATCGACCGGGGCCAGATGCGCTTCGGCATGATCCCCCTCGGCCCCGCCCCGCGCCTGCGCCGGGACTGACCCGAGACGCGCCCGCCACCGCAGGTGCGCACCGGTCCATGCCCGGTGTCCCGGGCCCCGGCAACAGACCACCCCCGGCTTCTTTGGTCCGAAAATACCCTTGGGGGGCGAGCGCAGCGAGCGGGGCAAAGCCCCCCTGTCATGCAAGGCATGACAAACAAGACAAGGGGTTAGGGGGGTCCGGGGGGCAAGGCCCCCCGGCCGGGCGCCCCGCTGCAGGCGGGGCGAAACCGCTCAGACCGCGATATTGTCGATCAGGCGCACCCCCGCCAGCCAGGCCGCGGCCAGCAGCCGCGCCTCGCGCCCGGGCCTCTCCAGCACCGACAGGTCGTCGCAGGCCCGCAGGTCGATGTAATCGACTTCGGTGAAGCCCGCCGCCAGCATCCGCGCCCGGGCAGCCTCTGCCAGCGCCGGAGCCTTGCCTCCGGCGCGCAGCCCCTCGGCCATTTCCTGCAGGGCGGCGTGCAACGCCGGGGCCCTGGCGCGCGCACGATCCGACAGCAGCAGGTTGCGCGAGGACATGGCCAGGCCGTCCTCTTCCCGCATTGTCGGACAGCCCAGCACCTCGACCTCCAGATCCAGATCGCGGACCATCCGGCGGATCACCTGCAACTGCTGGAAATCCTTCTCACCGAAGAAGGCCCGGTCCGCCCGGGTCTGGGTGAAGAGCTTCGTCACCACCGTGGCCACCCCGTCGAAATGCCCGGGCCGGTGCGCGCCGCACAGGACATCGGTCAGCCCCGCCACGGAGACCGTGGTGCAGAAGCCCTGCGGGTAGATCTCGGACACCGGCGGCGCATAGATCGCATCGACCCGGCAGCGCGCCAGCGTCTCGGCGTCCCGCTCTTCGGTGCGCGGATAGTTTTCGAGGTCCGTGGGGCTGTTGAACTGCGCCGGGTTCACGAAGATCGTCACCACCACGCGGTCGCAGCTGGCCTCTGCTGCGCGGACAAGGCTCAGATGCCCCTCGTGCAGGGCGCCCATGGTCGGCACCAGGCCCACGACCTCTCCGGCGGCCTGCCAGCGGCCCACCGCCTCGCGCAGGGCCGCCTTCGACCGCAGCACCGGGGGCCGCGCCTGCCCGACGATCCTTGCCCCTGCCATCATGCCCCGCCCTCCGGCGCCTTGTCCGAGAACACATGCTCTGCCGCCGGGAACTCGCGCGCCCGCACCGCCGCCGCGTACTCGGCAATCGCCGCCTCGGCCTGCTCGCCCAGCGTGGCGAAGCGTTTCACGAACTTGGCCTTGAAGGCGGTGAACAGCCCCAGCATGTCGTCAACCACGAGGATCTGCCCGTCACAGCCCGCCGAGGCGCCGATGCCGATGGTCGGGATCGCCACCTCTGCGGTGATGCGGTCGGCCAGCCGCTCGGGCACCTTCTCCAGCACCAGGGCAAAGGCGCCGGCCTGCGCCACCGCGCGGGCATCGGCCATCATCTGCGCGGCATCCTCGCCGCGCCCCTGCACCCTGTAGCCGCCCAGCGTGTGGATCGCCTGCGGCGTCAGGCCGATATGCGCCATGACCGGCACGCCGCGCTGGGTCAGAAAGCCGATGGTCTCGGCCATCTGCATCCCGCCTTCCAGCTTCACCGCGCCCGCCCCGGTCTCGCGCATCAGCCGCGCGGCGTTGCGAAAGGCCTGCTGGGGGCTTTCCTCGTAGGCGCCGAAGGGCAGGTCGACGACCATCATCGCCCGGCTCAGGCCGCGCCGCACCGCCTGCCCGTGCAGGATCATCATCTCCATCGTCACGTCCAGCGTCGAGGTCAGCCCGTGCAGCACCATGCCGACGCTGTCGCCGACCAGCACGAAATCCACATGGGCATCCATGAACTGTGCCATCGGCGTCGTATAGGCCGTCAGGCTGACGAGGGGCGCGCCCCCCTTGCGGGCCCGGATATCCATGGGCATCGGGGCCGTCTTCCTTGCCGTCGCACTCATTGCCGCCTCCTCCGCGCAATAATGTTGCGCGGAAATAGCAGATGCTGCGGCGCGGCGCCAGTGGCCGATTGTGGCCGCCCCGCCACGGCACCTTGAAGCGGCCCGGGAAACCGGCGACAGTCGGGCGGACCGCAACAGGAGTTCCGCCATGCCCCTCCGTGCCGCCCTTGCCTCTCTGGCGCTTGCCGCCACCGCAGCCAGTGCCCAGCAGACCGACCTGACCATCGCCCTGCAACTGGAGCCGCCGCATCTCGACCCGACCTCCGCCGCCGCGGGCGCCATCGATTCGGTGCTTTATGCCAATGTCTTCGAGGGGCTGACCCGTTTCACCGAAACCGGCGAGGTGGTGCCCGCGCTGGCCAAGAGCTGGGAGATTTCCGAGGACGGGCTGACCTATACCTTCACCCTGCAAGAGGGCGTGACCTTCCACGACGGCACCGAATTCGACGCCGAGGACGTGGTCTTCACCCTCGACCGCGCGCGCGCCGAGGACAGCACCAACGCGCAGAAGGCGCTGTACGAGGGGATCGACAGCGTCACCGCCACCGGCCCCGACACCGTGGCCATCGCGCTGCGCGAGCCCGACGGCGCGCTGCTGTTCAACCTCGCATGGGGCGACGCGGTGATCGTCGCGCCCGAAAGCATCGACGGCATCAAGCAGACGCCCGTGGGCACCGGCCCCTTCCTGTTCCGCGACTGGGTGCAGGGCGACAGCATCACGCTGGTCGCATACGAGGGCTACTGGGGCGAGAAACCGGCCCTGTCAGAGGCGACCTTCAAGTTCATCTCGGACCCCACGGCGGCTTTCGCCGCGATGATGGCGCAGGACATCGACGCCTTCGCGGGCTTCCCCGCCCCCGAGAACATCCCGCAATTTCAGGCGGATCCGCGCTTTCAGGTGCTGCTGGGTTCGACCGAGGGCGAGACCATCCTTGCCATGAACAACGCCAAGGCGCCGCTGGATGACCCCAAGGTGCGCGCGGCCATTTCCCATGCCATCGACCGGCAGGCGATCATCGACGGCGCCATGTTCGGCCTTGGCACGCCCATCGGCACGCATTTCGCCCCGCACAACCCGGATTACGTCGACCTGACGGCAGGCTCCGCCTACGACCCGGAAGAGGCAAAGCGCCTTCTGGCCGAGGCCGGGATCGCCGAGGGGCTGACCCTGACGCTGAAACTGCCGCCGCCCTCCTACGCGCGCCGGGGCGGAGAGATCATTGCCGCGCAGCTGCGGCAGGTCGGGATCGAGACGCAGATCACCAATGTCGAATGGGCGCAGTGGCTGGAAGAGGTGTTTCGCGGCAAGGACTTCGACCTGACCATCGTCAGCCATACGGAGCCGATGGACATCAACATCTACGCCCGCGAGGATTATTACTTCTCCTACGCCCGCCCCGAGTTCCGGCAGCTCATGGCCGATCTGACCGCCACGGCCGCCCCGGACGAACGCTCTGCCCTGCTGAAGCAGGCGCAGGAGATGATCGCAGAGGACCACGTCAACGCCTACCTCTTCCAGCTGTCCTTCCCGACGGTGGCGGACGCGCGGCTTCAGGGCCTCTGGCAGAACCAGCCGACGCAGGCGACCGACCTGACCGGGGTCAGCTGGGCCGAGTGATCGGCCCGGACGCTCCGGCGCATCGATCCCTGCGGCGCCCTGCCGGGGCGGGGCGCCTCGCCCCCGCCTCTCGCACCGCGACGGCGGCAAGGGCGCGCAGGCCCGACAGCCGCCCGATCCTGGCAGCGTGACGGCCCGCAGGGCGGGCCTGCGGCCCACCGCCCGCCGTGGACCCGCAGCGACCGGCCCCGCGCCAGCCATGCGTGACATCGCCGCGCGGCTGTGGTTCAAGCGGCATCGGAACGCCTGAACGGGACGCCATGCTGACCTACCTGACCCGCCGTCTTGTCTCGCTGATCCTCAGCCTTGCGGTCGCCTCGGTGGTCATCTTCCTCGCCATCGAGGTCGTGCCGGGCGATCCCGCCGCCTACATGCTGGGCATGAACGCGCAGCCCGACACGGTCGCCGCGCTGCGGGCCGAGCTGGGGCTCGATCAGGGGCGGCTGGCGCGCTACGCCACATGGGTCACGGGCATGCTGGGCGGAGACTTCGGCACCTCCTACACCTACCGCACGCCGGTCGCCGGGATGATCGCGGACCGGCTCTGGGTCTCGCTGCCGCTGACGCTTTATGCGCTGGCGCTGGCGGTTCTGATGGCGCTGCCCGCGGGCATCCTTGCCGCCGCGCGCCGGGGGCGGGGCGCCGACATGGGCGTGCTCGCCGCCACGCAGGTCGGCATCGCGGTGCCCAACTTCTGGTTCGCCATGCTGCTGGTGCTGGGCTTCGCCATCACCTGGCGGCTGTTCCCCTCGGGCGGTTTCCCGGGCTGGGACGATCCCCTGCAGGCGCTGCGCGCCCTGACCCTGCCCGCCGTGGCGCTGGCGCTACCGCAGGCGGCAATCCTGACCCGCGTCCTGCGCTCCTCGCTGATCGACACGCTGGGCGAGGATTACATCCGCACCGCCCGCGCCAAGGGGCTGTCGCCCTTTCAGGCTCTGTGGCGGCACGGGCTGCGCAATGCCCTGATCCCGGTGCTGACGCTGATCGGCCTGCAATTCTCGTTCCTGCTGGCGGGGGCCATCATCATCGAACAGGTCTTCTACCTGCCCGGCCTCGGGCGGCTGATCTTTCAGGCCATCGGCCAGCGCGACCTGATCGTGGTGGAAAGCACCGTGATGCTGCTGGTCTTCGCGGTCATCGCCGTGACCTTCCTGACCGACCTCGCCTATGCGGTGGCCGATCCCCGGCTGAGGCGGCGGCGATGAACCGCCCGCTGATCCTTGGCGCCGCGATCACCGCGGTCTTTCTTGCCGCCGCGGCGTTGTCCTTCGTCTGGACGCCCGGAGACGTCACGACCATGGCGATCCCCGACCGGCTTCTGCCGCCCTCGGGCACGCATTGGCTGGGCACGGACCATTTCGGGCGGGACATCCTGTCGATGCTGATGGTCGGCGCGCGGACCACCATCGCCGTGGCGCTGGTGGCGGTGGGCATCGGCATGGGCCTCGGCGTGCCCTTGGGCCTGACGGCGGCAGCCCATGCCGGCGGCTGGCTGGACGAGGTGATCTCGCGCTCGGCAGATCTGGTCTTTGCCTTCCCCAGCCTCGTGATCGCGATCCTGATCACCGCCACCTTCGGCCCCGGCGCCGTCAACGCGATCATCGCCATCGGCATCTTCAACGTGCCGGTCTTTGCCCGGCTGACGCGCGGCGCCGCCATGGGGCTTTGGCAGCGCGACTTCGTCAAGGCGGCGCGGCTCTCGGGCAAGCGCGGCGCGCGCATCGGGGCGGAGCACATCCTGCCCAACCTGATGAACCTGCTGATCGTGCAGGGCACCATCCAGTTCTCGCTGGGCATTCTGGCCGAAGCGGGGCTGTCCTACGTCGGCCTTGGCGCGCAGCCGCCGGTGCCCAGCTGGGGGCGGATGCTGGCGGATGCGCAGACGCTGGTCTCGCTGGCGCCGCATGTGGCGGTGGTGCCGGGGCTGACGATCATGGCCATGGTGCTGGGGCTGAACCTCTTGGGCGACGGGTTGCGCGACGCGCTGGACCCCCGAATGCGGGCGCTGCGGGCATGACGCTGTTGCAGGTGCAGGGCCTGTCGGTGCGCTTTGGCGGCACGGCGGCGGTCGACGGGGTGAACCTGACGCTGGCCGAGGGCGAGACGCTGGCGCTGACCGGCGAATCCGGGTCCGGCAAGAGCCTGACGGCGCTGGCGGTCATGGGCCTGCTGCCGCCGGTAGCAGAGGCCGGGGGCGCGGTGCTGTTCCGGGGCCGCGATCTGCGCGGCCTGCCGGACCGGCACATGCGCGCCCTGCGCGGGTCGGAGATCGGGCTGGTCTTTCAGGAGCCGATGAGCGCGCTGAACCCGGTGCAGACCATCGGCGACCAGATCGAAGAGGTGCTGCGCCTGCCCCGCCCCGGCCATGTGCCGCCCCGGCGCGCCGAGGCCCGGGCCCGGGTGCGCGCCCTGCTCGACCGCGTCGGCCTGTCGGTGCCGCCCTCGCGCTATCCGCACGAGCTGTCGGGCGGTCAGCGGCAGCGCGTCGTCATCGCCATGGCGGTGGCCAACCGCCCGCGCCTGCTGATCGCCGACGAGCCGACCACGGCCCTGGACGTCACCACGCAGGCGCAGATCCTCGACCTGCTGAAGTCGCTGACCCGCTCCGAGGGCATGGCGCTTCTGATGATCACCCACGATCTTGCCGTCGTGGCCGGAATGGCCAACCGCATCGCCGTCATGCAGGCCGGGCGCGTGGTCGAACAGGGACCGGCCGCCACGCTTCTGGCCGCGCCGCGCCATCCCTACACGCAGGCCCTTCTGGCGGCCTCGACCCATACGGCCACGCTGCCGCCGCCGCGCCCCGGGGCGCCCTTCCTGCGGCTGGACCGGGTATCCTGCCACTACCGGCTGCCGCGCCCGCACCCGCTGGCCCGCGCCCCGGTGTTCGAGGCGGTCCGTTCGGTCTCGCTGACGCTGCATGCGGGCGAGCGGGTCGGTCTGGTGGGCGAATCCGGTTGCGGCAAGTCCACCCTCGCCCGCGCCATACTGGGGCTGGAGCCGACGGCAGAGGGCCGGATCGCGCTGGCGGATGGCGATCCGCATCGGCACCGGCGCATTCAGGCGGTGTTTCAGGACCCCTACGGCTCTTTCAACCCGCGCCACCGGGTCGCGCGGCTGCTGGGCGAGCCCTTTCACCTGCGCCGCACCCCGCCCCGGGGCGAGGCCCGGCATCAGGCGCTGGCCGAGGCGCTGACGGCCGTGGGCCTGTCGCCGGATATGCTGGGCCGCCACATCCATGCCTTCTCGGGCGGGCAGCGGCAGCGCCTTGCCATCGCCCGCGCGCTGATGATCCGCCCCGAGATGATCGTCTTCGACGAGGCGGTCTCGGCGCTGGACGTGCGGGTGCGGGCGCAGATCCTCGACCTGCTGGCGGCGCTGGCCGGGACAACCGGACTGGGCTGGCTGTTCATCAGCCACGACCTATCGGTGGTGCGCGCCATCTGCGACCGGGTGCTGGTGATGCGGGCCGGACAGATCGTCGAGGACGGCCCGGCAGAGCAGGTCTTTTCCGACCCGCAGCACCCCTACACCCGCGCCCTTCTGGCCGCCACGCCGCGCCTGCCGGGACGCCGGGCGGGCTGATCGTCTGCACCGTGGGGGGCTTGCGGCAGGGGCAGGGCGCGGAGAAGACCGGCGGGGACAGCCTCCACCCAGCCCACACGGGGACGCCCGGTGCACGCTGGCGTGACCCCGACCCTGCGGTGCCCCGCCGACCCGGACGGAACCTGTCGCACGCCCACACCGGTCGCGGAGGCATCCCGGATGCACCCGGCGCACGGACCACGGCGCCCCTTGTCTTTCCCCGCCGCGCGCCCGAGTCTGGCGCACGACACAGGAGCCTGCCATGCACCCCGGACCCCAGAACCTGATCACCGATATTCCGGGCCTGCGCGTCGGCAATGCCCAGGATGCCGCGCTGAAGTCGGGCTGCACCGTGCTGCTCGGCGATGCGCCCTTCGTGGCCTCGGTCGCGGTCCACGGCGGCGCGCCGGGCACACGCGAAACCGACCTTCTGGCGCCGGACAAGATGGCGCCCGGCGTCGATGCCCTCGTGCTGTCGGGCGGCAGCGCCTTCGGCCTTGCCTCGGCCCAGGGGGTGATGGATGCGCTGCATGCCATGGGGCGCGGCTTCCCGGTGCTGTCGGCCCGGGTACCGCTGGTGCCCGCCGCGATCCTCTTCGACCTGCTCAACGGCGGCGACAAGGACTGGTCCGACAACCCCTACCCGGCGCTTGGCCGGGCGGCGCTGCAACAGGCGGCAACGCGGTTCGCCCTTGGCAGCCACGGCGCCGGGACCGGCGCGCAGACGGCGATGCACAAGGGCGGGCTGGGATCGGCGAGCCTGATCCTCGACGACGGCACCACGGTGGGCGCGCTGGTGGCGGTGAACCCCATCGGCAGCGTCACCACGCCCTCCGGGCGGCATTTCTGGGCGGCCCCCTTCGAGTTCGGCACGGAATTCGGCGGGCTCGGCCCCGATCCGGCGGGCTTTGCCCCGATGCCGCCCAGCCGCAAGGCGCAGGCCATGGCGATGCAGGGCAACACGACGATCGCCATCGTGGGATGCGATCTCGCGCTGGACAAGGCGCAGTGTCACCGGCTGGCGGTGGCGGCGCATGACGGGCTGGCCCGGGCCATCGTGCCCTCGCATACGCCGATGGACGGGGACCTGGTCTTCGCGCTTGGCACGGGGTCGCGCAGGCTGGAAGACCCGGCGGCGCAACTGGCGCAGGCGGGCCATGCGGCCAGCCTGTGCCTTGCCCGCGCCATCGCCCGCGCCGTGTGGGAGGCGACGCCCGCCCCGGGCGACCCCCTGCCCTGCCTGCGCGATGAACTGGCGGGCTGACCCTGCCGAGCGGAGAGCCCTGGGCGCAGCGTCACCCCGGCCTGGGCGCAGGCGCGCCGCTTGGGACCGACCTTCGCCAGCGCCGGGACTGCGGGAAACGGAGAACGCATGAACGCGTGCCCCCATGAACTCATGAACCCGTGCTTAACCGAATCGCCTCAGGATGGAGGGCGGTAGGGAGAGGGACGTTTCCTCAGCATTTCGTTGACCGGGCGCGCGCTTGCCCGGCCCCTTCCACGGGACCGCGACACGGGCCGCCGCCTGCCGGGGCTACCGCAGCTTCGGCGGCTTGTCCGGGTCGCTGCCCGGCGCGGCGCGTTCGACCGCGACCTTCGGCGTTTCGGGTTCCGGCAGGTCGAAGCGCAATGCCACCCGCGCCAGCGCGGCGGTCAGCGGATCGCTGTCCGCCAAGAAGGCCACGTCCAGCACACCCGCGTCCAGCCCGGAAAAGACCAGCGCCTCGTTGACGGCCCCCGCAAGGGCGCGCTCGGCGCCCTCACGCACGCCGGTGATCCCAAGCAGGTGCCCGCGACCGCCGCCTTCGTAGACCACGGCGGCCAGGTAGGCGCGCCGTGCCAGCCCGGCGGCCCCGGCCAGCTTTGCATCCAGCGCCGTCACCAGCACCTCCGGCACCTGCGGGGCGGAAAACTCTTCGGCGCGCGCCTCCGCAGCCTCGGGGCCGGTGCCCAGCGTCTCGACCAGCCAGACCAGCGCCTCGGGCGGCAGAAGCGTCTGAGAGGCCCCCTGTTCGAGATTCAGCGCCAGCCCGAAACCCTGCGGCGCCAGCATCCCCGCCAGCGCGCGCCCGGACAGCGCGGCATAGGGCACGGCGCGCCCGGCAAAGCCCGCCAGGCGGTCCTCTAGGTCGAAGGCCAGCACGTATTGCGTGCCCTCGATCTCGAAGACCTCCGGGGCGATATCCGCGCCCTGTGGCTCCGTCGTCAGCATCAGGAAGAGCTCCGCGCCCGCGAGCGTATCGTAGAACCGCAAGCGGGCGGCATCGCTGCCCGTGGTTTCCATCGCGGCATGCGCCGTATCGAGCGGGGTCGTCGTCATGAAAGCACCTCTGCCACGCGCGCCCGGAGCACCGGCAGAAGCTCTGCCGCGAACCAGGGGTTTCGCTTCAGCCACCCGGTATTGCGCCAGGACGGATGCGGCAAGGGGATCGCCCCGGGCAGAAAGTCGCGCCAGCGCAGGACGGTGGCGGTGACGCCCTCGCGGGTGCCAAGATGCCAGCGTTGCGCCGGGCCGCCGATCGGCAGGATCAGGCGCAGGTTGGGCAGGCCCTGCATCACCGACGCCCGCCAGGTCCGCGCGCAGATCGGCGGCGGCGGCAGGTCGGCGCCCCTGCGGTAGCCGGGAAAGCAGAAAGCCATGGGCAGGATGGCGACGCGGCTGCTGTCGTAGAAGGCGGCCTCGTCCAGCCCCAGCCAGTCGCGCAGGCGGTCGCCCGAGGGGTCTGTGAAGGGTGTGCCAGAGGCATGGACCCGCGCGCCCGGCGCCTGCCCGGCGATCAGCAGCCGCGCCGTCGGCGCGACCCGCAGCACCGGGCGCGGGTGGTGGGCCGTCTCGGTTGCGGCAAAGCGCTCGGCACAAAGGGTGCAGGCGCGGATGCGTGTGGCAAGATCCGTCATCGGCCAGAAGGTAGGGCAAGGCGCGCGCCGGTGAAAGGCCGATACTTCGACAAACCTTGAAACGAGAGTTGACACGCAGCCACATTTCTAGAAATCTAGAATCATGAAAATGAATGACTCGCCCCCCGCCCTGCTGACCCTGTCGACCGCCGCCTCGAAATTCGCGGCGCTTGGGTCCGAACAACGTCTTGCCGTCCTGCACGCCCTTGTCCGGTCCGGCCCCGAGGGGCTGAGCATCGGCGACCTCGGGCAGCGCTGCGGCATCACCGGCTCGACGCTGACCCATCACCTGAAGATCCTCGCCGCCGCCGGTCTGGTCCGGCAAGAGCGGCAGGGCCGGTCCACCATCTGCGCGGGCGCCGATTTTGAGGAAGTCCGGGCGCTCTCCGATTACCTTCTGCAACATTGCTGCGCCGATATCGGCCGCCCCTCCGGAGTTCACGATCATGGCTGAGACATCCGCCGCCACCGCGTCCCGCCTGCCCCGGTTGCCCAAGGCCTGGCTTACCTCGGCCCTGATCCTTGGCGCGGTTGCGCTGCTGGACCCGCCGCAGGCCTGGCCGACAGTCACCTTCACCGCGAACGCCCTGCTGCATACCGCGCCCTTCATCCTTTTCGCCGTCTTCGCCGTCGCCTTCCTGAAAGCCTCGGGGGCGGAATCCCTGCTGGCGCGCGCCTTCGAGGGGCGCGAAACGCGGATGATCGTGATGGCCGCGGCCCTGGGCGGGCTGTCGCCCTTCTGTTCCTGCGAGGTCATCCCCTTCATCGCGGCCCTGCTGGCGGTGGGGGCGCCGCTGAGCGCGGTCATGGCCTTCTGGCTGGCCTCGCCGCTGATGGACCCGGCGATGTTCACGATCACCGCCGGAACGCTGGGGCTGGACTTCGCGCTGGCCAAGGCGCTGGCCGCCATCGGGCTGGGGCTGCTGGGCGGCTTCGGCACCCGGGCCTTCGCGGGCACCGTGGTCTTCCGCGACCCGCTGCGCGCGCAGCCCAAGGTCGGCGGCTGCTGCGCGGTGCAGAAACCCTTCGGCGGGCAGCCGGTCTGGCGCTTCTGGCAGGATCCGGCCCGGCGCGAGACCTTCCGCGAAACGGCGCTGACCAATGGCCTGTTCCTGCTGAAGTGGCTGACGCTGGCCTATGTCATCGAAGCGGTGATGCTGCGCTATATCCCGGCAGAGACCATCGCCGGGGTGCTGGGCGGCACCGGGCTGTGGCCGGTGCTCATGGGGGCCCTTGTCGGGGCGCCGGCCTACCTGAACGGCTATGCCGCCGTGCCGCTGGTCGACGCCCTGCTGCAACAGGGCATGGCTCCGGGGGCGGCCATGAGCTTTGTCATCGCGGGCGGCGTCAGCTGCATCCCCGCCGCCGTCGCGGTCTGGGCACTGGTCAAGCCCCGGATCTTCGCGGCCTACGCAGGCTTCGCGCTGACCGGGGCGCTGATCGCCGGGCTGGCCTGGGGCGCCGTGGCCTGACCGCCGCCGCCCTTGCCCGGCAGTGACCGACAGTGTCCGGCGCGGTAATGCGCGGCGGCACCGGGCGTCCCGCAAGGGGCGCCTCCCCCCTCTGGACCGTGGCGACCCCACGCGCCCTGAACGGTGACCCGAGGCGCCCCCAAGGGCCGAACACCGCCACCCTGCGCCCCAAACCGACAAAAAGGCAGCGCCATCCCCCGCTCTGGCGCGTTGCCCGGCAGGTTTCCATCCGTTACACCTGAGGGAAGAACGGAAGAACAAGAGACTATTTTCCGACAGGGGGGCTTATGTATCGCGTCTGGAACTTTCTGGCCAGCTACTCTTTGCTGCTTATCTTCGGCGCCCTCGCGGCGCTGGTCTGGGCCAATCTGGACGTGATCGCCCCGGTCGCCGGGAATCCGCATTACTGGGCCGACACCTATCACAACTTCGTCGAGTTCGTGATCTGGGACCACGCCCCCATCGGGCACTGGCATGCCGCGCATATCGCCGCCTCTGACCCGACCTTCGCCGACCTGGTCGCGGGCGGGGCGGAGGTTCTGACTGACGCCGAGGGGCACGAATACGTGCTGGGCGAAGGCTACCGCACGCTGACCTTCCACTATCTCGTCAACGACATCCTCATGGCCTTCTTCTTCGGCATCGCCGCCAAGGAAGTCTGGGAGGCGGTCATCCTTGAAAACGGGTCGCTGCGCGGCAAGAAGGCGGCGACACCGCTGTTCGCCACCGCCGGTGGCATGTTCGGCCCGATCGCGGTCTACCTGGGCCTCGCCGCCGTTCTGGGCTCGGAAACCTACAACGCGGTCGCCAACGGCTGGGCCATCCCCACCGCCACCGACATCGCGTTCTCCTACCTCGTCGGGCGCATCGTCTTTGGCGCCGGTCACCCGGCGGTGCGCTTCCTGCTGCTTCTGGCCATCGCCGACGACGCGGCGGGGCTGATCATCCTTGCGATCTTCTACCCCTCCGGGGAGCTGGCGCCGGAATGGCTGCTGCTGTCGGTGGGCGCCGCCGTGGGGGTGTTCCTGCTGGCCAACTGGCTGCCGCGCCGCATGGACCGGGGCAAGCAGGACCGCCCGAATTCGACTTGGGTGCGCGAGGTCCTGGGCTTCTGGCCCTATGCGCTGGCGGGCGCCCTGTCGTGGTACGGCTTCATGATGTCGGGCCTGCACCCGGCCCTGGGCCTGCTGCCGGTGGTCCCGGCCATCCCCCATGCCGACCGCGCCTTCGGCATCTTCGCCGCCGCCGAGGAACACCTGACCGACCTGCTGAACCACATCGAACACGGGCTGAAATACCCTGTCGAGGTGGTGCTGTTCTTCTTCGGCCTGCTCAACGCGGGGGTGCAGTTCTCTTCGATGGGCGCCGCCACCTGGCTGGTTCTGGCGGGCCTGCTGATCGGCAAGCCCATCGGGATCTTCCTCTTCGGCTGGATCGCCGCCGTGCCGCTGAAACTGGGCATGCCGCAGGGCATGCGGCTGGTCGACCTCGTGGTGATCGGCTTCGTCGCGGCCATCGGCTTCACCGTCTCGCTTTTCGTGGCCTCTGTCGCCTTCGGGCCGGGTGAGGTGCAGGATGCCGCCAAGATGGGCGCCCTTCTGTCCTTCTTTGCCGCCGTGGCCGCCATCGCCGCGGGCAAGATCACCCGCGTCGAAAAACACGAGCTTTAACGAACAATTCGGGCAAAATCCGCATTGTCGAGCGCGCGTCCCCAACCGGGGGCGCGCGTTGTCTTTGTTGCCCCCCCGGGTCATAATGTGGCCCAAGTTCTTTTCTAGACCGGCCCGGTTCCCAAATACGGGGAACACGAACACCAAGGGGCACCCCGGATGTTGGAATTCGACATGGTCAGCAAGTCCTTCTGGACCGGCACCCAGCGCAAGGTGATCCTTGACCGTGTGTCGTTCCGCGTGGACCTGGGCGAGTCGCTGGGCATCCTTGCCCCCAACGGCACCGGCAAGACCACCGTGATCAAGATGATGGCCGGACTGGAAAAACCCGACGAGGGCGAGATCCGGCGCGGCTGCCGCATCTCCTTCCCGCTGGGCTTCATGGGTGGGGTGGTGTCGAAGATCTCGGCCAAGGAGAACGCGCGCTTCATCGCGCGGCTCTACGGGCTTGACCCCGATTACGTCGAAAGCTTCTGTCGCTGGCTCTGCGACCTGAAGGAATATTTCGACCAGCCCATCGGTACCTATTCCTCCGGCATGCGGGCGCGCTTTACCTTTGCGCTGATGCTGGCGCTGGACTTCGACATGTACCTGATCGACGAGGGCATGCCGAATTCCACCGACGCGAATTTCAACAAGAAGGCCGGCGACCTGCTGGCGGAACGGCTGCGCACGACAACGATCATCATCGTCAGCCACCAGCCGCAGATCCTCGAGAAATTCGCCCGCAAGGCCGCCGTCCTGATGGATGGCAAGCTGCATATGTTCGACACCTTGGAAGAAGCGAAACGGCTCTATGACTACGAAACCCAAGGCTAAGAAATTCCGCATCCGCCGTCCGTCCGGGGACGAGACGCCCCGCCCCCGCCCCAGTTTTGCCAAGGCGGCGCCCGCCGGTGTTGCCGCGAACCAGCCGCCCCCTGCCGCGCCGGATGCGGCGCCTGCGGGCTCCCGCGCCGCGCCGCCGAAGGCCGCGCCCACGCCCGAGACCGCGCCCCGCAGCGGCGCGGTGGACACCGCCCGGCAGGTCGCCGGGGAAACCGACATGGACGCAATCCGCAAGGAGGGGCTGACCGGCCGCCAGCTGCGCATGGCGCGCCGCGTGGCGCAGAAGCACGGCCTTGCGCCGACCTCGGATTTCGACGCGGTGCGCCTGTTGCGCGCCCGTGGCATCGACCCGTTCCAGCGCGCCAACACGCTGGAACTCGTCCAGCCCGAGCAGGCGCCGGACCCGGACAAGCGCCCCGAGCCCAGGGTGCAGCTGCCGCAGACCATCGCCGTCAAGAAGGACCAGCTGCCCTCGACAGAGACGGTCTCTCCTGCCGAACGCCGCGCCGCGGAAATCCAGCGCATCCAGCGCGACCTTGCCGCGCGCCGCCGCAGGAAAAGCCTGCTGCTGCTGGTGCGTCTGGCCGCCTTCGTGCTGCTGCCGACGGTGCTGGCCGGGTACTACTACTACGCCGTCGCCACGCCGATGTATTCGACGAAGTCCGAGTTCCTGATCCTCAAGGCGGAAAGTTCGGGCGGCGCCATGGGCTCTCTGTTCTCGGGCACCCAGTTCGCCACCAACCAGGACGCCATCGCGGTGCAATCCTACCTGACCTCGAAGGACGCGATGCTGCGGCTGGATCAGGACGTGGGCTTCAAATCGCACTACACGCAGGCCTGGATCGACCCGATCCAGCGCCTGTCCGAGGAGCCCACCAACGAAGCGGCCTACAAGGTTTACAAGAAGAACATCGAGATCGGCTATGATCCGACCGAGGGCGTGATCAAGATGGAGATCATGGCCGCCGACCCCGAAACCGCCGCCGAATTCAGCCGCGCCCTGATCGGCTACGCCGAAGAGCGGGTCGATACCCTGTCGCTGCGCAAGCGGTCGAACGCGGTCGAGGACGCAGAGGCCGGGCTGATCGCCGCCGAAGAGGACCGCCGCGCCGCGCAGGAGCTTCTGGTGCGCATGCAGCAAGAGGGCAATATCGTCGACCCCGAGGCGCGCATCGCCTCGCTGCGGCAGCAGATCAGCACCTATGAATTGCAGTTGCAGGAAAAGCGGTTGCAGTTGCAGGCCCTGCTGGACAACGCGCGCCCGAACCGGGCCAAGGTCGACGGCACCAGCGGCGACGTCCGGCGACTGGAGGCCCTGCTTGCGGACCTGAACGCGCAGATGACGCAGGCCGCCGAGGGCGAAGGGTCGCTGGCCGAGAAGGCGATCCAGATCAAGCTGGCCGAGGCCGATCTCGCCACCCGCGACCTGATGCTGCAGACCGCGCTGGAACGGCTGGAGCAGGCCCGCCGCGACGCCGACAGCCAGGCCCGCTACCTGACCACCTCGGTGGTGCCGGTGGCCTCGGAAGACCCGAGCTACCCGCGCAAGTTCGAGAACACGATCCTCGCCTTCCTGATCTTCGGCGGCATCTACCTGATGATCTCGCTGACCGCCTCGATCCTGCGCGAACAGGTCGCCAGCTGACGCCCGGCACCGCCGGTATCCCGTCGGTGCGGCGGCCCTGACCCGTCCTGCCGCATGGGGGACGCCGCCGCCCGCGCAGCGCCCACGGTGCTGACGACTGCGATAAATGCGCCGGTGGAAAGGATGTTCGGAAATCTGCTTGCACCTTCCTGCGACGTTTTGCTAAACGCGTCGACGGAGAGGTGGCCGAGTGGTCGAAGGCGCACGCCTGGAAAGTGTGTAGGCGGGGAACCGTCTCGAGGGTTCGAATCCCTTCCTCTCCGCCATACTTCTGGCGACACAAAGACAAGGCCCCCTGCGGGCCTTTTTCTTTTGGATCAATACGGTTGAGCCGGGGCATCCGACCTGCGAGGGCTGCCTATTGGCCCGAAATCGGTCCCTGAACGCCCTGCCCCCTTTTTTGCCGCGATGGGGCGGCCCGGCCTATCCCTGTCGCGCGATGCGCCTCGAAAGCAGGGCCTTTCGGATCAGCTCGGCCAGGGTGCCGGCGACAAGCCCCAGCATCGGGTTCACCATGACCGTGGCCATAGCCGTCGCCGCGATGACCGGGCGGCAGGAGGGCCGCGCGTCGATCAGGCGGCGGCTGACGGCAAGATCCCATGCCGCGATCAGCAGCAGGGCGCCAAGCGTCGCGGTGGGAATGGCGGACAGGACCGCCCCCTGCATCTGGGCGGGCAGCAGCGCGACGACCAGCAGCAGGCCCCCGATCAGGCAGGGCGCCGCGCCGCTGCGGGCACCGAAGCGGTGATGCGCCGCGACACCGCCCGCGCCGTGGCACATGGGCAGGGCCCCCAGCGGCGCCAGCAGCAGATTGGCCAGCCCCGAGGTCAGGCACAGCCGGCGCGGGGTGACATGGGCCGCGCGCGCGCCGAACAGATCGCCCGCGACCAGCGAGGTCAGGAAGACCGCATTGGTCAGGGTCAGGGCCAGCTGCGGCAGGGCCATGTCGGTGACCGCGCGGCGCAGTTCCTGCGCATCGGGGATGCCCATGGGCCAGGGCGCGGCGGCCAGCGCGGGCGCCTCGGGCAGGCCCAGCATCATCCCGGCACCGACGCCGGTGGCAATTGTCAGCATGGCCGCATGGGTTCCGACCCGCAGCGCAACCAGAGCGACCCCAAGCGACAGCGCGCCGGTCAGCCAGTGTTCCCGCATCAGCCCGACCGCGACCCAGGCCAGCGACAGCCCCAGCCCCAGTTGCAGACCCGACAGCACCGATTGCGGCACCAGCCGCCTGATCCGGTCGATCAGCCCGGTGCCACCCAGCCCCAGCAAGACCAGCCCGATCAGCACCCCGCTCAGGGCGATCTCGGTCGGCGAGGCGACCCCCAGCAGCGCCACCGCCGCAATCGCCTTCATCGGCTGCACCGGGATCGGCAGGCGGTAGACAAGCCCCGTGGCGATGTAGAACAGGCCAAAGCCCAGCAGCACCATCTGCGGCGACAGCCCGGCAAGCGCGATGGCGCCAAGGCCCAGCGGCAGCAGCGTACCGATGTCGCCCAGGGCCCCGTTGGCCTCGCGCAGGCCGAGGCGGAATGCATGTCCTCGCGGATCACCCATGGCCATTTGCCCCGTTGAAATCGCGTCGCCGCATCATACCCTGAAGGCAAGACAATTTCAGCAACAGAGGAAAGCCCATGAAAATCAGCGCGCGCAACAAGCTGGCCGGAACCGTTGTCGGCATCGAGAAGGACTCGGTCAATTCCACCGTCCAGATCGATCTTGGCGGGGCGGTGATCGTCACGGCGATGATCACCAATGCCTCGGTCGAGGAGATGGGGCTTGAGATCGGCAAGACGGCCTACGCCATCGTGAAGGCGTCGGACGTCATGGTCGGCGCGGACTGAGACAGCGACGGCAGGCAGACCCTGCGGCCCGAAGAGGTGGTTTCAACCGTGACCGGCAGGCCGTAGACGGAGGACAGGTTCGGGTC
>NZ_JBLXGL010000008.1:0-179908 GCF_048381735.1 Ponticoccus sp. (in: a-proteobacteria)
CCTCCGCGCCGATGGTACTGCGTCTCAAGACGTGGGAGAGTAGGTCGCCGCCAAACCTAGTAAAAACCAAAACTCTCAATACAAAAAACACCAGAACGCCCCGACTGATCCCTTCAGCCGGGGCGTTCTTGCGTCCAAAATCCAAAAAATTCCCGAAAAAAACTGCCAGGCCAGGGCAACCCGGCCTCGACGCCTGCCCCAACGCCGTCAGCCACAGCGCTGAAAATGAACGCCCGGGACATGCACCGGACAGGTCCGGCCAGGAAGGTCTATGGCAACCCGCGAATCCCTGGGGGGCTGCCGGGACCGGATCGGGGCCGCAGCCGGACGTCCCTTGAGGGTGGGCGCTGACCCCTGCGCCATGACCCGCTGGCGCCGACCAGACTGTATCAGGACCGACGATTCCCCGCGTAGCGCGCTCGATATCGATCGCCTGGGGAGGCGGCCTTTCGGGAGAGCCTCAGGTGCGCCGGCAAAAGGGCGACAGGGGCGCCTCGTGTCTCGCTCGGCGGCTTGAGGCCGACCGTGGGATATGGCCGTTTGGTCGCCGTGATCGTGGCGGTCGGACTGGTTGCCCCGGTGCGCTTTTCGGGCCGCAGGGAGGGGGCATCTCTGCGACGCAGCCGGGGAGGTCAGGGCAGAGGCCATGGCGGCGCTGAGGTGCCGTTCTGGGGCGCCGGGTGTCCATGCGTCGGGCCGGTATCCGGCTGCCAGCATGGCTGTCATCCGCCGACACAGGTGACGCAAGTCGCGGCCACATCGGCAGGCCGAACCGGACTGTTCCACGGCCTGCGACGCAGGGCTGCACGGATCCTCTGGCGGGGCAGGATGGCCAGCGGCTTGCCGCGCCGGGATTGGGCGAGGGAGAGGGGCAGGCACCCCCGAGGTCTGTCCTCAAAGCCAGTGTCGCCCGCGTCTGGGATGTGGTGAGGGGCCGCTATCGGCATGGCCCATGCCGAGGGTCAGGCGCTGGTCCAGAGACTGCATAACCCAATGATCCGACGGATGATTTTCAAGGGGGATAATGGTGCCCAGAAGAGGACTCGAACCTCCACGGCCTTGCGGCCACTGGCACCTGAAGCCAGCGCGTCTACCAATTCCGCCATCTGGGCACGGGTTGGTGAGGCATGCATTTACGGGTTGTCCGCGGGGGTGTCAACGCCCTTCCGCAAAGTTTTTCACGCGGCAATCGGGCGCCTTGCCGGAGATGCCCCGGGCCTGTATCCCGGGACCATACCTCGTGGAGAAAAGGCAGCGCATGTCCAAACTCGTCACCATCTTCGGAGGATCGGGCTTCGTCGGTCGCTACATTGCCCGGCGCATGGCGCAGGAGGGTTGGCGCGTGCGCGTCGCCTGCCGCCGCCCGAACGAGGCGATCTTTGTCCGGCCCTACGGTGTTGTCGGCCAGGTCGAGCCGGTCTTTGCCAATATCCGCGACGACGACAGCGTGCGCGCGGTGCTGAAGGGCGCGGATGCGGTTGTGAATTGCGTCGGCACCTTCGACAAATCCGGCAAGAACAACTTCGACGCCGTGCAGGCCGAAGGGGCGGGTCGAATCGCCCGGGTCGCGGCAGAGCTGGGCGTCGCCCGCATGGTCCACCTTTCGGCCATCGGCGCGGATGCCGAAAGCGACAGCCTTTATGCGCAAAGCAAGGGACGCGGAGAGGCGGCGGTTCTGGCCCATATGCCGGACGCGGTGATCCTGCGCCCCTCGGTGATCTTCGGCCCCGAGGACGCCTTCTTCAACCGCTTCGCGGGCATGACGCGGCTGTCTCCGGTGCTGCCGGTGGTCGGCGGCGACACGCGGTTCCAGACCGTCTATGTCGACGACGTGGCCCGTGCCGCAGTCATGGGGGTCACGGGGGCCGCCGCGCCGGGTGTCTACGAGCTTGGCGGCCCGGATGTGCACAGCTTCCGCGAGTTGATGCGGGGGATGCTGGGGGTGATCCGTCGGCGTCGTGCCATCGTGAACATCCCGTTCTGGCTGGCGGCGCCCATGAGCTGGGTCATGGATCTTGTGCAGACGGCGACACTTGGCCTTGTTCCCGCGCAGGTCACCCGTGACCAGGTGCGTACGCTGCGACATGACAACGTGGTTGCCGCAGGGGCGAAGGGATTTGCCGATCTGGGCATCCAGCCGACGGCCCCGGAGGCGGTGCTGCCCGAGTACCTGTGGCGCTTCCGGCCCTCCGGCCAATACGACGCGATCAAGGAATCGGCGCGGAACCTGCGCGCGGATTAAGCGCGGATTAAGCGGGGCCGGGACACTCTTCCCGCCCGAGGGGCGGAGAGTGCCGCACCCGGGCCGCGTCAGGCATTCACATGCGCTGTTCGGCCCGGGCGCATCGCCCTGAACGCGCCGGTCAGGGCTTGTCGGCCTGAAGACTGGCGAAGAGCGGGGCGTTGCGGCAATAGTCCGGCGGAGCCGCCCGGGTGCCCTGATGCGCGGCCTGCCACTGTGCGCAGCGGTCCGGCGCGGTGCAGCCGGTGCAGCGCAGCACGGCGTCCTCCAGCGCGCCGAACGACAGGGTGCCGCGCAGCATCTGTTCTTCGAGGTCCAGCCCCTGCAGGCTGGCCATGTCATCGACCAGGGCGGCGTGGCGCTTCAGCGTGGACGGGCTTTGCATGGCAGTCTCTCCCTCGGGCTAACCTTGGAACAGACTGCGGGCGAATCGGCGCCTGTGCCTTGACTCAGGTCAAGCGCCTCAGGACCCGCCGGTCATCCGCGCCGCCGTCCGGCGCACGATGTCGACGCGCGCGGCGTTGGGCGGGTGAGAGCCCAGGAAGCGGTTGCCCGGGTCGGGGATGCGCGTGAAGAAGGCCGCGCCGCGCACCGGGTCGTAGCCGGCCTGCAGGGCGATGATGGTGCCCAGCTGGTCGGCCTCCAGCTCGAATTCCTTCGAGTAGGCGCGCGCGCCCACCGCCGCGCCCAGCTGTTCGGCGCTGCGCACGGCCTCGGCCTCGGCGCCCCCGATGGCGGCAATGCCCGCGAAGATCACCGCGCCGTAGGTGGCGCTTTCCCGCGTCTTGGCGAGGTGGTTCATGACGTGGTGCGCGGCCTCGTGGCTCATGATGAAGGCCAGTTCGTCGGCATTGCGGACAGAGTTGATCAGGCCCAGGTTGAAGGCAAGGATCGGGCGGCCGAAGCGGTCTTCGGTCTGGAAGGCATTGGGTGCCTGCCCGGGCCGGTCGTCCACCACGATCTGGAAATTGCAGTTCATGCCGCTGGTGCGGGCGCGGCATTCCTCTTCGGCCACCGGCTCGACGGTGGCCACCACTTCGACGAACTGCCGCGCCATCCGGTTGGCCTTGGCCTGGGCCCCGGCAGAGATCCCGAGGCCGGGCGCCTCCGAGGGGGCGGGGTCCGGCAGCATGACAGGCGCGCAGGCCGACAGAAGCACGAGGACGAAGGGAAAGAGGCGAAGCATGATGGGGCGGGTTCCGGAGTGGTGTCGGCGAAGGATAGGGCGCCCGGCATCGTTGTGCCAGTCCGCAGAGGTCACGAGGCGGTGTTGCGCCGACCGTTTCGGCGGCCCTGCGGCCTTTTGCGCTTCATCCGCATCCGCCCGACCGCAACAGGCGTTTGACGGCGGCCAGGGGACGTGTCTTTCGATTCAAATCGCGGGGAAACTGGGCTAGGCTCCGGGGCAGGGCCCCCGCGCCCGGACGCTGGTGCCGGGCCGCGGCAGCGGCCCCGAGATAGGACCGGGAAAGGACCGACATGTTCAGCATCGAGCACGATTTCGACGCCACCGTGGTCACGCTTGTCGACGAGGGCGCGCGGCATCTTCAGGAGGACGTGGTGATCTCGAGCTTCGAGGATTGCGTCACGGTCGAACAATACGATCCACGCAGCGATACGCTGCAGCGGATCACCCTGTCGCTGTCCCAGATGGGCGATCTCGTGACCGCCGTGAACCTGCCCGAGGGGGTCTACCGCCGCAAGGCCTAGACCGGCCTGCCAGCTGCCGCGCCACGACCGGGGCTCAGCCTTCGATCCGGAAAACCTTGTCCCGCGCGGTGGCCCCGGAATCGAGGCTCAGCCGGGATTTCGGGATGCCCAGGGCCTTGGCCAGCAGCTTCTGGACCGCGGCATTGGCCTTGCCGTCCTCCGGCACCGTCGTCACCCAGACCTTCACGGTGTCACCCTCCCGCGCGATGCGGTTGCGCGCGGCCCGGGGCGTGACGCGCACCGCCAGGCGGGTGCCCGGCACCGCAAGGTCCGAGAGGTCTGGAAGCGGCTCTGCCATGGCTCGCGGCTACCAGCCTGCCGGGCCGCGCACAAGATCGCGGTTGAATCCCGGCCCGCAAGGTCTGACATAAGGACCGAACAACGCCGGAGACCCCATGCCCGCACTGAACCAGGCCGCCCTCGACTTCCTGCTGTCCCGCCGCTCGCGCCCCGCCAAGACGCTGGCCCGGCCGGCGCCCGACCGCGCGGCGCTGCTGACCCTGCTGACCGCCGCCGCGCGCAGCCCCGACCACGGCAAGCTGGAGCCCTGGCGTTTCATCGTTCTCGAAGGCGCCGCGCTGCACCGCATCGCCGGGGCGGTCGAGGCCTGCGGTGCGCGGCTGGGCAAGGATGCGGATGCCGTGGCCAAGGCGCGTTCGGCCTTTGCCGACAGCCCGCTCTGCGTGGCGGTGATCGAATCGCCGGTGGACTCCGAGAAGGTGCCCGCCATCGAACAGACCTATTCGGCGGGCGCCGTCTGCCTCGCGCTGCTGAACGCGGCGCTGGCGGCAGGCTGGGGGGCGAACTGGCTCTCGGGCTGGGCCAGCCACGATGCCGGCTTCCGCGCCGAGGCGCTGGACCTCGCCCCGCAGGAACGCATCGCGGGCTTCCTCCACATCGGGACGGAGAAAAGCACCCCGCCGGACCGCCCGCGCCCCGATCTCTCGGCCAAGACCACCTGGGTCGAGGCATGATCCTCGACGCAGCCTTTCGCGCCATCGGCCAGATGGGCGACCGCCGCTTTCAGGGGGTGCTCCTGCGCGGCATCGGCCTGACCGTGGCGCTGCTGGTTGCCGTCATCTGGCTGGTGATGTGGGCGGCGGGCTGGCTGGTCGGCGATTCGATCACCCTGCCATGGGTCGGCACGCTGACATGGCTCGACAATGCCGCCAGCCTCGCCGCGCTGCCGGTCATGCTGCTGCTCTCGGTCTTCCTGATGGTGCCGGTCGCCTCGGCGATCACCTCGCTCTTCCTCGATGACGTGGCACAGGCGGTCGAGGAGGCGCATTATCCGCACCTCGGTCCCGCCGCACCGGTCTCGTTCGCGGATGGGTTGCGCGACTCGCTGGGGTTCCTCGGCACGCTGGTGCTGGCGAATATGGTGGCGCTGGTGCTCTACCTGATCTTCGCGCCTCTCGCGCCCTTCATCTTCTGGGCGCTGAACGGCTTCCTGCTGGGCCGCGAATACTTCACCCTCGCCGCCATGCGCCGGGTCGGCCGGACAGAGGCCTACCGCCTGCGCCGCCGTCACCTGCTGACGATCTGGGCCGGGGGCGTGCTGATGGCCGTCCCCCTGACCGTCCCGCTGGTGAACCTGATTGTCCCGGTGCTGGGCGCGGCCACCTTCACCCATGTCTTCCACAGGCTTTACGACCCGCGCAGGGGCTGACGCTTCTTCTGTCCCGAAATATCCCGGGGGGAGGCCGAAGGCCGGGGGGCAGAGCCCCCTGGCGCCCGGCCCCCGAACCCGGTGCCGGTCACTCGGACCGCGGCTCCATCCGGTTGAACATCCATCCGTCGATATCGCGCACGGTGATGGCGCCCGACAGGATGGTTCCGGCGATGATCGCCCACAAGACGGCAGAGACCAGCGTCGTGATCCAGGCCTTGCGCCTGAGGTTGTGAACCTCGGGGCTGCCGGCATGGGTGCCGGGCACGATCTCGCCGAGGTCGCCCTGCGTTTTCAGGCGAATCGGGATCACCACGAGGAAGGTCATGAACCAGATGACCGCGAACAGCACGATGCCGGATGTAAGACCCATCAGACCTGCTCCAGTTCCACGAGGCAGCCGTTGAAATCCTTGGGGTGCAGGAACAGCACCGGCTTGCCATGGGCGCCGATCTTCGGCTCTCCGGTCCCCAGCACGCGCGCACCGGTCGCCTTCAGGTGGTCGCGGGCGGCGAGAATGTCGTCGACCTCGTAGCAGACGTGATGGATGCCGCCCGAGGGGTTCTTGTCCAGGAAACCCTGGATCGGAGAGTTCTCGCCCAGCGGATACAGCAGTTCGATCTTGGTGTTGGGCAGTTCGATGAAGATCACGGTGACGCCGTGATCGGGTTCGTCCTGCGGGGCACCGACCGATGCGCCAAGGGCAGAGCGGTACTGCTCGGCGGCGGCGTCCAGGTCGGGAACGGCAATGGCGACGTGGTTGAGGCGGCCGATCATCGGGGTCTCCTTGGGCTCGGGCTCTGGCTGCCATGGGTTATGGCGTCCGCGGTGCCCCGGAACAAGCGGGTGCGGCCTTTAACCGCTTGTTCACCACAAGCGGTCACTCTGGTGGAAGACCGCCATCGCACCAGAGGGGATGATCATGGACGACCACTCACTGCTTGCCGCGCAGCTGCGCCCGACCGCCACCCGCCCCCTGCTGGGGCTGACGATCCTCGTGGTCGAGGACAGCCGGTTTTCCTGCGATGCCATGCGGCTTCTGTGCCTGCGCTCGGGCGCGCGCATCCGCCGGGCGGACTGCCTGAAATCGGCGCGCCGCCATCTTCAGGTCTACCGCCCCAGCGCGGTTGTCGTCGATCTGGGCCTGCCCGACGGGTCCGGCGCGGAACTGATCTCGGAACTGGCGGTGACCGTGCCGCGTGTCGACGTGATCCTGGGAACCTCGGGCGACAGTTTCGGCGAAGAGGTGGCGCTGGCCGCGGGCGCGGACGGTTTCCTGGCCAAGCCAGTCCATTCGGTCCTGGCCTTCCAGACCGCGATCCTCTCCGCCCTCCCGCCAGAACGGCAGCCCAACGGCCCGCGCCTGGTGTCGGACGATCCGATCCACCCGGACCCGCTGGCCTATCGCGACGATCTGGCCCATGCCGCCGATGTGCTCGACGACCGCGACGACGAACGCATGCTGGCCTATGTCACGCAGTTCCTGCGCGGTGTCGCGGGCAGTGCCGGGGACACGGTGCTGCAACGCGCGGCAGAGGATCTGGCCGATGCGCGGGCGCGCGGCACGCCGGTGCAATCGACCCTCGCCCGGGTGGCGGGGCTGGTGCAGGACAGGCTTTCCGCCCGCATCGCGATCTGAACGGCCCGGGCCGGGTGGGACCGGCCCCCGCCACAGGGCCGCGCGGGCGGGCCATCGCTCCGCGCGCCCCGCCGCCCTCCGAACCGTCATGGCTTCAGGGGGCGTCGGGCTGTCGAATTGCAGGTGGCGCGGAACCGGCGGCGCGTCCGCGCGTTTTCGGGCGAACAGCCATTCTGTCTCGCACAGGGGAAAGCCATGCCCGATATCTACAGCGCCATCAAATCCGACCACGACCGTCACCGCGCCCTCATGGAACGGATCGCCGATACCTCCGGCGCATCGGAAGAGCGTAAGGCCGCCTGGGATGAATTCTACCATGACGTGAAAAGCCATGCTGCGGCAGAGGAAGAGACCTTCTACTCGAAGTTGATTTCCAAGACCTGGGGTCAGGACGCCGCGCGCCATTCCGTGCACGAGCATCAGCAGCTCGACGATCTCATGGAAGAGCTGAACGAAATGGACATGGCGTCCTCGGGCTGGCTCAACAGGTTCAAGACCCTCCAGCACGACTACGCGCATCACATCGAAGAGGAAGAGGACGAAGTTTTCAGCCGTGCCAAGGAGATAATCGACAGCGCAGAGCTTGAGGGCTACGGCGAGCGTTTCCTTGAACGGAAGCGGAAAGAGGCCGGTCTGATCGAGGAGAAAAAGGCCGACGCGCTGGAAGACTGAAGCATTGGAAAACCCTGACAAGACAGGGCGGGGTCGGGGCGGATGCCTCGGCCCCATTTTCTGCCGTCACCAATCCGCGTCACAACCAGGGATTGTGCGCGGCAGGGCTTAACATTTCGTTAAAAAATCCGATTGCCGACCCGTGGCTGCCACAATCCAAATACAGCCTTACGTTGAGTGTGGCCATGGATGGAGCTTGGGACAATGGGAACAGACGCAGCCTTGTTGATGTCGGTAACGACGGTTTCGCTCTTGCTGCCACTGGTGGTGATCAAGCACATGATGCGGCGGATCCTGCGTCACAGGTATGGCGACGCGGTGGCGCAGAACCGTTTCGAGGCCGGGCGCCTGGTCATCGTGTCCTGCACCGCGGCCTTCATGCTGGGCGCCGTGCTGATGCTTGGGCCGGGAACCATCGCGCCGGACATGATCGCCCCGGCCCCCGGGCCGGTCCCGGCCACTGTCATCGCCGAGGCGCGGTGAGCGAGCGGGCGCCGGCTGTCGACGCGCTGCGGGCAAATCGAACGAAGAGCGGCAGGACCCTTCCGACCCGGGTGACGGAACCGATGCCCTAGAACCGGAACCCCGGCGGGTAGTCGTGCTGACCGTCGAAATCGGCCTTGCCGATCTCCAGCCCGGCCTGCCTGAGCACCGCAAAGCCCATGGACATGTGGAAGAAGAAATTCGGCGCCGCGAAGCGGTGCAGGTAGTCCGACGCGCTCTGGTTCAGGTCGGCGAAACCCGCGATATGGCTCACCGTTCTGTCCTCGCAGCCCTCGAAATCCGCCCGGTCCAGCCCGCGCAGACGCGCTTCGGCAAAGCCGATCCGCGCCATCAGCCCGTCCAGGTCCATGGCGGCAGAGGGGAACCCGGGCACGGGCAGACCGATCAAGGGAAAACTGCCCCTCAGGGCAAAGCCCGCCGCACTGGCGAACTGCTGCGCGGCGCTGAACATGTCGGGCGCCAGCCGCGCCTCCAGAAACTCGGCCCGGCCCCCGGTGCGGTCCAGAATCAGGCGCGACCGGTCGAGGTAGTGCAGGAAGACCGGCACAGAGGCGTCGTAGAGCGCGGACATTCAGGCCTCGGGCAGGGCGCGCTTGCTGCCGTGGTCGTCCAGCGCGACAAAGTAGAAATCCGCCGCCGTCACCACCACGGCATCCTCGGCAAAGCGCCGCCGCGCGTGGGCCTCGACCGCGATCCGCATCGAGGTCCGCCCGCGCGAGACCAGCCGCGCGAAGATCGTCACCTCGTCCCCGACCTTGACCGGCTGGTGGAATTTCATGCCCTCGACCGCGACGGTGGCCGCGCGCCCGCGCGACACGCGCCCCGCGACGTTGCCCGCCGCGAGGTCCATCTGGCTCATCAGCCAGCCGCCGAAGATATCGCCCGACGGGTTCGTGTCGGCGGGCATGGCGATGGTGCGGATCGCAAGGACCGAGCCGTCCTCCGGGTCGGTGACGGGCCGCGATTCGTCCATCGCCTCAGTCCTGCGGAATGACGCGCAGCGACAGCTCCATCAGCTGGTCGCTGGTGGGGTCGGAGGGCGCCTGCATCATCAGGTCTTCGGCGCGCTGGTTCATCGGGAACATGATGACCTCGCGGATGTTCGAGGTGCCCGCCAGCAGCATGACGATCCGGTCGATGCCCGCAGCACAGCCGCCGTGCGGCGGGGCGCCGTAGTGGAAGGCGTTGAAGAGCGCGCCAAAGCGGTTCTTCACCTCGTCGGCGCCGTAGCCCGCGATTTCGAAGGCCTTCAGCATGACGTCGGGCTTGTGGTTCCGGATCGCGCCGCTGACCAGTTCGTAGCCGTTGCAGGCAAGGTCGTACTGGTAGCCGCGCACCGCCATCGGGTCGCCGTTCAGCGCCTCCATGCCGCCCTGCGGCATCGAGAAGGGGTTGTGCTCGAAGTCGATGGCGCCGGTTTCCTCGTCGCGCTCGTAGATCGGGAAGTCGACGATCCAGGCAAAGGCAAAGCGGTCCTTCTCGGTCAGGCCCAGTTCCTCGCCGATCACGTCGCGGGCCTTGCCGGCCACGCGCTCGAAGGCCGCGGGCTTGCCGCCAAGGAAGAAGGCCGCGTCGCCGACGCCAAGGCCCAGCTGTTGGCGGATCGCCTCGGTGCGCTCGGGGCCGATGTTCTTGGCCAGCGGACCGGCGGCTTCCATGCCCTCGCCCTGATCGCGCCAGAAGATATAGCCCATCCCCGGCAGGCCCTCTTTCTGCGCGAAGGCGTTCATCCGGTCGCAGAACTTGCGGCTGCCGCCGGTGGGCGCGGGAATGGCGCGGATCTGCGTGCCGTCCTGCTCCAGCAGCTTGGCGAAGATCGCGAAGCCGGAACCGCGGAAGTGCTCGGACACGTCCTGCATCTCGATCGGGTTGCGCAGGTCGGGCTTGTCGGTGCCGTATTTCAGCGCCGCTTCCTTGTAGGGGATCTGCGGCCAGCTTTCCGGCGCGTCGACCTTGGCGCCGCCGCCGAATTCCTCGAAGACGCCCGCGATCACCGGGGACACGGTGTCAAAGACGTCCTGCTGCTCGACAAAGCTCATCTCGAGGTCGAGCTGGTAGAAGTCGGTGGGCGAGCGGTCGGCGCGCGGATCCTCGTCGCGGAAGCAGGGCGCAATCTGGAAATACTTGTCGAAGCCCGAAACCATGATCAGCTGCTTGAACTGCTGCGGCGCCTGCGGCAGCGCGTAGAACTTGCCCGGGTGCAGACGCGACGGCACGAGGAAGTCGCGCGCGCCCTCGGGGGAAGAGGCCGTGATGATCGGCGTCTGGAACTCGCGGAAGCCCTTGTCCCACATGCGCTTGCGGATCGAGGACACCACGTCCGAGCGCAGGGTCATGTTCTTCTGCATCGCCTCGCGGCGCAGGTCGAGGAAGCGGTACTTCAGGCGCGTCTCTTCCGGGTATTCCTGATCGCCGAAGACGATCAGCGGCAGTTCCTGCGCCTCGCCCAGCACTTCGATGTCGCGGACGAAGACCTCGACCTCGCCGGTGGGCAGCTTGGGGTTCACCCGATCGGCGTCGCGCGCCTTCACGGTGCCGTCGATGCGGATACACCACTCCGAGCGGACCTTCTCCATCTGGGCGAAGACCGGGCTGTCGGGGTCGCACAGCACCTGCGTCGTGCCGTAATGGTCGCGCAGATCGACGAAAAGGATGCCCCCGTGGTCGCGGATGCGATGCACCCATCCTGCAAGGCGGACGGTCTCGCCCACGTTCGACTTGGTCAGTGCGGCGCAGGTGTGGCTGCGGTAAGCGTGCATATCAGTGTCCCCGAGAGAATTCCGGGCCGGTCAACCAAGGCGCGGCGGCAAAGTCAAGCTGTGCGTGCCCGGACGGGCCGTTTGCAGCCTGTTCCGGACGCCCCGTTTCCGGCGATTCGCAGCCTGCGGCGTCCCGGTTTTCGCCTCGGCGCCGGGGCTTGGAACGGCCGCACCCCATTGCCCGGATAGAAACAGACCCCGATCCCCACCGCAAGGACGCGCAGCCGCGCCGCGACCGTTTCGGGCCGGTTTTCGGTCAGGGGCGGCCTCGTGCCCTGGCCCGGTCCCGCAGATATCGACCCGGTTTCCGTGAAATTCCCGTGTCAGGGCCGGGACGAGGGCTTGCACCGGCAGGGTGCATGTCTATAACCCGCAACAATTTGCGGGCCGGGCTGTCGCGGCCCTGCTGCCCCCTGCCCGAAACGCGCCGTCAGACGAGGTCACCCCATGCCCAAACGTACCGATATCAAATCCATCATGATCATCGGCGCAGGTCCCATCGTCATCGGTCAGGCCTGCGAGTTCGATTATTCCGGCGCACAGGCCTGCAAGGCCCTGCGCGAAGAAGGTTACCGGGTCATTCTGGTGAACTCCAACCCGGCGACGATCATGACCGACCCGGGGCTGGCCGATGCCACCTATATCGAGCCGATCACCCCGGAAGTGGTCGCCAAGATCATCGAGAAGGAACGTCCCGACGCGCTTCTGCCGACGATGGGCGGCCAGACCGGCCTGAACACCTCTCTGGCGCTCGAAGAGATGGGCGTGCTGGAGAAATTCGGCGTCGAGATGATCGGCGCCAAGCGCGAGGCCATCGAGATGGCCGAGGACCGCAAGCTGTTCCGCGAGGCGATGGACCGCATCGGGCTGGAGAACCCGAAGGCCGAGATCATCACCGCGCCGAAGAAAGAGAACGGCAAGCGCGACCTCGAAGAGGGCGTGAAGCTGGCCCTGGAAACGCTGGAGCACATCGGCCTGCCCGCGATCATCCGCCCCGCCTTTACCCTTGGCGGCACCGGCGGCGGCGTGGCCTACAACCGCGAGGATTATGTCCACTATTGCCGCTCGGGCATGGACGCCTCTCCGGTGGGGCAGATCCTCGTCGATGAATCGCTTCTGGGCTGGAAGGAATTCGAGATGGAGGTCGTCCGCGACAAGGCGGACAACGCGATCATCGTCTGCGCCATCGAGAACGTCGACCCGATGGGCGTGCACACCGGCGATTCGATCACCGTGGCCCCGGCGCTGACGCTGACCGACAAGGAATACCAGATCATGCGCAACGGCTCGATCGCCGTGCTGCGCGAGATCGGCGTGGAAACCGGCGGATCGAACGTGCAATGGGCGGTGAACCCGGAAAACGGCCGCATGGTCGTGATCGAGATGAACCCGCGCGTGTCGCGCTCTTCGGCGCTGGCGTCGAAGGCCACCGGCTTCCCCATCGCCAAGATCGCCGCCAAGCTGGCCGTGGGCTACACGCTGGACGAGCTGGACAACGACATCACCAAGGTCACGCCCGCCTCCTTCGAGCCGACCATCGACTATGTCGTCACCAAGATCCCGAAGTTCGCCTTCGAGAAATTCCCCGGCTCGCAGCCGCATCTGACCACCGCGATGAAGTCGGTCGGCGAGGCCATGGCCATCGGCCGCACCATCCACGAGTCGCTGCAAAAGGCGCTCGCGTCCATGGAATCCGGCCTGACCGGCTTTGACGAGGTCGAGATCCCCGGCCTGACCGGCAATGCCGCCTCCGACAAGGCCGCCGTGATCAAGGCGATCTCCGAAGCGACGCCGGACCGGATGCGCACCATCGCACAGGCCATGCGCCACGGGCTGACCGACGACGAGATCCACGGCACCACCATGTTCGACCCGTGGTTCCTTGCCCGCATCCGCGAGATCGTCGACGCCGAGGAACAGGTCCGCGCGCAGGGTCTGCCCGTGGATGCCGAGGGCCTGCGCGAGCTGAAGATGCTGGGCTTTACCGACGCCCGCCTTGCCACGCTGACCGGCCAGTCCGAAAACGCCGTGCGCGCGGCCCGCCACGAGGCCGGTGTCACCGCCGTCTTCAAGCGCATCGACACCTGCGCGGCGGAATTCGAGGCCCAGACCCCCTACATGTATTCGACCTACGAGATGCCCATGATGGGCGAGGTCGAATGCGAGGCGCGCCCCAGCGACCAGAAGAAGGTGGTGATCCTGGGCGGCGGCCCCAACCGGATCGGGCAGGGCATCGAGTTCGACTACTGCTGCTGTCACGCCTGCTTTGCGCTGACCGCGCAGGGCTACGAGACCATCATGATCAACTGCAACCCGGAAACCGTGTCGACCGACTACGACACCTCGGACCGGCTGTATTTCGAACCGCTGACCTTCGAGCACGTGATGGAGATCCTGCGCGTCGAGCAGCAGAACGGCACGCTGCACGGCGTCATCGTCCAGTTCGGCGGCCAGACGCCGCTGAAGCTGGCCAATGCGCTGGAAGAGGCGGGCATCCCGATCCTCGGCACCACGCCGGACAGCATCGACCTTGCCGAAGACCGCGACCGCTTCCTGAACCTGGTGAACGATCTGGGCCTGAAGCAGCCGAACAACGGCATCGCCTCGACCGATGAGGAAGCCTTTGCCATCGCCGAGAAGATCGGCTTCCCGCTGGTGATCCGCCCCTCCTACGTGCTGGGTGGCCGCGCCATGGAAATCGTGCGCGACATGGAGGGGCTGAAGCGCTACATCCGCGACGCCGTGGTGGTGTCGGGCGACAGCCCGGTCCTGCTCGACAGCTACCTCTCGGGCGCCACCGAACTGGACGTCGACGCGCTTTGCGACGGCACCGACGTGCATGTGGCGGGCATCATGCAGCACATCGAAGAGGCGGGTGTGCACTCGGGCGACAGCGCCTGTTCGCTGCCGCCCTATTCGCTGTCCAAGGACACGCTGGCCGAGATCGAGCGCCAGACCCGCGCGCTCGCCAAGGCGCTGAACGTGGTCGGCCTGATGAACGTGCAGTTCGCGATCAAGGGCGAAGAGATCTACCTGATCGAGGTCAACCCGCGCGCCTCGCGCACCGTGCCCTTCGTGGCCAAGGCGACCGACAGTGCCATCGCCTCGATTGCCGCGCGGCTGATGGCGGGCGAAAAGCTGTCCGCCTTCCCGAAGCGTCCGCCCCACGAGGCGGATATCGACTATGACACCGACCTGCCCATCGCCGACCAGATGACGCTGGCCGATCCGAACATGCCGTGGTTCAGCGTCAAAGAGGCGGTGCTGCCCTTCGCCCGCTTCCCCGGCGTGGACACGATCCTCGGGCCGGAAATGCGCTCGACCGGCGAGGTCATGGGCTGGGACAAGTCCTTCCCGCGCGCCTTCCTCAAGGCGCAGCTGGGCGCGGGCACCCACCTGCCGACCGGGGGCGCGGTCTTCTTCTCGATCAAGGACGACGACAAGACCCCGCAGATGGTCGAGGCCGCGCAGATCCTGTCGGATCTGGGCTTCACCCTGGTCGCCACCAGCGGCACCGCGGGTTTCCTCAAGGACCACGACATCGCCTGCGAGACGGTCAAGAAGGTCTACGAGGGCCGTCCGAACATCGTCGACCTGATGAAGGACGGCGGCATCCAGCTGGTGCTGAACACCACCGAGGGCGCCGCCGCCGTCGAGGACAGCCGCGAGATCCGCTCTGTCGCGCTATACGACAAGATCCCCTACTTCACGACCGCCGCCGGCGCCCATGCCGCCGTACAGGCGATCAAGTCGCGGGACGAGGGCGAGCTGGTGGTGAAGTCGCTTCAGGGCTGAGGGCCGGAAACTCGGAAAATCGCATGAACGTCAATGGGGCGGACCGGCAGGTCTGCCCCTTTGCCGTTTATGCGCCTGTTGGCATCGCTGCGTACCGTCCGCTTTGCGTCCGGAGCAGACTCGCGGCAGGGGATGTAGTATCATTCCTCAAATCGGGAGGGGACCGTGACGCAAGCGATCACTTTTGCCGACAGGTATCAGACTGTGCTGGTCCCGGTCATTTTCGAGCCATGGGCAAAAGAGCTGGTCCGGCGCGCCGACCCACAGGCGGGTGACGATATCTTGGATCTCGCCTGCGGCACCGGTGTCGTGACAAGGGAGCTTGCAAAACGGTTGCCCGGTTCCCGTAATCTCGCGGCAGCAGATCATAGTGCCGAGATGCTTGGCGTGGCTCGATCTCTCGCCAAAGAAGCTGGATTGGATGTCGAATGGGTGGAGGCCGATGCCGCCACACTTCCTTTTGCCGACAATCGGTTCAATCTCGCCATCTGCCAGCAAGCCCTGCAGTTCTTCCCCAACAAGTTGGCAGCGCTTCGGGAACTGCGACGGGTGCTGAAACCCGGGGGGAGAGCAGTTTTCTGTGTTCAGCGAGAACTGGATGTCAATCCAATGCTCAAGGCGCAGGCGGCGACGCTCGAAGCTTATGTTGGCGCAGAAGCCGCCACCGCCGTAGAAGCCATTTGCAGCCTGCCCGATGGCACAGAAATTCAAATGCTTTTCGAGAAAGCCGGATTCCGGGATATCGAAGTGACGTCGGTGACCCTTGACCTTCAGCATCCTGATGCTGCTGTGTTCGCCGCCGGGGCGATGGGTGGCATGCATACCGGTGACAAGCTCTCCGGCCTTGCAGACGGTGACATTGACCGCGCGGTGGAGGCTTTCCTCGACGGCTTGGGAGATTGTCTCGATGGCCGCTCACTGCGCTTCCCGCACGTATCGAATGTTATAGTTGCGACGGCTTGAGACAAGGTGGGACCCGGCCTCACCCGAACGGTAGCATAGTCCGCTGAGCCGACCGTCGCCGCACCGCGTCCCGACCAAACTTCCGGGCGCCGGTTTCTTATGATCCGGTTGTGCTGAACGGGTCTCAGAGCGGCTGTGCGCCCTGTCCGCCAAGGGGCAGCCCCCGCAGGGCCTTCAACTGGCAGCCTCACCAGCGCCAGTCGAAGGTCCGGATCACCTGCACGCTGACGCGGCCGGAGTCGCGTTCCTGCACCACAGGAGAATCCGCCATGGAGCCGGTCAGGTGGGTCCAGCCCACAGTGCCCTGCACCGCCCAGCTTTCGTTGAAATCGTGGCGGACCGACATCTCCAGCCCGTAAGCGTAAAGCCCGGCGTCGGCGTCATATGCCGCCAGCGCGGCCCCGGTGGGGACGTCGAAATAGGTGTCGGCATAGGCGTCGTTGGCAAAGCTCAGGCGCGGGCCGACGCGGACCTCGGTGCGCGGGGCGGCGGCAAGGATCGCGTCGCCGCCAAGGTCCAGAACCAGCCCGTCGTGTCCCGTGACGCCCTTGCGCAGCGCGCCGAAGATCTCGGCCTGTTGCCAGCGGTAGGACAGCTTCAGCCCCAGTTCCAGCGCCGTGTCGACATCGTCGATCCCGGCAAGGCGGGAGTAGTCGTCCTCGGTGCGCTCTGACAGCAGGCGGAAGGACGGGCCGAAGCCGAGGCCCAGACCGTCGCCGCGGTCGATGTTGAAGAACAGGAAATCCAGACGGCTGACGCTGCCCGACAGGCTTGGCCCGGCCTTGTAGTCGTCCGAGCCCTCGTAGGCGGGCGCGGCGCCGACGCCTGCGCCGATCTCGAAGGTCAGCTGTTCGGCCTGCGCGGCCAGCGGCAGGGCAAGCGCAAGGGCGGTGAGGGCAGCGGTACGCATGGGGCAGACTCCTGGGCGCCGGGCGGGGCGCCCGGGGTGGCTGCCTTTAACCATAGCCCATGCGAAGATTCGGAAAACCCTGCGGGGCGTGCCCCCGTGCTGCGCTGTTGCAGGCTCTCCACATCCCGGCGCGCGCCTGCTAAACCCCGGGCCAGACAGCACGGAGAGCCGCACTTGAAACCCGTCATCCTGACCATTCTCGACGGCTGGGGCCTGCGCGAGGACCCGGCGAACAACGCACCGGTGCTGGCGAAGACGCCGACCATCGACCGGCTGATGCAGACCTGCCCGCATGCCACCCTGATCACCCATGGCCCGGATGTCGGCCTGCCGACCGGGCAGATGGGCAACTCCGAGGTCGGGCATACCAATATCGGCGCCGGGCGCGTCGTGGCCATGGACCTCGGCCAGATCGACCTTGCCATCGAGGACGGCAGCTTTTTCGAGAACGAGGCGATCCTCGGCTTCGCGGCCAGGGTGAAGGAAGCGGGCGGCACCGCCCATGTCATGGGGCTGACCTCGGACGGGGGCGTGCATGCCCATACCGATCACATGCTGGCGGCGGTCAAGGTGCTGACCGGACAGGGGCTGCGCGTCGCCGTCCATGTCATCACCGACGGCCGCGACGTCGCGCCGCAAAGCGCCGCCGCGCAGGTCGCCGCCTTTGAAAGGGCCCTGCCCGAGGGCGCCTTTGTGGCCACCGTGTCGGGGCGCTATTTCGCCATGGACCGCGATACACGATGGGAGCGGGTCGAAAAGGCCTGGCGCGCGGTCTGCGAGGGCAGGGCGCCCGACCGGGACTCGGCTGTCGCGGGGATCGAGGCCTCTTACGAGGCGGGCAAGACAGATGAATTCGTCGAACCCTTCACCGTCGGCGGCTATGGCGGCTTCGCCAAGGGCGACGGGCTGTTCTTCGTCAACTTCCGCGCCGACCGCGCGCGCGAGATCCTCGCCGCCATCGGGGCGCCCGATTTCGACGGGTTCGAACGCGACAAGCCCGCGCTTTCGGCGCTGCTGGGCATGGTCGAATATTCCGACGCGCATAACGGCTACATGACCACGGCCTATCCCAAGCGGAAGATCGTCAACACGCTGGGCGAATGGGTCGCAAAGGCGGGCAAGACCCAGTTCCGCCTTGCCGAGACAGAGAAGTATCCGCATGTGACCTTCTTCCTCAACGGCGGCAAGGAACTGCCCGAGCCGCATGAGGACCGTTTCATGCCCAAGTCGCCCAAGGTGGCGACCTACGACATGCAGCCCGAGATGAGCGCGGGCGAGGTGACCGGCAAGTTCGTCGAGGCGATCGAGCACGGCTACGACCTGATCGTGGTGAACTATGCCAACCCCGACATGGTCGGCCATACCGGCGATCTGGAGGCCGCCATCAAGGCCTGCGAGGCGGTGGATGCCGGGCTGGCGCAGGTGGTTGCCACGCTGGAAAAGACCGGCGGCGCGCTGCTGGTGATCGCCGACCACGGCAATTGCGAGACCATGGTGGACCCGGAAACCGGCGGCCCGCATACGGCCCATACCACGAACCTCGTGCCGGTGATCCTGTATGGCGGCCCCGAAGGCGCGCGCCTGCGCGACGGGCGGCTGGCGGATGTGGCGCCGACGCTTCTGCAGCTGATGGAGCTGGACCAGCCCGAAGAGATGACGGGCGAAAGCCTGATCGCATGAAGCGCCTTGCGCTGATCCTTGCGCTGGCCGCCGGGGCCGCGCAGGTGCAGGCGCAAACCGCCGGCGATGCCGCGCAAAAGGCCGCCGAGGCGCTCGAGGCGGCCTCGGTCCTGCTGCAGTCCGCCGACTCGGGCAATGACCGGGTCGCGGCGCTGACCGACACGATCCGCGCCTACGAGGACGGGCTGGCCGCGATGCGCGAGGGCCTGCGCGCGGCGGCGGTGCGCGAAACCGAACTCAGCCGCAAGCTGGCCTCGCAAGAGGCAGAGGTGGCGCAGCTGCTGGGGGTGTTGTCCTCGGTCGGCGGTCGCGCCGCGCCGCAGACGCTGCTGCATCCGCAGGGGCCGCTGGGCAGCGCGCGCGCGGGCATGCTGGTGGCCGCAGTGACCCCTGCGCTGGCGGGGCGGGCCGCCGAGCTGCGGGCCGACCTCGAAGAGGTCTCGGCCCTGCGCGCGCTTCAGGAGAATGCCGCCGAAACGCTGGAAGAGGGCCTGTCGGGCGTGCAGCAGGCGCGTACAGAGCTGTCGCAGGCCATCGCCGACCGCGTGGATCTGCCGAAACGCTTCTCCGAAGACCCGATCAAGACCGCCATCCTGATCTCCTCCACGGAAACGCTTCAGGGCTTCGCTTCGGGCCTCAGCCAGATAGCCGAGGGCGAGGGCGCCGCGCCGACCGATGCCATCGAGGGGTTGCGGGGCACGATCCCGCTGCCGGTGCGTGGCACCGTTCTGCGGCAGGCGGGCGACCGCGACGCCGCCGGGGTCAGCCGCCCCGGCGTGGTCATCGCCACCCGCCCCGGCGCGCTGGTCACCACGCCCACCGCCGCGACCGTGCGCTATGCCGGGCCGCTGCTGGATTACGGGCTGGTGATGATCCTCGAACCGCAGGCCGATCTTCTGTTTGTCTTCGCCGGTCTCGATGTGATCTATGGAGAAGCCGGGCAGGTTCTGCCCGCGGGCAGCCCCATCGGCCTGATGGGTGGAGAAGCGGCGGATGTCCTGTCACCTTCGGGTGAGGGGGCTGGCGCCGGGCGTTCGGAAACGCTCTATATAGAGGTCAGAGAGGGCGACGTGCCCGACGATCCGCTGAGGTGGTTCGCAACCGACAAGGGATGACTCGAGTATGAAGAAATTTCTGATGGCAGCGGCGGGCGGGGCAGTGGCCTCTGTCGTCGCGACCACGCAATTCGTCGGACCGCTGCTGGCGCAGGAGACGTCCCGCGCGCCCAGTGTCTACGAACAGCTTGACCTGTTCGGTGACATCTTCGAACGGATCCGGGCGCAATATGTCGAAGAGGTTGACGACTCGGACCTGATCGAGGCCGCCATCAACGGCATGCTCACCTCTCTCGACCCGCATTCCAGCTATCTGCCCCCCGATGACGCCGCCGACATGCGTGTCCAGACCCGCGGCGAATTCGGCGGCCTTGGTATCGAGGTCACGCAGGAAGAGGGTTTCGTCAAGGTCGTTTCTCCGATCGACGGCACCCCGGCAGAGGATGCGGGCATCGAGTCGGGCGATTTCATCACCCATGTCGACGGCGAAAGCGTGCTGGGCCTGACGCTCGATCAGGCGGTCGACATGATGCGCGGGCCGGTCGGTTCCGAGATTGTCATCACCGTCGTGCGCGAAGGCGAGGACGAGCCCTTCGACGTCTCGATCATCCGCGACACCATCAAGCTGACCGCCGTGCGCACCCGGACAGAGGGCGACACCGTGGTCCTGCGGGTCACCACCTTCAACGAACAGACCTATCCCAACATGCGCGACGGGCTGGAAGAACAGATCGAGGCGCTGGGCGGCCTGGAGAACGTCAACGGCGTGGTGCTGGACCTGCGCAACAACCCGGGCGGGTTGCTGAACCAGGCGATCATGGTCTCCGATGCCTTCCTGGAGGCGGGCGAAATCGTGTCGACCCGGGGCCGCGACCCGGCGGACGGCGACCGCTACAACTCGGAAACGCTGGTGCCGGGCGATCTGGTCGAGGGCAAGCCCATCGTGGTGCTGATCAACGGCGGCTCTGCCTCGGCGTCGGAAATCGTCGCCGGTGCGCTTCAGGACCACCGCCGCGCCATCGTCGTGGGCACCAAGAGCTTCGGCAAGGGGTCGGTCCAGACCGTCATGCCGCTGCGCGGGGACGGGGCCATGCGCCTGACCACGGCGCGCTATTACACGCCCTCGGGCCGCTCGATCCAGGCGCTTGGCGTGTCGCCCGACATCGTCGTGGCGCAGCCGCGCCGTGACCGGAACGCAGAGGAGGAAGAGGAAGACACCGGCCTGTTCTCGCGCTCCGAGGCGGACCTGCGCGGCTCTCTGGACAACGACTCGCTGACCGAGGACGAGATCAAGCAGATCGAGGCCGACCGCGAAAAGGCCGAGCAGGCTGCCGCGCTGCGCGAAGAGGATTACCAGCTGGCCTATGCCATCGACATCCTCAAGGGCCTCTCGGCCCTCGGTCCGAAGAACTGATCGGTCGGGGCGGGCCCTGGTCCGCCCCTGTCCGGCGCCGGCCCATGCCGGCGGCCCACAGGGCGGGCAGCGGCCCGCCGTCCCCGTGCAAGACAGGCAGAGGCCCGCGCCCATGACCCCCGACGACATCGCGAAACTGCCCTATCGCCGCAACGTCGGCGTCATGCTGGTGAACGCCGCGGGCGAGGCCTTTGTCGGCCAGCGCGCCGACCGGCAGCCGCACGAGCCGCCCGCCTGGCAGATGCCCCAGGGCGGCATCGACAAGGGCGAGGACCCGCGCGCCGCCGCCCTGCGCGAACTGACCGAGGAAACCGGCGTGACGCCGGACCTCGTGACCGTCGAGGCCGAGACCGAGGACTGGATCGCCTACGACCTGCCGCATGACATCGTGCCGCGCATCTGGAAGGGCCGTTTCAGGGGGCAGGAACAGAAGTGGTTCCTGCTGCGCTTCCACGGCCGCGACGACCAGATCCGCCTGGACGCGGACGATCATCAGGAATTCACCGAATGGCGCTGGCTGTCCGCCGATCAGGTGCTGTCGCAGATCGTGCCCTTCAAGCGCGCGGTCTACGAGCAGGTGATCGACGCCTTCCGGGACCACCTGTGAAACGCGCGCTGGCGCTTCTGCTGACGCTCACGCTGGGCTCTCAGGCGCAGGCCCTGTCCTGCATCGCCCCCGATCCGATCCGCGACTTCAAGGAAGCCCACGCAAGCGAGGACCGCTGGAGCGCCGTGGTCGGACGTCTTGATTTCGACGAAAGCCGCCTGCCCGTGGTGCCTCTGGACCAGCAGGCAGAGCCGAAGGCCCCGACAGAGCTGCGCGCGCAGATGGTGGGCCGCTTCCTTGGCCCCGAGGGCTTTGTCCAGCCGTTTCAGGGCAATGTCACGCTGCGCGTCTCCTGCTACCTGGCATGGTGCGGCGGGGCGCAGAGCGGTGGCCGATACCTTGCCTTCCTCCGGCACGAGGATGGCAAGCGCATCGTGCAGGTAGAGCCCTGCGGGCAGTGGCTGTACCGCGATCCCGCGCCCGCACTTCTGGACGCGGTGCATGCCTGCTTTGCCGGTGGCCCCTGCGCAGAGGGCGGCCAGTTCTGATCACACCCGGACGTCAGGTCCCGATGTCTGGCCCGCAGTCGCCCTGCATCCGCGCCATGTAGTCCCGCAACAGCGACACGCGCCGTGGCCGGAAGGACCGGCCCGACCGCTCCAGCCCGGTCATGCGGTCCAGCCGGAACATGCGAAAGTCCTGCCGCAGCAGGCACCATGCCATCAGGCAGTGGCTTTGTTCGAAGAAGACGATGGACAGCGGCATGACCTCGCGCCGGGTCGCCGCGCCTGCCTTGTCGGCGTAGTCGAAGACCACCTGTTCCTCTTCCCAGCAGGCCTTGCGCAGGGCCTTGGCGTCGATGGTCGGCGCGGGCGGCAGGTTGAACCGATGCGCCGTCAGCACCGCGTGGCGCAGCCGGTGGGCCTGCGCCTCGGGCAGGCGGGCGCGCAGCTTGGCCAGCGCCGTTCCGGCGGCCTGCGCCAGTGCCGGATCGCCCACCGCGGTGACCTCGCGCAGCCCAACGATCAGCGCCTCCAACTCGTCGTCGTCGAAGCCCAGAGGCGGCAGATGCGCGCTTTCTATCAGCCGGTAGCCGAAGCCCGGTTCGCCGTCGATGACGGCGCCAAGGCTGCGCAGCGTGTCGATGTCGCGGTACAGCGTGCGGGTGGATACACCGGTTTCCCGGGCAAGCTGCTGCCCCGTCACCGGCGCGGGCAGGCAGCGCAGGGCGGTCATCAGCTGGAAAAGGCGGTGGGTGCGGGACATGGCTGCGGTATCCTCTACCCTCTTGCCAGAAACTGGCAAGAGGGTGCGAAAGGCTGATGACCGCCCCCGGCGCCTGCCGCCCTCAGGTCTTGGCGCGGCGCTGCCGGCTGACCTTGCGCTTGGTCTTGGCGTCCTTGGCCTTGGCCTTGGCCAGCTTGCGCTTGGGCGAGGCGCCGCCGCGAGACCGGCCCGCGCCGCCGCCCCGGTGGCGCCCGCGCCGGAACGAGCCGCCGCCGCGCCCGCTTTCGTATTCCTCGCCGTCAAGCTCCAGCAGCTCGAAGGCGATGCCGCCCGTGACCGGCGCCGCCTCGACCAGCTTGACGCGCGCACGCATGCCCAGCCCGATCTCGCGCCCGCTGTCGGCGCCCATCAGCGTGCCGCTCTCGCGGTCGAAGTGGAAATACTCGTTGCCTAGCGTCGAGATTGGCACCAGCCCGTCGGCCCCGGTCTCGTCCAGCTTCACGAAGAGGCCGAACTTGGCGATGCCCGACACGCGGCCGGTGAACTCGGCGCCCAGCCGGTCCGACAGGTAGGCGGCAAGGTAGCGGTCGGTGGTGTCGCGCTCGGCCATCATCGAGCGGCGTTCCGTGTCGCTGATGTGCTGCCCGGTCTTTTCCAGCCCGTCGATCTCTTCCGCCGTCAGCCCGTCGTCGCCCCAGCCATGCGCGGTAATCAGCGCGCGGTGCACGATCAGGTCGGAATAGCGCCGGATCGGAGAGGTGAAATGCGCGTAGTTCTGCAGCGCCAGCCCGAAATGGCCGAAGTTCTTCGGCGTATAGTAGGCCTGCGTCATGCTGCGCAGGGTCGACAGGTTGATCAGCTCGGCCTCGTCGGTGCCCGCCGCCTGATGCAGCAGCCGGTTGAGGTGTTCGGTCTTCAGCACCTGCCCCTTGGCCAGCGTCAGCCCGGCGGCCTGCGCCGTGTCGCGCAAGGATTCCAGCTTGTCCTGCGGCGGTTCCTCGTGGACGCGGAACAAAAGCGGGGTCTTCTTGGCGATCAGGGTCTCGGCGGCGGCGACATTGGCCAGCACCATGTATTCCTCGATCAGCCTGTGCGCCTCCAGCCGGTCGACGAAATCGACCGAGGTCACCTTGCCGTCCTCGCCCAGCTGGACCCGGCGTTCGGGCAGGTCCAGATCGAGCGGCTGGCGCCTTTCGCGGGCGGCCTTCAGCGCGGCATAGCCCGCGTAGAGCGGCTTCAGGACCGGCTCCAGAAGCGGGCCGGTGGCCTCGTCTGGCTGGCCGTCGATGGCCGCCTGAACCTGCTGGTAGGTCAGCGATGCGGGCGAGCGCATCAGCCCGCGCAGGAACGTCTGCCGCAGCTTGTTGCCGTCGCGGTCCACGGTCATGCAGACCGCGATGCAGGCGCGCGGCACACCTTCGTGCAGCGAACACAGGTCGCCCGACAGCCGGTCCGGCAGCATCGGCACGACGCGGTCGGGGAAGTAGCTGGAGTTGCCGCGCTTTCGCGCCTCGCGGTCGATCCTGGACCCCGGCGTCACGTAATGCGCCACATCCGCGATGGCCACCCACAGGCGCCAGCCGCCCGGGTTCTTCGGGTCGTCGTCGGCCTCTGCAAAGACCGCGTCGTCGTGGTCGCGCGCGTCCGAGGGGTCGATCGTCACCAGCGGCATGTCGCGCAGATCCGTGCGACCGCTCAGCCCGGCGGGCTTCATGCTGTCGGCCTCTTCCAGCACGTCGGCGGGGAAGTCGTCGGGGATGCCGTGCTGGTGGATCGCGATCAGCGAGACCGCGCGCGGCTCTGACGGGTCGCCCAGCCGCAGGGTGATGCGCGCCCGCGGCAGGCCCATGCGCCCGCCCGGTCCGGCCTGTTCCGCCTCGACCAGTTCGCCGTCCTTTGCGCCAAGGGCGGCGTCGGGGCCGACGGTCCATTCCTTGTCGCTGCCCTTGTCGATGGGCATGATTCGCCCACCCTCGGCGCTCTTGCGGAAGATGCCGACGATCTTGCGCGGACTGGCGCCGATGCGGCGGATCAGCCGGGCCTCGTAATTGTGGTCCTCTTCGTGGACCACCTGAAGGCGGGCAAGGATGCGGTCGCCTTCCCCCAGCGCGGGGTCGCTGGCGCGCGGCACGATCAGCACCACCGGCTCTACCCCTTCGCCGTGCCACTCCAGCGGCTGCGCGTAGAGATCGCCGTTGTCGTCGGGCGCCTTGACCTGCAGGACGCTGACCGGCGGCAGCCGGTCCGGGTCGCGGTAGGTCTTCTTGCGCTTCTCCAGATGGCCCTCGGCCTCCAGCTCCTTCAGCAGGCGCTTGAGGTCGATGCGATCCGCGCCCTTGATGCCAAAGGCCTTGGCGATGTCGCGCTTCGAGGTCAGCGTTGGGTTCGCGGCGATCCAGTCGAGGATTTCCGGCTTGGTGGGCAGCTTTGTCATGGCCCTCAGGTAGCACGGGCGCGTGACAATGCGAAGATGCCTCGCGCCGGGGAAGGCTAGGGTCCGGACGCGTTGCCCGGAAGGTCGGCAGCCTCGTCCACGTCGGCCAGTTCGTCGACAAGGGCGATGCGGGCGCCGGGGACAGAGGCGATGCTGTCGGCCAGCGCATGTGGCGTGGACCAGCGCACGTTGTCGAAGAGGGTCGCGGGCAGGCGGGCGCCGCCCCGCACCCCGACCAGCCAGTAGCCGCCATCCGTCGCGGGGCCGAAGACCACATCGTGGTCGCCCAGGGCGCGGAAGGCCCGCCAGAGCGCGGCGCGGCTGACGTCGGGAATATCGGCGCCGATCAGGCAGACCGGGCCGGGCCCGGCGGCGCGCAGGGCGCGCGCCATGCGGTCCCCCAGCGTGCCGGTGCCCTGCGCGATGCGCGGCAGGGCGGGCAGGGCGCGTGTCGCGACGGCGCGGTCGGGGGCCACCGCCAGCACCACGCGCCAGCGCGGGTCGCGGATGTCGCGCAACAGTCGCCGGACCCGGTGGCGGAACCACCAGGCGGCGGCGATCAAGCCGATATCCCGCGCCAGCCGGGTCTTGACCCGGCCGGGGCGCGGCTCCTTGACCATGACGATCAGGGTGCCGCGCATTCCAGAACCATGTCGCGATGCGGGATGCCGGCGTCGTCGTAGCTGTCCCCGCGCGGCACGAAGCCCAGCCGCTCGTAGAAGGGGATGGCGTATTCCTGGGCGCTGAGCGCAATGCCCCGGACACGGGGATCGGCAGTCAGCCGCGCGATGCCCTCGCGCACCAGCGCCGCGCCAAGCCCGGTGCCCCGGTGCGAGGGCAGGACGCAGATGCGCCCGATCCGGCCCGTGCCCTTCGCGACCAGCAGCCGCGCGGTGCCCACCGGCGTGCCACCGTCCAGAGCCAGCAGGTGCAGGGCGGCGGCGTCGAGGTCGTCCCATTCCTCGGCCTCGGGGATGCCCTGTTCGTCGATGAAGACCGCCCGGCGCAGCGCGTGGCAGGCCGCAAGGTCCTCCGTGGCCCGGACCGTCGCGGTCACGCGAAATACTCGGTCAGGATGCGGCTGTAGATCGCCTTCAGCTGGCCGATCTGGGCGACCTCGACCCGTTCGTCCACCGCGTGCATGGTCTTGCCCACGAGGCCGAATTCCACCACCGGGCAGTGATCCTTGACGAAGCGCGCGTCCGAGGTGCCGCCCGTGGTGGACAGCTCCGGCGTGACGCCGGTCTCGGCCTCGACGGCGCGGGCCACCAGATCCGACAGCGGCCCCGGGGGCGTCAGAAAGCTTTCGCCCGAGATGCTGATCCGCAGGCCGGTGCGCGTGCCGAAGGCCTGATCCACCGCCGCCGCCTCTGTGCGCAGCCACTCGGACAGCGCGGCGCCGGTATGCGTGTCGTTGAAGCGGATGTTGACGCAGCTCGTGACCTTGCCGGGGATCACGTTGGTCGCCGGGTTGCCGGTGTCGATGGTCACCACCGCCAGCGTCGAGGGGTCGAAATGCTCGGTGCCCTCGTCCAGCTTGTGCGAGGCCAGCCGGTCCATCAGCCGGGCCATGGCCGACAGAGGGTTCACCGCGCGGTGCGGATAGGCGGAATGGCCCTGCACGCCTTCCACCTCGAACCAGGCCGACATCGACCCGCGCCGCCCGATCTTCATCATCTGGCCCATGTGGTCGGGGCTGGTCGGCTCTCCGACAAGGCAGACGGCCATGCGCTCCTGCTCATGCGACATCCAGTCCAGCAGGGCGGTGGTGCCGTCGGTGGCATCGCCCTCTTCGTCGCCGGTGATGGCAAGGATCACCGCGCCGTCGGGCGGCGTCTGCGTCACGAAATCCACGGCGGCGGCGGCAAAGGCGGCCACGCCGGACTTCATGTCCGTCGACCCGCGCCCATAGAGGAAGCCGTCCACGATCTCGGCGCCGAAGGGGTCCTGCGTCCAGTCCTCGCGGCGGCCGATCGGCACCACGTCGGTATGCCCGTTGAAGCCGAAGGTCCGGACATGGCCCTTCTGGCCCCAGCGCGCGAAGAGGTTCGGCGTGCCGTTGCGGTCGACCCGCGTGCAGGCAAAGCCCGCCCCCTCCAGCAGCTCTTGCAGGGCAACCAGCGCGCCGCCTTCCTCGGGCGTGACAGAGGGGCAGCGCACAAGGCGGGCGGTCAGGGCGACGGGATCGGTCATGGGGGCTCCTTCGGCGGGTCACCCCTTGGCTACCCGCTGCCCGCGGTCTTGGCAAATGTGGCGCAACTGCACCAGCGGGCGCGGCGGAAGGGCAGGGCGCGCCGCGCCATGGCGGGGCGGGGGCGGGGCGTGCTAGGCTGGGCAAAACAGACGACGAGGCCCGGCACCGACCGGCCCGCAGAGCAGGACGACAGGCCATGACCCCGCATTCCCCCCGCGCCGGGATCCTACCGCGATGAGCTGGATCGGGCTTTGCGGACAGGGCCGCGCATGGACCTGCCCCCGCCGCGTCGCGGCCACCGCGCCAGAGCGGCATGTCCTGATGCCGCGCGGCTCGATCATGATCGAGACCCGCGTCCCGCCCGAGGAGCGCCCGCAGACGCTGCTTTATTACCGCCGCGAACATCCCTGGCCCGGCACCATCTCTGTGCAGGCCATGCCGGGGGGCGGCATCATTCTCGTGCTGGATCAGGGTGGCGAGGTCTTCCACACCGTGCTCGAACGCCGCAACGACAGCCGCGTCGACCTGCTGCGCGTGACCTTTTCATGGGACAGCGAGGCGCGGCGCGGCTGGCTGACGGTCGAGCAGCCGGGCACCGACACCGTCGACACGACCGAGACGCCGCCGCCGCCGCCCTTCCTGATGGAGGATGTCTTTACCCTGTGCCACCGCCCGCAGCTGGTGACGCGGGACCCGGACGTGATCTTCCACGCCGTTTCCGAGGCGGTCGAGCCGGTCGGCCCGATGCCGGGGCTCGTGGCGCAGGTGCCGGTGCTGACCCCGCAGGGCTACCGCCGCGCCGGCGACCTGCGTCTGGGCGATACGGTGACCACCCGCAATGCAGGCGTGGTGCCGGTTCTGGCGCGGGTGACCCGGCGGATGCCCGCGCTTGGCTCGTTCCGGCCGGTGCGGCTGCGGGCGCCCTATTTCGGCCTGACGCGCGATCTGGTGGTCGCACCCTACCAGCGCATGGTGATCGGCGGGTCAGAGGTCGAATACATCTTCGGGCGGCAGGCGGTGCTGATCCCGGCGCTGGCGCTGGTGAACGGCTTTGCCGCCGTCTACGAGGAAGGTCATGACCTCGTCCGCTACCACCAGCTTCTGCTGCCGGGGCACGAGCCGGTGATCTCCGCCGAGGCGGAACTGGAAACGCTTTATGTCGGGCGCCTGCGCCGCCGCCGGGAATTCCTGCAAAGGACGCTTCTTGCGGATGTGCCGCCGGGGCTGATCCCTGAACATGCCCGCGCGGGGCTGAAGATCCTGCGGCCCTTCGAGGCGATCACCCTTGCCGAGGCGCGCGCCGCCTGACCGGCCTTTGACGGATGCCCGGGGCGCGTGGCCCTTCCCGTCAGTCGAAGAACGGAGAGACCTGCGCCACGATCACCGCGTTCTCGGCCAGCGCGCGCGCCATCAGTTCGCGCTCGTCGTCCTCGATCTCCTGCCCGGCGGCCTCGCGTTCCTCGGGCGTGCCGTAGCCGGTCACGTCCAGCGGCGCCATATCCGCCTGTTTCAGGATCGCGACGGTCTCGCGCACGGCCTCGGCCTCGTCCACGCCCGAGGCGTAGCACATCAGCGCCGCGCCGGTCGCCTTGTCCGGCAGACCGTCCCCGGCCTTGCGACCGACCTCGACTAGCAGGGTAAAGACCTGCTGGATGCGCTTTTCCTTTGTCATGCCGCGGGAGTGCGCCGCGCGGCCCCGCTTGTCAAGCGCGACAGCGGCATCCGGCTTGCCGCGAGGTCGCCGGGGCAGGGGCGTCATGCCCCCGGTGTCCCGGTTTGTTGCCAAGGCGCAGGGTGGGGGGCGTCCCGGAGGCGCGCCATCCAAGACAGCCTTGGCGCCCGGTGGCAGGACGCCGCGCGCGGTGCGGGGGACAAGGACAGGCGCCTCCGGCAGTGCCCGGTCCTGTCGGCGGTTGGCGCGGCTCCGGCGCCCCCACCAGGCCATCACGCCCCGCGAAAGGTGATCTCCACCGTCACGGCGATGGCGTAGACCACCATCATCAACACCGATTCCACGCCGATCCGCGCCGGCCCCTCGCGCTGGCGCAGGATCAGCCCGGCCAGCAGGATCACCGTCATCACCAGCCCGGTGGCAAGCCAGAACAGGTCTTCCCTTCCGGCGGCGTGATAGATCGACCCGTCGCGGTAAGCCACGTCCGAGAACACCAGGAAAAGCGTGTCGAAGGTGTTGCCGCCGATGATCCCGCCAACCGCCAGTTGCAGCGCGCCCCGCCGGACCGCGGTCAGCGTCGTCACCAGTTCCGGCAGCGAGGTCACCACCGCCGTTCCCAGGGCGCCGACCATGCTGGAGGACAACCCGAACCGGCCAATCACGGTGGTGCCGATCTGGCTGATCACCCAGCCCGCCGTTCCCATGATCGCGACCAGCCCGGCGAATGCGGCGGCCTGCCGGTGCCAGGGCCTGCCGGCCTCGTCCTCGTCCTCGGGTTCGTCGGCTCGGGTGTCCGAGGTCCTGACCGGGCGCCACATCGGCTGGTCCCGCATCCAGGCCGTCAGCCGCACGCCGCCGACATAGGCCACGGCCAGCACCACCGACACCGGGTGCACCCCCCAGGCCGAGACATCCGGCCCGGCCATGGCGGCCACTGGCAGGCTGAGAAAGCCGATCAGCAGCACCGTCTGGAACAGGTTCGCGGGCTCCGCCGCCGCATGCTCGAGGTTCGGCCCGCGATAGAACAGGTCGGCCAGCGCAAGGAACAGGGTCTGCGCCGCGATGCCGCCGACGGCATTCGAGACGGCGAAACTCGCATCGCCCTGAGAGGCGGCGGTCACCGAGACGACAATGCCGGACAAAGAGGTGGCGGCGCCCAGCACGATCCCGCCCGCCATGGCCTCTCCCATGCGGGTGCGGTCGGCAATGACGTCCGCAAGGCCGGTGGCCCGGATCGAGGCCGCGACGACGATGGCGGCGGTGGCGATGAAGAGGATGAAAAGGGCGGGGGTCGTCAGGTCCGCGATCATGCCGCGGACCCTTCGGATGCGTGGCTCAACCGGTCAGCCGATCTTGCGGTAGCCCCAGATCAGCAGGCTGGCCCCGATGATGCCGACGATCAGCTGCGGGATCCATGCGTCGGCGGCGTAGATGCCGATCAGCGACAGGATGAGGTTCAGCACAACCGCGCCGATGATCCCGAGCAGGATGTTGAGAAACAGGCCGGTGTCGGCCTTCATGATCATGCTGGCGATCCAGCCCGCCAGCCCGCCGACAATGATCGATCCGATAAATCCGAGACCCATGAAATATCCCCCTGAAGGTGTTGCGCTATCACAGCTGCAACGCGGAAGCGGGGGTCTGGTTCCCGAAAGGTTTGGGGGAGGGGCCCCGGCAGGGCTGTCCCGGTCCCGACGGCCTGCGGGCGGGCGCCGAAGATGGGGCCGGAAAGGCCGCCCCCAAGACCCTCGCGGGCCTGCGCGCGCAGGGGGGGGGCGGCGCACAGGACCGGGCCGGGGGACAGCCCCCACCCCGCCCCTGCGGATTGCCGATCAGTCGCGCAGCAGCTCGTTGATGCCGGTCTTCGAGCGCGTCTTCTCGTCCACGCGCTTGACGATCACCGCGCAGTAGAGGTTCAGGTTGTTCTTCGTCGGCATGGAACCGGAGACGACCACCGAATAGGGCGGCACCTCGCCATAGGTGACCTCGCCGGTCTCGCGGTCGACGATCTTGGTGGACTTGCCGATGTAGACGCCCATGCCCAGCACAGAGCCCTCGCGCACGATGCAGCCCTCGACCACCTCGGACCGCGCGCCGATGAAGCAGTTGTCCTCGATGATCGTCGGACCGGCCTGCATCGGCTCCAGCACGCCGCCGATGCCGACGCCGCCGGAGAGGTGCACGCCCTTGCCGATCTGCGCGCAGGATCCGACCGTGGCCCAGGTGTCGACCATGGTGCCCTCGCCGACATAGGCGCCGAGGTTCACGAAAGAGGGCATCAGCACCGCACCCGGCGCGATATAGGCCGAGCGCCGCACGACGCAGTTCGGCACCGCGCGGAAGCCGGCGGTCTTCCAGTCCTCCGCGCCCCAGCCCTTGAACTTGCTGTCGACCTTGTCCCACCAGCCAGAGCCCTGCGGCCCGCCGGACTGCTCTTCCATGTCCTTGATCCGGAAGCCCAGAAGCACCGCCTTCTTGGCCCACTGGTTGACGTGCCAGTCGCCGCTTGCCTGCTTTTCGGCCACGCGCAGCTTGCCGCTGTCCAGCGCGTTCAGCGTCTCTTCGATGGCGTCGCGCGCCTCGCCCGTGGTGGCGGGGGTGATGGTGTCGCGCGCCTCCCAGGCGGCTTCGATGGCGGTTTCAAGCTGAGCGTTGGACATCTGTCCCTCCCGGTCCGGATCAGGTTTCAACGCCCTATAGCGGGCGCGGGCGATACCGGCAATGCCGCGCGCCCCGCCAACGTGGCCCCGCAGCCTCCGGCAGGGATGCCACAGAGCCGAAAGACCACGCCCGCCCGCCCCTTCTTCTGTCCGGAAGTATCCCCGCCGGAGGCATCCCGCGTCGCCGCAGGCGCCATCCTCCCCGACACGCGCGCGCCCAGGGTTTCTTCTTGGTCCCAATACCTCCGCCGGAGGCAACCGCCCCCACCGGTCGCCGCTAGGCCAGCGGGTCGGGCGCGACGTTGCCGCCGCAGACCAGAACCGCCACACGCTCGTCCGGCTCGGGCTGGTAGATGCCCCAGCGCAGCGCGGCCAGGGCGCAGGCGCCGGCCGGTTCGACCAGGATGCGGTGCGCCTGCCAAAGCGCCGTCTGCGCCGCAAGGATGGCGCCGTCGGGCACCTCCAGCACCGGCGTGCCGTCCCGGCGCACCAGGTCGTGGCAGATCGACCCGATCCGCCGCGCCCCCAGCGCATTGGCCGCCACGCCCGAGACGCCGATGTCCACCGGCCCGCCGTTCTTCAGCGCCGAGGCCAGCGTGTTGCAGCCGATCGGCTCGACCGCGACGATCTTGCGCCGCCCGTCGTTCCACGCCAGCGACCCGCCGATCAGCCCGCCGCCGCCGACGGCGATCAGCACCGTGTCGGCCTCCAGCCCCTGCTCCTCCCATTCGCGCAGGCAGGTGCCCTGTCCGGCCACCGTTCCCGGCGCGTCGTAGGCATGGACCTGCATGGCGCCGCGCTCTGTTTCCCAGCGTTGCGCCATGGCCATCGCGTCGGCGTATTCTCCCGGCACCACCGTCAGCCCGGCGCCGGTGCGCTTGATCAGGGCGATCTTCGAGGGACCGGCGATCTCGGGCACGAAGATCTGCGCCGGGATGCCCAGCCGTGCCGCCGCAAAGGCCACCGCCGCGCCGTGATTGCCGCCCGAGGCCGCGACGACCCCGCCCTCGGGCACCTCCGCCGCCAGCAGGGTGTTGAAGGCCCCGCGCGCCTTGAAGCTGCCGGTGTGCTGCATCTGCTCCAGCTTCAGCGCCACCGGGCGTTCCCACAGCGCCGCGCTCTCCATCACCGGGGTGCGCACGACATGCCCCGAAATGCGCCCCGCTGCCGCCTCGATCGCGCTCTGCCAGTCCATGCCTGCTCTCCTTCTGGTCATCCGAAGCGCCACGCTATACCTGTGGACCAAGGCCAACAAGGAGCGCCCGCATGACCGAAGACCGCCGCAATCCGCTGCGCGACGCGCATCTCGACCGCGCAACGGCAAAGCATATCCCGGACACGCCGCAGTCACGCTCTCCCAGCTATCGCCTCGCCTTTGCGGACGAGGATTTCCTTTGTCGGGACGAGTTGCGGCCCGTGCGCCTGCAGCTGGAGCTGCTGAAGTACGAGATGCTGATGGACGAACACGGCATCGAGGGCACGGTGGTTCTGTTCGGCGGCGCGCGCATCCCGGAACCGGCGAAGAAGGACACCGCGCGCACCGAGACGCTGGCAGAGCTGACGCGCTTCTACGACGAGGCCCGCAGCTTTGCCCGGCTGATCACGCGCAAGTCCATCGCGGCGGAGAACCGCGACTGGGTGATCGTCACCGGCGGCGGCCCCGGCGTGATGGAGGCGGGCAACCGCGGCGCCGCGGACGAGGGCGGCGTCTCCATCGGGCTGAACATCGTGCTGCCGCACGAGCAGGCGCCGAACCCCTACGTGACGCCGCATCTCGCCTTCAACTTCCATTACTTTGCCATTCGCAAGATGCATTTCCTGATGCGCGCCCGCGCCGTCTGCGTCTTTCCGGGCGGCTTCGGCACGCTGGACGAGCTGTTCGAGGCCCTGACCCTGATCCAGACCGGCCGCATGCGCCCGGTGCCCTTCCTGCTCTTTGGCCGGGACTTCTGGGAAAGCATCGTCAACTGGCAGGCGCTGGCCGAGGCCGGAACGATTTCCCAGCAGGACCTTGGCCTGTTCCAGCTTGTCGAGACCGCCGAAGAGGCGCTGGAGATCATCGAGGCATGGGAGCCGCAGCCGCGTCGCGGCGATATCCCGGACCGGTAACTCCGTCTTCGGGGGGGCAATGCAGGGGGCCTGAAGAGGGAGGGCCTGAGCGCGGGGGGCAGCCCTTCCTTGTGCCGCGCCGCCCTGCGGCCGCGCTCCGCCTGCGTCTTCGGCCTTGCTTTGCCGATGGCGCTTTCGGTGGGGACGCGGCCTGTCCGAAGGCCGCGTCGGGTCTAGAGGGCCTCTTCGGCGACCTTCTTCGCCTCGACAGGGGCAACCGACGCCGCCGGTTCCACCCAGCGGGCGATGACAGAACGCGCGGCGGCCTCGTCGCGCGCATCGATGGCCTGCCGCAGGTCCTTCAGGGCCGTGGCGACCTCGAATTCGGACAGGAAGCTTTCCTGCGCGCGCAGGATCTTGGGGTGCGGCGTCGTCAGCATATCCGCCGAGATCAGCAGTTCCTCGTGCAGTTTCTCACCCGGGCGCAGGCCGGTGATGCGGATTTCGATGTCGCCCTCGGGGTTGTCGCGGTCGCGGACCTCGTAGCCCGCGCCCTCGATCATCTGGCGCGCCAGTTTCTTGATCGGCACCGGGTCGCCCATGTCCAGCACGAAGACATCGCCGCCGCGCGCGAAGGATCCGGCCAGCAGCACCAGCCGGGCGGCTTCGGAAATGGTCATGAAATAGCGCGTCACGTTCGGATCGGTCAGCGTGACCGGGCCGCCGTTCAGGATCTGCTCCTGGAACAGCGGGATGACAGAGCCGGAAGAGCCCAGAACGTTGCCGAAGCGCACCATGGAAAAGCGGGTGCCGGGGCTGCGCGCGGCAAGATCCTGCACGCTGAGTTCGGCCAGCCGCTTCGAGGCGCCCATGACGTTTGTCGGCCGCACGGCCTTGTCCGTCGAGACGAGGATGAACCGCTCGACGCCGCTGGTGCGCGCGGCATCCGCCATGACCTTCGTGCCAAGGACATTGTTGCGCAGGCCGCTGATGACGTTCTGGCTTTGCTCGACCATCGGCAGGTGCTTGTAGGCGGCGGCGTGCAGGACCACCTCGACCCGGTGCCGGGCCATGGTCTCGCACATCAGCGGCTCGTCGAGGACCGAGCCCAGAACCGGCACCACGGTCAGCCCGTCGCCCAGCTCGCGCAGTTCCTTGTCGATGCTGTAGAGCGCATGTTCCGAGTGATCGACCAGCACGAGGCAGTCGGGTTTGCAGTCCAGCAGCTGGCGGCAGAGTTCCGACCCGATCGACCCGCCCGCGCCGGTCACCAGGATGCGGCGGCCGGTATAGGCGTGGCTGACACCGGGCAATTCCTTTTCCAGCCGGTTGCGGCCCAGAAGATCGTGCAGCGAGACCGGGGTCACCTTCTGACGCAGTTCGGCTTCGCCCACCAGCGCCGCGAAGGAGGGCACGGCGTGGACCTCGCAGCCGATGTGGCGCAGGCGGTGGGCGATGCGGGCGATCTTGGGGGCGCTGAGCGAGGGCATCGCGAGCACCACGCGGTCGATGTCCTTCTTGTCGACCAGGGACTTGATGGCCGAGGGCGAATAGACCCGCAGGTTGGCGATCATCAGGCTTTGCAGGGTCGGGTTGTCGTCGATGAAGGCGACGGGCTGCACGGCGTCGTCGGTGCGCAGCGCCGCGACAAGCTGCTGGCCGGTCTGGCCGGCGCCGTAGATCAGGACACGCGACACGTCCCGCCGGCTGCGGTAGATCTGTACGGTTGCCTGACGCAGAAGCACCCGCCAGCTGGCCGAGACAACCAGCAGCAGAAGCGAGAAGATCACGAAGACACTGGCAGGCAACAGCCCCAGCGTAAGCTGATCGATGGAGGCGCCCAGCAGGCCGAGCGTGGCGGCATAGGTCGCCGTGCGGATCACGCCGCGCAGCTCGTAGTCGTTCAGCCGGCAGCGGGTCAGGCCGATCCGCCACCCGAAGACGGTCCCGGCAATGCTCAGGATCGCGGCAAGCGGAAGCACGGCCCGAAGCGTTTCGAGATTGGCGGTGGCATCGGCCGCAAGGACAAGCGCGGCGAACAGGCACAGGGGGATAACGATCGCGTCGACAAGCACGAAAACCGCTTGTTTCTGAGCCCGGCTCATACCAATCACGACGTTATAAAGCATCCGTATTGAGTCCCTCTGCCCGTTCCACCAGATCTGTATTCGTTCTTGGACCCGGATGCGTGCCGCGACCGGCTTTGCGGATCTTGACCGTCCGCTGCAGGTTTGTTGGCGCCAAAAAACTGCCAAACTCCTTCGACTTCTAGTGTATCGTACACAAATCCGGCAAGTCTGGAATTTCTGCGCTTGCGAGAATCGGCGCAAAAGCCGCCGGTGGACTCGGAATTTGCCTCAGGAGAGGCCAGAGTTTCCCGCGCAGGCCAATTTCCTGCACGCAACGGGCAGCGAATCGCCCTTTCACCCGTACCGTGGCTGCGGTATGCACCGCGCCAGCCGCGCGGACCCCTGTCCGCGGGCACCGAAACCGATAGGAGGGCCGTATGGGCTACCGTATTGTCGTTGCGGGCGCCACGGGCAACGTGGGCCGCGAAATGCTGAACATCCTTGCCGAGCGGGGGTTTCCCGTCGACGAGATCGCCGTGCTGGCATCCCGCCGGTCGCTGGGGACAGAGGTCAGCTTTGGCGACAAGACTCTGAAGACCCAGGACCTTGCCACTTTCGACTTCACCGGCTGGGATATCGCGCTCTTTGCCGTGGGCTCCGGTCCGACGAAGGAATTCGCGCCCAAGGCGGCAAAGGCCGGCTGCGTGGTGATCGACAACTCGTCGCTCTACCGCTACGACCCGGACGTGCCGCTGGTGGTGCCGGAAGTGAACGCCGAGGCCGTCGACGGCTACACCAAGAAGAACATCATCGCGAACCCCAACTGCTCGACCGCGCAGATGGTGGTGGCGCTGAAGCCGCTGCATGACCGCGCCAAGATCAAGCGCGTCGTGGTGTCGACCTACCAGTCGGTCTCGGGCTCGGGCAAAGAAGCCATCGACGAGCTCTGGGACCAGACCAAGGCGCATTACAACCCGACCGACGACTACCAGCGCAAGGTCTACCCGAAGGACATCGCCTTCAACGTGATCCCGCACATCGACGTCTTCATGGAGGACGGCTCGACCAAGGAAGAGTGGAAGATGGTCGCGGAGACGAAGAAGATCATCGACCCTTCGATCAAGCTGACCGCGACCTGCGTGCGCGTGCCGGTCTTCGTTGGCCACTCCGAGGCGATCAACATCGAGTTCGAGGAGTTCCTCGACGAGGACGAGGCGCGCGACATCCTGCGCGAGGCGCCGGGCCTCATGGTGATCGACAAGCGCGAGGACGGCGGCTACGTCACGCCCAAGGAATGCGTGGGCGATTTCGCGACCTTCATCAGCCGGATCCGGCAGGACGCGACGATCGACAACGGCCTGAACCTCTGGTGCGTGTCGGACAACCTGCGCAAGGGCGCCGCGCTGAACGCGGTGCAGATCGCCGAGGTTCTGGGCCAGCGCTGCCTGAAAAAGGGCTGACGGCTCTTCCAGCCTGTTGCGACCGGCCGGTTCGGATCCCCGAACCGGCCGGTTTGCGTTTCGGGGCCGGGAGGCGGTGGGCGGATACCTCTTTCGGATAGGGCGCCCTGTGCCTTGGGGTGCCCCAACTATGCCCGAAACTTGTCGCAATTGCCCGCAAGCCCTGCTAGGAATCGTGTCAGGCCAGAGCGCGGTTTGCAGCGCCCCGGTCGCGATGACGCAGCGCCACGGCGTGCCGGATCTCTCTCCTACTCTCTCACACAATCCGGCATGCCGCGGCTCCGGGCGCCTGCGCCCGGCGCGGTCGAACCGCGCGCAGCCCTTGCCCGAACCGCACTGACGTGTTGTGCGGATCGGCCCCCGGAACCAAGTCCAACAGCCAGAAACGGCCTTGCCGCTTTGCCCGGCATGGCGGCGGTCGATGCGACCCGGCGCCAGATGACGTGGACAGCGTTTCGCTCAGGTGCTCCGACCTTCGCGCGGATGGTTAAGGCATCCTTGCCACAATCGTGAAAATGCGGGGCGACTGTCGCCGTCCGGGCCATGGCCTGTCCAATTTTTGCCGCAATCTGTTGCGACCCTCGATTCAGGGGCAGCAGGAAAGCAGGCAAGGAGCCTATCATGCGCCATCAGACCGAATTCAGGCTCGACCGGACCGTCCTTCAGTCTTTGGGTGGCCTACCGGCCCCGCTGGATTGTGAAACCAACGCGCTGTTGCGGCTTTTCCTTGCCCCCATCCTCGAAACCGCGCCCGATTGGGCAAGCCTTGCCGAGGCGCTTGGCGAAAAGGGCTATGACCTGTGCTTCCGCGAGGGCCATCTGGTGATCCTGAACGATCTCGGTGAGGCGCTGTGCACCGGCAGCGACATCGGTGTGCCCATGGCGCGGATTGCAGGGCGCATTGGGCGGCCCTGCGTGCGTGCGCATCGCGACGGACACTCGGGCAGGCTCTGGCAGGCCTGACCCGGGCGCGCGACAGAAGTGCCCGCGCCGACCCGCGCCCCGCGCCGTCGGCCCGGGGCGCGAAGGCCAATCCCGTCAGATCGCGGCGAATTCGTCGGTGGCGGGGTCCAGATGTTCCAGCCCGCCCTCGGCGATCTCGTTCCAGACACCGTGCAGCGACAGCTGCCGCGCGGCCACGGCCTTTTCGACGAAGGGGAAGGTCATCAGGTTGCGTAGCGAGGTGCGGATGGCTTCCTTCTCGAAGGCTTCGGGCTTGTTCTCGGCGTCCTTGATCGCCTCGTAGCCGGGCCGCAGGATATCCATCCAGCGCCCGACGAAAGAGGTCTGGTCCTCCAGCTCGGGGGCGCGGCCTTCGCACATGTCCAGACAGCCCTGCACACCGCCGCAGCGCGAATGGCCGACCACCACGATATGCGCGACCTTCAGCGCGGTGACCGCGTATTCCACCGCCGCTGAGGTGCCGTGCTGGTTGCCGTCGGGCTCATAGGGCGGCACGAGGTTCGCGATATTGCGGTGGATGAAGAATTCGCCCTGATCGGCGCCGAAGATCGACGTGACGTGAACCCGCGAATCGCAACAGGCGATGATCATGGCGCGGGGCCGCTGCCCTTCGGTCGCGAGGCGCCGATACCAGGCGCTGTTCTCGGCGTAGGCCGTTGCTTTCCAGCCCTGAAAACGCTGGACGAGGAAGGTGGGCAGGGGGCGGACGAACTCCATGGCTTGCTCCAGTCATGTCATGTTCGCCTTGAATTACGCAGGATTCGCGGGAAATTCGAGCGAAAACCATCTTGGCGGCTAACCTTTTGACAAGGCCGCCCCTGCAAGGTGCGCCTGCCGTGGGGGCCATGAATGGGGTGCGTTGTGACAGAGGTAACCTTCATCGCGCCGGTCGAAAGACCGGCCATGAATACTGCGCAGATCGAAACGCTGTGCTGCGATCTTGGCCCGAATGCCGCCGAGGACGTGGTCTGCCGCGCGATGGAGGAACTGGCCCTGCGGCTCTGCATCATTGAACAGCAGGCCGACGCCGGCCCGCGCAGGGATATGCACAAGGGCCTGAAGGCGCTGGCCGCCATCGCCGACCAGATCGGCCTGTCCACGCTCAGCCGGGTCGCGCATGACGTCATGGCCTGCATCGAATACGGAGACCGCGTGGCAGAGGCGGCGACCCTGGCGCGGCTGGCCCGCACCGGCGAACGCTCATTGACCGAACTCTGGGACATCAGCGCCTTTTCTCTGTGACCCCTTGCGGCTGTCGGCGGCGGGGATAGGCTGCGCGCCAACCAGACAGGAGCCGCCATGCCCCCCCGTTTCGCCGAACCCGATGCCGCAACCCTGACCCTGCATGTGATCGAGGCCGACGCCCTGTCCGGCTGGCTCGACGGGCAGGAGGCGCAGACCCGCGCCTGGGTCGAGGCAAGCGGCTTCAAGGGCGCCCTGGGGCAGGCGCTGATGCTGCCGGGCGCGGGTGGCAGGCCCGCGGGCGCGGTTGCGGGCTACGGCACCGCCTCGGCCCGCGCGCGGCTGCGCTTCGCTCTGGCCGGGGCCATTCCGTCTCTGGCGCCGGGGTCCTACCGGCTTGCGGGCCTGCCTGACGCTGCCGCGCCGACAGAGGCGCTGGGCTGGCTGCTCTCGTCCTACCGCTTCGACCGCTACCGCGCGAATGCGCCGCAGGAACAGCAGCTCGTCGCCCCCGAGGGCGTGGATGCCGCCCGGCTCGAAGTGCTGGCGGCCAGCGAATGCCTGACCCGCGATCTGGTCAACACCCCCGCCGCTGACATGGGCCCCGAAGCGCTGGAACAGGCGGTGCGCGCCCTCGCGTCCGAGTTCGACGCCGCCATCGAGGTGACCACGGGCGCGGCGTTGGAAAGCGGTTTCCCGATGATCCACGCGGTGGGCCGCGCCGCTGCGCAGGCGCCGCGCCTGATCGACCTGCGCTGGGGCGACGAAGGCCCGCGCCTGACGCTGGTCGGCAAGGGCGTGTGCTTCGACACCGGCGGGCTGAACCTGAAGCCGGGGTCGTCCATGGGGCTGATGAAGAAGGACATGGGCGGCGCCGCCAATACCATCGGTCTCGCCCGGGCGATCATGGCGCTGGGGCTGAAGGTGCGCCTGCGCCTGCTGATCCCGGCGGTGGAAAACAGCGTCGCGGGCAACAGCTTCCGCCCCGGCGACATCCTGACCTCGCGCAAGGGGCTGACGGTGGAAATCAACAACACCGATGCCGAGGGGCGGCTGGTGCTGGCCGATGCGCTGGCCCTGGGCGACGAAGAGGCGCCCGAGCTGATGATCTCGATGGCCACGCTGACCGGCGCGGCGCGTGTCGCCGTCGGCCCGGACCTCGCGCCCTTCTACACCGACGCCGAAGACTTCAACGCCGCGCTGACTGCCGCCTCGGGGCCGCAGGCGGACCCGGTCTGGCGCATGCCCTTCCACGAACCCTACGAGGCGATGATCGAACCCGGCATCGCGGACCTCGACAACGCGCCCTCTGGCGGCTTCGGCGGCTCGATCACCGCCGCGCTCTTCCTGCGGCGCTTCACCGGGCAGGCGGCGCGCTACGCCCATTTCGACATCTATTCCTGGCAACCCACGGCGGCCCCGGGCCGCGCCAAGGGCGGCCTGATGCAGGGCCCGCGCGCCATCCTCGCGGCGCTGCCAGAGGTGCTGGGCCTGTGACGGACCGCCGCCTGACGCCGTTCAACGGGCGCGTCGCGGCGCTGCACCTGAAAGGCACCGTCGCGGCGGAGCGCTTCGCAGAGCCGGAAGCGCATCGCGTGGTGGCACCCCTCTCCGACCTGCGCGCCGCGCCCGATGGCCCGCGCGAGCGCCAGCTTCTGAGGGGCGAGACCTTTCTGACGCTGGAGGCACGCGACCAGATGGTCTTCGGCTACGCCGAGAAGGACGGCTACTGCGGCTGGATCGCCGCCGCCGACCTGACCGGTGCGCCGCCCGAGGCACCCACGCACCGCGTCAAGGTCGCCCGCAGCTACGGCAAGTCGACGCCCGGTCTCAAGGCATTCGGCAGCGTCACGCCGCTGTCGCTCGGCATGCGGCTGCCGGTTCTGGAGACGGCGGAGGGCTGGTCCCGGATCGCGTGGTCGCGCGGCGCGGCTCCGCAAGATCTCTTCGTGCCCTCCGGCCATCTGGCGCCGCTGGACAGCCCCGAGACGGAGCCGGTCCGGGTCGCGGAACGCCTGATCCACACACCCTACCTCTGGGGCGGCAACTCGGCCTTCGGCATCGACTGCTCGGGGCTGGTTCAGGCCGCGCTCCTGGCCTGCGGCATCCCGTGCCCCGGCGACAGCGACCTGCAGGAGAAGGGGCTGGGCGACACCCTGCCTCCCGGCACGCCGCCGCAACGCGGTGACCTGATGTTCTGGAAAGGCCATGTCGCCTGGGTCGCGGACCGCGACACCCTCCTGCACGCCAATGCCTTCCACATGGCCGTGGCCTCCGAGCCAATCGCGGAAGCCCTCCGGCGCATCGCCGAACAGGGCGACGGCCCCGTCACCCGCCACGCCCGCCTGACCTGAGCGGCAAGGGCTAGGTCACCTGCCACAGATGCCTGCCTGCCCCCCGCAGAGACCGCAGCCCTCCGCAGGCGGGCCGACCGCCCGTCACGCCGTCTGCGTGGCACGGGCCGCAGGCCGCCTCCGGTCCATCGCCCCGGCCAGGCCGCGCCTGTCTCTCCATCCTCCCCCCGCTTCTCTGGTCCCGCAAATACCGCGGGGGCGCCCCGCAGGGGCGGGGGCAGAGCCCCCTCCGACGCCGCCCGCCGCGCGACGACCCGGACGTCGAGCTTCAACCGCGCCCTTGAGCCGCCGCCCGCGACCTGCCACGCTCCGCCCAGAGCCAGCAAGGAGCCGCCATGCCCTCCGATCCCTTCTTCCACCCGGTTTCGGGCTTCGACCTGCCGCGCTTCGCCGGGGTGCCGACCTTTATGCGCCTGCCGCAGGTCACGCCGGATCACCCGCGCTTCGCGGAGGTCGAGATCGGCCTCGTCGGCGTGCCCTGGGACAGCGGGACGACGAACCGCCCCGGTCCGCGCCATGGGCCGCGGCAGCTGCGCGATGCCTCGACCATGATCCGCGCCCAGCACGCGACCACCGGAATGCGCCCCTTCGAGGCGGCGCATTGTGCCGACCTCGGCGATGTCGGCCCGAACCCGGCGGATATCGCCGACACGATGACCCGCATCACCGCCTTCTACGACGGGCTGGTGGCCAAGGGTATCCGTCCGCTGACGGCGGGTGGCGACCACCTGACCTCGCTCCCGGTCCTGCGCGCGCTGGCCAAACCGGGCCCGCTTGGCATGATCCACTTCGACAGCCATACGGACCTCTTCAAATCCTACTTCGGCGGCACGCTCTACACCCATGGCACCCCCTTCCGCCGTGCGGTCGAGGAACGCCTTCTGGATCCGAAGCGGGTGATCCAGATCGGCATCCGCGGCACCATGTACGACACCGAGGACCGCGACTTCGCCAGGGCCAACGGCATCCGGATCGTGACCATCGAAGAGCTTTTCCAGCGCGGCATCCCCGAGGTCATGCAGGAGGCCCGAGAGGTCGTGGGCACCCGGCCCTGCTATGTCAGCTACGACATCGACTTCGTCGACCCGGCCTTCGCGCCCGGCACCGGCACACCCGAGGTCGGCGGACCGAACAGCTTTCAGGCGCTGCAGGTCTGCCGCGAACTGGCGGGGCTGGATATCGTCGGCGCGGACCTGGTCGAGGTCTCGCCGCCCTTCGACGCCAGCGGCGGCACTGCCTTCCTCGGCGTGTCGGTGATGTTCGAACTGCTCTGCGCGATGCTGGCGCAATAAGCGCCTCTCCCGCGCACCGCCTGCCCGGCGGGCCAGCCCCGGGACCAAAGACGCAAAGGCGCCCGCCCGCGGCCCGCGCCCGGAATTTTCCAAAAATTCCGATCCGGAAACTTTGAAAGTTTCCGTCTACTCCACCGCGCGGATCAGCTTGCGCTCCAGCACCCGCAGGACCGTGCGCAGGTCGGACCCGCGCTTCAGCGCCTGCCCGTCCATGCCGAAAACCGCATATTGCCCCTGCCGCCCGCGCAGCTTGGGCCGTTTCTCGATCCGGTAAAGCGGCGTCTCGGCGGTCCGCCGGAAGACCGAGAAGACCGCAACCTCGCGCAGCGAGGAGATGCCGTAGTCGCGCCACTCTCCGGCGGCCACCATGCGCCCGTACAGCGACAGGATCACGTTGAGCTCGTTGCGCTGAAAGGCGACCACCTCGTCTGGGGGCGCGCCGCGACCGGGGAAGGGCGTCAGGCTGTTCATGCCACCAGAGTTGCGCTCTTTCAGAGGCAAATCAAGGGGTCAGGCGAACCGGGTGCGAGACCCGGGGGCCGGGGCGGGCAGGGCGGGCATATCGGCGTCGCCGCTGTCCAGCCAGGCCTCGGCATCGGGGGTCAGGCGGGCATAGGCAGCGGCGACGGCGCTGTGCAGATCGCCCGCCGGGATATCCTCGGGCAGCACGCCGGGCGGCACCTCGGGCCAGAGCAGGATCAGCCGCCGCCACCGGTGGATCAGCAGGACACGGGCCGCCGCGCAGTCCAGCGGAGGGCCTGCAAACCCCTGCAGCGCCGTCAGGTCCTTGCCCAGGCGTTCCAGCGCCGCGCGGTGCCCCGGCTCCAGTGCCTGCCAGATCTCGCGCGCGCTTTCGGGCGCCAGCCGGCCGGTCAGCCGAAACCCCTGCGCAGTGTTGGCCACCGGCCCCGGCCGCAGCCATCCGCCGGCCAGGCGCAGCCCGCGCGGCGGCTCGCGGGTGTCGAAGACCCATTCCCTGGCCCGGCCCCCGGGCGCGGCATAGATTCGCGCGGTGGCGGGGCCGAAGTCTTCCAGCCCGCGCGGGGTCAGGCTGTAGCTGCTGGTGCGCCCGCTGCGCGTGCTCTGCACCCAGCCGTCCGAGGACAGCCGCGAGAGCGCGGTCCGCAGGGCGCCGGTCTCGATGCCGATGCGCCCCAGCAGGCGGCTCAGCCGCTGCGTTGCCACATGCCCGCCGCGATGCTGCACGCAGTCCCCGAAAATCGTGATCACGATGGACCAGACCCGCGGGCGACCATCCGCGTTCAGGCTTTCGATCAGGGGCGACAAGCGGTCCATACCCCTGATTAGACGCGCTTTCCGCTGCGGCGCAAGCCTGCCCTCTGTTATTCCTTGACCGACCGGTCGGTTTTAGGCATCGTCACGGGCAGGGAGGATAGGGCATGACACCGGAAGAGCGCGCAAGCCGCTCGGCCCGGGCGATGTGGGCGCAGGACGCCGCAAGCCAGGGCATGGGCATGGTGATCGAGGCCATCGCGCCCGGTCGCGCCACGCTGACGATGACGGTCCGGCCCCACCACCTGAACGGGCATGGCATCTGTCACGGCGGCTTCATCTTCACCCTCGCCGACAGCGCCTTCGCCTTTGCCTGCAACAGCTACAACGCCCTGACGGTGGCGCAGGAGAACCAGATCACCTTCCTGTCCCCGGGCCGGGACGGCGAGCGCCTGACCGCCACCTGCGAAGAGCAGGCGCGGCAGGGGCGTTCGGGCATCTACGACGTGCGCGTGACCGGCGAGGACGGGCGCACCGTGGCCCTGATGCGGGGCCTCTCGCGGCAGGTGACTGGCCGGCATTTCGACGAAGAGGAGACCGGCGATGCGTGAGGCATGGCTTTGTGCGGGCACCCGCACCCCCATCGGGCGCTACGGCGGCGCGCTTTCCGGCGTCCGCCCCGATGACCTGCTGGCGGGCGTGATGCGCGCCGTGGTTCCCGCAGGCCTGAAGGTCGACGAGGTCATCATGGGCTGCGCCAACCAGGCGGGCGAGGACAACCGCAACGTCGCCCGCATGTCGGCGCTGCTGGCCGGGCTGGGCGAAGAGGTGCCGGGCGTCACGGTGAACCGGCTTTGCGGCTCCGGCCTCGACGCGCTGGCCATGGCCATGCGGCAGGTGAAATGCGGCGAGGCCGAGGTGATCGTGGCGGGCGGCGTCGAATCCATGTCGCGCGCGCCCTTCGTCATGCCCAAGGCGACGCAGGCCTTCACCCGCGCCAACGAGGTCTTCGACACCACCATCGGCTGGCGCTTCGTCAACCGGCAGATGAAGGCGCAGTTCGGCGTCGATTCGATGCCCGAGACCGCCGAGAACCTCGCCGCCGACTTCGGCATTTCCCGCGCCGATCAGGATGCCTTTGCGCTGCGCTCGCAGGAACGCGCCGCCGCCGCCATCGCCTCGGGGCGTATGGCGCGGGAAATCACCCCGGTCACGATCCCGCAGCGCAGGGGGGATGCGCGGGTGGTCGACACCGACGAACACCCGCGCGCCACGACCCTCGACAGGCTCGCCAGCCTGTCGACACCCTTCCGCGAGGGCGGCAGCGTGACGGCGGGCAATGCCTCGGGGGTCAACGACGGGGCCTGCGCGCTGATCGTCGCCTCTCCGCAAGCCGCGGAAAAGCACGGGCTGACCCCCATGGCGCGGCTGATCGGGGCCGCGACGGCGGGGGTGGCGCCGCGCATCATGGGCTTCGGTCCCGCGCCCGCGACGGACAAGCTGCTGGCCCGTCTTGGGCTGGGCATCGCCGAGATGGACGTGATCGAGCTGAACGAGGCCTTCGCCGCGCAGGCCCTTGCCGTGACGCGCCACCTCGGCCTGCCGGACGATGCGGGTCACGTGAACCCCAATGGCGGCGCCATCGCTCTGGGTCACCCGCTGGGCATGTCCGGCGCCCGCCTCGCCCTGACGGCGGCGCATTCGCTGGCCGGGGGCGGGCGTTACGCGCTTTGCACCATGTGTATCGGCGTGGGGCAGGGGATCGCGCTGGTCATGGAACGCCTCTGAGCGCGTTTTGGGGAGGACAGGGAGGACGCCATGAAGGATCTGACACCGGAGCGCGACAGCCTCGACCCCATCGAGATCGCCTCGCGCGACCAGATCTCGGCCCTGCAACTGGACCGCATGACATGGTCGCTGCGCCACGCCTACGAGAACGTGCCGCACTACAGGGCCAGCTTCGACGCGGCGGGCGTGCATCCGGACGACCTGCGCAGCCTCGAAGACCTTGCGAAGTTTCCCTTCACGGTGAAGTCGGACCTGCGCGCCAACTACCCCTTCGGCATGTTCGCCGTGCCGCGCGAACAGGTGAAACGCATCCATGCCTCCTCGGGCACCACCGGGCAGCCGACCGTGGTCGGCTATACCGAACGCGACCTCGACACCTGGGCCACCGTGGTGGCGCGGTCCTTGCGGGCAAGCGGGTTGCGCCCCGGCGACATCCTGCACAACGCCTATGGCTACGGGCTGTTCACCGGCGGGCTGGGCATCCACCTGGGCGCCGACAGGCTGGGGCTGTCGACGGTGCCGATCTCCGGCGGGATGACCCAGCGGCAGGTGCGGCTGATCGAGGACTTCGGCGCCAAGGGCATCACCGTCACGCCCTCCTACGCGCTGTCGATCATCGACGAATACGCGGCGCAGGGGCTGGACCCGCGCAGGTCGCCGCTGCAGGTGGGCATCTTCGGCGCCGAGCCCTGGACCAATGCCATGCGGCGCGAGATCGAAGAGGCCTTCGACATGCACGCCGTGGACATCTACGGCCTGTCCGAGGTCATGGGGCCGGGCGTCGCCAATGAATGCGTCGAGACCAAGGACGGGCTGCACATCTGGGAGGACCACTTCTACCCCGAGGTCATCGACCCGGAAACGGGCGCGGTGCTGCCGGATGGCGAACTGGGCGAGCTGGTTTTTACCTCACTGACGAAAGAGGCCTTCCCGATCGTCCGCTACCGCACCCGCGACCTGACGCGGCTCTTGCCCGGCACGGCGCGGTCGATGCGCCGGATGGAAAAGGTCACGGGCCGGTCCGACGATATGATCATCCTGCGCGGGGTGAATGTCTTCCCGACCCAGATCGAGGAACAACTGATGACGGTCGCGGCCCTGGCGCCGCATTTCCAGCTGGAACTGAACCGCGTGGGCCACAGGGACGAGATGACGGTGCTCTGCGAATGCCTGCCCGAAACCGCCGCCGCCCGAGAAGCCGCCGCGCGGGACCTGTCCGCGCGGATCAAGCAGGTGGTCGGCGTGACGGTGCGCGTCTCTGTCGCCGACCCGGGCGGCGTCCAGCGCAGCCAGGGCAAGGCGGTGCGCATCCTCGACAACCGCCCGAAGACCTGAGCCCGGCGGGCCGCCGCTCGTCCTTCGGACATCGCCCCGCCCACCGTCCCGCGACCGCACGCGCGCCCCTGTCTTCTTCTTGGTCCAAATACCCCGAACCCGGCCAGCCCCGGGGCGCCCGGTCGGCGGGGCTCCCGTTCCGCGCCGCGCCACCCCAGCGGGGCATGCAGGTTTCCGATCTGCGCCAGGGCGTCCCGACAAAACGCCGTTTCCGACCGATCCACCCGCGAATCCGACTTGCCGGAGCGCGCGCCCTGCCGTATTTGCGCTCTTGGGACACCTCTCCCCAACGAGAGGCATCTATCTGGAAGGTTAGCAGATATGACGACGAAACACCCGGCTCACCGGCCGGCAAACCCGCGTTTTTCCTCCGGCCCCTGTGCCAAGATCCCCACATTCTCGCTCGACAAGCTGTCTGACGCCGCGCTGGGCCGGTCGCACCGTGCCGCCGTGGGCAAGGACAAGCTCAAGGCCGCCATCGAGGGCACGCGCGAGATCCTGGGCATCCCCGCCGACTACCGCATCGGCATCGTGCCCGCATCCGACACCGGCGCCGTGGAAATGGCCATGTGGTCGCTGCTGGGCGAACGCAAGGCCACCATGGTGGCCTGGGAAAGCTTCGGCGCGGGCTGGGTCACCGATGTGGTCAAGCAGCTGAAGATCGACGCAGAGGTCAAGACCGCCGACTACGGCGAGATCGTCGACTTCGCCGAGATCGACTTCGACACCGACGTCGTCTTCACATGGAACGGCACCACCTCGGGCGTGCGCCTGCCGAACGGCGAGGCCATCCCGGCAGCGCGTCAGGGCCTGACCATCTGCGACGCCACCAGCGCCGCCTTCGCGCAGGACCTGCCCTGGGACAAGCTGGATGTGACCACCTTCTCCTGGCAGAAGGTCATGGGCGGCGAGGCCGCACATGGCATGATCGTCCTCAGCCCCCGCGCCGTCGCGCGGCTGGAAAGCTACACGCCTGCATGGCCGCTGCCGAAGATCTTCCGCATGACCAAGGGCGGCAAGCTGATCGAGGGCATCTTCGTCGGCGAGACCATCAACACGCCGTCGATGCTGGCGGTAGAGGATTACCTCGTCGCGCTGGACTGGGCCCGCGAGATCGGCGGCCTGCCGAAGCTGATGAACCGGGCCGACACCAATGCCCGCGTGCTCTGGGACTTCTGCGACCGCAACGACTGGATCGCCAACCTCGCCACCGACCCGGCGACGCGCTCGAACACCTCGGTCTGCCTGAAGTTCACCGACGAGCGCATCCAGGACGGCGCGGCTTTCGCCAAGGCGGTCGCGAAGAAGCTTGCGGACCACAACGTGGCGCTGGACGTGGGCGCCTACCGCGACGCCCCGGCGGGTCTGCGCATCTGGTGCGGCGCCACGGTCGAATCCTCGGATGTCGAGGCCCTGACGCCCTGGCTGACCTGGGCCTTCGAGGCCTGCATCGAGGAACAGGCGTAACCCGCGCGACCTCGATTTCTTGCAAAGAAATCGTGCCGGATCCTTTGAAAGGATCCGGCCTCTCCCCCCATATCTTCCGTAAAGGACCCGACCCATGGCTCCCAAGGTACTCATCTCCGACAAGCTCTCCGACGCCGCCGTGCAGATCTTCCGCGATCGCGGCATCGACGTCGACTTCATGCCCGAACTGGGCAAGGACAAGGACAAGCTGGCCGAGATCATCGGCCAGTACGACGGCCTCGCCATCCGCTCGGCCACCAAGGTCACACCCTCGCTGCTGGAACATGCGGACAAGCTGAAGGTCGTGGGCCGCGCCGGTATCGGCACCGACAACGTCGACAAGGAAGCGGCCTCGAAGAAAGGCGTGATCGTCATGAACACGCCCTTCGGCAACATGATCACCACCGCCGAACACGCCATCGCGATGATGTTCGCCGTCGCCCGCCAGATCCCCGAGGCCTCTGCCTCGACCCATGCGGGCAAGTGGGAGAAATCCAAGTTCATGGGCGTCGAACTGACCGGCAAGACGCTGGGCGTGATCGGCGCGGGCAATATCGGCGGCATCGTCTGCGACCGGGCCCGGGGCCTCAAGATGAAGGTCGTGGCCTACGATCCCTTCCTCTCGGACGAGAAGGCCGAGCGGATGCAGGTCGAGAAGGTCGACCTCGACACGCTGCTCAAGCGCGCCGATTTCATCACCCTGCACGTGCCGCTGACCGATCAGACCCGCAACATCCTGTCGAAGGAGAACCTCGCCAAGACGAAGAAGGGCGTGCGCATCATCAACTGCGCCCGTGGCGGACTGGTGGACGAAGAGGCGCTGGCCGAGCTGCTGAAATCGGGCCATGTCGCCGGCGCCGCCTTCGACGTCTTCGCCGAGGAGCCGGCGAAGGAAAACGTGCTCTTCAACCTGCCCAACGTGGTCTGCACGCCGCACCTCGGCGCCTCGACCACCGAGGCGCAGGAGAACGTCGCCCTGCAGGTGGCCGAGCAGATGGCCGACTACCTGCTGACCGGTGCCGTGCAGAACGCGCTGAACATGCCCTCGGTCACCGCCGAAGAGGCGAAGGTCATGGGGCCGTGGATCGACCTTGCCGGGCACCTCGGCAACTTCATCGGCCAGATGACCGATGAACCGATCAAGGCGATCAACATCCTCTATGACGGCTACGCCGCCGAGATGAACCTCGAAGCGCTGAACTGTTCGCTGATCGCGGGCATCATGACCTCGGTCAACCCGGACGTGAACATGGTCTCGGCGCCGCTGATCGCCAAGGAACGCGGCATCCAGATCGCCACCACCAACCAGGCGCAGTCGGGCATCTTCGAAGGCTACATCAAGGTCACCGTGACCACCGAAAAGCGCGAGCGGTCGATCGCGGGCACCGTCTTCAGCGACGGCAAGCCGCGCTTCATCCAGATCAAGGGCATCAACATCGACGCCGAGGTCGGCCGCCACATGATCTACACCACCAACGAGGACGTCCCCGGCATCATCGGCGCCCTCGGGCAGACCATGGGGACCCATGGCGTGAACATCGCGAACTTCACCCTTGGCCGCCGCAGCGCCAAGGCCGAGGCCATCGCGCTGCTCTACATCGACGAACCGGCGCCCGCCGATGCCGTCGAGGCGCTCAAGGCCACGGGCCTGTTCCAGCAGGTCAAGACGCTGGAATTCGACGTCCGCTGACCCATGCAAGGGGCGCCCGCCGGGCGCCCCTCCGCGGGACCTGCGCAGCCCGCAACCGGGGAAGGTATTTGGAAGACCAGAGAAGGGCAGGACTCCCACCCGGCTTCTTTGGTCCCGTAAATACCCTCGGGGGTGGCCCGCAGGGACGGGGGCAGAGCCCCCTCTGCCGCCGCCTTGTCCACCCCCGTCGCAATCCGCGACCGGCGCTCTTGCCAGGCCCTTTCAGGCTTCGGCGGCAAATTCTGCCATGAGCGTCTCCAGGGCCTCCATCGGGGGAAACCCCTCGAAGCTGTGCCGCGCAGGTGTTTGTGCCCAGGGCAGCTTCTCCGCCGTCATCGTCTCTATGAAGGGGGTGAACCACGAGGGGTCGTCCAGCATCGTGGGCCGGACGTTCAGGAACATGTCCAACCCGGTGATCCGCGTGAACATCCAGGTCATGCAGTCCGGGCAGCACATGTGGCTCAGCTGGTCGCCTGCCGCGCCGCCCCGCACGGGTTCTCCGGCGATGACCTCGAAGCCCTCGGTCGGGACCATGGCGGTCAGGGAAAAGGCGCTCGCCGCCATCTTCTGGCAGCCCCGGCAGTGGCAGGCGGCGGTCATCAGGGGCGGCGCGGTGATGCGGATGCGGGTCGCGCCACAACGGCAGCTTCCTTCCATCGGCAGGTCGGGTTTCGGCATCAAGGGTCTCCTCAGTCGGCTTCGGGCGCAGCATAGCGGCCCCATCGGCGCAGGCCAGCCTTTCGCCTTGTATCCCGCTGCCGTTGCCGGTTGAGTGCGCCCCAGGAAAGGACGCCCCCATGCCGCTTTACGCCATCGGCGACATTCACGGACAGCTTGGCCAGCTGGAACAGGCGCTCGACCGGATCGCCCGGGACGGGGGCGCGGATGCGCCGGTGGTCTTCCTGGGGGATTTCGTCGACCGGGGCGCCGACAGCCGCGCGGTGATCGAGACCTTCCTGGCCGGTCTGGCCGGGGGCCGCGACTGGTCCTTCGTCAAGGGCAACCACGACCGCATGTTCGAACGCTTCCTGACCGAGGGCATCCTGTCCGACGCGCAGATCAAGTCGGGCAAGCTCTACCTGCATCCGAACCTCGGCGGGGCGGCGACGCTGCAATCCTATTTCGACCTCGCGGGGGCCTTCGGCATCGACGACGCGACCGCCGCCCGCTTCGGCGTCGAGGGCGTGCCGGGCGACATCCTGCCCGATCTCATCGCTGCGGCGCGCGCGGCGGTGCCCGAAAGCCACAGGGCCTTCCTTCGCGACCTGCCGCTCTGGCTGGACCGGGGGCCGCAGATCTTCGTGCATGCGGGCATCCGCCCGGGCCTGCCGATGGGCTACCAGCAAGAGGACGACCTCTTGTGGATCCGGCATGAGTTCCACCGCGACACCCGCGATCACGGCGCCCTGATCGTGCACGGGCATACGCCGGTGGACTGGCCGGAATTGCACCTCAACCGGCTCAACCTCGATACCGGCGCGGGTTACGGGCGCGAGCTGGTGCCGGTGGTCTTCGACGGCGACGGCATCTTTGCCCTGACCGCCCGGGGGCGCGCGCGGCTTTAGCCCGCCTGCGCCTGCCCGGCCTCTGCCGCCGTCAGCGCGGCCCATGCATCGTATTGCGCCAGAAAGACCTGCCCCGACAGGTCATCCAGGAAATGCGAGCGCTTGAGGCGGTCCATGACCGGCCCCTTGACCTCTGACAGGTGCAGGGTGATGCCGGCTTCGGCCAGCCGCCGGTTCAGCTCTTCCAGCGTTTCCAGCGCGCTCATGTCGACCTCGTTCACCGCCGCGAACATCAGCACGACGTGTTTCGGCGCCGGGTCGCGGGCGATGCGGTCCAGCACGTAGTCCTCGAGAAAGCGGGCGTTGGCGAAGTACAGGCTTTCGTCCACGCGCAGCGTCACGATATCGGCGCGGGTCAGCACCCGGTGGCGCAGGATATTGCGGAAATGCTGGGTGCCGGGCACCAGCCCGACCTCGGCCACATGCGGCCGCGAGGTCTTGTAGAGATGCAGCAGGATCGAGATCAGCACCCCGGCAGAGACCCCGGCCTCGACCCCGAAGCCCAGCGTCAGCGCGATGGTGGCGAAGACCGCGGCGAAGTCCACCCGAGAGTAGCGCCACGCGCGCCCGAGGATCGAGAAATCGACAAGGCTGAGGACGGCGACGATGATCGTCGCGGCCAGCGTCGCCTTGGGCAGGAAATACAGCAGCGGCGTCAGCACCAGCGTCGCGACGAGGATGCCGACGGCGGTATAGGCGCCCGCCGCGGGCGTCTCGGCCCCGGCATCGAAGTTTACCACAGAGCGCGAAAAACCGCCCGTCACCGGAAAGCCCCCCGACAGCGATGCGGCCAGGTTCGAGGTGCCCAGCCCGATCAGCTCCTGGTCCGGCGAGATGCGCTGGCGCCGTTTCGCGGCCAGCGTCTGCGCCACGGAAACGGATTCGACGAAGCCGATGATCGAGATCAGCAGCGCCGACAGGAACAGCTGGCTCCAGAGCGTCGGATCGAAAGAGGGCAGGGTCAGCGGCGGCAGGCCCATGGGCACCGCGCCCACGACCTTCACGCCGCCCCAGCCCGACAGGTCCAGCGCCCATGTCAGCAGCGTCGTCACGAAGACGGCGGCCACCGGCCCGGCCTTGGCGCCGATGTCGGCAAGGCGCGGCGGCAGGCCCGCCGCCAGCAGGCGCGGCTTCAGTCCCTTGCGGACCCAGAACAGGAAGGCGGTGGCAAGGCTGCCGATCACCAGCGTCAGGATATTGGTCTGGCCGATCTGGGCCAGCAAGGACCCGATCAGGCCGATCAGCGTATGGCCCTCTGCCTCGACCCCAAGGATGTGTTTCAGCTGCGAGGCGGCGATCAGCACACCCGAGGCGGTGATGAAGCCCGCGATCACCGGGTGGGACAGGAAATTCGCCAGAAAGCCCAGCCGCAGAAGGCCGAGCGCGGTCAGCATCAGGCCCGAGAGAAAGGCCAGCGTTCCGGCTGCCAGGGCGATCGCCGCCGGGTCCGTCAGGCCAAGGTTGGCCACCGCCGCGGCGGTCATCAGCGAGATCACCGCCACGGGCCCGACGGCCAGCGTGCGCGAGGTGCCGAAGATCGCGTAGGCCACCAGCGGCAGGATCGAGGCATAAAGGCCCATCTGCGCGGGCAGCCCGGCCAGCAGCGCATAGGCCAGCGATTGGGGTATCAGCATGATCGTGACGATCACGGCGGCCACGAGGTCCGAGGCGGCGGTGCTGCGGTCGTAGTGGCGCGCCCAGCCGAGAATCGGAAGGTATCGGGTCAGCCGACGGGTGGCGGGACGGGCAGGGGACATTCCGGAAGATCCTGTAAGGGGGCCGCCGTGCGGCCTTTGTCCTACCCTATATATTCACCAAAATGAATTTGAAACCCCCGCGGTGCGGCGTTTCCGCATTCCTGCGTTCCGGGCGGGGCCATTCACCGGGGCCCGGGTGCTGGCCTTGGCTCGGCAGGGGGCGACAGAGCGGGGCGTGGGGCTGCAACACGGGGAAATCGATCCGGCGCCGGGGGGCAGGCGGGCGCCGCGCGCCAAAGCGTCGCGGTGCCCGCCTGCGGCCCGGATCTCGCCCGGTCAGGCCTTCAGCCGGTAGCCCCTGCGGAACATCGCCCAGGCCAGCAGGCAGACCGCCAGCGTTGCGGAAAGGGCCACGGCGAATCCCAGGGCCGGATGGCTGTCCGAGACGCCGATCATGCCCCAGCGCGCGCCGTCGATCAGGTAGAAGACCGGGTTCAGATGGGTCACCTGGTAGAGGCCCGGCGGCAGCGATTCGACCGAGTAGAAGGTGCCCGACAGGAAGGCCAGCGGCGTGACGATGAAGTTGGTGATCGCCGCCATCTGGTCGAACTTGTTGGCATAGATCCCCGCCAGCAGACCCAGCGCCGACAGGAAGGCCGCGCCCAAGAGCACGAAGGCCAGCGCCGCAAGGGGATGCGCCGGCACGATCCCCAGCGCCAGCCACAGGGCCAGCGCAAGGCAAAGCGCCACGATGGCTCCGCGCGCGATGCCGCCCGCCAGATAGCCCAGCACCAGTTCTCCGGCGGAAAGCGGCGGCATCAGCGTGTCGACGATATTGCCCTGCACCTTCGAGATCACCAGCGAGCTCGAGGTATTGGCAAAGGCGTTCTGGATCACGGTCATCATCAGGATGCCCGGCGCGATGAAGGTGGTGAAGGGCACGCCCATGACCTCGCCGCGCTGCGGGCCGATGGCGATCGAGAAGATGACCAGGAACAGCCCGCCGGTCACCAGCGGCGCGGCCAGCGTCTGGGTCCAGACGTTCAGGAATCGCAGGATTTCGCGGCGGGCCAGGGTCTGGAGGCCAAGCCAGTTGATCCGGCCGAAGCGGCGGTCGCCCTGGGCGTATTGGGTGGGGCTGTGCATGTGTCCTCCTGTCCGGTGTCGGGCGCCTTGTATCTCGCCCTGTGATGATTAGAATAGGGGGCACCAAGCAAATTTCCGGCGGCCCCGACATCCGTGGCCGCTTTTTTCAGTGGGAAAGCCGCATGTCCTGGACCGATGAACGCGTAGAACTGCTCAAGAAGATGTGGACGGAAGGGCAGTCCGCAAGTCAGATCGCCAAGGAACTGGGCGGCGTGACGCGCAACGCGGTGATCGGCAAGGTCCACCGCCTGGGCCTGTCGAACCGCGCCGGCGGCGCCCCGGTGGCCGAGGCAAAACCCGCGCCCAAGCCGGAACCGGCCGCCAAGCCTGCCCCGGCGGCCAAGGCGGCCCGCCCGGCACCCGCCCCGCAGCCGGAACCGGAACCCGCGCCCGCTCCGGAACCCGTGGCGGCCGCGCCCGCGCCGACCCCGGCGCGCAAGCAGATCATCCCGGCGGGCCAGCCCCTGCCGCCGCAGCCCTCGACCAACGAGATCAGCCCCGAGGCGCTGGCCAAGGTCAGCGAGATCGAGAAGAAGGCCAAGCGCCTGACCCTGATGGAACTGACCGAGCGCACCTGCAAATGGCCCGTGGGCGATCCGGCGACCGACGACTTCTGGTTCTGCGGCCTGCCGGTTCAGCAGGGCAAGCCCTACTGCGAGGCGCATGTGGGCGTGGCCTTCCAGCCGATGTCCTCGCGCCGCGACCGCCGCCGCTGAGGCCGCGACCCAGACGCGGGCCTCATGGCCGGGCGTCCGCCGCTGCGCTCCCCCCCTTCTTTGGTCTTCCAAATACCTCGGGGGGAGGCCGCAGGCCGGGGGGCAGCGCCCCCGCCCGGTCGCCTGACCCGGGGCAGGCGAAACCCCGTGGCGGCTACGGAACCCTCTTCCCGTGCGCCCGATCCGCGCGTATATGCCGCCCATGCAGAATCCGCCCGATCTTCGCCCCGACCTGGCCCGCGCCCGCATTTCCGACACCGTCCGCGACGGCCAGCCGACCATCGGCATGGTCTCTCTCGGCTGCCCCAAGGCGCTGGTCGACAGCGAGCGCATCCTGACGCGCCTGCGGGCCGAGGGCTACGGCATCTCGGGCGATTACGCGGGCGCCGATGCGGTGATCGTGAACACCTGCGGTTTCCTCGACAGCGCCAAGGCCGAAAGCCTCGGTGCCATCGGCGAGGCGCTGGCCGAGAGCGGGCGGGTGATCGTCACCGGCTGCCTTGGCGCCGAACCCGAGTATATCACCGGCGCCCATCCCAAGGTTCTGGCGGTCACCGGCCCGCACCAGTACGAACAGGTACTGGACGCGGTCCACGCCGCCGTGCCGCCCAGCCCCGATCCCTTCATCGACCTGCTGCCCGCCAGCGGCGTCAGCCTGACCCCGCGCCACTACAGCTACCTCAAGATCGCCGAGGGCTGTAACCACAGCTGCAAGTTCTGCATCATCCCCGACATGCGCGGCCGCCTCGTCAGCCGCCCGCAGCGCGCCGTCATGCGCGAGGCCGAAAAGCTGGTCGAGGCTGGGGTGAAGGAGCTGCTGGTGATCAGCCAGGACACCTCGGCCTATGGCACCGACTGGAAGGACCGCGACGAGAAGTTCCCGATCCTGGGCCTGTCGAAGGCGCTGGGGGCGCTAGGCGTCTGGGTGCGGATGCATTACATCTACCCCTATCCGCATGTCCGCGAGATGATCCCGCTGATGGCGCAGCGCGCCGAAACCGGCCTCCTGCCCTATCTCGACATCCCCTTCCAGCACAGCCACCCGGACACGCTGCGCCGCATGGCCCGCCCCGCCGCCGCCGAGCGCACGCTGGACGAGATCGCCGCCTGGCGCGCCGCCTGCCCGGATATCACCCTGCGCTCGACCTTCATCGTCGGATACCCCGGGGAGACCGAGGCCGAGTTCCGGCACCTGCTCGACTGGATGGACGAGGCGCAACTGGATCGCGTCGGCTGCTTCCAGTACGAGAACGTCGCCGGCGCCCGCTCGAACGCGCTGCCCGATCACGTCCCCGAAGAGGTCAAGGCCGAGCGTTGGGCGCGCTTCATGGAGAAGGCGCAGGCCATCTCCGAGGCCAAGCTGGCGGCCAAGGTCGGACAAGAGATCGAGGTGATCGTCGACGAGGTCGACGAGGACGGCATCGCCACCTGCCGCACCAAGGCCGACGCGCCCGAAATCGACGGCAACCTCTTCATCGACGAAGGCGCAGAGGCGTTGGCCCCGGGCCAGATCGTCCGCGTCGAGGTGGACGAGGCCGGGGAATACGACCTCTGGGGACGGCTGGTCTAGCGGGCGGGGCCTGGAAAGGCGGGCGCCCCTGAGGGGCCCGCGGCGCGGCTGATATCCGGGTGAAGGAAACCGACGGTTACGGCAGACGCGGCGACCGTTGGCGTCGAGATCCGAGCAACCGCGACGGTTGCAGAACGCGACGCGGGTGCAATATGCGTGGCCCTGCCGCGACCGGCCCGTAGCTGCCGATCGAGATACGTCCCTGATACTGCATTGCGGCGTGCCAGACCTGACTTTCGCAGCAGATTGAAGTTTTGGAGAGCCCCAAGGTCAGGCTTGCATTGTGACACTGTGGTGCCGTCAGTTTGGCCTGATTGGCGGTGAGACTTTTTGAAAAAGAAATCCTGACAGGTTTCTCTCCGCAACAATATTTCGAAACCGAGAATCCACAAAAATTTCGAACTTCAAGGATCTTGGCGGATCCAGCGCAAAAATTGGAACTTCTAGCGGTGGCTCCGCTTTTATCGCGACTTCCTTGAAGGCGTAGGGGCCGCGGCTTGGTCGCGCAAGATACCTTGAGCGGTTCAGGTCCACCAAATCAAAGAACCGTTTTGGCCGGAAGAGAATATGCCTTTCGCCCTCAATTTTGCACGGAAAGATAACAACCCAATCATGAATGAGCTCAGCAAGATGGCAAGTGTAGATCTCCTCACTGCAAGAAGGCAACATCATCACATTGTTGAAGTCGGCTACCGGGAGGCTTTGACTGTCATCAAAGGCAAGCTCGGCAAGCTCCATGTCCAAGGGGCCGTTTTCCGAAGGCCCCAAGTCTTCACCATAGAATTCGTTCTTTAGCCAACTTGGGCCAAAACTGACGACATCCCGAACGTTTCCAACGTCAAAATTGCAGCGATAAAAGTCTCTCATTCTCAATTTATTCCATGATCTTCGATCAGTTCTCGCGCAATATCGGGGTCAACGTCGGGATTTGGAGCCTCTCTGCATTCCGGGATCTTTGAAAGTTCGTGCGGAACGTCATCTTTCGTTGCCAATCCAGAAGCGCGTCATGCCGATGTTTTCAAAGATGCGTGCCAATGTCCATCCCAGTGATGCTTGTGTCCGCTGCCGCTGCCGGTTTTATTCCAGATAACGCCAGCCCTGATCTATAAGATGCGAATAGCCTATCCCCGTTTGCACCTTCCTCTGTAACTCCTCCATTGGGTGAGTGTTTTGCCCAACATGGGGATGTAGAAGGTTTGTCGGTATAGTCGCTCTGTTAAAAGTGCCCTGATCCTCAACGGAACATCCGACTTTGTCCGGCAATGCATGCGACATCGACTCAAAAAGAGAATTCCGCGAACGGCAAGGCTACTTCAGCAGGTGTTGCGGCGGTACCATCGGCGGAGATGCTTCACCCATGGGCGACGAGAGCCGCGAGTGAGGTAGTTGAGTGAAAAACCTTTGAGGATCGGTCAAGGCGGATCGCGACGCGCCTTCAATCTATGAGATATCTGAACAGGATCTCGATGCGGATATAACGCTTATCTATTTGAAAGGCATCCTGCTTTGTTTCTGACCGGGTATGCACGCGCGTTTCTGGCCTCTTTGTGGCCTCTAGCTGTGTGCCAAGGTCTGCTTCGACGCACACAAGCGATGTCTGATGCACCCGCCGCAAACCGGCTCCCCGCCCGTTCCTCCGCATAACCGCGCAGATGGGGCCCCAAGCACCGGCGGCGACGGCCAAGGCAATCCGCACGGCCAACCGTCGTTTGGCCCGCTTCCGCGTTCCGCCCCTCTGTCAGGGTTCCGGTCCGTATTCCTGCGTCCGGATGTCCTCGCGGTCGCCGGATTGGACCAGAACGGCGGGTGCGCTGCCGGGGCTGTAGAGCGGGTCGGGCAGCATTCCGATCGACATGGCCAGCGCCGCAAGCTCTACCCGGTTCGTCGTGCCGGTCTTCTGCATCAGCGCGTTCAGCCTTTGCCGCACCGCCGAGACGGAAATCTCCAGGTGGTTGGCGATGTGCCTGTCGAGATAGCCGCGCCCGATCAGTTCCATCAACTCCAGCTGCTTGTCGGTGATGCGGTTGCGTTCCACGTATTCCTGCGTGAAGTGCAGCAGGTAGCGCTGGTGCGCCGCCTGCGCGCAATGGGTCAGGGTCCAGCCCTCGGCGGCGAGGATGTCCAGCAGGGCGCCGCGGTCATGATCGCCGAGAAAGCTCATCATCGCCGCCTGCCGCGGGGCGTGCTGCCGCAGTGGGATCGAGATCCCGGCGCGCATGCCCCGCCGCGCCGCCTCTCGCAGGACCTTGATGCGGCCATCGGGCAGCGTGCGGTACTCGCGCAGGAACTCCAGCCCGACGACGATGGGTGTCAGGCAGGCGATGCCATGGCTGCGGAAATAGGACCAGCGGTACAGGTCCGGGTCGGTGTTGGCATCGTGCAGCCAGCTTGCGTCGTAAGAGGTGCGCACGAACATGGTGCGCCGCCAGTCGCCGTAATCCGTCGCCGCGATGAAGTCGATGCAGGGCAGTCCGACGTCCTGCCCGAGGGCCTTCAGAAGCGCCCAGACCTCGTCGGAGTGGGTGGTCTGTTCCAGCCGGCGCAGGAATTTTTGCATGCGGGGCGGAAAGAAGCTCTCGGCCCCGAAGGCGCCGCGCGGGGCAGCGCCCTGCGGCTGGTTGCCTTCAGGCGCCTTCATCTTCGAGGTGCAGCTTCATGTCGATCAGCACCTTCTGAAGCGCCAGCGTCTCTTTCAGCAGGCGCTTTGCCTCGGTCGCGGAAATCACGCCATCGGCAATCGACTGGTGGTATTCGGCCATCAGCATGCCGAAGCGCTGCGACAGGGCGATCACGTCGGAATTCACGCCGCCCTTGCTGCGGTCGTTGGACCGCGTCTCGGTGAACTCCAGCGAGATGCCTTTCAGCTCGGCCAGCGCCGCGGTGACATGCGGAAAGGTTGCGGCCTCTTCCAGCGCCGCCACAGCATCCACGGGCATGAAGCGCTCGGCGTGTTCGTCGTAGTCGGAGTAGTAGCGCCCCAGCGTCGCCTTCGATTTGCCGGTCAGCGCGCAGGCGGCTTCGATGCCGACGTCCTTGACCAGCGCCTCTGTGTGCTTCTTCAGGTATCGTCCGACAATCGCCATCGCTTCTCCATCCGGCCCGGCTCCGGAACGGGAGGGGAACCTGCAAATCGCTTTCCCATTAGCCAAACCTGTCAGAAATGTCATGCTTAAATCCAGTCCGGGCTGTGCCGGGCCGTACCAGTGCCGGGCCGTTTGGGTCCGGATTGGCCGGGTTCTGTCCCGCCGCGCGCCGCGCGACAGGCGGTGCCCGGCCCGTTTTCGCCCTGTGTTCCGCACGTGCCCCTGCCGATGCGTTCTGCCGCGGGATCGCCGCCCGGAAAGCGCCGTGGGGGGGCGCGGCAGGCGGGTCGTCTTCGTGGTGTCTGTCCGGCCTTGTCCCGGGCGCGCCCCTGCCCGGTTGCGAGGGCGGCGGTCTTCGGGCAAAGGGTTCGCCCATGGCCAAGCTGCATTTCCATTATTCGACCATGAACGCGGGCAAGTCGACGCTGCTGTTGCAGGCCGCGCACAACTACAACGAACGCGGGATGCAGACGCTGCTGCTGACCGCCGCGCTGGACAGCCGTGCCGGGCCCGGGATGATCGGCTCTCGGATCGGGCTGTCGCAGCCCGCGCGCACCTTCGATGCGGAAACCGACCTTCAGGCGCTGATCGCGGCGCGGCTGGCCGAGGGGCCGGTGGCCTGCGTCTTCATCGACGAGGCGCAGTTCCTGACCCACGAGCAGGTCTGGCAACTGGCGCGGGTGGTGGACGATCTGAAGCTGCCGGTCATGGCCTACGGGCTGCGCGTGGATTTCCGCGGCGCGCTGTTTCCCGGCTCTGCCGCGCTTCTGGCGCTGGCCGATGTGATGCGCGAGGTGCGCACCATCTGCCACTGCGGCCGCAAGGCGACGATGGTGGTGCGGCAGGGGCCGGACGGGCAGGCGCTGCGCGACGGGGCGCAGGTGCAGATCGGCGGCAACGAGACCTATGTCAGCCTCTGCCGCCGCCATTGGCGGCAGGCGATGGGCGACCCGGCGGCCTGAGGTCGCCGCGATCCGCGCGCTGGCCGGTGTCGGCCCGCCGGGCCGGAGGCTGGCGGGGATCGGCTCATGCCCCTGGGCCCGGCGCGGAGGGCGCCAATAACCGATTCATCTGAGGGCCGAAACGCGCTAGGTTTCGGGCAAAGGCAGGGGTGAGCGGATGCGTGTCAGGGCGATGTGTGTGGCGGTGATGCTGGTTCTGGGCTGGGCGGTGCAGGCCCCGGCGCAGGATCGCGCGGGCGTGGAACGGCAGTTCCGGGGCTGGCTGGAACAGACCGTCTGGCCGCAGGCCAGCCGCAAGGGGGTCAGCCGGGCGACCTTCGACCGGGCGTTTCAGGGGGTCTCGCTGGATTGGGACCTGCCCGACCTGGTGCCGCCGGGCACCCGGGCGCAGACGCCGAAACGCCAGCGGCAGGCCGAATTCGGCAGCCCGGGCAAGTATTTCAACCGGGGCTCGGTCGAGGGCGCCACGGCGGTCGGGCGCCAGATGGCGCGCGCCCATGCGCAGGCGCTTGCGCGGGCAGAGGCGCGCACGGGTGTTCCGGGCCGGATCGTTCTGGGCATCTGGGGCCGCGAGTCCGGCTATGGGCGGGTCGCGATCACGCACGACGTCTTCCGGGTACTGGGCACCAAGGGCTTCATGTCCACCCGCGCCGGGTATTTCACCGAGGAACTGGTCGCCGCCCTGCAGATCGCCGAGGCCGGCCACGCGCCCTCGGGGGCGATGAAATCCAGCTGGGCGGGGGCGCTGGGACAGCCGCAGTTCATGCCCACCAGCTTTCTGAAATACGCCGCCGACGGGACCGGGGACGGCCACGCCGACATCTGGCGCTCCGAGGCGGATACCATTGCCTCGATCGCCAATTACCTCGCGAAACACGGCTGGCAGAAGGGCCGGGACTGGGGCTTCGAGGTGCAGGTACCCGAGGGCGTGTCCTGCACGCTGGAAGGGCCGGACCAGGGCCGACGCATCCGCGACTGGGCCGCCATGGGGATCACGCGGGTCGGCGGCAAAGCCTTCCCCGAGAGCGAGGCGCGGCAGCAGGGCTTTCTCTTGATGCCCGCGGGCCGGTCGGGCCCCGCCTTCATCGTGACGCCGAACTTCTACGTGCTGAAGGACTACAACATGTCCGACCTCTACGCGCTTTTCGTGGGCCACGTGGGCGACCGGATCCAGTACGGCATGGGTGATTTCACCGCGCGCTGGGGGCAGGTCGGCGGGCTCTACCGGTCGGATGTGGCGGTGATGCAGCGCGCGCTGGAAGGCATGGGGCACGACGTGGGCGGGGCCGACGGGCTGCCGGGGTTCAAGACCCGCCGCTCGATCGGGCGCTGGCAGGAGGCCACGGGCCAGCGCGCCACCTGCTTCCCCGAAGCGGCGATGAAGGCGCGGCTTCGCTAGCGGCAGGCGGGAAGCGTTTTCGAAAACGCTTGCAAATTTCATGCATGAAATTTGCAAGCGCCCGGGGCTGCCGGATCAGTGAAACCTTTGCGGCGGAAGGTCTTTTGCGGCTAGGCTTGACGCAGGGGCAGGGCGACAGGCGCCCGGCCCATGGTGCAAGGAGTTCCGCATGACCCGCATTCCCACGCTCTTTTTCGCCACGGCGGCCCTGTTTGCCCTGATCGGCATGGCCTGGGGCATCCAGATGTCGGCCTCGCAGGACCATGCGCTGTCGCCCGCCCATGGCCACCTCAACCTGATCGGCTTCGTCGCCATGGCGGTCTTTGGCGGCTACTACGCGCTGAACCCGCTGGCCGCCGCGTCGCGGCTGGCGATGGTGCATTACGCGCTGACGCTGGCGGCGGTGATCGTGCTGGTCCCGGGCATCGTCATGGCGCTGAGGGGCACGGGCGAGGCGCTGGCCAAGGGCGGCTCGGTTCTGGCGCTTCTGTCCATGGCGCTGTTCCTCGTCGCGGTCCTGCGGCATGCGCGAGGCCTGATGCGCTGAACGCCCTTGCACGGGGCAGGCAACGGGGCAGGCAAACCCTGCCGCCCGCGCATCGCCCGGCAGGGGGCTGGGGCAAGGGAGGCCCTCAGGCGCGTTGCACCAGCACCGAGCCGACAGAATACCCGGCCCCGAAAGAGCAGATCACCCCACGGTCGCCCGGCGCGAGGTCCGCTGAGTTCTGTGAAAAGGCGATGATCGACCCGGCAGAAGAGGTATTGGCGTAGTCCTGCAGGATATTCGGCTGCTCGCCCGCCTCCGGCTCGCGGCCCAGGACCTTCTTGCCGATGAAGTCGTTCATCGTCTTGTTCGCCTGATGCAGCCAGAGCCGTTTCAGGTCATCGGCCTGCCAGCCCTCCTCGCCGAGATGCCCGAGGATATGGGCCGAGACCATGGGCAGCACCTCCTTGAAGACCTTGCGGCCGTTCTGCATGAACTGCATGTCCCGCCGGTCCTCCATCTGGTCGTGGGTGCGCCGCAGAAAGCCGTCGTTGTTACGGATATTGTTGGAGAACTGCGTCGCGCAGCGGGTCGAGACCACGTCCCAGCGCGCGCCCTGCGCCTCTTCGGCGCGTTCCAGAACCAGCGCGGTGCAGACGTCGCCGAAGATGAAGTGGCAGTCGCGGTCGCGCCATTCCAGATGGGCCGAGCAGATCTCGGGGCAGACCACCAGCGCCCGCCGGGCGCTGCCCGCGCGGATCATGTCGCCCGCCGCCTGAATGCCGAAGGTGGCCGAGGAACAGGCCACGTTCATGTCGAAGGCAAAGCCCTGCGCGCCCAGTAACTGCTGGATCTCGATGGCCACCGCCGGGTAGGCGCGTTCGTGGTTCGAGGCGGCGCAGATGATCAGGTCGATGTCTGCGCCGGTGCGGCCCGCCATCTCCAGGGCCCTGGTGCAGGCCTCCTGCGCCATCTCGGCCATGATGCCGGGCTGATCGTCGGGCCTTGCGGGCAGGGCGGGATACATGCGGTCGGGATCCAGCACGCCGGATTTGTCCATGACGAACCGCCGCTCGATCCCGCTGGCGCTGAAGATGAAATCGGCGCTGGAAGGCGTCTTGGCCTCGACCTCTCCGGCGGCGATCTTCTCTGCGTTGCGGGCGTTCCAGCCTTCGGCATAGGCGTTGAAGGCCTCGACCAGTTCGTCGTTGGAAATGCTCTGGGCGGGGGTAAAGACCCCGTGTCCCGAGATGGCGGGCTGGTACATGCGCGGCTCCTTCTGTGCGGTGACGGAACCGCAGTCGGGCGCGGAGGTCAAGCGCAGCGTGACGGAACCGTGGCGGTCCCTGCGGGGTTTCCCCTTCGGAAGGGAGCATCCAGATGGACAGACTTTCGCTTTATATCAGCCTGCTGACCCATACGGTCGTGACCGGGTCGCTGATCGTCGCCTTCCTCGCCATGGGGTACTATTCTTGGCAGGCGATCGCCGTGGCGGTGGTCATTGGCGTGGTGGCGGCATGGCCGCTGGCCAAGCTGATCTCGCGCCGGATCAAGACCCGCGATCCGGCGTTCAACCCACCCCCCCAGCAAGGGGATCCTGCCCGACCCGCAGGCGCCGGAAAGCTACTGAACCGGTCCTTGCGGGAGGTTTCGGCGCGCGGGTTGCGCGCCGCGCCTGTGGCTGCATCACGCCGGAAAGGCCTCGTGGCCGTCACCCTGCACAGCCAGAAGCGGTCGGCGCAGAGGGATCCCGCCAACCGCGCCACGTTTTCCTGGCCGGGCCGTTCCTAGACCGGGTTCGGCAGCGGCTCTCCGGCGAAGAAGGCGCGCAGGTTGGCGACGGCCAGCCGCCCCATGCCCTCGCGCACTTCCAGCGTCGCCGTGCCGAGGTGCGGCAGCAGGGTGACCGTATCGAGCGCCTTCAGCCGCTCCGGCACCTGCGGCTCGTTCTCGTAGACGTCCAGCCCGGCGCCGCCGATGCTGCGGTTTTCCAGAGCTTCGATCAGCGCCGTTTCGTCCACCACGTCGCCCCGGGCGATATTGACCAGATGCGCATGCGCGGGCATCGCCTTCAGCACGCTGGCATTCACCGTGTGCCGGGTCGCGGCGCCGCCGGGCAGGGCGACGACGAGGAAGTCGACCTGGGCGGCCAGCGCCTCCGGGCTGTCGCAGCGGGTCGCGGGGAACTCCAGCTCTTTCTCCGAGCGCGAGGCATAGGCCACGCTCATGCCAAAGCCAAAGTGGCAGCGCCGCGCGATGGCCTGCCCGATCCGCCCCATGCCCAGCACGCCCAGCCGCTTGCCGGTGACGTGATGGCCCAGCATCTGCACCGGGTGCCAGCCTTCCCAGGCACCGGTGCGGACCAGCCGCTCGCCCTCGGCGGCGCGGCGCGCCGACATCAGCAGCAGCGTCAGGGCGGTGTCGGCGGTGGCGTCGGTGACGGCGCCGGGGGTGTTGGTGACGGCGATGCCTGCGGCCTTGGCGGCCTCTACGTCGATGTGGTTGAAGCCCACGCCGAAGTTGGCCAGCAGCTTGCAGCGCGGGTCCGGCACGGCGGCGAAGACCTGTGCATCGTAGAGGTCGCCCAGCGTCGGCAGCACGCCGTCGTAATCGCGCAGAGAGGCCTCCATCTCGGCCCGGGTCATCGGGTCGGGGCGGTCGCGGTATGTGACGTCGAAGAGCGCGCGGGCCTCTGCGACCACGGCGTCGGGCAAGTTTCGGGCAATCAGAACCTTGGGCAAAGCACTCTCGTCTCTCTGGGGGCGGTCAGGCCGGGGCCTGCCGGGAGGGCGGCCCCGGCGTTGGGAAGGGTCCGGTCCCGCGCCAAAGGCTTAGGGCGGGGGACCGGGGCGGGGGTCACAGCATCCTCGATCCGTTGGGGACGGGCTTGTCGGGGGTCAGCAGCACGACCGCCTCGGCGTCGTCGTAGAGCCCCAGCACCAGCGCCTCGGACATGAAGGGGCCGATCTGGCGGGGCGGAAAGTTCACCACGCCCATGACCTGTTTGCCGACCAGCTCTTCGGGGGCATAATGCAGGGTGATCTGTGCCGAGCTTTTCTTGACGCCGATCTCGGCGCCGTAGTCGACCCAAAGCTTGATGGCGGGTTTGCGCGCCTCGGGGAAGGGTTCGGCCTGAACGACCGTGCCGACGCGGATGTCGACCTTCAGGAAGTCGTCGAATGTGATCTCAGCCATTGGCCAGCGCCTTCGACCGGGCGGCGGCGGCGCGTACCGTGGCGCGCATCAGGGGCGGCAGGCCCTTGTCCGCATCCATCAGCACCTCCAGCCCCGCCTGCGTGGTCCCGTTCGGAGAGGTCACGTTGCGCCGCAGTTGCGCCGGATCCTCGCCGGTCTCCTGTGCCAGCGCGCCGGCCCCCGCGACGGTGGCGCGGGCCAGCGACAGCGCGAGGTCGGGGGCGAGGCCCTCGGCCTCAGCGGCGGCGGCGAGACATTCGATCATGTGAAAGACATAGGCCGGGCCAGAGCCGCTGACCCCGGTTACCGCGTCCATCTGGTCTTCGGATTCCAGCCGCACCACTTCTCCGACGGCGGTCAGCAGGCTTTCGGCCATGTCGATATGCGCCACTGTCGCCTGCGCGTTGCCGATCACCGCAGTGATGCCGCGCCCGATGGCGGCGGGGGTGTTGGGCATGGCGCGCACGATGGGCGCCTTCGTCCCCAGCGCCGCCTCGTAAGAGGCCATGGTGACCCCGGCGGCGACCGAGACAAACAGCGTCTCACCGCCACCCATGGAGGCCAGCACCGGCAGCGCCTCGGCCATCATCTGCGGCTTGACCGCGATCAGTACGATGGCCGGGTCGGCGGGCAAATCTTCGTTGACGTGAACGCCCTGCGCCGTGACCCAGTCAGAGGGCTTGGGGTCCTGCACCCAGACCGATGCAGGCGGCAGCCCGCGCCCAAGCCAGCCTTCCAGCATGGCCGATCCCATCTTGCCGCAGCCCAGCAGCACCAATCCGCGCTGCGCGATCTCTCCGTCTTTCATGACGCCTCCATCCGGTTTGCCCAAGGGGTAAGCAAAGACGCGGGCCGCTGCAATGGCGGGGGGACACGGCGCGGGGCTGTACGGGACAGGCGCCTGTCGAAGCGGCGCCCGGAGACCGCGGGCTGTAACAAGGCCGGGCGACGACGGTCGCCGCCTTTTCTCAGAGAGACGACGACCTGCCACGAGGCGCGGAGGATACGGGCCGCCGCGATGTCGCGACGGCCCCTTTTGTGGGTCACGGCGCCGGGAGGCCGGTCGTTGCCGCGCCTAGCCCTTCACCAGCATCTTGCGGGGCAGGTCGCAGAAGACCTCCGGCTCGCCGTCGGTGATGGCGATGCTTTCGGTCGTCTCGTAGCCCCATGTCTCCATCCAGAGGCCGGTCATGAAGTGGAAGGTCATGCCCGGTTTCAGAACGGTCCGGTCGCCCCGGCGCAGCGACATGGTGCGCTCGCCCCAGTCGGGCGGGTAGCTGAGGCCGATGGAATAGCCGCAGCGGTTGTCCTTGACGATGTTGCGCTTTTCCAGCGACTTGAAGAAAGCGTCGGCGATGTCGTGGCAGGTGTTGCCCGCGCGCGCGGCGTCGAGCCCCGCGTCCATGCCTTCCAGAACCGCCTCTTCCGCGTCGAGGATATCCTGCGGCGGTTTGCCAAGGAAGATCGTCCGTGACAGCGGCACGTGGTAGCGCTGGTAGCAGCCCGCGATCTCGAAGAAGGTGCCCTCGTTTGCCTTCATCGGCAGGTCGTCCCAGGTCAGGTGCGGCGCGGCGGCATCCGGCCCCGAGGGCAGCAGCGGCACGATGGCGGGGTAGTCGCCGCCGTGTTCGTACCACTCGTCATAGCGCAGCCCGGCGTCGTAGATCTCGGCCACCAGATCGCACTTGCGCACGCCCACGTCGACCTCGCGCGCGATGCGGCGGTGCATGCGTTCCACGATGCGGGCGGCCTGCCGCATGTATTCCAGTTCCTTCTCGGATTTCACCGCGCGTTGCCAGTTGATGAAGCCGGTGGCATCCTTGAACTTGGCGTCCGGCAGCCCGTGGGTCAGCCGTTCATGCGCGCGGGCCGAATACCAGTAGTTGTCCATCTCGACGCCGATGGTGCCCTTGTTCCAGCCCATGTCGGTGAGCCTGTCGCAGAGATATTCCATCGGGTGGATCTCGGTCGACTGCACGTAGTGGTCGGGGTAGCCGATGACATTGTCGCGCCCGACCCAGACGGTGCGATAGGCGCCCTGCGCGTCCTGCCCGCGCCCGAACCAGATCGGATTGCCGGTGGGGCCGATGATCACGCATTGATGCACGTAGAAGGACCAGCCGCCATAGCCCGAGACCCAGGACATGTTCGACGGGTCCGACAGGATGAGCATGTCGTAGCCCTCGCGCTCCATCCGGGCGCGGATATGGACCAGCCGTTCCTGGTATTCTTCCGTGGTGTAGCGTTCGGGCGTGCGTTGCAGCTTGTTCATGGGGACCTTTCGGGGTTTGCCGGCAGGGGCGATGGCCAGAGCCTGCCAACACCGGTGCGTTGGGGCAACCCCCTGCCGATTGACAAGGCGGTGCCGGGACGGAACAAGTCCGCATGGACAACCGCCTAGACGACCGGGACATCGCCATTCTTGCCACGCTTTGCCGCGAGGGCCGCATCGCCAAGACCGAACTGGCGGCGCGGGTGAACCTGTCGCCGACGCCCTGCTGGGAACGGATGAAGCGGCTGGAAAAGGCCGGGCTGATCCGCGGCTACCGGGCCGAGATCGACCTCGAGGCGCTGGGGCCGCATGTGCAGGTCTTCGTCACCGTGGAACTGGAAAGCCACAGGGCCGAGAGCTTCCAGCTGTTCGAGCGCACGGTGGCGCGGATGCAGGCGGTCACCGGCTGCTGGGCCATCGGCGGCGGCTACGACTACCTGATGCAGGTGGTCACCGAAGATGTGGCCTCTTTTCAGGCGCTTATGGACGGCCTTCTGGAAAGCCGCGCCGGGGTGCGGCGCTATTACAGCTATATCGTCACCAAGCCGGTGAAGGATCTGCCGCCCGCCTTGGGGCTTCTGGGCTAGGCGGGCAGGCTCGCGGCGGCGCGCCGGTTTGCGCGCTGGGATGCCTTCGGCGTATTTGGGCAGAAAAAGACCGGGGTGCGGTCTGGTTGCGGGGCCGGTTCTCTTGCCGTGCCGGGTGTATTCCGGTCGGATCGTCCTTCTGACCGCGCAGGGTGAAATCGGGGCGCAGGCCGTCCTTTGGGTCGGGCAGATCGCATTCGGGGCGAAGACCGTTCTTCTGGTCGCACCGGGTACACGCTGATCGTAGGTCATGCCTCTGGTCGCACCGGGCGCAGCGCTCGCCCCGCCTGCGCGGTCCGGCAGGCAGTTTCTCTGCCTTGGGTGGTCGGAACAGAGGAATCCTCTGCCGCGTGACCTGCAAACAGGCAAAGCCTCTGCCATGCCCATGCGATCCATCCTTCGAAGAAGGAGATTTGCCATGAGTGACATGTCGAACGGACCAAAGCCCTGGATCACCGATGCGGCGCTTGTGCAGCTCGCGGGCGACTTTCCCGGACACGGGCGGCTTGCGGTGCGCAACCCCGCCACCGGCGATGTGGTGGCGCAGGTCGCCATGAGCGACGCCACCGGCGCTCGGGATGCCGTGGAGGCCGCGCACAAGGCCTTTGCCGGGTGGTCGGTGACGCTGCCGCAGCACCGCGCGGCCATCCTGCACCGCTGGCACGCGCTGATCGTCGAGGCCAAGGAAGACCTCGCCCGGATCATGGTGGCCGAGCAGGGCAAGCCAATCGGCGAGGCGCGCGGAGAGATCGATTATGCCGCGAGCTTCGTACAGTTCTACGCCGAAGAGGCGCTGCGCCCGAACATCGAGGGCGTGACCTCGCATCTTGCCGATGCCGAGATGGAGCTGTGGCGCGAGCCGGTGGGCGTGGCCGCGCTGATCACGCCATGGAATTTCCCCTGTGCCATGATCACCCGCAAGGCCGCCGCCGCGCTGGCGGCGGGCTGTTCCGTGGTCATCCACCCCTCGGCCGAGACGCCGCTGTCGGCGCTGGCGCTGGCGGTGCTGGCCCATCGCGCGGGCTTCCCCGAGGGCGTGATGTCCACCGTCATCGGCGATGCCGCGACCATCGTGGGCGAATGGACGGCGGATGCCCGCGTGCGCGCCCTGTCCTTCACCGGCTCGACCGAGGTCGGGCGGCTGCTCTATCGCCAGTCCGCCGACACCGTGAAGCGGCTGGTGCTGGAGCTTGGCGGCCACGCGCCCTTCATCGTCTTCCCTTCTGCGGATCTGGACCGCGCGGTGAGCGAGGCGGTGAAGGCCAAGTTCGCCACCTCGGGGCAGGACTGTCTTGGCGCGAACCGCTTCTACATCCACCGCGAGGTCTACGACGCCTTCTGCGAGAAGTTCACCCGTGCCGTCGAGGCGCTGAGCATGGGGGTGGGCGAGAACGACCCCGACATCGGCCCGCTGATCCACGAGCGCGCCGTGGCCAAGCAGGTCGAACAGGTCGCGGATGCCGTCGCCAAGGGCGCGAAGCTGCTGACCGGCGGCACGGTGGATGAGGGCCTCGGCCCGCTGTTCTTCCGCCCGACGGTGCTGGCCGATGTGCCCGATGAGGCCGCGATCATGTCCGAGGAAAACTTCGGCCCCGTCGCCCCGCTGACCCCCTTCGACACCGAGGAAGAGGTCATCGCGCGGGCCAATGCCACCGAATACGGCCTTGTGGCCTATGTCCACAGCCAGGATCCGCGCCGGATCTACCGCATGACCCGCGCGTTGCAGTTCGGCATGGTCGCGGTCAACCGCACCAAGGTCACCGGCGCGCCGATCCCCTTTGGCGGGGTCAAGCAGTCGGGGCTGGGCCGCGAAGGCGCCCGTCAGGGGCTCGAGGCCTTCACCGATATCAAATACGTCTGCCGCGACTGGGGCTGAAAGGAGACTACATATGCTTAGAAACGACGACCAACTCGACCAGTGGGACCGCGAGAACTTCTTCCACCCCTCGACCCACCTCGCGCAATTCGCCCGGGGCGAGGCGCCCAGCCGCATCATCAAGGGCGGGCAGGGCTGCCATATCGAGGACCGTGACGGCACCCGCCTGCTGGATGCCTTCGCCGGTCTCTACTGCGTGAACGTGGGCTATGGCCGCCCCGAGATCGCCGAGGCCATCGCCGCGCAGGCGAAGGAACTGGCCTATTACCACGCCTATGTGGGCCACGGCACCGAAGCCTCGATCACGCTGGCCAAGATGGTGCTGGACCGCGCGCCGGACCACATGTCGAAGGTCTACTTCGGCCTGTCGGGGTCGGACGCGAACGAGACCAACATCAAGCTGGTCTGGTACTACAACAACATCCGCGGGCTGCCGCAGAAGAAGAAGATCATCTCGCGCTGGCGCGGCTACCACGGTTCGGGCCTGATGACCGGCTCGCTGACCGGGCTGGAGCTGTTCCACAAGAAGTTCGACCTGCCGCTGGCGCAGGTGATCCACACCGAGGCGCCCTATTACTACCGCCGCCCCGATCTGGCGATGTCCGAGGCCGATTTCGTCGCGCATTGCGTGGCCGAGCTTGAGGCGCTGATCGAGCGCGAGGGCGCCGACACCATCGCCGCCTTCATCGGCGAGCCCGCGCTGGGCACCGGGGGCCTCGTGCCGCCGCCCGCGGGCTATTGGGCCGCCATTCAGGAGGTGCTGGCCAAGCACGACATCCTGCTGATCGCCGACGAGGTTGTGACGGGCTTCGGGCGGCTGGGCACCATGATGGGCTCGACCCACTACGGGCTGAAGCCGGACCTGATCACCATCGCCAAGGGTCTGACCTCGGCCTATGCGCCGCTGTCGGGGACCATCGTGTCGGACAAGATGTGGAAGGTGCTGGAGCAGGGGACGGATGAAAACGGCCCCATAGGCCATGGTTGGACCTACTCGGCCCACCCCATCGGCGCGGCGGCGGGTGTCGCGAACCTGCGGCTCATCGACGAGCTGAACCTCGTGCAGAACGCGGGCGAAACCGGGGCCTATTTCAAGGCCGCGCTGACCGACGCGCTGGGGGCACACCGCAACGTCGGCGAGGTGCGCGGCGAGGGCCTGCTCTGTGCCGTCGAACTGGTGCAGGAGCGCGAGGACCGCGTGTTCTTCGACGCCTCCGAGAAGGTCGGCGCGCGCATCGCGGCGGCGCTTCTCGACCGGGGCGTGATCGCGCGGGCGATGCCGCAGGGCGATATCCTCGGCTTTGCGCCGCCCTTCTGCCTGACCCGCGAAGAGGCCGACGAGATCGCCACCAAGACGGCGGCGGCGGTTGCCGAGGTGCTGGGCTAGGAAAGGCCGAATCCCAAAGGGGCAGGGCGGTATTGCTTCCGTCCTGCCCGACAGTCACGGCGCCTCTTGACGCCGGTCGCAGGATCATGTTGCACGGCAGCAGCCACCGCACAGACGGGGCAGAGGCAGGGGCGACATGGCACATATCATCGTCATCGGGAACGAGAAGGGCGGCGCGGGCAAATCCACCGTCTCGATGCATATCGCAACGGCGCTGGCCCGGCTGGGGCACCGCGTCGGCGCCATCGATCTTGACCTGCGCCAGAAGAGCCTTGCCCGCTATCTTGAAAACCGGCGCAAGCATCTGGATGAGGTCGGGGTCGACCTGCCCACGCCCAGCTACATGGACCTGCCCGAGATCGACGAGGCCAGCCTGCCGCCCGGCGAGGATCCCGTGGCCCACCGCCTGACGCAGGCCGTGACGGCGTTGAAGCCGGTCTCGGATTTCATCATCATCGATTGTCCCGGCTCTCATACCCGGCTGGCAGAAGTGGCGCATGCGCTGGCGGATACGCTGGTGACGCCGCTGAACGACAGCTTCGTGGATTTCGACCTGCTGGCGCATATCGACAGCGACGGCGACCGGATCATCGGCCCCTCGGTCTATTCGGAAATGGTCTGGGCGGCCCGCCAGCAGCGCGCGCAGGCCGGGCTTCCGGCAATCGACTGGGTCGTGCTGCGCAACCGTCTGGGCGTGCAGCAGATGGTCAACAAGATGAAGATCGAACGCGCCATCGCGGCCCTGTCCAAGCGGATCGGGTTCCGCATCGCGCCGGGCTTTTCCGAGCGCGTGGTCTTCCGCGAGCTGTTCCCGCGCGGGCTGACCCTGCTGGACCTCAAGGACATCGGCGTGCGGCAGCTGAACATCTCGAACGTCGCGGCGCGGCAGGAATTGCGGGACCTTCTGAAGACGCTGAAGCTGCCCGGGGTCGAGGTGAAGTTCTAGACCGCTTCGCATGGGGCGCGACGGGCTTGCCGCACCGCCGGCCTTGCCGGGCCGCCGTGTCACGGGGCCTCGGGCGCAACCCGAAAGCCTGCAGGCCGCGCCCCGGTCGTCAGGACATCAGCCGCGCGCCGAAGCAGGCCTTCTGGACCGGCGGCACGCTGCCCGAGGGGGTGACCTCGAAGGGTTGCTGAAGCAGCACCTCGCCGTCCTTGACGATCTGGAAGAGCCAGGGCCCCTCGACCATCTCGAAGGCGTGCTCGAAGGTGAAGAGATTGATCGTCGTCTCTCCGCCGCTCATCACCGCCTGCCAGCGCTCGACGGTGATGCCGCTGTCGCCCATGGGCGGGTGGGTCACCACGATATCGACCATTCCCGGGACCGCCGTGCCGGGCAAGAGACCCGCCCGGACCCCGAAGCTGAGTCCGAGGTCGGCGGGGACGCGGGGCGTGGTCACGTCGATCTCGCGATCCTGATCGACGATATTGAGGATGCCGGACAGCGTGTCCGGCGCCTCGCGCTGGCCCTGCAGTTCGACCTCGCAGATCACGCCGAAGCCCAGCAGCTCGACCGGAGTGTTGGAGAAGGCGCCGGTGGCCGTCTCGGCGGCAAGGGCGCTGGCGGACAGCAGCAGGGCAAGCGTGGCGGTGCGGATCATGCATGTCTCCGGATCGGTCGCGGGTCCGGTGCAGGCTATCACGCGGCGATCCGCCCGGGAACGCACGGCGGCGTGAGAGCGGCGGGCCGCCGATCCCGCTGCCGCATATGAAGACGCCCCCGCGATGGCGAGGGCGTCAGGGTTGTCAGCGATGACTGCGGGCTCAGCCGATGGCGGCGGCCTTCACGTCGTCGTCGATGTAGGGCACGTATTGGGCGAAGTTCTCGGCGAACATGCCCACCAGCTTTTCGGCCTGCGCGTCATAGGCGGCCTTGTCGTCCCATGTCTTGCGCGGGTCCAGCAGCAGTTCCGGCACGCCCTCGACCGAAACCGGGACTTCGAAGCCGAAGTTCGCGTCCTTGCGGAACTCTGCATCCGCCAGCGAGCCGTTCAGGGCCGCGTGCAGCAGGGCGCGGGTCGCCTTGATCGGCATGCGCGAGCCGGTGCCGTAGGCGCCGCCGGTCCAGCCGGTGTTGACCAGCCAGCAGGTCGCGCCGTGCTTGGCGATCTTTTCCTGCAGCAGCTTGCCATAGGCCTCGGGGCGGCGCGGCATGAAGGGCGCGCCGAAGCAGGTCGAGAAGGTCGGCTGCGGCTCGGTCACGCCACGCTCGGTCCCGGCCACCTTGGCCGTGAAGCCCGACAGGAAGTGGTACATCGCCTGCGCCGGAGTCAGCCGCGCGATCGGGGGCAGGACGCCGAAGGCGTCGCAGGTCAGCATGATGATGTTCTTGGGGTGCCCGCCAAGCGCCGTCTTCGAGGCGTTCGAGATGTAGTGCAGCGGGTAGGCGCAGCGCATGTTCGCGGTCAGGCTGTCGTCCTCGAAATCCAGATCGAAGGTTTCGGGGTCGAAGACCATGTTCTCGATCACCGTGCCGAATTTCTCGGTGGTGGCGTAGATCTCGGGCTCTGCCTCGCGGCTGAGGTTGATGGTCTTGGCGTAGCAGCCGCCCTCGAAGTTGAAGGTGCCGCGATCCGACCAGCCGTGTTCGTCATCGCCGATCAGCACCCGGTCGGGGTCAGCCGAGAGCGTGGTCTTGCCGGTGCCGGACAGGCCGAAGAACACCGCGGTGTCGACCGGGTTGCCGGGGGCGTGGTTGGCAGAGCAGTGCATCGCCATGATGCCCTTGCCCGGCAGGATGTAGTTCAGCAGCGTGAACACGCCCTTCTTGTTCTCACCCGCGTATTCGGTGTTGCCGATCAGGATCAGCTTGCGGTCGAAGTTCAGCGCGATCACCGTTTCGGACCGGCAGCCGTGCTTTTCCGGGTCGGCCTTGAAGGAGGGGCAGTTGATGATCGTGTAATCGGCGGTGAAGCTGTCCAGATCCTCGCGGTCGGGGCGGCGCAGCATGTGGCGGATGAAGAGGTTGTGCCAGGCCAGTTCCGTCACCACGCGCACGTCGATGGCGTTCTGCGGATCGGCGCCGCCGGTGAGGTCCTGCACGTAAAGGTCCTTGCCCTTCATGTGCGCGATCATGTCGTCGTAAAGCCGGTCGAAGGCGTCCGGGTCCATCGGCTGGTTGTTTTCCCACCAGATGGTGTCCTCGACCGAAGGCGTGCGGACCACGAATTTGTCCTGCGGCGAACGGCCGGTGTATTTGCCGGTGGTGACGAGGAAGGCGCCGCCCTTGCCCAGCGTGCCTTCGCCGCGCTTCAGGGCGGCTTCGATCAGCGCGGGCTCCATGAGGTTGTAGTAGACATTGCCCAGCCCCTCGATCCCCTGATCCTCAAGCCGGAAGTTCGGGTTGACCCGTCCAGATGCCATCTGTCTTGCTCCTGTCGCACGCGTGATCACGCGTAATAAAACTGCGGCGCAGAGCCGCGCCGATGGCGGATGCTTTAACACGGGGGTTTTGGAATGGAACAGGACGCAATCGCGCGGTTAGCGTTATCAGGCAGGGTTTAGCGCAACCAAAATGCCGTTAGCGGAACCAATGGGCAGCCGCTGCAATGCATCGGAAACAGGTGAGGCTTTTTAGCCATTCCTTTGCGAAATTCGGGTCCGATGAGGGGCGCGGGCTGGCCCGATTCGCACTTTTACATTGTCGGAAAGCGGGAAATCGCCGATAGTTCGGAAAAAAATAAGGCAACCAGAGCAGTATAAGGACAAGTAGAATGTCTAAGATCGCCCTTGTGGACGATGACAGGAACATCCTGACATCGGTGTCGATGACTCTTGAGGCAGAAGGGTTTGAGGTCGAGACCTACAATGACGGACAGGCGGCGCTTGAAGCGTTCAACAAGAAGATGCCCGACATGGCCGTCTTCGACATCAAGATGCCGCGCATGGACGGCATGGACCTGCTGCAGCGCGTGCGCCAGAAATCCAAGATGCCGGTGATCTTCCTGACCTCCAAGGACGACGAGATCGACGAGGTTCTGGGCCTGCGCATGGGTGCCGACGACTACGTCAAGAAGCCCTTCAGTCAGCGCCTTCTGGTGGAACGCATCCGCGCCCTGCTGCGCCGGCAAGAGGCCGTGGCCGGCGAGGTCGTGGGCGACACCGAAGAGACCAAGCTGATGACCCGCGGTTCGCTGACCATGGACCCGCTGCGCCACGCGGTATCGTGGAAGGGCAAGGACGTGTCGCTGACCGTTACCGAATTCCTGCTGTTGCAGGCGCTGGCCCAGCGTCCCGGCTTCGTCAAGTCGCGCGATCAGCTGATGGACGTGGCCTATGACGATCAGGTCTACGTCGACGACCGCACCATCGACAGCCACATCAAGCGTCTGCGCAAGAAGATGCGCAGCGTCGATACCGATTTCTCGGCAATCGAGACATTGTACGGCATCGGCTACCGCTACAACGAAGAGTAGGTCATGGCCCTGGCCGAGCGGGTCCCGAACCAAGGCGAGGTGGATCGCCGCGATGCCGATGTTGTTCTGGGCGACGATTGGGTTGCCCCGGACAGCACGGTGGAACAAGAGCTGCGCGACAGCCGCGCGCGGCGCGGCGGCCTGTCGACGCTCAACCGCTCTCCGCTGACGCGCAAGATCATCACCTTCAACCTGATCGCCCTGAACGTTCTGGTGGCCGGGGTGCTTTGGCTGAACTCGTCGCGCGACACGCTTGCTGTGCAGCGCATCAATGGGTTGCAGGCGCAGGTGGAGCTGATCGCCGACGTCTTCGAGGCCGGGCTGGAGGCTGCGCCGGACAGCGGCCCCGGCCGCGTCGGGGGGCCGGATATTGCCGCGACCGTCGCGGGGATCGAGCTGCGCCAGGGCGCACAGCTGCTGGTCTACGACAGTGCAGGTTTTCTCGTGGGCGAGGCCACGGGCGCTCTGGCACCCGCGATCCCCGCCGCGCCGGGGGACACCAAGCCCACCCTGATCACGGATTTCCTCGACACCGTCTGGCAGGGCGTGGCCGGCCTTTTCACCTATTACGCCGCCGAGCCCGAGCTGGTGCTTGAAGACAGGCTGCGCCGCCTGATCGAAGCGGGCGATCCCGCCGAGACCCGGGTCGAGACCGGCACCGGGCCGGAGGGCGAAACCCTGTTCCACGCGTTCAGCCCGATCCGGCAGGGCGACGTGATCCTCGGCACCGTGGCGCTGGTCTCTCCGGCGCGCGAGATCGACGCCGCCGTCAGCGCAGAGCGTGAGCGCGTGTTGCAGATGTTCGTGATCGCGACGCTGGTGTCCATCGGTCTCAGCCTCGTGTTGGCCTCGACCATTGCCAACCCGATCTCGGACCTTGCCGACGCCGCCGAAATCGGCCGCGACCGCAACCGCAAGCACAAGGGCGTGGGCCGCATCCGCATCCCCGACCTGACCGCGCGCCCCGACGAGATCGGCCGCCTGTCCGGCGCCCTGCGCGGCATGGTCGGCGCGCTTTACGACCGGATCGACAGCAACGAACAGTTCGCCGCCGACGTGGCGCATGAGATCAAGAACCCGCTTGCCTCGCTGCGCTCGGCCATCGGCAGCCTGCGCATCGTCAAGAAGGAAGAGCATCGCAACAAGCTGCTGGACGTGATCGAGCATGACGTGCGCCGCCTCGACCGGCTGGTCAGCGACATCTCCAACGCCTCGCGGCTGGATTCCGAGCTTGTGAAGGAAGACGAGCAGGAATTCGACCTGCTGGACATGCTGGGCAACCTCGGTGAATTCCTCGGGCAGGACGCCCGCTCCAAGGGGATCGAGTTCATCTCGGACCTGCCCAAGCGCCCGATCACCATCAACGGGCTGGAGCCGCGGCTGGCGCAGGTCTTCGTCAACCTGATCTCCAACGCCATTTCCTTCTGCGAGGACGGCGACGCGATCCGCGTCTGGGCGCGCAAGCGCGACAACCGCGTGCTGGTGGTGGTCGAGGATACCGGCCCCGGCATCCCCGAGGAATCGCTGGGCAAGATCTTCAAGCGCTTCTACACTTCGCGCCCCCAACAGGATTTCGGCAACAACTCGGGCCTCGGCCTGGCGATCTCCAAGCAGATCGTCGAGGCGCATGGCGGCGTGATCTGGGCCGAGAACATCCGCCCGACCGAAGCGGACGTGACCTCTGAACCTCTTGGCGCCCGCTTCGTGGTGGGCCTGCCGGTCTGATCCCGGTGCCGGAGGTTCTGCATGCCTCTGCGGTCGCGCTGCGCGGGCGCGGCCTGCTGATCTGCGGGGCCAGCGGCTCTGGCAAGTCGGGGCTGGCGCTCGAGCTGATGGCGCGCGGTGCGGCGCTGATCGCCGACGACCGGGTGATTGCCACGCGGCAGGGCGACACGGTCCGCCTGACCGCCCCCGAGGCGATTCGCGGCATGATAGAGGCGCGCGGCATCGGCCTGCTGAACGCGACCCCCGCGGGCGACACGGCCCTGGCCGCGATCCTCGATCTCGACACCCCGGAAACCGAACGTTTGCCGCCTTTCCGGACAAGGCGCCTGCTGGGGGTCGAATTCCCGTTGCTTCACAATCCCGCGTCCCCCTATTTGTCCGCAGCCCTGGTGCAATATCTTTGCCAGGGTCGGAGACTGTGATCATGGACCAGACCATCGCCAATACCAGCCGCATCGTGCTTGTCACCGGCCCTTCGGGGGCCGGACGCTCGTCCGCCATCAACGTGCTGGAGGATCAGGGGTTCGAGGCAATCGACAATATTCCCCTCAGCCTTATCCCGCGCCTGATCGAGGGCGACGGCGCGCAGCTGCGCCCGATGGCCCTAGGCATCGATGTGCGCAACCGCGACTTCAGCACCGAGCGGTTGCTGGAGCTGCGCAGGGTTCTGGCCGGGGATGCCGCGCGTTCCGTCGATCTGCTCTACCTCGATTGCAGCACAGAGGTGCTGGCGCGGCGCTACAGCGAGACCCGCCGCCGCCACCCGCTGGCCCCGGACGAGACGCCGACAGACGGCATCCTGCGCGAGAAGGCCATCCTGGAAGACCTGCGCGGGCGCGCCGACATCCTGATCGACACCTCGGAACTGTCGATCCACGACTTCAAGGCCGAGATGGAGGGCTGGTTCGCCCGCGCCGGCGCGCAGGGCATGGCCGTGTCCGTGCAGAGCTTTTCCTACAAGCGCGGGCTGCCGCAGGGCCTCGACATGGTCTTCGACTGCCGCTTCCTGTCGAACCCGCATTGGGTGCCAGAGCTGCGGCCCCATACCGGGCTCGAACCGGAGGTGGCGCAATACGTCGCCGCCGATCCGCGCTACAGCCCGTTTCTCGACAAGGTCCGCGATCTGTCGCTTCTGGTGCTGCCGGCCTGCGTCGAAGAGGGCAAGGCGCATTTCGCCATCGGCTTCGGCTGTACCGGCGGCAAGCACCGCTCTGTTGCACTTGCAGAAAACCTGGCCGATGCTCTTGCACAGGAAGGCTGGCGGGTGTCTATTCGGCACCGCGAGCTGGAGCGCCGCGGGCAACCCGCGGCAGGGCCGGCCAGCCATACCGGAAAGGCATCCGAGTGATCGGGATCGTTATCGTCGCGCATGGTGGCCTGGCCAGGGAATACCTGGCTGCAGTGCAGCATGTGGTGGGCGAACAGAAGGGCATGACCGCCATCGCCATCGAGGCCGACTGCGACCGCGACGGCAAGAAGGCAGAGATCGGCGCCGCCGCCAATGCCGTGGACCAGGGGCAGGGGGTCGTTATCGTGACCGATATGTTCGGCGGATCTCCGTCCAACCTGTCGCTGGACGCCTGCCGACACGACGACCGCCGTATCCTGTACGGCGCAAACCTTCCGATGCTGATCAAGCTGGCCAAAAGCCGCCACCTGTCGGTCAGCGAGGCCGTGCGTGCGGCGCTCGAGGCGGGGCGGAAGTATATTGACGCGCAGAACGTCCCGGCGCATCCCTCCTGACATCGGGGCCTGCGCCCCGCCAAAGACCCAAGGAAGGCCTTCGCCATGACCTCACCCCTGCGCCGCGACATGAAGATCGTCAATGAGAAGGGCCTGCATGCCCGCGCCTCGGCCCGGCTGGTCGAAGTGGTAGAGGCATTTGACGCGACGGCAGAAGTCTGTCGCGACGGAATGTCCGCCAGTGGCGACAGCATTATGGGGCTTTTGATGTTGGCAGCCGCCAAAGGAACCACTATTGAGGTCCAGACCTCGGGACCGGATGCCGAGGCACTGGCGGATGCGGTCGAGGCGCTTGTGGCCAACCGCTTCGGAGAGGATCGCTAGGCCCGGCTGACGGATGCGGATGGGCCAGCCTTTGCACGGGATCGCAGAGAGACGCATGGTCGACAGCACCCAGGCAACGGGCCGCAAGGCCCAGGCGCGCAGACCGGCGGCCCCCGCGCCCTACGACAAGCGCAAGATCAGCTACGCCAATACCTTCACCAATCCGTGGAAGGCCAATACCATCCGCGCGATGGAATGGGCGACGGGCAAGATCCCCTTGCTTCGCATGGTGCGCCGGTTCGAACGCATCGGCCCGGCCGAGGGTCAGGCCTTCTGGCGGCAGGCGCTGAGCATCATGCGGATCGGGCTGAACACCCCGGCGGACCAGATTGCCCGCATCCCGAAGACGGGGCCGGTGATCGTCGTGGCCAACCACCCGCACGGGCTGGTGGACGGCATGGTGCTCGCCGATCTGATCGGTCGCGTGCGCGAGGACTACAAGATCCTGACCCGGTCGCTGCTGACCGGCGTCAAGGAGATCGAGCCCTTCATGATCCCGGTGCCCTTCCCGCACGAAGAGAACGCCAAGGAACAAAGCCTGGACATGCGCGCCCGCGCCATGGATCACCTCGCCGACGGCGGCGTGATCGTGCTCTTCCCATCGGGGGTGGTCGCCTCGTCCGAAACATGGTTCGGCCCGGCGGTCGAGGCCGGCTGGAACCCCTTCACGGCGCGGATGATCCAGCGCTCGGGGGCGACCGTTGTGCCGGTCTTCTTCCCGGGCCAGAACTCGCGCGCCTACCAGATCGCCAACAAGGTTTCTCCGACGATCCGGCAGGGGCTGCTGATCCACGAGGTCGTGCACGCCTGCGGCAGGGACCAGAAGCCGGTCGTGGGCCAGCCGATCTCCCCGGCAGAGGTCAGGGCCTTCACCGGCGGCACCCGCGATTTCGTGCAATGGCTGCGCGATCGGGTGCTGTCGCTGCGCGAAGACTGACCCGGCGCCGCCACCCGCGCGGGCGCCCCTGTTTCTTCTTGGTCCCAAAACCCTCGGGGTTTGGGGCAGAGCCCCAAGACCGCCAGCCCGAAACCACGCCATGGGGCGCGTTTCGGGGGCGCATCGACGCCCCCGCCAGATCTCAGCGCGTCGGCACCGGGCTGTCGCCGCGATAGTCGTAGAAACCGCGCTTGGTCTTGCGGCCCAGCCAGCCCGCCTCGACGTATTTCGTCAGCAGCGGGCAGGGGCGGTACTTGGTGTCCGCCAGCCCGTCGTGCAGCACGTTCATGATCGCAAGGCAGGTGTCCAGCCCGATGAAATCCGCCAGTTCCAGCGGCCCCATGGGATGGTTGGCGCCCAGTTTCATCGCCATGTCGATCGACCGCACGTTGCCGACGCCTTCGTACAGCGTGTAGCAGGCTTCGTTGATCATCGGGATCAGGATGCGGTTGACGATGAAGGCGGGGAAATCCTCGGCGCTGGCGGCGGTCTTGCCAAGGGTCTCGACGACGTTCAGGCAGGCCTCGTAGGTCTCCTGGTCCGTGGCGATGCCGCGGATCAGTTCCACCAGCTGCATCAGCGGCACCGGGTTCATGAAATGGAAGCCCATGAAGCGCTCGGGCCGGTCGGTCCGGCTGGCCAGCCGGGTGATCGAGATCGACGAGGTGTTCGAGGTCAGGATCGTGTTCTCGGCGAGTTCCGGCACCAGTGCCTCGAAGATCTTGTGCTTGACCTCCTCGCGCTCGGTCGCGGCCTCGATCACCAGGTCGGTCTTGGCGACCTGCGACAGTTCCAGCGTCGTCCGGATGCGGTCGAGCGCCGCGTCGCGCTCCTCGGCGGTGATCGCCTCGCGGCTGACCTGCCGGTCCATGTTCTTGCGGATCAGGGCAGAGGCCTTGTCCAGCGCCTCCTGGCTGATGTCATTGAGGCGGACGTCGTACCCGGCCAGAGCCATGACGTGGGCAATGCCGTTGCCCATCTGCCCGGCGCCCACGACGCCGACCGACTTGATTTCCATGTCCGTTCCCTTCTGCCCGTCCGGGGCACAACATAGGGCCGCTGTCCGGGCATTCGCAAGGGCAGGCCGGAACAGTTCGACAGGCATTGTCGCATTAGCGATTTGGCAAGGGGATTTTGTGATTCTCCCCCTCGGGTGAAAAGGGGGTGGACGCAATGTCCGTACAGGATGGGGGCCAGGGCGCCCTTGAATATCATCCGTGCCGCTACGGCACGTCGCGGATCCTGTTCCGGGGCCCGCGCAGGCTGCTGGACGGTGCCTACGTGGCCTTCCTCGGCGCGACGGAAACCTACGGCCGCTTCGTGGAACAGCCGTTTCCGGCGCTGCTGGAGGACCGGCTGACGGTTTCCTGCGTGAACTTCGGCGTGGTGAACGCCGGGGTCGACCTGTATCTCAACGATCCGGCTGTCATGGATCTTGTGGCCGGGGCCCGCGTCAAGGTCGTTCAGGTCATGGGCGCGCAGACTCTGTCCAACCGCTTCTATGCCGTGCATCCCCGGCGGAACGACCGCTTCCTGCGGGCCTCGGACCGCCTCGGGGCGCTCTACCCCGAGGTGGATTTCACCGAGTTCCACTTCGTCCGGCACATGCTTGGCCGGTTGCAGGCGATCTCGGCGGGGCGTTTCGCGGCGGTGACCGACGAATTGCGCATGGCCTGGATTGCCCGGATGAAACATGTGCTGACGCAGATCCGCGGTCGGGTCGTGCTGTTCTGGTTTGCCGATCATGCGGTTCCGGCAGGGATCACCGGCCCGGCGGCGCGCGATCCGCTTTTCGTGACGCGCGACATGATCGAGACGCTGCGCCCCCGGGTGCAGGCGGTGGTCGAGGTGGTGGCGTCGGACCGGGCGGTGGCAGAGGGCACGCGGGGCATGGTCTTCAGCGATTTCGAGGCCTGCGCGGCGGCGGAACTGCTGGGTCCGGCGGCGCATCACGAGGCGGCGCAGGCGCTGGAAGACGTGTTGATGCCCCTCGTCTGGGATTGAGCCGCCCGGGCCCTGCCCCGGGAAGGCTGCCCGGCCTTCGAGGCAGGGCCAGGGCGGGGGCAGGGTGGCCCGCCGCCGGGCATCGCGCCATTCCGGGCTTTTCGGCGGCGCGGTGCGGGGCTATGCCCCTCTGCGCAACCACAGAGGTCTTCGGCGCATGCTGGAACTGACGATCACGGGGGCGCGGGTGCTGCGCCCGGGCGGCTGGGACTCCGGCGCGCTGGCCATGGCCGGGGGGCAGCTGCGGGCCGACCCGGTTGGCCGCCGCGTCGATCTGTCGGGCTACGACGTCTTGCCCGGTATCGTGGACCCGCATGGCGACGGCTTCGAGCGCCACATGGCACCGCGCCGGGGCGCGCTGCGCGAGCGGGACAGCGGCATGGTTGCCTGCGCGGCGGAGCTGGCGGCCAGCGGGATCACCACCGCCGTGCTGGCGCAGTTCTGGTCCTGGGAGGGCGGCATGCGCGGCCCCGACTTTGCGGCAGAGGTCTTTGCCGCCGTGGATGCGGTGGCCCCCTCGGTGCCCATCGACCTGCGCCTGCAACTGCGCCTGGAAAGCTACTTCGTCGAGAGTTTCCCGCAGGCCCTGGCGGCGGTGGAGCGGTTCGGCATCGGTTATGTCGTGTTCAACGATCACCTGCCGCACGCCCGCCTCGCCGAGGGGCGGACACCCCGGCGCCTGACCGGGCAGGCGCTGAAATCCGGTCGCAGCCCCGAGGCGCATCTGGCCCTGATGCAGCGCCTGCATGCCGAGGGCGCAGGGGTTCCGGCGGCGCTGGATGCGGTCTGCGCGGCGCTGGCGGCGCGGGATGTGCGCATGGGCAGCCACGACGACCGCGACGGCGCCATGCGCGCCGACTGGCGGGCGCGCGGTGTGACGATCTCGGAGTTCCCCGAGACCCTCGAGGCCGCCGAGGCCGCGAAGGCGGCGGGCGAGCCGGTGATCCTTGGCGCCCCCAACGTGGTGCGCGGGGCCAGCCACGCGGGCAATGTCTCTGCCCTGTCGCTGGTCGAGGCGGGGCTTTGCGACGCGCTGGCCTCGGACTACCACTACCCCTCGCCCGCGCGGGCGGCCTGGCGCTGTGTCGAACTGGGGGTGCTGGACGCGGCGGATGCCTGGGCGCTGGTCTCTGACGGTCCGGCGCGCCTGCTGGGCCTGACCGACCGGGGGCGGCTGGACAGCGGGCTGCGCGCGGATCTCGTGGTGGTGGAGCGTGAGACGCGCCGCATCGTGGCGAGTATCGCGGGCGGGCAGGTGGCCTGGATGAGCGGCGCGGTGGCGGAACGGTTCTTCTGACCCTCCCTGCCGGGGCGCCCTGCGCGCAGGGTGGTCTGCGTTCAGGCCACGCAGGCCCCGGGGGAGGGATCTCCCCCGGCCCCCTCCGCCGTCAGCCGCGCGTGATGCGGTTGACGTGACCCATCTTGCGACCGGGTCGGACATCGGCCTTGCCATAAAGGTGCAGCGCGCAATCCGGGGTCTTGGCCAGCTCGGGCAGGCGGTCCATGTCGTCGCCGATCAGGTTCTCCATCACCACGTCGGCGTGGCGCTTGCCGTCGCCCAGGGGCCAGCCTGCCACCGCGCGGATATGCTGTTCGAACTGGTCGACGGCGCAGCCGTTCTGCGTCCAGTGGCCCGAGTTGTGGACGCGCGGGGCGATCTCGTTCACGATCAACCCCTGCGGCGTGACGAAGAATTCGACCCCCAGAACGCCCACGTAATCCAGCGCGTTCAGCACCTTGGCGGCGGCCAGAACCGCGTCGGTCAGCAGCCGCTGCGGCACCTTGGCGGGCACCGTGGTGGTGCGCAGGATGCCCTCGCGGTGGACGTTCTGGCCCGGATCGAAGGCCGCGACCTCACCCGTGGTGCCGCGCGCCGCGATCACGCTGATCTCGCAGGAGAAGTCGACGAAGCCCTCCAGAACGGCGGGGGCACCGGCCAGGGCCTCCAGCGCCCCGGCGGCGTCCGAGGGCGCCTTTAGCCGCGCCTGCCCCTTGCCGTCATAGCCGAAGCGGCGGGTCTTCAGGATCGAGGGTGTGCCGATGGTTTCCAGCGCGGTCTCCAGCGCCGCGGCGTCGGGGATGTCGGCGTAGGGCGCCACGGTCAGCCCCTGATCCGTGAGGAAGGTCTTTTCGGTCAGCCGGTCCTGGCTGATCCGCAGCGCCTCGCGGTTGGGATGGATCGGGCGCAGCGCCTCGAGCACGTCCAGCGCCGAGGTCGGGATGTTCTCGAACTCGTAGGTGATCACGTCCACGGTTTCGGCAAAGGCGCGCAGGGCGGCCTCGTCCTCATAGGGCGCGGTGGTCACGCGTTCGGCGACATGGCCGGCGGGCGGGTTGGCGCCGGGCTCGAAGACATGGGTGCGAAAGCCGAGGCGGCTGGCGGCCACGGACAACATGCGGGCAAGCTGGCCGCCGCCAAGGATGCCGATCACGGCGCCGGTGGGCAGGGGAGTGGTCATTGGAAGGCCTCAGTCGGTCGGGGCGTCGGGGATGGAGGCGGAAAGCGCAGCGCGCCAGTCGTCCAGCCGCTGCGCCAGCGCCAGGTCGTTCAGGGCGAGGATTCCGGCGGCCATGAGGCCCGCGTTCTTCGCGCCCGCCGCGCCGATGGCCATGGTGGCGACGGGAAAGCCGCGCGGCATCTGAAGGATGGAATACAGACTGTCGACGCCGCTCAGCGCTTTGGTTTGGACCGGCACGCCGATCACCGGCACGCGGGTCTTCGACGCCATCATGCCCGGCAGGTGCGCCGCCCCTCCGGCGCCCGCGATGATGACCTGAAGGCCCCGGTCCACGGCGGTCTTGCCGTAGTCCCACAGCCGGTCCGGCGTGCGGTGGGCCGAGACGATCTTGGCCTCGTAGGGCACGCCCAGCTCGTCCAGAATCTCTGCCGCTTCCTTCATGGTGGGCCAGTCTGACTGACTGCCCATGATGATGCCCGTCCTGACCGTCATCGCGTCCCCCGGCTGTTTCAAGGCCTTTGTTTATAGGGGCTCTGCGCCCAAGCGCAACGGGGCCTCAGGCGATGATGTCGGGCAGCAGCCGGTCCTCGATCAGCGCGATGCGGTCCTTCAGCGCCAGCTTCTTCTTCTTCAGGCGCTGAAGCGTGATCTGATCCGCCGTGCCGGTGCCCTGCATGGCGCGGATGGCCTCGTCGAGATCGCGGTGTTCGCGCTTGAAGACCTCAAGCTCGACCCGGAGAACCTCGTCGGTTTTCATGGAGATATCCGAGGGCGCGTTCATGCTGGTTTCCATGGCAAGGAGTGGCGAGCTACAGGATAGCCAAATCCGATGCTTCGCGCAAAGGCTCTTGCACGGGCTTCGTCGCGCTCCCATATTTCAGGTGTCCGGGTCGCCGCACGGGGCCCGGGCAAGACGGTCGCTTGTTGAAGGACGTGTCGATGACCAAACTGACCCTGGGATCCTATCCCCATATGCTCGGCTTCGAACAGCTCGAGCGCCTGCTGGAACGAACCGCCAAGTCGAGCGAAGGCTATCCGCCGTTCAATATCGAGCAGACCTCCGAGCAATCCTATCGCATCACGCTGGCCGTTGCCGGTTTCTCCGAGGGCGATCTCTCGATCACCGTGGAAGACCGTCAGCTGGTGATCCGCGGACGCCAGCGCGATGACGGCGCCGAGCGGGTTTTCCTGCACCGCGGCATCGCGGCGCGGCAATTCCAGCGGAGCTTTGTGCTGGCCGACGGCGTTGAGGTCGGAGAGGCGGCCCTGGAAAACGGGTTGCTGCACGTGGATTTGACCATGAGCCGACCGGAGACGGTGGTTCAGACGATCAAGATCAAGAAGGGGTGATGCCATGCATACCAAGTATGATTTCGGACAGTTCGAGCAGGGCCAGGTGGTCTATGTCCGCGCCGTGAAGGCGCAGGACCTGCCGGAAGACGTGCGCTCCCAGATCGGCCCGCGGGACACGCTTTATGCGGTGCACCGCTCTGACGGGGAACGTCTGGCGCTGGTCAAGGACCGCTCGCTGGCCTTCGTGCTGGCGCGACAGAACGATTTTGCGCCGGTGACGGTGCACTAGGATCGCGGCGCGGAGAGGGTGTCTTTCCGCGCTGTCTGCGCGATCCGGGCAGCAGGCCCATCCTCGACAACAAGACATTGGCTTCTGTCGCGGTCAGGCTGCGGCAGAAGGATTTTTCCCTTGGCGCCGAGCGCGTGGCAGCCATCAGGCCGCGCCATGCGGAGGGCGGCATCGCCGCCTTGCCCATCGGGCCGGGAAGGAAGCTTTCGCACCACAGCCCCGGGGTGCGCAGCACAGAGTGGCGGCGCGTCTTCAGGTGAGCATAGGTGATGCGGTCCAGCGGCTGGCGGGAAACCCCGGGCAGGCCAAGCAGGTACCGGGCGGCCACCAGTACCCGGCGTGACCCGAAGACAAGGCTGGCCTCGGGGCTGGCAATCATGACCCTATGCTGCGGCGAGAGCCGGATCGGCACCGTCAGGCCCAGCACCCCCGCATCCAGCACGATCGGCGCCGAGGCCTCGTCCAGCGCCGGGCCGGTCATGCGCGCGGTCCATGTCAGTGGCTCGAACCGGCGCCCTGCCGTCATCACGGGGTCGCCGCGCCGCAGCCGGTCCGCCCGTCGCCACCCGCCGGGCGTCAGGATCGGCGTTTCTGCGGCAAAGCAGAGCATCCCGTCCATGGAGGTCAGGTGGGCGCCGCTGTATTCGGTGGGAAAGAAGCTGCCGAGGCGCGCGCCGGTGATGTCTGCGGGGGACCAGCCCGGCTGGATGTCCGCATCGTGAATGCGCACGGCCCAGCTGCCGGTGGCGGTGACCGTGACCACAAGGCGCAGGGTTTCCGTGACCCCGTTCGCGGCAATGGTAGAGTTCTCGTAGACCGCGAATTCATGGGCCTTCGAGAGGGTTCCGTCGATGACGATCCCCTCCCCCCGGGCGGGGTGGGACCAGTCGTCGAGGTCGCTGTCATGGACGATCCCGTCACCGTCGAGGTCGCGCAGGGCATATTCGGTATAGGCATCCGTCGTGATGGCGGTGCCATTCAGCCCGGATCCCAGATTGTCCTGCTTCAGCAGGCTGAACCCCGGCAGCCTGCCGGGCTGCAACCAGCCCCATGTTTGCGTGTCTGCCATGTGCCGCCCCTCGGGATTGGCATAGGCGGCAAACCTGAAGAAATGCTGAACGAAAAAGGGCCGGGAAGATCCCTCCCGGCCCTGTCCGTCACTTGAAACGCCCGTGTCAGCCGGCGATCAGGCCCATGCTTTCCAGCTTCAGGATCACCTGATGTGCGCAGTTGTCGACGTCGACATTCTCGGTCTCGACGCGCAGCTCGGGGTTCTTGGGCTCTTCGTAGGGGTCCGAGATGCCGGTGAACTCCTTGATCTTGCCTTCGCGCGCCAGCTTGTAGAGCCCCTTGCGGTCGCGGCGCTCACATTCCTCCAGCGAGGTCGCGACGTGGATCTCCAGGAAGGCGCCGAACTGCTCGATGTCCTCGCGCACGGCGCGGCGGGTCGCGGTATAGGGCGCGATGGGCGCGCAGATCGCGATGCCGCCGTTCTTGGTGATCTCGGAGGCGACATAGCCGATGCGGCGGATGTTCAGGTCGCGGTGCTCCTTGGAAAAGCCCAGCTCGGACGACAGGTTCTTGCGGACGATGTCGCCGTCCAGCAGCGTCACCGGGCGTCCGCCCATCTCCATCAGCTTGACCATCAGCGCGTTGGCGATGGTCGACTTGCCCGACCCCGAGAGGCCGGTGAAGAAGACCGTGAAGCCCTGCTTGGAGCGCGGCGGCTTGGTCTTGCGCAGTTCGGCGACCACCTCGGGGAATGAGAACCACTCGGGGATCTCCAGCCCTTCGGCCAGACGGCGGCGCAGCTCGGTGCCCGAGATGTTCAGGATCGTGACGTCGTCCTTGTCCGCGATCTCGTCGGCGGGCTCGTACTGGGCGCGCTCCTGCACGTAGACCATGTGCTTGAAGTCGACCATTTCGATGCCGATCTCGGCCTGATGCTCGCGGAAGAGGTCCTGCGCGTCATAGGGGCCGTAGAAGTCCTCTCCGGCAGAGTTCTTGCCGGGGCCCGCGTGGTCGCGGCCGACGATCATGTGGGTGCAGCCGTGGTTCTTGCGGATGATCCCGTGCCAGACCGCTTCGCGCGGGCCGGCCATGCGCATGGCGAGGTTCAGCAGGCTCATCGAGGTGGTGGCCGAGGGGTACTTGTCCAGCACCGCCTCGTAGCAGCGCACGCGGGTGAAGTGATCGACGTCGCCCGGCTTGGTCATGCCGACGACCGGGTGGATCAGCAGGTTGGCCTGTGCTTCCTTGGCGGCGCGGAAGGTCAGTTCCTGGTGTGCGCGGTGCAGCGGGTTGCGGGTCTGGAAGGCCACGACCTTGCGCCAGCCCAGCTTGCGGAAGTGGGCGCGCAGTTCGTTCGGCGTGTCGCGGCGGGCGCGGAAGTCGTAGTGCACGGGCTGCTGGATGCCGGTCACCGGGCCGCCGAGGTAGATCTTGCCGGCCTGGTTGTGCAGGTAGTTCACCGCCGGGTGCGCGAGGTCGTCGGCGCCGAAGACCTTCTCGGCCTCATGTGCCTTGTTCGGCTCCCACTTGTCGGTGACGGTCATGGTGGCGAGGATCACGCCCTCCTGGTCGCGCAGGGCGATGTCCTGCCCGGCCGCGATGCTTTCGGCGAACTTCTCGCTGACATCCAGCGTGATCGGCATCGGCCAGAGCGTGCCGTCGGACAGGCGCATGTTGTCGACGACGCCGTTGTAGTCTTCTTCGCTCAGGAAGCCCTTCAGCGGGTTGAAGCCGCCGTTCATCAGCAGTTCGAGGTCGCAGATCTGGCGCGGGGTCAGGTCCAGCGAGGTCAGCTCGGCGGCTTCGACCTTCAGCTTCTGGGCGCTGTCATAGGAAACATACAGCTCCGGGATCGGGGCGAGGTTGGATTGCATCAGGCTACTCCTGTATTTCAAAGGCATGAGATCGGTGACAGAGCCGGTCAGCTCTGCATGAAGGGCGGCGTATTCGGCGAATTTCCGGGACAGGAAGGCCCGCACGAGGCGCTCCTTGGCGGCGTGGCCGTGATCGGTCAGCGCGTAGGCAAAGCGCTGGCGGCGATCCGGGCCCTGTCGCCTGCTCACCGTGACCAGCCCGGCCTCTGCGGCGGCCCGCAGTTGCGCGTTCAGGCGCCCCAGAGAGACGCCAAGCGCCTCGGCGGTGGCGCGCTGGCTGGCCTCTGGCGCATGCGCAAGCTGGCGCAGCAGCTCGAAGAGCTGCGCGTCCTCGGCGCGTGCGGGCAGGGGGGCGGGGTCGGACATTCCGGTGACTCAATCTGTGTTCACGGATGAACATATGTCACTCTTTGCAGGCGCAGCAAAGCCCTTTTGTCCCGCCGACAGAAGAAAAGGCCCCGATGGTGCCCTTTTTGCCGGGCGTTCTGTCCACGGAAATGGGCCGGGCGCGAAAAGCGGCCCGGCCCCCTTGCGGTGGTGTGGACTGGTTTGGGCTTCCGGCGCCATGGGCCGGAACGCGGTTCTTTTTGCCCGCTTCGGGGCTCAGTCGCTGAGCAGGCCCCAGCCGTCGGGTGCAAAACCGTGGTCAAGGGCGCAGCGCGCGGCGATCTCTTCGCCGATCCAGATGCCCTCTGCCGAGATCAGCTGGTCGGGCAGGGTGGCGACGAGGTAGGGCCTATCCGCGTCGTCTTCGGCGTCGGGCTCGATCCATTCGCAGTCGAAGCCCTCCACCGAAAGCGCCTCGGCCAGCGGACGCCAGTCGGCGCCGTCGGCCTCGGGGACAAGGAAGTAATCCACGTCCGCGACCTCGGGCAGGTCGCCCTCGTCGCGCATCTCGCGGTAGGCCCTTTGCGTCTCGGCGCGCTGCGCGTCGAAATCGTGCGCCATCTCAGTGACCGGCGGCGACGGGGGCGCCGTATCCCAGCGGCTGCGTCTCGTCCTTGCCGCTGTCGAGGTCCTGTTCCGCCAGCCAGCGTTCCGCTTCCAGCGCCGCCATGCAGCCCATGCCCGCAGAGGTCACCGCCTGCCGGTACTTGTGGTCGGTCAGGTCGCCCGCGGCGAAGATGCCGGGGATCGAGGTCTCGGTCGAATCGGGCTTGGTGACGACGTAGCCGCCCATGTGGGTTTCCAGAACGTCCTTCACCAGTTCGTTGGCGGGCGCGTGGCCGATGGCGACGAAGACACCGGCGCAGGGGATCTGGGACAGCTCGCCGGTCTTGACGTTCTTCACCTTCACGCCGGTTACGCCCTTGGGGTTGTCCTCGCCGACGACCTCTTCCAGCTGGTGGAACCACAGCGGCTCGATCTTGGGGTGCTTCATCAGGCGGTCCTGAAGGATCTTCTCGGCCCGCAGCTCGTCGCGGCGGTGGATCAGCGTCACCTTGCTGGCGAAATTGGTCAGGAACAGCGCCTCTTCGACAGCAGTGTTGCCGCCGCCGATCACCACGATTTCCTTGCCGCGATAGAAGAAGCCGTCGCAGGTCGCGCAGGCCGAGACGCCGAAGCCCTTGTAGGCCTCTTCCGAGGGCAGGCCCAGCCATTTGGCCCGGGCGCCGGTGGCGAGGATGATGGAATCGGCGGTGTAGGTCGTGCCAGAGTCGCCATGCGCCACGAAGGGCCGCACGTCGAAGTCGATCTTCTGGATGATGTCGCCGATGATCTCGGTGCCCATGGCGCGGGCGTGCGCCTCCATCTGGACCATCAGGTCGGGGCCCTGGATCTCGGTGTGGCCGGGCCAGTTCTCGACCTCGGTGGTGGTGGTCAGCTGGCCGCCGGGCTCCAGCCCCTGCACGAGGATCGGCTCCAGCATGGCGCGCGAGGCATAGACCCCGGCGGTGTAGCCCGCGGGGCCAGAGCCGATGATCAGAACCTTGGTGTGCCGTGTCTCGGGCATGATCTTTCCTTCCAACCTGCGCTTTGGCGGTGATATAGCCGCGCGGCGCCGCCTGTGAAAGAGGGCGCCGGGCGGCCATGCGGTCGTTGCAGGACTTGCGCGAAGGGAAGAAAGAATCTTGCCGTTGCGTGAAACATAATTGCGCGTGGCGCCCGCGCTGCTATAACATTCGCGAAATCACACCCGGGGGGACATATGCCGTCGCACAGGCTCGATCCGATTGACCGCAAGATCCTTGCAGAGCTTCAGACCGACGGCCGGATGACCAACGTGGAGCTGGCCCGCCGCGTCGGCATTTCCGCGCCGCCCTGCCTGCGCCGCGTGCGGGTGCTGGAGGAACAGGGCTTCATCAAGGGCTACCACGCCGACGTCGACATCCGCGAACTGGGGTTCGAGGTGCAGGTCTTTGTCATGGTCGGCCTGCAAAGCCAGGCCGAGGCGGACCTGAGCGCCTTCGAACGGCGCTGTGTCGACTGGTCGCTGGTGCGCGAGTGCCACATGCTGAACGGCGAGGTGGATTTCATCCTGAAATGCGTGGCGCCGGACCTGTCGACCTTCCAGAGCTTCCTGACCGGGCAGCTTCTGACCGCGCCCAACGTGGCCAGCGTGAAGACCAGCCTCGTGATCCGGGTGGCCAAGGACAACCCCGGCGTGCCCTTCGACGTGCTTGAGGATCGGCTGAACCGCTCTGCCTGAACGGGGTTTTTCCCGACAATTTGCGCTGTTGCCGCGGGTGTTCACGGTTTTACAAGGCTTCGGGCTGAAAGTCCTCGCAGAGGCTGACCCGAGGACCATCCATGACCGAACACAGGCCGCGAATCGAAGCTGACAGTGCCTATGCCGCGTCCGAGGCGCAGTTCCACTTGGCGGAACTGTTCTATTCGCGCACCGACGACCGGGGGGTGATCAGGGCCGGCAACACGGTGTTCCAGCGTATCGCGGGCTTCGAATGGGGGGATCTGATCGGCGCGCCGCACAAGATCATCCGCCATCCCGACATGCCCAAGGCCGTGTTTCACCTGCTGTGGGACCGGATCAGGGCGGGCAAGCCGACCGGGGCCTACGTCAAGAACCGCTGCAAGACCGGGCGGTACTACTGGGTCTTCGCCCTGGTCTCTCCGGCGGAGGGCGGGTTCATCTCGACCCGGCTGAAACCGTCTTCGCCGCTGTTCGATGCCCTGCGCGACATCTATCAGGCCGCGCTGGCGCGCGAGGCGGGCGGCGCCCTGTCCCCCGCCGACAGCGCCGAGGCCCTGCTGGCCGACATCCGCGCGGCGGGCTACGCCAATTACGAGACCTTCCAGAGCCACGCGCTTGCGACAGAGTTCGAGGCGCGGGCCCGGCAGCTTGGCCAGCCGCTGGATCCGTTTCAGAAGCGGTTCCTGGACATGGCCAAGGCCATTGCGCAGGTGCAGGTCGAAACCTCTGAAATGACAGAGGCGTTCCGGGCGATCCGCACGGTGCCGATGAACATGCGCATCATCGCCTCGCGGCTGGAAAACGCGGGCGGTCCGATCAGCGCGATCTCCGTGAACTACAGCCAGATGCTGGAAGAGATGGCGACCTGGGTGAAGACCTTTGTCGATGGCGAGGCCTGCGTCTTTGCCCGCATCCGCGACGCGATCTTCACCGGGCAGTTCCTCGGCTTCGCCTCGGCGATCGAGGAAGAGATGATCGGGGTTTTCGGCAAGGAGATCCGCAACTTCCCCGAGGCCTACCCGCCAGCGGTGGTCCCCGCGCGCGAGGTGGAGGAGGTCGAAGTCCACCGCAGGCACTTCATGGACCAGACCGCTGCCTCGCTCACCGCCGTCGAGGCAGAGGCAAAGCGTTTCGCCCGGTCGGTGCTGGACATGAAACGCTATGTGACCGGCCTCAGCTCGACCCGGATGATGTGCAAGATCGAAAGCGCCGCGCTGTCCGAGTCGGGGGCTGCCCTGGTCGGGATCGTGGAGCAGCTTGATGCCTGTCAGAACGAAATCGAACAGCGTCTTGCCCGGGTGGTAGAGCTCAACTCTATCATTCAGGGCAACACGTCGATGCTGCGGTCACTGCACTAGGCCCGGCATCTCCGCGCGGGCGGGGTCTGGGGTGCGCGGGCAATCGGTCTGCCCCGGCCTCTGTCTTGCAGGTGCCCTGTTGTGTGCCCCGCCCCGCGTTCCGATACCGCCCCGACCGGGCCCGCGCCGATTGAACGGCTGGCGTGATCGTGCCGCGCGGGGGCGCGCGAGGCGAGGGGGCGCCCCCGCCGTCCTCCCCTGGCCTCAGGCGTCGAGCAGGCTGTCGATCACCTCGCGCGCGGTGCGCGTCAGCGTGGTCTGGCCGAAATCCTCGAGACCGGAGAGGTTCGGGAACATCGACAGGTAGAGCGCGCGCAGGTTCTGTCCCAGCCCCTGCCCGATGGCCTTGCCGGGGTGATAGGTCTCCATCTCGATGCCGCCGACGGTGATGATCGTGTGCCGGGGCACCATCAGGTGGTACAGTTGCACGGTTCCGGCAGGGGCCACCTGCAGGTAACGGTCGCCGTCCACGTAGTCGGAGACCGGTGCCAGCACCGCCTCTTCCCCCAGCAGAGACCGCAGCCGGGGGTGGCGCACGATCATGCGCGCGGCGGGACCGACAAGCGTATCCACCGGCGGATGCCCAAGGCCGAAGGCCTCGGCGGTGATCCGGGTCATATGGGTCAGCGTGGTGGCCTCGACCGCGTGGCCCGGCACATAGGTCGTCGATCCGATCCATGTCACCGGCTCGGTGCCAGCGGCGGTCTGGATGTAGTCGCCGGGCACCAGGTCCTCGATGGCGACGGCACCGTGCAGGGTCTCGATCAGGGTGCCGCGCGCAAAGGCGCTGGCACAGCCTTCGAACAGCGGCGTCGCCGGGGCGATGACCTGCTTGGTGGTGACAGAGAGGTCGGGCAGCAGCGCCGCAACCTCGAACCGGCGCATGAAAGAGACGGCGCGGGCCGGGGGCCGGGCAGGAGACGGCACCCGCGCCGGGGCGACGGGCGTGGAAAGAGAGCCGGTTCCTGCAAGGCCGTGGCGGATAGAGGACATGTGAACACCCCGAAAAGGTTGGTCACATCCGTGTTGGCCCCCACCAACAACGCCAGAAGGACAAGTGAGCAGATTTGTTTTTATCGAACGCCATAAAGCCCGTTTGACCGGGCGCCGTCAAAATCCCGGCCCCGAAACGGCAAAAGCCGGGGTAAATCCCGGCTTCGTGGTCTGATTGTTCTATCGTGGTGGACGACGCTGCCTCAATTGGGCGGCGCCGTCTCTGGGCCGCGCCGAATCGGCGGCGGTTCAGGCGCGCTGGCGCTGCGGCTGGGGGCGGTCCTTGCGGCGCGTGATCATCGCGCTGCGCGGCGTGCCGCGATCCCAGGGAAGGGGGGCGCGGGTGGTCCGGGCCGTTTCCACGATGGACTTGATGAAACGGGTTTTCATGGCGGCCTGCTGTCCTCTGCTCTGATTGGTCCCGGGGCGCCGTGCGCTCTGGTCGGGGCAGGCGCCAGATTGCCGGGAAAATGGGGCAGACTTGTGACCGAAGGCGGATAATCTTGGGTGGGCCGCAGAATTGTTTCCGGCGCGGTGGCGGGGTGGGCGGTCAGATCCGGATGGCAGAGATCAGCCGCCCGTAATCCGCCTCTTTGCGGTGGGTGCTGCGCCGGTAGGAATAGAAGCGACCCTCGTCCGCATAGGTGCAGTGGCGCGTCCATTCCGCCTCGACCCCGGCGGCGCGCAGTTTTGCCAGCCCGTAGGCGGGCAGGTCGAAGTGCACCCGATCGCCCGCGCCCCCGGCGAAGAAGCGGCTGTTGTCCGGGTCCTCGGCCATGAAATCCTCGAGGAACTCGGGGCCGACCTCATAGGCCCGCTGGCTGATGGAGGGGCCGATGACGGCGCGAATCGATCCGCGCGTGGCGCCAAGCGCGACCATCGCCTCGACCGTCGCCTCCAGCACGCCGTCCCGCGCCCCGCGCCAGCCCGCATGGGCGGCGCCGATCACCTGCGCCCGGGCATCGGCGAAAAGCACCGGCTGGCAATCCGCCGTCAGCACCGCCAGCGCCAGACCCGGCGTCGCGGTCACCATGGCATCGGCCTTGGGCTTGCCGGAGAGCGGTTCCGTCAGGGTCACCACATCCGCCGAATGCACCTGGTGGACAGAGTTCAGCGCGCCCGGGCCGACGCCCATGGCCTCGGCCACGCGGGTGCGGTTGATGCTGACGATCTCGGCCTGATCGGACGAGCCCGGCCCGCAGTTCAGCCCCGCGAAGATGCCCGAAGAGGCCCCCCCGCGCCGGGTGAAGAACCCATGTCGGAACGGCAGCAGGGCGCTGTGGGAAAGGATCTCAAGGGTCATCGTGCGATACGCGCGGCTCCAGTCCGGGTGGCGGTGGAGCCCCGTCGGGAAACAGGGCCATTACCTTGAACAGTGACCCCATTTCATCGGGGTGCGTCAACCGGCGATGTGCGGCGACATGGCTGTGCAGCGCGGAGCCGCTGAGCCCCTGCGCCAGTGCCTCGGCCCGCGCGGTGATCCCGAGCCGTTCCAGAAAGACGCCCTGCGGCGTCATCTGCGAGGTCCGGGCCGGCGCGGCGGCCCGGGCCAGCGCCTCGAAATCCACATGGGCGGTCAGGTCGGCGGCGCCGGGGGCGGTGAAGGGATCGGCGGGCCGGTGGTCCTTCAGGGCCTGAAAGGTGTCGCCGAAAGAGCGCCAGCCGCCATAGTCGATCACCAGCGCGGCGCCGCCGTGCCGGGCGATCCGGGCGCCGATCTCCTGCGCCAGCGCGGCGGCGGGGGCGCAGGTTTCCACCAGGTGCCCGGCGGCGGTATCCGCCAGCCGGTGATCCAGCGCGGCGACCGGGGTGGCAGCGGCCAGCCCCAGGGCCGGCGCGCCGTCCGTCAGGCCGACCATGCGTTCGCGCCAGCCGCCGTCGCTGCGCAGGAACTGCCGGATCGGCAGCGCGTCGAAGAACTCGTTCGCGAGCAGGTAAAGCGGCCCCTCGGGCAGGCTTTCTGCGGTCTCGTGCCAGGTGGGCGCCCGGCCCTGCAGGCGCGCGGCCTGTTCGGCGCGCAGCGGCGGCGAGGCCTCGACCAGATGCAGCCGAAGCGCGTCGTGAAAGCCGGGCACGCGCGCGGTGGCCCGCAGGACGTCGGCCATCAGCGTGCCGCGCCCGGGGCCCAGCTCGGCCAGCACGAAGGCGGCGGGGGCGCCCTGATCCATCCAGGCCTGCGCAAGGCAGAGGCCCAGCATCTCGCCGAACATCTGGCTGATCTCGGGCGCGGTGGTGAAATCCCCGGCGGCGCCAAGCGGGTCGCGGGTGGCGTAATAGCCGTGTTCGGGGTGCAGCAGGCAGGCGGCCATGTAGTCGGCCAGCGTCATTGGCCCGGTCGCCGCGATCTGCCGGGACAGCAGCACGCCCAGGGGTGTCATGGGGCGACCGGCGTCGCCATCCTCCGGCGCGCCCAGAACACGAGGGCGAGACCGCCGAGAATCATCGGCAGCGTCAGGACCTGCCCCATGGTCAGCCCGTAGCCGTTCACATGCAGCGCAAGGCCCAGCGGGTTGCCCGGCGTCTGGAACTGCGCGTCCGGCTGGCGGAAGAACTCCACGAAGAAGCGCGCCAGCCCGTAGCCGGCGAAGAACACGCCCGCCACGGCGCCCGGCGTCTTCAGCCAGCCGCGCCGCACGAGGATCCAGATCGCCAGCCCCAGCACCAGCCCTTCCAGCCCGGCCTCGTACAGCTGCGAGGGGTGCCGCGCGCAAAGTTCACCGGCGGGCTGGCCGCAGTCCTGCGCGCGCTGGCCGGGAAAGATCACCGCCCAGGGCAGGTCCGACGGGCGGCCCCAAAGCTCGGCGTTGACGAAGTTGGCCAGCCGCCCCAGCAGCAGGCCGGGCGGGGTCGCAAGCGCCATCATGTCGGCGGTGGGCGCGGGCGCGATGCCGTTGCGCCAGCAGAACACCGCCACGGCGACGACCACACCCAGAAGCCCGCCATGGAAGGACATGCCGCCGGTCCAGATCATCGGGATCTCCAGCGGGTTCGACAGGTAGTAGCCGGGCATGTAGAACAGCACGAAGCCAAGCCGCCCGCCCGCGATGATGCCGAGGATCACCCAGGTCAGCAGGTCTTCGGCCTGCTTGGGTGTCATCGGCGGCGTGTCCGCGTGCCAGAGCGCGGGCCGCCGCAGGCAGCGCACCGCCAGCCACCAGCCCAGCACGATGCCCGCGATATAGGCCAGGGCGTACCAGCGCAGCGCGAACTCCAGCCCGAAGAGGCTGATCGAGAAGATCTCGGAGGAAAGGTCGGGGAAGGGGATGGCGGCGATCATGCGTCCTGTTGCCTCGTGTTTCGGGGCGAAGTCAACCTTGAGCGGAAGGCCCGCGCAGCCCATATAGGGGGGGAATGAAACGGGGGAGTGACCCATGCAGACCCGCAACAAGGTGTTCGACGACATCTCGCAGCTTATGACCAACGCGATGGGCGTGGCGCAGGGCGCCCGGCAGGAGGCCGAGACCGCCATGAGTTCGATGATCGACCGCTGGCTGGCCGATCGCGACTTTGTGACCCGCGAGGAATTCGACGCGGTGCGCGGCATGGCCCAGAAGGCCCGCGAAGAGAACGAGGCGCTGAAGGCGCGGCTCGCCGCGCTCGAGGCCAAGCTGAACGGCTGACAGGCCGCGCGCCGCCCCCGGGGCGGCGCGGCTCAGGACCGGCGCGGCGGGATGACCTGCTGCGCGATGCCGGCGAAGATCAGGTAGACCGAGGTCGCCACCAGCCCCCAGTGCGCCCAGCTCTGGGGATGGAAATCCACCCAGGCCGCCCATCCGGCAAAGAAGGTCCAGGCCAGGGCAATCGGCAGGGACAGCGCCCGCCAGCGTTCGGTGCGCACCGGGTGGATGAATTTCAGCGGCAGGAACATGGCCACGGCCAGCACGGTGACCAGCAGCAGGATCACCCAGAAGCCCGGCTTGATGGCGAAGAGCACCAGCACCAGCATGTTCCAGCAGCCCGGGAAGCCCTGGAACGAGTTGTCGGTGGTCTTCATCCGGTTGTCGGCGAAATACATCGCGCTGGCGAAGGTGATCACGATGATCGCGAACCAGCCGGTCCAGCCGGGCAGAAGGCCGCTCTGGAACAGGGCGAAGGCCGGGATGAAGACATAGGTCAGGTAGTCGATGATCAGGTCCAGCAGGACCCCGTCGAACCGGGGGGCGTTGGACTTCACGTCGTATTTCCGGGCCAGAGGCCCGTCGATTCCGTCGACCACGAAGGCCACCACCAGCCACAGGAACATGACCGGCCACTGCGCCTGCACCGCCGCCAGCATGGCAAGCATGGCAAAGACGGCGCCGGTGGCGGTGAAGAGATGAACGAAAAGCGCGCGCTGCTGGAGTTTCATCGGCACGTCATGACCGATTCTGGTCACAAGCGCAAACCGTCCCGCCATGGCCCGGCCCACCAAGGTCGTTTGGCCGCGCGAAAGTGGCCCCGCCCGCCGTCCCGCAGCATCCCGCGCCCGGCATCGGCAGGGCGCGCACCTTGTGCTTCTTCTTGGTCCAAATACCTCTTGGCGCCGCTGCCGCGCCCACCCCGGCTGCAGGCCGGGCGCCGGTCAGGCCGGGGGCTCTTTCATCAGTGCCGCCAGCGCCCCCAGGTCCGAACCGAACCCCGTTTCCAGCCGGTCGGCCGCGGCAAGGCGCACCGCCGCGTCCTTGTTCTGGCCCAGCTTCACGGTGCTTTGCACATCCTCGACATGCAGCCGGAAGGGCAGGATCATGCGCAGGAACCGCGCGGTGACCTCGGTGCTCATCTTGTCCATGGTCCATGGCGGCTTGGGCAGCAGGCGCGCTTCGAAGAAGGCCGACTGCCGCGCCAGCATCTCCGGCAGCCGGTCGGCAGGCAGCGCCTCCAGCCGCCCGGACAGGTGGACGGCGGTATAGTTCCATGTCGGCACCTGGTCCGCGATCCCGTACCAGTCGGGCGAGACGTAGCCGTCCGGCCCGGTCACCGCCAGCCGCGCCGGGCCGGTCGCCCGGCAGATCGGGTTGGAGCGCACGAGATGCAGGTCGACCCCGGCGCCATCCTCCGACAGCAGGAAGGGCACATGCGCCAGAAGCGGCACCGGCTCGGCAGAGACGCAGAGCATGCCGAAGGCCCGCTCTCGCGCGATCTTCAGGGCGAGGGCGCTGTCGGCCTTTCGGAAGGTCGGGTTCGGATGCATCGCTCAGGCGGTCAACTGGGTGCCCGAGGTGCCGGTGATCGTCACCGGAACGATCTGGCCCACGGGCTGCGGTGCGGCAAAGCGCACCTCGGTGAACTGCTCGGTCCGGCCCATGTCCGGCGCCTCTGTCAGGACGCGGTGCGCGCGTCCCTGCTGCTGGGCCAGGTGGCGGGTCACGGCGCGATCGCCTGCGGCACGCAGGCGGGCGGCGCGTTCCTTGATCACGCTGCCATCCACCCGCGAGGGGATGCGTGCGGCGGGGGTGCCGGGGCGGGCCGAATAGGGGAAGACGTGCAGCCAGGTCAGGTCGCAGTCTTCGACCAGCTTCAGCGAGTTCTCGAAATGCGCCTCTGTCTCGGTCGGGAAGCCCGCGATGATATCGGCGCCGAAGGTGATCTCGGGGCGCAGGCGCCGCGCCTCTTCGGTAAAGCGGATCGCGTCGTCGCGCAGGTGGCGGCGTTTCATACGCTTCAGGATCAGGTCGTCGCCATGTTGCAGCGACAGGTGCAGATGCGGCATCAGGCGCGGTTCCGTCGCGATGGCCAGCATCAGGTTCTCGTCCGCCTCGATCGAATCGATCGAGCTGATCCGCAGGCGCGGCACATCGGTCAGCCGCAGAAGCCGCATCACCAGGTCGCCCAGCCGTGGCGTGCCCGGCAGGTCGGCCCCCCAGGAGGTCAGGTCGACCCCGGTCAGCACCACCTCGTTATAGCCCTGCTGCACCAGCCGCTTGACCTGATCGACCACGACCCCGGCGGGGACCGACCGCGAATTGCCGCGCCCATAGGGGATGATGCAGAAGGTACAGCGGTGGTCGCAGCCGTTCTGCACCTGCACATAGGCGCGCGAGCGCGAGCCGAAGCCGTCGATCAGGTGGCCGGCGGTTTCCGTCACCGACATGATGTCGTTGACCATCACGCGCTCGGTCTCGCCGATGAAATCGCGGCCCAGTCCCGCCCATGTCTCGGGCGCCATCTTCTCGGTATTGCCGATGACGTGGTCGACCTCTGCCATGGCGGCAAAGCTGTCAGGGTCGATCTGCGCGGCGCAGCCGGTGACGATGACGCGGGCCTCGGGGTTCTCGCGCCGCAACCGGCGGATTTCCTTGCGGGCCTTGGCCACCGCTTCGTTGGTCACCGCGCAGGTGTTCACGATCACGGCGTTGTCGACGCCCGCCTCTTCGGCCAGCGCCTTCATCGCCTCGGTCTCGTAGGCGTTCAGGCGGCAGCCCAGCGTGGTGAATTTCGGCGCGCTCACGGGTTCTGCTCCAGCCATGCGGCGGTGAAGGCGCCGTCGAAGACATGGGCCGTGCCGCCGGTCATCCAGACGCCGTCCTCGCGCCAGTCCACCTTCAGGCTGCCGCCGTCGAGGTCGATCCGCACCGAGCGCCCGGTCAGCCCGCGCCGCGCCGCCGCCACGGCGGTCGCGCAGGAGGAAGAGCCCGAGGCCAGCGTCACGCCCACGCCGCGCTCCCACACGCGCATGCGGATGTGATCGGGGCCGATGACGCTGGCCACCTGCACATTGGTGCGCTGAGGGTAGAGCGGATGGTGCTCGTAGCGCGGGCCGAACTGCTCCAGCGGGATCGCCTCGGCATCCTCGACGAAGAAGGTGCAATGCGGGTTGCCCATGCCGGTCGCCACCGGCGCGCCCTCGATGGGCAGCTCCAGCGTGTCCATGGCTTCGGCCAGCGGGATCTCCTGCCAGTTGACCTGCGGCGGCCCCATGTTGACCGAGGTCAGCCCGTCGCCCGCATCCCGCGCCGACAGGGTGCCCCGGTCGGTCGTCAGCTCCAGCGCCGTGGCGCCGCTCTCGTCCATCAGGTAGCGGGCGATGCAGCGCGTGGCATTGCCGCAGGCCGCCGAGGTCGAGCCGTCGGCGTTGTAGAAGGTCAGGTGCGGCGCATTGCCCGCGCCCGAGATCACTGCCAGCTGGTCGAAGCCCACACCCCGGTGCCGGTCGGCAATGGCCGTGACGCGCGCAGGGGTCAGACCCGCCTCCCGCGCACGGGAATCGATCACGACGAAATCGTTGCCGAGGCCGTGCATTTTCATGAACGGCAGGGAGGGGGCAGAGTGTTTCATGGCGCGGATATACGTGCGAAGCGGGCGGCTTTCCAGTGTCGCGGCACCCGCCTTGCAGAAAGGTGGCAAAAAACGTGATTTTATGGGTTGACCATACCGGGCCATCCTCATAGTCAGGCCGCCACAGTGGGCCGTTAGCTCAGTTGGTAGAGCAACTGACTTTTAATCAGTGGGTCGCAGGTTCGAATCCTGCACGGCTCACCACTGTACACCTGAAATCGCTCGAATACACGGACGGATGCGCAAGCATCCGTCCGAGCGTCTCGATCCGTCCGAACTTGGAGGGGCCGGGAAAACCCGAGGCAATCCAGAGGTTTGCGCCGGTGGGGCTGCCTCCTGCGCCGAAGCGGGCGGCGGGCGCTTGGTCCGGGCTTCCCGGGTGGAGCGGGAATCGTCGACACGCGGGGCGGGTGCGGAACGCTCGTCCCCTGCGGTTCGGCGCATGAGCGCGCCGCGCAGAGGGCAAACCGCTGCCGCGCCGGGTCGGAAGACGAGGGGGCTCGCTCGACCGGCCTGCCGTCTTTGGAAGAATCGGTGCGGCCTGGCGGGCCGGGATCAGGGGCTGCCGCCGCGATCTTTCCGGGCCCGGTCGATGAACTGGAAGCTCAGCGAAATGAGGTTGGCCAAAACGCCCAGGATACCCCCGATGACGATGAGGTAGGGGCTGGCCAGCAGGGTGTCGATGACGTCCGGTTTGATAATCGCCTCGCTGACGCCAAGGGCGTCGATGCGGATCGCGGCCCCGTCCTCTGCGCTGCGGAAAACCGCCTGAAACCGATCTCCGTCGATCAGGACCACCTGCCCGAACCCCTGCGCTGCTTGCATATCGCGATTGTCCGAGACGATCGTGGCGGTATCGCCGTAGGTCAGCGCGCCGCTGCGGACGACATCGGACCGGCGCCCGAACCATGCGGACAGGCGGTTGCTTTCCCTGACCGTGTAGTCCCCCTCTAGCAAGAGACCACGCGCCCCCGGCGCCATGGCCTCGCCGATCTGCATGGTTCCGGCAAAGGTCATTGCGCCGAGACCGGCGAGGGACGCCGCCGGAAGAACAAGAATCGTGCCCTTGGGGTATTGGCCCTGCGCGTCCCGGATGACCAGCAGGACCCGGCTGCCGTCATGGCGCAGGGAAATCTGGTTGCCGCCCTGCCATTCCAGGGTCAGCGAGGTTTCTTCGCTCTCCTCGTAGATCCGGCCATCGCATTGTGCCGCTGTGGCCGGATCGGGCGACCGCCGCAGGGCGGTCTGGCGCGGCGTGCAAAGCGTAGCGGCGCCCAGGAACCAGGAGTTGCGGCCATCGAAGGTGATGTCGGCGCCAAGGGTTTGCGCGGAAAGGATGTAGGTGCGCGAGACCCCCTGATTGAGCCAGAGCAGGGCGGCGAGGATCGACAGGATCAGGCTCGCTGCGACAGCGTCAAGCCATCGCATGGTTATTCCACCAGGATCAGGTCGACGAATTCCGGAGGGGCTGCCACGCCGTCCGAAACGCGGAGGATTTCAATGCTCAGTGTGCCCGGCGCGGGGTCCGGCAGTGCAAAGCGGCAGATCGTGTCGAAGGCGGTGCGCACCTCTGCCGCGACCGGGTCGCAGGCAATCGCGGCGGCCATCGGATCGTCGCCGACGAAGATATGCACGGTGTCCGCCCTGAACGCGTTGATCTGCAGCGCGACCGAGGTGGGTCTCTGATCCTCGACCGGGCGCCAGGCCACCGGCACCAGGCCGGTATTCGCCTCGCAACTGTCCAGCCGCCCCCGGACCGAGATCTCGCCCTCTGCGGCTTCGCGCAGGCGGTCGGGGTAGTCGGTCGGGTAGGGCAGGCCGGTCAGCCCCCCGGGCACGTCGGCAAGGTCGTAAAGCCTGCGCGACTGGTACAGGCCGTCTGCGCTGATGACTTCCACGCACAGGGTCCGCCCCGACCAGGCCGGGTCCAGGGCGACGGCAAGCCGGGGCTCCGGATCCGTGCTTTCGGGAAGCAGCAGGGCACCGACAACGACGACGCCGGACACGGTTGCGGCCTCTCGCAGGGTTTCCTGCCAGTCCTTCAAAACGACGGTTTCAGCCTTGCACGGTGACCCGAGAGCCGCAACTATCGCGATGCTCAGGAGTGCCCCATGCCGCATCGAAATCTCCCCATGCCCAATCGCCTGAAACATGCGCTTTCCAGTATGTTTTTGATGATATCATGTCTTTTCGCGATGGGAAGCGGTGTCTCGGCGCAGCCGGTCGCCCTGCGGTCGGGCGAGACCGGGCAGGGTTTCCTGTTTGCGCATGCGGGCACCTGCTACGTCGTTTTGCCCAGCCATGTCGCACGGGGCGAGTTCCGCGCCCAGGTGATCGCAGAGAAGGGGCGCTCGGCCCGGGCCAGCATTCGCACGCCGTTCTGGCCCGGAGTGGACCTTGCCCTTGGCATTCTCAGTCGCGGCGGAGGTCTTTGCGAGACGCAGCTGGGCGATCTTGCGGGGCCGCGCGGAGCGGTGGCCCACAAGACGTCGGGGGCCTTGGTGCTGGTCGGCACGGATGGCCGGGTCGAGCGGCTGCCGATGGACATCACCCGGATCGGCTACCTGGACATCGAGGCGCGGTTTGCCTCTGCCGGGGCCGCAACAGCCAGACAGGGCATGAGCGGGGGCTTTCTGCTGGTCGACGGGGTGCCCGTGGGCATGGCTATCGATACGACGGGGGGCGACACGTTGCGCTTCATGCGCGTCGAGGAAATCCACATGAACCTGTCGCGGCTGCTGTCGACGCAGGCGGTCTTCGCCACCACCACCACGGCGCCGGCTGCGTCACCCGAGGCGGCGACCGCGCGGTCGGGGTTGGCCCTGGACCTCGTTTCGGCAAGCGCCGTGGCCATCGGCCCCGGCCACATGGCCGAAAACATCCTGCTGCCCGAGGCGGCCTATGTGTTCGAACCGAAGGGCCCCGCGGTCATCGATCTGCTGCTGCGGGATGCAGAGGCGCTGTCGCAGCTGGAGCTGTTGGCCGGGGTCGAAGAGGGGCAGGCCGTGCCGCGCCGGGTGCTGATACAGGTCAACGCCAGTCCCGAGGGCGGACGCTGGCGGACCTTCTGGTCGGGCGAGATGCCGCTGGATGGCGTGCTGGACACCGGACCCCGGCTTGGCACCTCGGCACGCCGCCTGCGCATCACCATCGCCAGCGCCTGGACCGCGGGCCCCGTGCGCCTGGACAGTGTGACCGCCAAATAGGATCAGCGCGATATCGGGATTTCGACCGGAACCGGTGCAATATTGCGATTGAGCTGAACAACGCCAACCAGCTTCGCATCGTCCGAAATGGTCAGCTCGCTCCAGTTGTTGTCGAAATTGAGGATGATGGCATCGTCCGAGACTGAAACCGCGCAGTTGGAATAGGACTTCCAGATGTAGCAGTTGCGGTCAGCGTCGAAGGCCCCGACCACGTAGCTTGTTGTTCCGATGCCCTCAGCGTTCATCGTGCCTTTGAAATTCCCGATGTAGCGCGCGACCTCTTCGGCGCGGTCCTTCCCGGCCATGAAGCGGAACACGAGGGTTGGCTCGGTCTTGATCCATGTTTCAAAGGCTGTCCGCCTCACCCGGGCATCGGTGCTGTAAATCCCGAAATCCAGCGCCAGCCGTTCCAGCTCCGGGTCGCCCGAGCCCAGCATGATCTCCATCGCCTTGAGCGCGCGGCGCGGGTCGGGGTCATTCAGAAGCGCGGCATATTCGTCGAGCCCGGACATTTCCGCGTCGATCTGGCTGGTGATCTCGGCCACCGACAGGGACTGCGCGCCCGCCAGTGTCCCGGAGGCAATCAGAAGTCCGGCAAGAATTGCTTTCATGGTCATGGCCTCACTCGCTCAGCCGCATCGTCAAGCCCAGCGGGCCAAGGTCTTCCCGGCCGTAGCGTGCTGTCATGGTCCCGCCAAGCGCGCCGTCATCCCCAAGTTCGAGCACGACCCATTGGCGCGGCGTGTTGTTGTCCGAGCTGACGAGCTGAAGGCTGACCGTCGTCGCATTGACCCGGAGCAGGCAGAAATCGGGCGCATCGAGGTTCAGATAGCAGCCCTTTTCGTCGTTCCACGCGCCGATCTTCAGGCTCAGGCTTGCGCGGTTCTTCGCGCCGACCGACCCGCGATAGCCGCGCATCAGGGCGTTGTAGGTCTCGATCTGATCGTCTTTGACGGTCTCGGATCCATCGAAAAAAAGATCCAGCGACGGCGTGCCTGCAAGGAATGCCTCGAGCGCAGTCTGCCGAAGATTGGCGTCCGCACTGTAGATGCCGACGGACAGGGCCATCTGAACCAGCGTCGGGTCGCCGGATTCCAGCATGATCTGCAAGGCCGCCATGGCGCGCTTGGGGTCGGGGTTTGTCAGATAGGACTCGTACCCAGAGAGCGTGCCGGCGCGCTGGTTGACCTGCGCCTCGAAATCTTCAAGCGAAATGCTCTGGGCCACGGCGGCCTGCGCCGCGACCGTGCCGGAAATCCAGAGGGCATACTTCAGGTGCCGGACAGCGGCCCTTGTTCGTGAGATGGAGAAAAGCAATGCGAGCTCCTGCAAATGATAGCGTGAGGCTAGGCAAGTGCCGGGTGTTTCTCAAGCGGCAAGGCCCGGTGCCGCCGCAGTTTTCACGCCGGGGGCGCCAGCGCCCAAGCGCCTGCGCAGGGCCGTTGTTCAGGGTGAAGGCCGTGGGCTGCATGGCGGCAAGAGGCTGGCGCAGGCCTTCCGCGACATCCGGCGGGACGATCCGCACCGGGCGGTTCCCGCCCTTGCACTTTGCCGCGCCCGAACCGCGCCCCGCCGGAGGCTAGCGCCGGTCGGCGGGGGCGATGTTGACGTCCCGACCCCATTGCAGGTGGGTTTCCATCGCCTGCCGCGCCTCTGCGCAGGACCCGTCGAGGATCGCCAGAACCACCTTCTCGTGCTGTTCGACGTTGGTGGCCAGCCGGTCCGGGTGGGTGCGGTGGATATACTTGGACAGGCGGTACATCTTGTCCCGCATCTGCGCCAGCGCGTGGACCATCTCGCGGTTACCGTACATCTCGGCCAGCGTGCTGTGAAAGGCCAGGTCGAGGCGGTGATACTCCAGCGTGTCGCCGGTCGTCGCCGCGCGGCGCTGGTCGGCGATCAGGGTCTTGAGCGCCTGGGCCTGCACCGGCCGCACCTGTCCGGCAAGACGGCCGGCGATGAAGGGCTCCAGCAGGATCCGCACCTCGAAGAAGTCCATCACCTCGCGATAGGTGATCTGCGGGATGCGCACGCCGGATTTCGGGATCATCTCGACGATGCCCTCGGACCGCAGCCGCTCGACCGCCGAGCGCACCGGCGCCAGCCCCATGTCCAGCTCTGCGGCAAGGAAGCGTTCGGAATAGATCACCTCCGGATCGTCCGCATCCAGCAGCAGCTGGCGGATCGTCTGGTAGGCCTGGTCTTTCTTCAGCGGTTTGCGCGCCGGATCTGTCATGGTTCCTCGGTCTTCTGCCCGGTCGGGCGGGGTGGCCCAGCCTGCGCCGGGCCTGCCCTCGGGATCAAGAGGCGGCGGGCAGGACCGGGGGTGTCTGGGTCCGAAAGGTCACGCCGCCGTGACGTCATGCCCGGGGCGTGGGGGCCGCCTCGACGCCCTCGCGCTCGAACATCAGGCCGGCGGAAAGGAAGCCGCCGTCGACGTTCACCGTGGTCCCGCTGACATGCGAGGCCTCGTCCGAGGCCAGGAAGGCCACCATGAAGGCGACCTCTTCGGGGGTGCCGTAGCGGCGCTGCGGGATCAGGTAGTGATAGGCCTCGCGGGTCTTGGTGTCATGCTGTTCCACCGCCATCTGCGTGGCGATGGCGCCCGGCGCCACGTTGTTCACAAGCACGCCCTTGGCGGCCAGTTCCACCGACATGACCTTGGTCAGCAGTTCCAGCCCGGCCTTGGACGACCCATAGGCCGAGCGTCCGATGCCGCCGCGCTGGCCGGACAGGGACGCGATATTGATGATCCGCCCCGACCCGTTCGGCAGCATGTGCCGCACCGCCGCCTGCGCGCAGAGGAAGGCGCCGATCAGGTTGACGCCGATGATGCGTTCCATGTCCTGCTTCGTGGTTTCCAGGAACAGCTTCGTGGTCGAGATCCCGGCATTGTTCACGAGGATGTCCAGCCCGCCGAATTCCTGCACCGCAGTCTCGGCCAGCCGGGCCGCGTCGTCCTCGGAGGAGACGTCGATGCGGAGGCCGACCGCCTTGCCGCCACCGTCGCGAATCGAGGCCGCGACGGTTTCTGCCGCGGCGCCGTCGATATCGGACACGACCACCGCCGCCCCCTTGGCGGACAGGGTCCGCGCGATGGCCTCGCCCATGCCGCGCCCCGCGCCGGTGACCGTGGCTATCTTGTTGTTCAGCATCTTGCTTCTCCTCCGAAATCCCTTGGCGAGCAGGGCCCGGGCGCCGGGCCGCGTCATCAACCGCCTTGACTCCGGTTTTATGAAATGTCAGTGAAATGTCAAGCGATGCGGATTTGGAGGTTCGTATCCGCAACCATGGAGGAGAAAGAGACCATGACACTTCGCAATGCCTTCCTCGCCGCCACCCTGTTGGGGGCGCTGGCGATCCCGGTTTCCGCCGAAACCGTGTTCAAGTTGGGGGCTGTCGGCTCTCCGGGGACACCCGAGGTCGACGCGGCCCTGCGCTTCGCCGAGATCGTGGCCGAGCAGAGCGAAGGGGAATACCGCGTCGACGTGCTGCATTCCGGCCAGGCGGGCGGCGAGCGCGAAATCGCGGAGGGGCTTCAGTTCGGCACCTCGGACTTCGCCATCCTCGGCGGTATCGTGCAGAACTTCGACCCGGCGCTGATGATCGTGGAATGGGATCTGCTGTTCAAGAACAACGACCACGTGCGCGCGGTCATGAACGGCCCCATCGGTGACGACATTTCGGACCGGCTTAGCCAGAACCTTGGCGCCCGCAAGATCGCGACGCTGATGCGCTCGCCCCGGCTGCTGACCACCAACGCCGAGGTCAACGAGCTGGGTGACATCGCGGGCATGAAGGTCCGCGTGCCGGAAATGCCCGCCCGCATCGCCCTGTGGAAGGCGCTGGGGGCGCAGCCGACGCCCATGGCCTTCCCCGAGGTGGTTCCGGCGCTGCAGCTGGGCACCATCGACGGTCAGGAAAACCCGATCGGGCTGATCACCTCCACCGGCATCGACGAGGCCGTCGACTACCTTGCCGACACCAAGCACCTGTACGGCTTCATGTTCCTGCTTGCCGCCGAAAGCGCATGGGACAGCATCCCCGAGGGCGACCGCGCGATCTTCACCGAGGCCGCCGAACAGGCTGCCGCCTACAACGACGAGCTTGTCGAGGCCTCGGTTCAGGAGGGCATGGCCAAGGCCGGCGAGAAGATGACCGTGACCCGGCCCGACCTTGCGGCATGGCGCGCCGCGACGGCGGAGGTCTACCAGCAGTTCTCGGACGTCGAGGGCTTCACCGACCTGTACACCCGCATCGTCGAGGCGGGTCAGGACTACTGACAACGCAGGCGGCGGCTTCGGGCCGCCGCTTCCGCAAGGGGCCGATCCATGTCCATCCTCCGCTTTCTCGATGCCTTCTTCGTGCGCGGCCTTGCCACGCTCTGCGGGCTGCTGTTCGCCGTCATGCTGGTGGCGATCCTCGGACAGGTCCTGATGCGCTACGCCTTCTCGGCGCCGCTGTCGTGGTCCGAGGAGCTGGCGCGCTACACCATGGTCTGGCTGGCCATGCTGGCCTCGGCGCTCTGTGCGCGCAAGGGCCAGCACCTGGCGCTGATCGGGGCAGAGATGCTGCCGCCGCGCCTGCGCCTGCCGCTGCGCCTGATCGGCACGGCGATCGCCTGCGCGATCCTTTCTGTCCTGTTCTGGCACGGCTGGGACCTGGCAGAGCGTGCCATCCGCCAGCGCACGCCGGGCCTTGGCCTGTCGATGTCCTGGATCTATGCCGCCCTGCCCACCGGCTTTGCCCTGATGATCCTCGGCCAGCTTCTGGGTCTCTTCGTTCCCGAAGAGCCCGCGCCCGCCGAGCCCGCCGCACACTGAGGTTTCCCCATGCCCGTTGCCCTGTCTTCCGTCACAGGTTTCCTTCTGCTTGTGCTCGGCATCCCCGTGGCGCTGGCGCTGGTCGCCATCCCGATGGTCTTCCTCTTTGCCGATCCGACCATCCGCACGCCGATGCTGGTGATCCCGCAGAAGATGTTCGGTGCCATGGACAGCTTTCCGCTGATGGCGGTGCCCTTCTTCGTGCTGGTCGGGCAGGTGATGAACACCGGCGGCATCACCAACCGCATCTTCGACTTCGCCAATGCGCTGGTCGGCCATTTTCGCGGCGGTTTGGCACAGGTGAACATCGTCGCTAGTCTGCTGATGTCGGGCATGTCCGGCTCTGCCGTGGCCGATGCCTCGGGCCTTGGGCAGGTGGAAATCGAGGTGATGAAGAAAGAGGGCTACGACCCGGGCTTTGCCGCCGCCGTCACCGCCGCCTCTGCCACGGTCGGCCCCATCGTGCCGCCGAGCATCCCGCTGGTGATCGTCGGCGCCATCACCAATACCTCGATCTCGCAACTGCTGGTGGCGGGGCTGCTGCCGGGCCTGTTGATGACCGCTGCCATGTGCCTGCTGGTCGCCTACATCGGGCGCCGGGACAACCTGCCGACCCGGCCGCGCGCCACGGTCCGGCACCTGCTGGTGACCTTCGCGCGCTCCGCCCCCGCGCTCTTTGCGCCGGTGCTGCTGGTCGGGGGCATCCTGATGGGGGTCTTTACCCCGACCGAGGCCAGCGCCGTGGCCGCCGCCTATGCCATCCTGATTGCCTGCTTCTGGTATCGCGAGCTGTCGCTGCGCGGCCTCTGCACCGTGCTGTGGCAAAGCGCCATGACCGTGGGCGCGATCTTCCTGATCATCGCGGGCGCCGCCGCCGTGTCCTGGCTGCTGACCTGGCTTGGCGTGCCGCAATCGCTGGCCGCCAGCCTGTCCGGGCTGGCAGAAACGCCCGCGCTGCTGATGCTGGTCATGATCGGCTTCCTGCTGGTGATCGGCTGCTTTCTGGAAAGCAACGCGGCGCTGATCCTCGTGGCGCCCCTGCTGGTGCCCATCGGCCTCAGCGCCGGCTTCGACCCGGTCCACATGGGTACCGTCATGGTGCTGGTGCTGATGCTGGGGCTTGTCACGCCGCCCGTGGGCATGAACATGTTCATCGTCATGTCGATCGCGAAGATCTCTCTGCGGCACTACCTGCGCGCCATCTGGCCCTTCTTCGCCATCCTGCTGGTGGCGGTGCTGATCGTGGCCTTCGTGCCGCAGATCTCCCTGATCGTCCCGCAATTGCTGCTGCGCTGAGGCCCCCATGTCCGACCGCTTTTCCGCCGACTACATCCTGCGCACCCGGGGCGACGCCGCCCGCACCGCCGAGATCGCGGCCGGCGAGCAATCCTCGGGCACCTTCGTCGCCATCCCCGGCGAGGACGCGGCGCTGAAAGAGCGGTCCGCCGCCCGGGTCGAGCTGCTGGAGCAGGTCGAGGATCCGGGCACGCCGGTGCAGACCGGCAGCGCGGGCGACGGGCCGGTGACCTCTTGGAGGATGCGGATTTCCTGGCCGCTGGAAAACATCGGCCCCTCGCTGCCGAACCTCGTGGCGACGGTGGCGGGCAACCTTTCCGAGCTGAAGCAGGTGGCCGGGCTGAAGATCACCGCGCTGGACCTGCCCGAGGCCTTCCTGAAGGCCTACCCCGGCCCGGGTTTCGGAACCCTTGGCACGCGCCGCCTGACCGGGGTCGCGGATGGCCCGCTGATCGGCACCATCGTCAAGCCCTCGGTCGGGCTGACGCCCGAGGGCACCGCCACGCTGGTCGATGCGCTCTGCGCCGGCGGCATCGATTTCATCAAGGACGACGAGCTGCAGGCGGACGGCCCCTTCTGCCCCTTCGAGGACCGTTTCGCGAAGGTGATGGAGGTCATCGACCGCCATGCCGACCGGCTGGGCCGCAAGGTCATGTATGCGGTTAATATCACCGGCGAGGTGGACGAGATGAAGCGCCGCCACGACATCGTGGCCGCGCGCGGCGGCACCTGTGTCATGGCCAGCCTGAACTCGGTCGGGCTGGCGGGGCTGACGGCGCTCCGGCGCCATTGCAGCCTGCCAATCCATGCCCACCGCAACGGCTGGGGCATGCTGGGCCGCCCCTCGGACAGCGGCTGGTCCTACCCGGCATGGGCGACGCTCTGGCGCGTGGCGGGGGTCGACCACATGCATGTCAACGGCATTGCCAACAAGTTCTGGGAGCCGGACGAAAGCTCTGTCGCCTCGGCCCGCGCCTGCCTGACGCCGCTGCATCCCGACCACCCCCGCACGGTCATGCCGGTCTTCTCCTCGGGGCAGACCGTGCTTCAGGCGGACGCGACCTACCGCGCCATCGGCTCGACCGACCTGATCTTCTGCGCGGGCGGAGGCGTCGTGGCGCATCCCGACGGGGTCGCCGCCGGGGTGCACGCGCTGCGCGCCGCCTGGGAGGCTGCGGTTGCGGGGATCCCGCTGGAACAGGCCGCGCGCGACGACGCGCGCCTTGCTGCCGCGATCCGGGCCTTTTCCTGAGGGCAGGGCGCTTTGCCCCGGGGCGATGCTTCGCGCGTGCAGGGGGGGGGCGTCAAGGCTCGGCCAACGGCGCGCAGGGCGGACGTCCGCGCGCCGCCGCTCCGCCGCGAATCGCCGGGGTGGTTGCGCATGTGCCGGTGCCGATACCCGTGTCAGGGGCGAGCCGGTGCGGCGCCGTCCCGTCCTGCGCTTTCCGATGGCCGGGCAGGGCGGCGGCGCGGACCTCGGGCCGTGGCGCCTGCCGTCAACACCCCCGGTCGTGCGTCATCTCCGCCGCGGGGATCGCCCGGCCTGTGCACTGCCCGCTCTGCGCCCGCGAAGCGGTGCCCGCGATGCGCCGAGACCTTCGGGTGGCTTTGGCATCCCAGGCGGCGGGCGGCAATCCGTGCGGCCCGCCCGCGAGTCGGTTGAAATGGTAAGGTGGCGTTGAGGCGAAAAAAAGGGCCCCGGGCGCTATCGCCTCGGGGCCCTTGTTTTTTGGTTGCGGGGGTAGGATTTGAACCTACGACCTTCAGGTTATGAGCCTGACGAGCTACCGGGCTGCTCCACCCCGCGCCAATGTTTGGGTGAACTATTGTATTCCTCCGGGGTCCGCAAGGCCCCCAGAGACGGAATTGTAAAATTTTTTCGACAGGCGCGCGGAGCGGCGGAAACGGTCAGGGTGAGAAGGGGGCTGTGGCGTGGCAAGGAGGGCTTTGGCGGGGCTGTTCGGGGCGTTTCTGCCCCGTGACCCGGGCGGCGGGACGTCTTGCGGCGTGTGTTCACCTGCCAGCGGCGGCATTCGTTGCCTGCCGCGCACCAATGAGCGACCTGTAGTTTACAGTGATCGAAAAATGTTCAACTGCAGTTCACACTTCAGGGGGCGCGCTGTATAGGCATGGCCCAGCTGGTCCGTTCCGGCGGTCGTTTCGGGAGGACAAACCCATGCACGCAGCACATCCGCGCCTTTCGTGGTGGTCGGCAGGCGCCCCTGCGGGCCGTTGCTGCCACCTGCCGCGCCGTTCTTGACCGGGCCTTCCCGGGGCTAGGAAAAAGGGACAGGGGCATGGATCTGCGCGACCTGAGTTATTTCGAGACCATCGCGACCACCGCCACCTACGAAGAGGCGGCGGACCGGCTGGGCCTGACCAAGCAGGCGCTGACCAAGGCGGTGCGGCGGCTGGAACAGGACCTGGGCGGCCCGCTTTTCCTGCGCGAGGGGCGGGGCAAGGCGATCACCCCGCTGGGCGAGGTGCTGCTGGAACGCGCGTGCCGCCTGCGCCTGACCGTCAGCGATATCGAGCGCGAGCTGCGCGGCCATGCGCAGGGGCTGGCGGGCGTGGTGCGGATCGGCGGCGGCACCACCTCGGTCGAGAACCTGCTGCCCGCCGCCTTCCGGGCTTTGAACGAACAGGCGCCGGGTGTGCGCTTCGAGCTGTCCATCGGCATGGCCGACGCGCTGAAGGACAAGCTGCGGCGCGACGAGCTGGACATCATCGTCTCGCCCTGCCACGGCGAGGACGAGACCGAGTTCGACACCCAGGTGGTGCTGCGCGACGAGGTCATCCTTGCCACCAGCCCGCGCCACCCGCTGCTGCAGCGCGGGACGCTGCGGATAGAGGACCTGGCCGAGGCCCGCTGGGCGCTGCAGTCGCAGTCGCTTTCGTTGCGGGCCTGGCTGGACGCCGCCTTTACCACGCATGGCTTCCCGGCGCCGACCCCGCTGATCGAATCCGATTCCATGATCATGCTGCACCGGATGGTCGAAGAGATGCAGCTTCTGACCTTCTGCGGCCGCTACATGCGGCGCGCGCTGGTGGAACTGCCCTGCCCGCAGGTCACCATGCCGCGCAACTTTGCCCTGATGACCCGGCGCGACGCCTATCTGCCGCCCGCCGTGCATCTGCTGAAATCCGTGATCCTCAAGACCGCCGGCCTGTCCGGCGGTCTGACCCCCTAGACCACCGGGCGGCGCAAGGACCGCCCGCCTACAGGAGACCCAGACCATGAACATCGCCTTCATCGGCTTCGGCGAGGCCGGTCGCGCCTTTGCCGACACGCTGCTGCCCGCCGGTCACAGCATCGCCGCCTACGACCTGATCGACAGCGCCGAGATGAAAGAGGCCATGACCGCGCGTGGCATCCGCGCCGCCGCGAGCCCCGCCGAGGCCATCGAGGGCGCGCGCTGGGTGATCGCCGCCGTCACCGCCGACCAGAGCCTGAACGCCGCGCGCTCGGTGCTGCCGCACCTGGTGCAGGGGCAGGTCTACATCGACATCAACTCTGTCTCGCCGAACCGCAAGCGCACCACGGCGGCAGAGGTCGAGGAGGCCGGGGCGCGCTACATCGACATGGCGGTGATGGCGCCCGTCCACCCGCGCGGCCACGCGACGCCGGTGCTGCTGGCGGGGCACGAGGCCAGCACGCTGGGGCCGGAGTTCTTCGAGGCGGGCTTCAAGGGCGAGGTGGTCGAGGATGCGCCGGGCGCGGCGACGGCGATCAAGATGGTGCGCTCGCTCTTCGTGAAGGGGCTGGAGGCGATCACCGTCGAGGCGATGCTGGCCGCCAAGGCCTCGGGCTGCTTCGAGCGGGTGCTGACCTCGCTCTCGGGCAGCTTCCCGGGGCTCGATTGGCCCAACAACGTGTCGTACAATTTCGAGCGCACGCTGCGCCACGGCAAGCGCCGCGCGGCAGAGATGGAGGAAAGCGCCGCCACCCTGACCGACCTCGGCCTGAACGGCGCGCTGGCGGCAGAGGTGGCGCGGGTGCAGTCGCTGATGGGCACCCTCTCGGCGGACGACATCCCCGAAGGCGATCTGGAAGCCGCCGTGGGCGAGATCGCGGCGCTGCGCCGGGGGTGAGGGGGAAGCCGCTTCGAAGCGGCTTCCAACGCTCTTCGAAGAGCGTTTCGAAAGGCCCTTCACAGGGCCTTTCCTTTTGCATCAGCCGGTCACATGCCGTGCGATTGCCGCGCCCATGGCGGCGGTGTCGGCGCGGCCGCCCTGATCCGGGGTGCAGGTGTCCGGGCTGGCAAGCGCCGCGTCCAGCCCCGCGCGGATCGCCTGCGCGGCCTCGCTGAAGGCGGCAGTGTCCTTGCGCCCCGCCAGCCAGTCGAAAAGCATTGCGACCGAACCCACCAGAGAGGCCGGATTGGCCCGCCCGGTGCCCGCGATGTCGGGGGCCGAGCCGTGCTGCGCCTGTGCCATGGCATGCGTCTCGCCCGCGTTCAGCGAGGCCGCGAGGCCCAGCCCGCCCGCCAGTTCCGCCGCGAGGTCGGACAGGATGTCGCCATACATATTGGTCGTGCAGATCACGTCGTAGCGCCCGGCGTCGCGCACCAGATGCGCGGCCATCGCGTCCACCAGCACCTCGTCATAGGCCACGCCGGGGTGCTGCGCCGCCACCGCCCGCACCTCTTCCAGGAACAGCCCGTCCGAGACCCGCAGCACATTGGCCTTGTGCACCGCCGTGACGTGGCGCGCCTCGCGCGTCAGGGCCAGCGCAAAGGCGGCCTCGGCGATCCGGCGCGAGGCGCGGCGGGTGACCTTGCGCACCGCCAGCGCCATGTCGGCGTCGGGCAAGAGCTCGCCCGAGCCCTCGGCCATGTTGCGGTCGGCGTAGAAGCCCTCGGTGTTCTCGCGCACCGTCACCAGATCGACCGGCTTGCCGGTCGCGCCCGAGGCGCCCGGGGGCGTCTTGGCGGGGCGGATGTTGGCGAAGAGGTCCAGCCGCTTGCGCAGCACGCCCGAGGGGTTCAGCCCGCCTTCGGCCACCGGCGGGTAATCGTTGTGCGAGACCGGCCCCAGCACCACGCCATCCGCCGCCAGCGCCGCCTTGATCACCGCCTCGGGGATGGTCGTCCCCGAAGCCTTCAGCGCGGCAAAGCCGATCTCGGCGCGCTCGATGTGCAGGCCGAGGGCGAAGCGCCTGTCGGCGGCCTCCATCACGGCGCGGGTGGCTGCCGTGATTTCCGGGCCGATGCCGTCGCCGTCCAGTGTCAGGATCGTGGTCATTTGAACCCCCTGTCGCCCGCGTCCTTCACCAGCGCGGTGAAGCGGTAGAAGCCATGCGCCATCTTGGAAAACGGCGTCAGCAGGAAGAAGGCCAGCACCGCGCCCAGATGCACCGCCAGAAGCGGCCCGGTCAGCCCGGTGCCGCGCACGGCGTAAAGCACCAGCCCGGTCAGCCCGACGAAGCCCAGCAGCCAGATGAAGGCGGCGGCGCCGCTTTCGCGTGCGGGGGCGCCAAGGTTCGGATCGGCCTTGCGCTTCAGCATCACCATGCCGATGCAGCCCACGACCAGAAGCAGCCCGCCGGACACGCCCAGCAGCTTCGGCAGCGAGAAGAAGCCATAGGGCGCCTGCATCCCGAAGACATAGTGCATGATGGTCGCGGTCGAGGTCGAGGCGAAGCACAGCAGGAACCCGTACATGATCGCCTGATGCACATGGCGGCGCCCGTTCGAGAAGCGGTCTTCCTTCTCGAAGTTGCAGCCCTGTCCCTGCCCGCCGTCGAGGTTCTTCATCCGCGCCGCCGAGGCGCCCGCCTCGCGGATCATGCCCCATGTGACGCGCCCGCCGCCGACTTCGCGCCAGTAGCGCCGGATCGAGACGGCGATCGACAGAAGCGGGAAGAGGAAGGCGGGCAGGAAGATCGCCACCATGGCGTTGTGCGAGAGGTAGGCGTAGAAGCCTTCGCCATCGCCGGGCAGGGCGGTGACCGCGAGGATCATCAGCGCGAACCCCACCGCCAGCGCGCCCGCCACCGCCGGGCCGCTGCGCTGGAACAGCCGTGCCAGCCCGCCGGGCCAGGCCAGCCGCTCCCAGCTGTCGACGCGGGCATCGGCCAGCGCGCGCGGCAGGTTCAGCGCCCATTCGTTGGGTTCTGTGTACTGGCAGGCGTAATAGCAGCCCCGGCAGTTGTGGCAGAGGTTGGCCAGCTGGGTGATGTCCCCGTCGGCAAAGACCTTCTCGCGGGTGATGGCGGGAAAGACCGAACAGAAGCCCTCGCAGTAGCGGCAGGCGTTGCAGATCTCGACCTGGCGGCGGGCCTCGGTGATCGGATCGTCCGAGATCAGCTCGGGGTCGGTTTGCAGGGTCACGTCAAGCGACATGTTTGGCAGCCTCCTGTCCAGCGATGCGGCCGAAGACGGTGCCGATGGTCATGCCGAATCCGGCCAGGTAGCCCTGGCCCAGGATCGAACCGGCCATCATCTCGCCCGCGCTCCAGATGTTGTCATATTGCCCCTCGGCCCCCGAGACCCGCGCCCGCTGATCGACCTTCAGGCCGAGGTAGGTGAAGGTCACGCCGGGGCGCAGGGAATAGGCGTAGAAGGGCGGTTCCGCGATGGCGCGCGCCCAGTTGGTCTTGGGCGGCTCGACCCCCTCGGTCGCCAGCCCGTCCAGTTGCTGCGGGTGGAAGGCCCCGTCGCGGCAACCGGCGTTGAAGGCCTCGACGGTGGCTGTCAGCCGGTCCACCGGCAGGTCCAGCTTCTGCGCCAGCCCCTCCAGCGTATCGGCGGAGAAGGGCGGGTAGACCGAGGGCATGAAGAGGTCGATCGACCGGCTGTCGATGATCGAATAGGCCACCTGATCGGGCTGCGCGGCCACCAGCCGCCCCCAGATCGCGTAGCGCTTGGGCCAGACGTCCTCGCCCTCGTCGTAGAAGCGTTCGCCGTTCTTGTTCACCACAACCGAGAAGGGCACGCAGTCGAGCCGTGTGGCGATGCCGCCGTCGTATTTCGGCGCGCGACCGTCGATGGCGACGGCGTGGCATTGCGTCGGGTCGCCCACGGATTGCGCGCCCTGGTCGATCATGTCCTTCAGCACGACGCCGCGGTTGTAGGGCGTGCCGCGGATCAGGAAGTTGCGCGCCGCTTCGCCCCAGGCGCGGGCCAGCCAGTCGATGTCCGACTGGAAGCCGCCGGAGGCCAGCACCACCGCGCGGGCCTTGATGCTGTGCAGGGCGCCCTCGGCCTCGACCTCGACATGGGTCGCCGCGCGGCCCTCGATGCCGATGTGTTTCACTTGCGCCTCATAGAGCACCTGCACGCCCAGGTCCTGCGCGGTCAGGTAGTAGGCATTCACCAGCGCCTTGCCGCCGCCGAGGAAGAAGGCATTGGTCCGGTCCAGCGACAGCGTGCCCGACAGCGATTTCTGGAAGCGCACGCCGTGGTCCTGCATCCACGGCAGGCAGTCCTGCGAGTAGCGGATCGCCATGCGGGCAAGGCCCTCGTCGGTCTCTCCCTTGGTGACGCGCAGGAGGTCGTCGTAGAACTCCTCTTCGTCGTAGGTTTCCACCAGCGGGCCGAGCGCGCCGTGGTGCATGCAGCGAAAGTTGCGGGTGTGGCGCGAGTTGCCGCCCCGGTATGCCTTGGGCGCGCCTTCGAGGATCAGCACGCTGGCCCCCGTCTCGGCGGCTTCGATGGCGGCGCAGAGCGCGGCATTGCCGCCCCCTGCAATGACGACATCCCACGCGCGCGCGGCTGCCTGTGTAGCGTTCATTCCATTCCTCCGGGTGCTGGCCTTTGCGGGGTTCCGCGGCTGGCCCCTTCGTCCTTGCCGCCTCGTGGCGGCTGTGGTCCGTCGTGACGGGGCAGGGGCGGCGGTGCCGTAAGATTCCTGTTCCCTTTCTGCATCCGATAGAATACACTTGGATACAAATGCGTCAAGACACACCTTCCCCCCGCTTTACCCCGATGGCCCATTGGCTTGGGACGCTGGCCATTGCCGGTGCCGGAACGCTGTTTTTCTGGTCGCTGTCCTTGCCGCTGCCCTTTCTCTTCGGTCCGATGACGGCCTGCCTGCTGGCGGCGCTGCTGGGCGCGCCGCTGAAAGGGGTGGGGCCGATTTCCAAGGGCGCGCGGACGATCCTCGGCGTCGCGGTGGGGGCCTCGATCACCCCGGAGGTGGTCCACCAGATCCCGAACATGATGGCATCGGTGATGTTCGTGCCGCTCTATGTCGCGGTGATCGGGCTTGTCGGGGTGCCCTACTTCCACCGCATCTGCGGCTTCGACCTGCCGACCTCTTACTATGCCGCGATGCCCGGCGGGCTGCAGGACATGGTTGTCTTCGGGCAAGAGGCGGGGGCGGACGTGCGGGCGCTGTCGCTGATCCACGCGACGCGGGTGCTGATCATCGTCACCATCGCGCCCATCGTGCTGACACAGCTGTTCGACCGGCCGCTGATCCAGCCCATCGGCGCCCCGGCGGCGGATCTTCCCGTCGTCGAGCTGGCGGTCATGGTGGCGGCGGCGCTGATCGGCTGGAAGGGCGGGGAGCGCATCGGCCTCTTCGGGGCCAGCATCCTCGGGCCGATGATCGTGACGGCGGTGCTGTCGCTGTCGGGCGTGATCGAACACCGCCCCCCGCGCGAGGCCATCGTCGCCGCGCAGTACTTCATCGGCATCGGGATCGGCGTGGGCTACGTCGGCGTGACGCTGCTCGAGATCCGTAAGGACGTGCTGGCGGGCATCGCCTTCGTCGGCATCCTTGCCGTGCTCACCGTCATGGTGACAGAGATCGTGGTCGTGCTTGGTTTCGCCAATCCGGTCGAGGGCTTTTTGTCCTTCGCGCCGGGCGGGCAGGCCGAAATGACCGTGCTGGCCATCGTGGCGGGCGCCGACCTCGGCTTTATCGTGGTCCATCACCTGACGCGGATCGTGCTCGTCATTCTTGGCGCACCGATCTTCGCGGCGTTCTTCAAGGTGCGTGGAAGGGGCGGCGACACGCCAGGGTAGAATGAATATTCTGCATCAGACCATTCCATAAATGAGTTTGATTAACTTGGCGCCGGGTGACATTTTCAACAGGCAGCCCGGTTGTGTCGGTTCGCTGTACAGTTGACCGACGTTCCGGGCGGATGAACAACGGGAGGACATCCATGAAACTTTCTTCGATTCTGTCGACCGCGGCCTTTGCGGCAGGTGCGGTCGCGTCCGCGTCGGCGGTGCATGCGCAATCCTACGAAGGCAAGACCATCGAATACGTGATCCCCTTCTCGGAATCCGGCGGTTCGGCGAAATGGGCGAACTTCTACGCGCCCAAGCTGGCGGCGGCGCTGCCCGGCAGCCCGACCATGGTGGTGCGCTACCGTCCCGGCGCCGGTTCGACCGAGGGTGCCAACTGGTTCCAGAGCCAGCAGGATGAAGGTGACGGCCTGCTGCTCTTCGGCGATTCCGGTTCCACCAAGTTCCCCTACCTGCTGGGCGACCCGCGGGTTCGCTACAAGTACGAGGAATGGCAGCCGGTCGTGGCCTCGGCCACCGGTGGCGTGGTCTACCTTCCGCCGGATCTGGGCGAGAAGTTCGACGGCGACATGGACGACCTGAAGGATCCCTTCTACCTCTACGGTTCGCAGGGCGCGACGACGCTGGACCTGGTTCCGCTGCTGGCGTTCAAGATGCTTGGCATGCAGGTCGATCCGGTCTTCGGCGTCGAGGGGCGCGGCGACGGCCGCCTGATGTTCGAGCGCGGCGAAGCCAATATCGACTATCAGACCTCCTCGGCCTATCTCGCCAACGTGCAGCCGCTGGTGGATGACGGCCTTGCGGTGCCGATCTTCACCTGGGGTGCGCTGGACGAGGAAGGTGTGATCGTGCGCGACCCGACCTTCCCGGACATGCCGACCTTCAAGGAGGTCTGCGAGGCCACCGAGGGCTGCGAAACCTCGGGTGTGGCATGGGACGCGTGGAAGGCCTTCTTCGTGGCGGGCTTCGCCAACCAGAAGACGATCTTCCTGCCGCAGTCGGCCAGCCAGGAGGTCTATGACGCCTATGTCGCCGCCGCCAAGGCGGTGGTCAGCGCAGAGGGCTTCGCCGAAGAGGCAGAGACCACGCTGGGCGTCTACCCGCAGATGACCGGTGCCGCCGCTGTCGAAGCGACGCGTCAGGCGACCTCGATCTCTGACGAGGCCAAGCAGTACGTGCTTGACTGGCTGATGGAAGACTACGGCATCTCCGTCCAGTAACCCCGTCCTCCGGGACACCTCGTCCCGTCCGGCCCGCGTGCCGGACGGGATTTTCCCAATTCCAGCCGAACGGAGACAGCCATGTTCGCGCAAGCCCTGCCCGAGCTGGGAGAGGCCTTTGCCCTCATCTTCCAGCCAGCCCAGATCATGTACCTTCTCGGAGGCGTGCTTCTCGGTCTCTCCATCGGCGTTCTTCCCGGGCTTGGCGGCATCGCCGGGCTCGCCCTTGTCCTGCCCTTCATGTACGGCATGGACCCGGTCGCGGGCCTTGCCCTGATGGTCGGCCTGATCGCGGTCATCCCGACCTCGGACACCTTCTCCTCGGTGCTGCTGGGCATTCCCGGCTCTTCCGCCAGCCAGGCCACCGTGCTGGACGGCTTTCCGCTGGCGAAACAAGGCCACGCGGCGCGGGCGCTTTCGGCGGCCTTCACCTCGTCGCTGTTCGGTGGCCTCTTCGGCGCCTTCATCCTGACCTTCATCATTCTGGCCGCGCGCCCGCTGATCCTTGCCTTCGGCCTGCCCGAGATGCTGATGATCACCGTGCTGGGCCTGTCGGTCGTGGCGATCCTTGCGGGCCGCGTGCCGCTGAAGGGTGTCGTCGCCGCCGGGCTTGGCGTGATGGTCGGCACCGTCGGCTCTGCCCCGGCGGGCGGGTCGCTGCGCATGTCGAGCTATGAGCTGCCGTATCTCGTGGACGGGCTGCAACTGGTCATCGTGGGCCTCGGCATCTACGCGATCCCGGAAATCACCTCGCTGCTGCGCCGGGACCGCCCGATTGCAGAGGGCGGTTCGCTGGGCGACGGCTGGTCGCAGGGCGTCAGCGACTGGTGGCGCAACAAGTGGCTGTCGCTGCGCTGCGCCGTGATCGGCGTGGTTGTCGGCATCATTCCCGGCCTCGGCGGATCGGTCGTGGACTGGCTGGCCTATGGCTCCGCCGTGCAGACCGCCAAGGACCGGTCGATGTTCGGCAAGGGCGACATCCGCGGCGTCATCGCGCCGGAATCCTCCAACAACGCCAAGGAAGGCGGGGGCCTCGTGCCGACGCTGATCTTCGGCATCCCCGGGTCAGGGTCCATGGCGATCTTCCTCGGCGGCCTCGCGCTGCTGAACATGACGCCCGGGCCGCAGATGGTCCGCAACAACCTCGACATCACCTATACCATCGTCTGGTCGCTGGCGCTGGCCAACATCTTCGGCGCCGGGCTCTGCATCCTGCTGTCGAACCAGATCGCCCGGCTGACGACGATCCGCTTCACCATCCTCGCGCCCTTCCTCTTCATGCTGATCGGCTTCGCGGCCTTCCAGTCGCGCCAGTCGGCGCTGGACCTCGCGGCGCTGGTGGCCATCGGCATCTTCGGCATCCTGCTGCGCCGCTTCGACTACTCGCGGCCCGCCTTCCTGATCGGCTTCGTGCTGTCGACGCAGACGGAGATCTTCGTCAACCAGGCGGTGCAGATCGCCGGGGCGCGCTTCCGGCGCTCGGCAGAGGCGGGCTGGGATTACATCCTGTCGCCCATCACCATCGGCCTGCTGATCCTGACCGTCATCTCGGTGGTCGTCGGCATCCGCGCCTCGAAGAACATCCGCGAGAACATGGACGCGCCCGCCGTGTCCAAGACCGCGCCGGCGATCTTCCTTGGCGCGATCACGCTGTACCTCGTGGTGTCGATCTTCGACGCCTGGGGTGTCGGCCGCCTGCAGGACAAGATCTTCCCGCTGACCGTGGGCCTCGTGACCCTTCTCGGTGCCGTGGTGCTGCTGATCCGCATGGCGGTGAAACCGGCCACCGACGACGTCTTCATCGACCTTGAAAAGGGCGAGGACGGCGAGGCGCCGCACGGGCTGTGGACGACGCTGGCCTGGTTCGCCTCTCTGGTCGTGATGACCTTTGTCTTCGGCTACATCATCGCGCTGGTGCTCTTCCTTGTCGCCTTCTTCCGCAGCCGCGGTCGGTTCGGCTGGAAGACCACCATCCTCTCCACCGCAATCGGGCTGGCCTTCATCATGGGTCTTGCGGCCATCCTCGGGCGTGACTTCCCGCCGGGCTACCTGCAGACGCTGATCGACCTGCCCTGGCCCTTTACCTGAGGTTTTCGATAACCATGTCCCAGACCGGCATTCCCTACCTGTTCCTGCGCGGCGGCACGTCGCGTGGGCCCTACTTCCGCCGCGAGGACCTGCCGCAGGACCGCGACCACCTTGCCCGGGTGCTGATTGCCGCCGTCGGCGCGGGCCATCCGCTGAATATCGACGGCATCGGCGGCGGCAATGCGGTGACCACCAAGGTCGCCATGCTGTCCAAGTCCGAGCGTGACGACTGCGACGTCGACTATTTCTTCGCGCAGGTCGCGGTCGAGAAGGAAGAGGTCGACTTCAAGCCGACCTGCGGCAATATCCTGTGCGGTGTCGGCCCCGCCGCGCTCGAGATGGGCCTCGTGCCGATCACCGGGCCGGAAACCATCGTGCGCATCCACGCGGTCAATACCGGCGCGGTGATCGAGGCGGTGATCCAGACCCCCGAGGGCGCCGTCAGCTACGAGGGCGAGACCGCGATTGCCGGTGTGCCCGGCACCGCCGCTCCGGTGCGGCTGGCCTTCATGGGCACCGTAGGCTCGGTCACAGGCGCCCTGTTCCCGACCGGCAACAAGATCGACGTGATCGACGGGGTCGAGGTCACCTGCATGGACGTCGCCATGCCGGTGATGATGGCCCGGGCCGAGGATTTCGGCCTGACCGCCACCGAGACCGCCGCCGAGCTCGACGCCAACACCGCCTTCTTCGAGCGCGCCGAGGCGATCCGCCTGAAGGCGGGCGAACTGATGGGCCTTGGCGACGTGTCCAAGTCCGTGACGCCGAAGATCGCGATTCTTGCCAAGCCTTCGCAGGGCGGCACCATCGGCTCGCGCTACTTCATGCCCTGGGCCTGCCACCCCTCGATGGCGGTGACCGGCGGCCAGTGCATCGCCGCCTGCGCGATCACCCCGGGCACCGTGGCCGACGGCCTTGCGCAGGGCGTGGATGGCGATGCGCCGCTTCTGGTGCAGGTCGAACATCCCGCCGGGCTGCTGGACGTGCTGATCGACTTCGACGCCACCCCCGAGGGCCCGCAGATCAAATCCGCCGGGCTGGAGCGCACCGCGCGCCTGATTGCCCGGGGCGAGGTCATGGTGCCGACCCGGGTTTTCGCCGCAGAATGATGCAAAGCCCGCTTCGGCGGGCTTTCTCTTGCCTCGGGTAATTGTATACTCGGGGATACAGATGGCGACACGCCGGAGGCGGCGGCCCGCAGGGGCGGTCGGGCGTGTCGCGAGCGTTCCGCTGACGGGGGCGCGACGAGAGAGGAGATGCCCGTGACCAGACATGTATTCGAACACCTTGCAGAGACTGTCGCGAATGAGCAGGTCGAGACCTGCTTTGCCCTTCTTGGCGATGCCAATATGAACTGGGCCACGGCGCTGGCGGGGCTGGGGACGTCGATGGTCTACGTCCGGCACGAACATTGCGCCGTCGCGGCGGCCACCGCCTATGCCCGCAAGTCCGGCAGGATCGGGGTGGCCACCGTGACCTGCGGGCCGGGGCTGACGCAGGTGCTGACCGCGCTGCCCGCCGCCGTGCGCGCCGGCATCCCGCTGGTGATCTTCGCCGGAGAGGCGCCGCTGGGGGCCGCCTGGTACAATCAAGCCATCGATCAGGCGCCCTTTGTCGAGGCGACCGGCGCCAGCTACCACAGCCTGCACCATGTGGCCCGGATGCCCGCCGCCATCCGCGATGCCTTTGTCGAGGCGCGCGAGACCCGGCGCCCGGTGGTGGTTGGCGTGCCCTTCGACCTTCAGGGCCAGATCGCGCCCGAAACGCTGAAACAGCCGATGCCCTCGCGCGATCTGGCGCCGCGCCCCGCGCCGATGCCGCCGCACCCCGAAGACGTGACCAGGGCCTGCGGCCTGATCGCGGGCGCCAAGCGCATCGTCGTGCTGGGCGGTCTGGGGGCCGAGGCCTCTGGCGCCGCCGGGGCCTGCCGTGCGCTGGCAGAGCACATCGGCGCGGTGGTCACGACCTCGCTGCCCGCGCGCGGGACCTTTCACGGCGATGCCTTCGACATGGGGGTCTGCGGCGGCTTCAGCAGCACCTTCGCCCGCGCCTGTTTTGCCGAAGCCGATCTGGTGATCGCCGTCGGGTGCAGCCTGACGCAGCACAATATGGACAAGGGCAAGCTGTTCCCCAAAGCGCGCGTGTTGCAGATCGACACCGCCATGCGTGCCATGAACCAGGGCCTTGCCGTGGCCACCGACCACCTGCGCGGCGATGCGAAGCTGAGCGTCGAGGTGCTGCTCGACCGCCTGCCGCCGCAAGCCGGCTGGCGCACCGAGGCCATGGCGCGCCGCATCTCCGGGGCGCCCTCTGACACCTGTAGCTTCCCGCCCGAGGCGGGGCTTCTCGACCCGCGCGAGGTGGTCAGCGCGCTGGACGCGGCGCTACCCGGCGACTGGCAGATGGTCAATTCCTCGGGGCATTGCTCCTTCTACTTCGCCCATATGCGCCGCCCCTTCGAGAAATTCCTGACGATCCGCGAGTTCGGCGCCATCGGCAACGGCACCTCCTACGCCATGGGCGTCGCCGCCGCGCGCCCGGGCGAGACGGTGGTGCTGCTGGACGGAGACGGCAGCCTTCTGATGCATGTGCAAGAGCTGGAAACCATGCGCCGCCACGGGCTGAACATCGTGGTCTGCGTACTGAACGACGGCGCCTATGGCTCTGAAATCCACAAGCTGCGCGACGAGGGCCTGTCGACCGAGGGTGCTGTCTTCGGCCATGTCGACCTTGGCGCCATCGCCCGCGGTTTTGGCGGAGAGGGCGCGCGCGTCGACGACCTCTCGGCGCTGCCCGACCTCGTGGCGGGCTACAGGGGCGGCCTTGCGGTCTGGGACTTCCCGATCTCCGACAAGGTCGCCAACCCGGTTGTGCGCCGCGCCCATCCGGGCGGCCACATCGGCACCGAACACCCGGTAGACATCACGGAGCTGCTATGAAGATCCATATCCTCGACGACTGGTTCGACACCCTTCGGACCCTGCCCAGCTTCGACCTGCTGAAGGGCCATGACGTCACCGTCTGGATCGACCACAGCGAAGACGTCGATACGCTGGCAGAGCGCCTTGCCCCCGCCGACTGCCTTGTGCTGTTCCGAGAGCGCACGGCCATCACCGCGCCGCTGCTGGAGCGGCTGCCGAACCTGCGCCTGATTTCCCAGCGCAGCGTCTACCCGCATGTGGACGTGCCTGCCTGCACCGCGAACGGCGTGCTGCTGTGTTCTAACATGCATTCCGACACGCCCTCCATCGCGGCGGCGGAACTGACCTTCGCGCTGATCCTGTCCTCGGCGCGGCAGATCCCGCAGCAGATGGCCTCTTTGCAGGCCGGGCGCTGGCAGATGGGCGTTGGCCAGACGCTGGCGGGGCGGACACTGGGCCTTTACGGCTACGGGCGCATCGCCAGGCAGGTCGCGGGCTACGCGCGCGCCTTCGGGATGCGGGTGGTCTGGTGGGCCTCCGAGGCGGGCCGGGCCCGCGCCAAGGCGGACGGAGAGACCGTCGCCGACAGCCGCCACGCCTTCTTTGCAGAGGCGGATTTCGTCTCTGTCCACGTCCGGCTGAAGCCCGAGACGCGCGGCATCGTCACCGCCGAAGACCTGCTGGCCATGAAGCCCTCGGCCAGCTTCGTGAACACCGCGCGCTCCGGCCTCGTGGCCAAGGGCGCGCTGGAACAGGCGCTGGCGGCGGGCCGCCCCGGGCGCCTTGCGCTGGACGTCTTCGACAGGGAACCCCTGACCGATGCCGCCGACCCGCTGGTCAATCATCCTGCGGTGATCGGCACGCCGCATATCGGCTACGTCACCGAGGACGAGCTGGACCTGCAATTCGCCGACATCTACGACCAGATCAATGCCTATGCCGACGGGACGCCGATCCACATGATCAACCCCGGGGTCTGGACTGGGGCTCGGTGTTGAATTCCAGATGATCGGCGAAGCGGTTCAGAAGCTCCGCCTCGATCCGGGCAAGGGTCTCTGTCGCATTGGTCGACAGCGGCACCGCCCGGCGCGAGACGATGCCGATGGTGCGGTCCAGCCGGATGCCCTCGAAGGGCACGGCCACAAGGTCCGCCGGGGCCATGGTGATCGAGGAGCGCGGCAGGATCGTCAGCGCCGCGCCCGCGTTCACCAGCCGCATCGCCATGATCGCGTTCTGCACCTCGAAGTGCCAGCGGATCTTGTCCTTCATCTCGCCCATCGCCACGTCCAGCAATTGCCGGTTGCGCGACTGCGAGAAGATCCGCGCCATGGGCACGCCCAGCAGGTCGGTCAGCGCCACGCTCCCCTTCTGCGCCAACGGGTGGTCGCGGCGCACGAAAAGCACGTAGTCCTCGACGAAAAGCGGCCGCAGGCGCAGGTCCGACAGTTCCGCCGAGACGATGGTGATGCCGAATTCGGCCTTGCCGCTGCGTACCGTCTCGGCAATGCGCGTGACCGGGATGTCGAGGATGTGGAACCCCATGTCGGGGCGTTCCGCCATCAGGTCGGAGAGCACGGCGGGCAGGATCGTGTTGGCGATCGAGGGCAGGCAGGCAAAGGACAGCCGCTTGGCCTGCCGCTGGGCCCCCGCGCGCACGCTTTCATAGGTGTCCTGCAATTCCTTCAAGAGGCGCCGGGCCTCGGGCAGCAGGCCCTGACCCAGCGCGGTCAGGGACACCTCGCGGCTCGACCGGGTCAGCAGGACATTGCCGAGGTCGTCCTCGATCTTGCGCAGACGGTGGCTCAGCGCCGCCTGACTGAGGTGCAGCGCCTCTGCCGCGCGCTGGAACGACCCGTAGTCGGCAATCGCCACGAAGGCTTCGAGCCCCAGATAATCCACCCGCATCGACAGGGCCCTTTCGCTTATTGCGCGCGGACCCTATCCCAAGCCCCGAGGGAGGCAAACCGTTGATCGCCATACCGGACCTGCTGCTGCCCGAGGGCATGACGGATCTCGTCTTCCTCGCGCTGATCTCCACCAGCTTCCTCGGGTCGCTGATCACCGTGGCCTTCGGCATCGGCGGCGGCGGCCTGCTTCTGGCGGTCATGGCGACGCTGGTGCCGGTCTCTGCGCTGATCCCCACGCATGGGGTGATCCAGGTGGCGTCGAACCTCGGGCGGGCGGCGATGACCTTCCGCTACATCTTCTGGCCCGCCCTGCCGATGTTCACGCTGGGCTCTCTGGTGGGCGCGCTTGCGGGCGGCGCGGTGGTGGTGAACCTGCCCGCCGCATGGGTGCAGATCGGCATCGGCGCCTTTGTCATGTGGTCGGTGCTGGGCAGGCCGCCGCGCGGGGTGCGCGACTGGCCGCTGCTGGTGGGCGCGGTATCGAGCTTCCTGACCATGTTCTTCGGCGCGACGGGGCTGTTCGTGGCCACCTACACCAAGTCGCAAGAGCTGCCGCGCCACGCCCATGTCGCCACCCATGCCACGCTGATGACCGTGCAGCACGGGGTCAAAAGCGTGACCTTCGGCCTGCTGGGCTTTGCCTTTGCCGAGTGGTGGCCCTTTATCGTCGCGATGATGCTGGCGGGCTTTGCCGGGACCACCGTGGGCCTGCAACTCTTGCACCGCATCGACGACAGGCGCTTCCGCTATGCGCTGGACACGGTGCTTCTGCTGCTCTCGGCGCGGCTGATCTACGCCGGCGTGACGGACCTGTGGTCCGGGCGCTGACGGTCCCGCGGGAAGGCTGACCGCTGACGGGCTGACGGGGCAGGGGGCGGCAGCGGGGCAGGCGCGTCCAAGCGCATCGCCAGAGCGGATGACATCGCGGGCAGGGCGTTCTGCGAGGCCGCTTGCGGCCCCGGGCCGTTCAGCGCGGAAAGACGCGCCCGTCGAACAGCTTGCGCGCGGTGCGCAGGGTGCCCGCGCGGGTGACGGCGCCGGTTGCGTCCCGCTCCAGCAGCACCTCGGCGGCGCCGGTCGGGTGTTCCACGGCAAAGCTCTCACCCTCGGGCAGCACGCAGACCGCCGCCGCCGGAGAGCCGGGCAGCGTGCAGGCCGTCGCCACCGAGACGGCGGCAAAGACGCCGATGGTCGCGTGGCAGCGGTGCGGGATGAAGCTGCGCGTGCCGATCACGCCGCCCGCGCGGGGGGCAGAGACCAGCGTCATTTTCGGCACCGTGCTGTCGGCCACGTCGCCGAGGTTCATCAGGGGCCCGGCCTGAAGGCGGATCGCCTCGACCCGGGCGTGCAGGGTCTCGTTGGCCTCCAGCGCCTCGCGGCTTTCGCTGCCGTCGATGCCGAAGTCCTCTGCCTTCAGGATCACGCAGGGCATGCCGTTGTCGATCAGGGTGCAGGCGACGCCGTCGATCACGTCCACGGGCTTGCCGGTGGGCAAGAGCGCGCCGCTCATCGACCCGGCGATGTTCTGGAACATCAGCGGCACCGGCGCATGGTGGCCCGGCACGCCGTCGATGCGCGCCGGACCCCGGTAGGACACCCGCCCGCCGGGCGTGGCGATGCGTGCGACCGCGACCTCGCCGGTGTTGCGCATGTGGATGCGCACGGGGGTTTCGTCACCCGAGGGCGCCACCAGCCCGCGCTCGATCGCCGCCGGGCCGACGCAGGCGAGGATATTGCCGCAGCCCTGCCTGTCGCTGACCAGCGCCTGATCGACGAAGACCTGCAGAAAGAGGTAATCGACATCCGCATCCGCCCGGGTCGAGGGCGACAGCACCGCGACCTTCGAGGTCAGCGGGTCCGCCCCGCCGATGCCGTCGATCTGCGTCGGATCGGGCGAGCCCATGATCTCCAGCAGCAGCGCGTCCCGCGCGGCGGGATCGGCGGGCAGGTCGGCGGCGAGGAAACAGGCCCCCTTCGAGGTCCCGCCGCGCATCCAGAGGCAGGGAATGCCCTCGTCGCTCATGTCACCCTCCGGTTCAGACGTATTTCAGGCCCTTCGCGGCCAGCCGTCCGCGCATGTCGTAGATGTCGAGGCCCAGCTCTCCGGCGGCCAGCCGCGCGCGCTTGGCGTCCTCGGCGGCAAGGCGGGCCTCGGCCTTCCTCAGCACCTCGGCGGCATCGGAGCGGCGGACCACGCAGACCCCGTCGTCATCGGCGACGATCACGTCGCCCGCCTCGATCGCCTGCCCGGCGCAGACCACCGGCACGTTGACCGAGCCGGGTGTCTCCTTGACGGTGCCCTGTGCGCTGACGGCCCTGGACCAGACGGGAAAGCCCATGGCGGTCAGGTCGCGCACGTCGCGCACACCCGCGTCGATCACCAGACCCCGGCAGCCGCGCGCCATGGCAGAGGTGGCCAGCAGGTCGCCGAAATAGCCGTTGTCGCAGGGCGAGGTGGGGGCCAGCACGAGGATGTCGCCCTCCTGCAGCTGCTCGATGGCGACGTGGACCATCCAGTTGTCGCCCGGGGGCGCCGAGATCGTGACGGCGGAGCCCGCCACCTGCGCGCCCGCGTAGATCGGGCGCATGTGGCTGGCGAGGCAGCCGATGCGGCCCTGTGCCTCGTGGACCGTGGCCACCCCGGCGCGGCCGAGGGCCTCGATGACGGCGGGGTCGGCGCGGTCGATGGTCTGTCTGACGATATGCATGGCGGTTCCTTCGCGCTGTGGCTGTCGGGGGCAAGCGGTTTGGAAACCGCTTGCAAGGGCCTTCGAAGGCCCTTGCGGCTTACAAGGCGTCGACGGTGCGCGGGAAGACGGACTCGAAGCCCTCGGCATATTTGCAATCGCGTCCGCCGGACATGCCGCCCGAGTTGCGCTTGAAGTGGTTGGCGCGCTGCTGGGCCACGCGGGTATAGTAGTCCCACAGGTGGACCTGCCCGTTCATCGCCTCCATCGCCGCGCGCTTCTTCTCCCAGACCGGCGTGATGTCGAGGAAGGTGTCGGGCTTCCAGCCCATCTGTTCGGTCTGGTGCGGCTCGAACAGATAGAGCTGCGGCGCGCCCAGCACCGTCTCGCCCGGGTTATGGCCCCAGGCCTGCGCGATCATCCGGCACTCCAGCGCGACCTGCGTCATGTACATGTGGTCGGTGTTGTAGGGGTCGTATTTCGAATGGCTGAGCATGAAGGCGGGCTGCACCTGCCGGATCAGGTCCACCAGCCGGCCCTTGTCGTCACGGTCCAGTTCCAGCGGGTAGTCGCCAAGGTCGAAGCATTCCAACCGGTGCACGCCAAGCGCCTCTGCGGCGGCCTCGGCTTCGGCCCGGCGGATCGCCTTGACCTCGTCCAGCGTCTTGCCCTCTTTCCACAGCCGGGCGCTTTCGCCGCGTTCGCCGAAGGACATGCAGGCCACGGTGACCTCGTAGCCCATTTCGGCGTGCAGCGCGATGGCGCCCCCGCAGCGCCAGACGAAATCGGCGGCATGGGCGGACAGGACAAGCGCCGTCTTGGGTGCGGACATGGGGGAGCTCCTCGGTAAGTCTGGGCTATATGTCTCATGGTGGCGGGCGGCAGTTCAATTAGAAAACCATCCGCCGTTCATAGGTTATGGCTATAGTCACCGCTCGGGCCATGCGCGGCCCGCGGGCGACTGACGCTGGGGAAAGTTATCGCTAACGGCATGACATTGACCAATCGGCGCTTTCCTGTCAGGCAAGGGCCAGATTCCCCCGAAGACCCATGCCCCAGCGAAGGACTGTTGCCATGACCAATGTTCTCGATCAGTTGCGCCAGATGACCACCGTCGTTGCCGACACCGGAGAGGTGGCGGCGGTGAAGACCTGGCAGCCCGTGGACTGCACCACCAACCCCTCGCTGGTGCTGAACGCCATCAAGGATCCGGCCTCGGAGGCGCTGATCGCGCGCGAGATCGAGGCGGGCCGCAAGGCGGGCAAATCCGCCGCCGAGGTGGTGGATACCCTGACCGTCGCCGTGGGCGCCGAGCTGACGACGCTGGTGCCGGGACGCGTCTCCACCGAGGTGGACGCGCGGCTGTCCTTCGACACCGAGGCCTCTGTCGCCCGTGCCCGGGCCATCATTGCCGATTACAAGGCGCGCGGCATCGAGAAGGACCGCATCCTGATCAAGCTCGCCTCGACCTGGGAGGGCATCCGCGCCGCCGAGATCCTGCAGAAGGACGGCATCGACTGCAACCTGACGCTGCTGTTCAGCATGGCGCAGGCGGTGGCCTGTGCCGATGCGGGCGCCTACCTGATCTCGCCCTTCGTGGGCCGGATCACCGACTGGTACAAGAAGGCCGAAGGTGTCGACAGCTATGCGCCGGACGAGGATCCGGGCGTGAAGTCGGTGCGCCGGATCTACGACTACTACAAGTCGAACGGCATCGGGACGGTGGTCATGGGGGCCTCTTTCCGCAATATCGACCAGATCAAGGCGCTGGCGGGCTGCGACAACCTGACGATCTCGCCGAAGCTGCTGGACGAGCTGGCGAAGGACACGGGCGACCTGCCGCGCGTGCTGTCGCCGGAGAAGGCAAGCGGGGCGCCGAAGGTCGAGATGGACGAGGCGACCTTCCGCTGGGAGATGAACGCCGACGCCATGGCGACCGAGAAGCTGGCGGAGGGCATCCGCAACTTCGACGCCGATCACAAGAAGCTGGAGGCGCTGGTCTCCGAGCGGATGGGCTGAGGCCGCCCTCGGCGCATCGGGACCTTCTTCGAAGGTGCGAGAGGCGCTGCCTCTCGCGCTCTCCGAGGTATTTTCGGACCAAAGAAGGGGGCGATGCGCAAAGGGGGGCAGATGCTCAAGGAAGGGCGTGTGTCTGCCTGGTCTTGCCCTGTGGGGACAGAGCGTCCGCGGGGCGCGCGCGACCTGCGGCGCGGCGCCCCGGCGGCAGGCTCAGTCGCGCCAGTCCTCGCGCCGGGCGACGGCGGCGCGGCGCAGCATGGCCACGTCGATGTCCACCGCGATGAAGACCGCGCCGGCCTCTTCGCAGGGGCGCAGGAAGGCGTCGCTGGCCGAGAGCACGCCCGCGGGTTTGCCCGCGGCGCGGATGCGGCGGATCGCGCCGGTGACGGCTTCGAGCACCTTCGGATGCGCGGTCTGGCCCATCAGGTCCATGGAGGCCGCAAGGTCGGCGGGTCCGACAAAGATGCCGTCGACACCGTCGACCGCCGCGATCTCCTCGATCTGGTCCAGCGCCGCAACGGTTTCGACCTGAACCAGCACGCAGATCTCTTCTCCGGCGCGGGGGCCGTAATCGGCGATGGCGCCGTAGCGGCTGGCCCGGGTCAGGCCCGAGACGCCGCGCATCCCCTTGGGCGGGTAATGGCAGGCCGCCACGGCCTTCGCGGCCTCTTCGGCGGTCTGCACGTAGGGCACGAGCACCGTCTGGGCGCCGCTGTCGAGCAGGCGCTTGATCTCGACCGGATCGTTCCAGCCGGGGCGCAGGATCTGCGTGACCGGGTAGGGGGCCGCCGCCTGCATCAGCGGCAGGGTCATCACGTCGGTTGCCGGGGAATGTTCGGTGTCGATCAAGAGCCAGTCGTAGCCGCAGCCCGCCAGCAGTTCCACGACCGAGGGGTCCGGGATGGTGTTCCAGACACCGATCTGGCGGCGACCCTCCTTCAGGGCGGCCTTGAAGCGGTTGACGGGCAAATCCATGGTGGGGCGTCCTCCTGTCGCGTCCGGTAAGGCGCCGGGGCGGAAGAAAAGCGCCGCCCAGGCGCCGCCGAGAGCAGCCCGAACGCGGTGACATGTCAAGAGGTGCGCAGAAAAACACCCGAAGCCGCAGGGATTTCGGCGCAGCCCACCCGCCGGCAGGTGCCCGCGCCTGGAGGGCGCCGGTCAGAGCCGCGAAGCCCCCCGGGGTGCGATGCCCGTTGCCAGAAGGGAAGGACCCTGCGCACCGCAGGCAACCGTTCCATCAGTCGTTAATTGTCTGTAAACGATATTGGTGAAGAATGTCTTAAGATCGCAGCCAATGCGTGTGAGGGTGGATGACCGCGACGGATGCCGAGCAAGCCGATACTCCGGATACCCGGGTAGAGGGCGAAATGACCGTGGTGGGGATTGCCGCCTCGGCCGGGGGGCTGGAGGCGGTGTCGCTGCTTGCGCGGCATCTGCCGAACGACCTGCCCTGTGTCTACGTGCTGGCGCAGCATATGTCGCCGCATCACGCCAGCGTGCTGCCGACGCTTCTGTCGCATGAGACGCGGCTGGCCGTGAAGGCGGTGGAACGCGAGGAAGTGCTGGTTGCGAACACGATCTACGTGCCGGTGCCCAAGACCGATCTGGTGGTCGAGGGCGACCGGGTGGTGGTCAAGCAGCCCTCTGGCCGCCCGGCAGAGCCCAAGCCCTCGGCCGACCGGCTGTTCACCTCGATTGCCGAAACCTATGGAGAGCGCAGCATGGGCATCGTCCTGTCGGGCACCGGCAGCGACGGCAGCTATGGCGTGCAGGCGATCCGCGAGGTCGGCGGCATCACCATCGCGCAGGATTCGGAATCCTCGAAATACGACACCATGCCCGCCTCGGCGGTGGAAACCGGCTGCGTCGATCTTGTGCTGTCGCCGCGCCAGATGGGCGAGCAGCTGTCCAATATCCTGTCGCGCCCGCGTGATTTCACGGCCCTGCAGGCGATCCTCGAACAGCCGACGGAATACGACGACCTGTTCCACCAGCTTCAGGCCCGGACCAAGGTCAATTTCCGCCACTACAAGGAAAACACCGTCAGCCGCCGCATCCAGCGCCGCCTGATCGCGCTGGGGTTCGAGGAATACGCCCGCTACGTCGAGTTCTGCCGCGACAACCCCGAGGAACTGGACGCGCTCTATCGCGACCTGCTGATCTCGGTCACCCGGTTCTACCGCGACCCCGAACAGTTCGACGCGCTGGAGGCAGAGCTGGCGGACTACGTGGAGGGCGTCAAGGACCGCCCGTTCCGCATCTGGGTGCCGGGCTGCGCAACCGGCGAGGAAGCCTATTCCATTGCCTTCATGCTGAACGACCTGATGGACCGGCGGGGCATGCCGCGCGACCGGGCGGTGCAGATCTTTGCCACCGATCTTGACGATTCCGCCCTGACCCGCGGGCGCAACGGGGCCTATCCGGCGGCGGCCTCTTCGGGCATTCCGGATGCGGTGCAGCAGAAGTATTTCACCCTGTCGGACGATGTGCTGCGGGTGAAGCCCGAGATCCGCAATCAGGTGCTGTTCTCGCGCCACAACGTCTTTCAGGACCCGCCGTTCAGCGACATCGATCTCGTGAGCTTCCGCAACACGATGATCTACTTCGACACGCCCCTGCAGGAAAAGGTCATGTCACGCCTGCTGTATGCGCTGAGGCCGGGCGGGATCCTGTTCCTTGGCGCCTCGGAAAGCATCGGCGCGATGGAGCCCTATTTCCACCGCGTCCGCGACGGCGCCCGGCTGTTCCGCAAGCGGCTGGACACGACCTTCGACCACAAGGCGCTGGTGCGCTTCGGCAATTCCAAGATCACAGACGGCGTGCGCCAGCGCCCGGACAAGGCGCGGGCCGGCAGCGACGTGCTGGAGACGGATACCTTCAAGGCGCTGGCGGAATCCGTGGCGCCTCAGGGGGTGCTGGTGAACGTGCACAAGGACATCATCCGCATCTTCGGCGACATCAGCCCCTTCACGCGGGTTACCGACGACCTGAGGGGGCGGCTGAACACCATGGTGCTGAAGGCGGAACTGGCCGCCGATGCCAGCAGCCTGATCCCGCTGTGCCTGAAGCACGGGCGCCCGCGCGACGGGCTGTGGCGCGACGTCAAGGGGCCGGATTTCAACCGGGTGCGGCTGCGGGCCTATCCGCTGAACATCGACCCGGGCAACCACGGGCGGCTGGCGCTTCTGTCCATCGACACGACGATGGTCGACGGCAGCACCGAACTGGACCGGGGCAGCGAGGAGGCGTCGAGCTACCTCACCCATGTCGAGAACGAGCTGGCGGATTCGCGCGAGGCGCTTCAGATCACCATGGAGGAGTTGCAGACCTCGAACGAGGAACTGCAATCCACCAACGAGGAGCTGCAGTCCACCAACGAAGAGCTTCAGTCCACGAATGAGGAACTGGAGACCTCGAACGAGGAGTTGCAGTCCACCAACGAGGAACTGATCACCGTCAACGAGGAACTGCTGATCAACTCGGACGAGCTGAACCGTCTGGTGGCCGAGAAGAACGCGATCCAGGTGGCGCTGCCGCTGCCGCTTCTGGTGCTGGACACCTCTCTCAACATCAAGAGCGCCTCGCAGAACGCCATCGAACTGTTTTCCCTGACAGAGCGCGGCGCGCATCTGGGCCACATCAGCCAGGTCTTCCTGCCCTAAACGCCCTTCCCGGCGCTGGTGGACATCTGCCACGATGTGCTGACGCGGCAGAAAAGCCGCAGCGAGGTCTTCCAGTTGAAGGGCGAGAAGACAGAGATGCGGATCACGCCCTATTTCATCAAGGAAAAGATCCTGCAGGGGCTGACGATCACCCTGCAACGCGCGCCCTGATCCGGCGGGTCGGGGCCGGTCGCGTCCCGTGCGCTGTCCCGCGCGTCGGAACCGCTGCGGAGAAAATGCCGGTGCCGGGGGGCAGCCTGTGGCATGCGGCCCGCTGTCCCGCAGGCGGGTGGGGCCGTTCGGCTATTGCGTCCCGGCGCTGTCCAGCTGGCGGCGCAGGACTTCGGCCAGAACCCGGCGCGGGCAGGGCTTCTGCACCAGCGGGGCGGGGACCTCGCCCATTTCCGAGCGCGCGATGCCGGTGTAGCCCGACATGTAGACGATGGGCATGTCGGGGCGGCTGTCGCGCAGGTGCCGGGCCAGTTCGAAGCCGCCGATGCGGCCGGGCATGACCACGTCGCTCAGCATCAGGTCGAAGGGCACGCCTTCGTCAATGATCGCGATGGCCTCGTTGCCCGAGGCGGCAGAGATCACCCGGTAGTTCATCTGTTCCAGCATGTCGCGGATCATCCGCAGCAGGCCCTCGTCGTCCTCGACGACCAGCAGGGTTTCGCCGCGCCCCTCTTCGGGGTCGTCCATCGGCACCGGCTTCTCGCGCCCGCCGCCCTCTGCCGTGCCACGCGGCAGAAGGATGCGCACGCTGGTGCCCTTGTCGACCTCGGAATAGATCCGCAGTTCCCCGTTCGACTGCTGCACGAAGCCGTAGACCATGGACAGGCCCAGCCCGGTGCCAGAGTTGCTTTCGCGCGTGGTGAAGAAGGGGTCGACGGCGCGCCGCTTGACCTCGTCGGTCATGCCGGGCCCGTTGTCGCTGACCGAGAACTCGACGTAGCGATAGACCTTGCCGGTCTCGGTGACCGCGCCCTCGGCCTTCAGCCCCTCGGTGGTGACGACGCGGGCGGATTCCACGGGTGCCAGCGGCGCGGCCTTGCTGTGCAGCGCGGCGCGGGCCAGAACGGTGATCCGGTCGCCGGTGCCGCTGCGCAGGATCGCGTCGCGGCTGTTCAGCACGAGGTTCAGCAGCGCGTTGCCCAGTTGCAGCGCATCGCAGTGCACGTAAAGGTCCGGCTCGTCGACCGTGAACTCCAGCGCGATGCTCTTCTCGATCGAGGGCCGCGACAGCGCCTCGAAGTCCTTCAGCACGGTTTCGACGGGGTAGGAGCGCGCAAGCCCCGGCTGCTGCTTGGCAAAGGCCAGAAGCCGCTTGGTCAGCGCCGCGCCGCGGTGGATCGTCTGCAGCGCGGTATCCAGAAAGCCCTGCGCGCGCGGCGAGGCCTCGGGGGCGGCAAGCTGCACCGCGTATTCGATGGTCGCCAGCAGGTTGTTGAAGTCATGCGCGACGCCGCCGGTCAGCTGCCCCAGCGCGTCCAGCCGCGTGGCGCGCTCCAGTTGCTGGCGGTTGGCCTCCTGCTCGGACACGTCGTCGAGGATCAGCACCGAATGCAGGCCCCCGGGATCGCCCGCCCCCACGGGCGCGCTGGAGACGCGGACATAGCGCTTCGACCGCGCCCCCGGCACCTGCAGCAGCGCCACTTCGCCCTTCAGGATCTGTCCGGCCAGGGCGCGCTGCATGGGATCGTGCGAGGCTTCCAGCGGCGCAAGATCCTCGCGGTCCAGAAAGGTCACCGCGTCGGGCCAGGGTTTCGGCAGGTCGCCCGGACCAAGGGCCAGCATCTCCTGCGCGCTGGGGTTGGCCACAAGGATCTCGCCGCCGCGCGCCAGCCCCAGCACGGCGCCGCGCGTGGCGTCGAGGAGCGCGCCCATGCGGGTATGGGCCATGGCGATCTGCCGGTTCAGCGCCTCGGCCTGTCGCCGCCCGCGCAGGCTGACCAGGGCGATGGACAGGGCCGACAGAACGGCGGCCGCGGCGATGGCATATCCGGCCGTGCGGATGCGCTCGGGCGTCCAGAACTGCGGCGCGCCGTACCATTCCCGGCGGAGGGCCTCGTAGCGCGGCGAACTGAGGTAGCCGGGGATCACGGCATTCAGCCGTTCGCGTGTGCCGGCAAGGCCGAAGCGCAGCGCGATGCCGCCTTCCGAGGTCAGCAGCGGCGGCTGGCGCAGGGTGATCCGGCCGTCAAGGCCAAGATCGCCAAGGGCGCGCGTGCCCGTCGTCGTCAGGTACAGCGCCACGTCGATCTGTTTGTCGACAAGCGCGCGAAACAGGGCCTCGTGACCGTCGAACGTCACAAGATCCAGCCCCGCCGCCGCGGGGATCAGCGCGCGCACCACGGTCGAGCCCTCGATGCCGACACGCAGCCCGTCCAGAGCCTCGAGCGTGACCTTTTCGCCCTCGGCAAGGACGCGGGGCCCGCCGCGCCGCTCGAAGACCGAGAAAGCGGCGGAATCGAGCGGCAGCGTGAAATCCATCCGGTTGCGCCGGTCGTCGCTGAAGCCGACCAGAGAGATCAGGTCGATCTGCCCGCTGCGCGGCCCTTCGGCAAATTGCTCGTTGGTGATCGGGACGAAGCGCAGCGGCATCCCGGCGCGATCCGCCAGATCGCGCAGCACCTCGACGCCGAAGCCGGTGAAGCGCCCGTTCTCCGCCTGCATCTGGTAGGGCGGAAAGTCCGGCACCCCGACCACGTAGACCTGCGGCGGTGGCGCGGGCACGTCCATGGCCCACTTCCGGCGCAGCCCCGCCAGCGTGCCGTCCGCCTCCATCGCGTCCAGCGCCTCTTGCACGCGCGGCATGAGATCGGCGCGGGAGTCGTGCAGGGCGACCACGTGGCGGGTCGTTGCAAGGGCAGGGCCAAGGCGGCGCACCTCGGCTTCCAGCCCGTTGGCGCGCAACACGCCCATCACACCGGGATAGACCGCCACAAGCCCGTCGATCTGACCGAACAGCAGCGCCCCCAGCGCGGCGCCGAAGTCGGGATAGGCGATGACGGTGTTATCCGCGCCGATGCCCTGCGCCATGTCGGCGCCCGCGGTGCGGTCCACCACGCCAAGGCTGAGGCCGTCAAAGCTGTCGCGGGTGCGTTCGGGCGGGGCGTCGGCGCGGACAAACAGATGCACCTCGCTTTCCGCCACCGGCGCCGAGAAGATGTTGCTGTCCGCCAGGGCCGGAATCCGGGCGGCGCCGGGCAGGATCTGCGCCTCGCCGCTGGCCTGTTGTTCGATGATCGAGATGACGTCCGGCAGCTTGCGGAAGGCGATGTCGATCCCGCTGCGCGCGGCGATCTCCTGCCCGATATCGCCGAAAAACCCCGACGGCGGGCCATCCCCTTCGACCGGCGTGAAGAACCCCGGCGTCGGCGTCCAGCCCGAGACCAGCGGCGCCGCGTCCTGCGCCGTGGCCATCCCCGCCGCGCCAAGCAGGGTCAGTGCGAAAGCAAGGGGCCGAAAGAGCGCGATCACGGCGCCCCGCCATCCCCGCCCTGGCCGGACAGCAGCGCGTCCAGCTTCTCGCGCAGGACCTGGGGCGCGAAGGGCTTGGGCAGCACATCGTCCGCGCCCAGCTTCCGGGTGGTGCCCAGAATGTCGTAGGGCATGCCGGCCCGCGCCGCGCCGGAGATGGCCAGCACCGGGATATCCGTGCGCGTGGCGTTGCGGGTTTCCGCCAGAAGCGTCCGCAACCGCGAAATGAACAGGACCCCGCCGTCCGAGGTCAGGCGCCCGTCGACCTTGATGTAGACGTCGACGATGGCGGCATCGAAGGCCTCGGCGATCACCAGCTCCAGCGCCTCGTGCCCGGTGGCGGCCAGCGAGACGGTGTGGCCGAAGGCTTCGAGATCGCGCCGCACAAGGCCGGCAAAAACCGTATCGTCTTCAAGGATCAGGATCTTGGCCACGCTTCCCCTCGCGATCGCGCTGCGCCCCCAGCGGCTGCGCCGTCACCTTCACACGGCGGTGCGCCGCAAGGCCAGAGAATTCCGAGGCCGCCGCCCGCGCATCCGTTTGACCTTTCGGCGCATTCCGGGCCACTGTGTGATCCGCGTCGGGGCGGCAAGACCCCGCAACCGGGAGGAGACCCCATGCCCTATATCCTGGCGATCGACCAGGGCACGACATCCAGTCGCGCCATTCTCTTCGACGAGGCCATGAAAGTCGCGGCCGTCGCACAGGAAGAGTTCGCCCAGCACTATCCCGACAGCGGCTGGGTGGAACACGAGGCCTCGGACCTCTGGACCACGGTTGCCGCCACCTGCCGGGGCGTGATGGAAAAGGCCGGCGTGCGCGCGGGCGACATCGCCGGGATCGGCATCACCAACCAGCGCGAGACGACGCTGCTGTGGGACCGCAAGACCGGCAAGCCCCTGCACAATGCCATCGTCTGGCAGGATCGCCGCACCTCTGCCTTCTGCGCCGATCTCAAGAAACGGGGCCTCGAGGCGGCGGTGACACAGGCCACCGGCCTGCTGCTCGATCCCTATTTCTCGGGGACCAAGCTGGCCTGGCTGCTGGACAACGTCGAGGGCGCGCGCGCCCGGGCCGAGGCCGGAGAGCTGGCCTTCGGCACCGTGGACACATGGCTGATCTGGCACCTGACCGGCGGCGCCGAACATGTCACCGACGCCACCAATGCGGCGCGCACGATGCTGTACGACATCCGGCGCGGCGCATGGTCCGACGAGATGTGCGAGATGCTGCGGATCCCGCAATCGCTGCTGCCCGAGGTCAAGGATTGCGCCGCCGACTTCGGCATGGCCCGCGCCGACCTCTTCGGCGAAGAGATCCCGATCCTCGGCGTTGCGGGCGACCAGCAGGCGGCCACCATCGGGCAGGCCTGTTTCCAGCCGGGCATGCTGAAATCGACCTATGGCACCGGGTGCTTCGCGCTGATGAACACCGGGGCGGAACCGGTGGTCTCGCAGAACCGCCTGCTGACGACCATCGCCTACCAGATGGACGGCAAGCCGACCTATGCGCTCGAAGGTTCGATCTTCATCGCCGGTGCCGTGGTGCAATGGCTGCGGGACGGGCTGAAGATCATCCGCGACGCCAAGGAGACGCAGCCGCTGGCCGAGGCCGCCGACGATGCCCAGCAGGTGGTGCTGGTGCCCGCCTTCACCGGCCTTGGCGCGCCCTACTGGAACGCCGATTGCCGGGGCGCCATCTTCGGGCTGACCCGCAACTCGGGCCCCGAGGAATTCGCCCGCGCGGCGCTGGAATCGGTGGGCTACCAGACCCGGGACCTGCTGGACGCGATGCGCGCCGACTGGAAAGCCGAGGCCGAGTCGGTCTTGCGCGTGGATGGCGGCATGAGCGCCTCGGACTACGCGATGCAGTTCCTGGCGGATATCATCGGCGCGGGCGTCGACCGGCCCACGGTGCTGGAGACCACCGCCATGGGCGCCGCCTGGCTGGCGGGCCAGCGGGCCGGGCTTTATCCCGACATGGCCGGTTTCTCGGAAACCTGGGATCTGGACCGCAGCTTTGTCCCGGCGATGGAGGCGGAAAGCCGCGACGCGAAATACGCCGGCTGGAAGCGCGCGGTCGAGGCGGCGCAGGCCTTCTAGGCCGGGCGCGGGGAAGCGATTTTCCGGGCTGTGTGTCGACCGGACCGCCCCGGGGTCCAAATCGCTTCTCCCCCATCGCACCCCGCGCGCCCGTGGCCGCGGGGGCGCCGAAAGCGCTTTTGAGGTCGCGGGCGAGGGGGATCAGCGCGGCGGCAAAGCGCTTTCCCCACCGCACCGGTCGCGTTCCTGGCTGGCCGGGTGGGGGCCGTGCTTTCGCGGAGCTTGGGGGATTGGGGCCACCGATGCGGCAAGGCCCTTTTGTCCGGGCTGCCCCCGTGCGCCCCCGGGTACGAAGGTGTTCGGACTGTCAGCCCGCGCCCAGCAGCGCCGCCAGCGCGACCCAGCCCGCGGTCTCCGAGGCCAGCTGCACCGCCCCCAGCACATCGCCGGTCTGCCCGCCCAACTGGCGCCGGGCCTGCCATCCGACCAGCGCGGCGGTGCCCAGCATGACGGCCCCGGCGCCCCAGACCGCAGCGCTGCCGGACAGCGCGCCGCAGGCCAGCGCCAGCGCCGCGCCGGGCAGCCATGCCATGCGGGAGGTCGTGCCAGAGGCCTGTTGCCCCAATCCCTCGGTCCGGGCCGGGGGCAGGAGGTCCAGCGTACAGACCATCAGCAGGCGGCTGAGAAGGCTGACGAAGAGGATCGCCCAGAGGTCGGCGCCCAGCTCGGCCAGCGCCAGCCCGCCCAGAAGCACCGTGAAGATCAGGACGATCACGCCATAGCTGCCGACCCGGCTGTCGCGCATGATCTCCAGCCGTCGCTCCCGGTTCTGCCCGCCCATGCCGTCGGCGAAATCCGCCAGCCCGTCGTGGTGCAGCCCGCCGGTGACCAGCGTCGCCGCGCCAAGGGCCAGCGCCGCGCCCACCGGGCCATCGGGCAGGGCTGCAAGCACCGCCCAGACCAGCAGGCCCACCGGCAGGCCGACCAGCGGAAAGGCCCATCGCGCGGCATTCATCGAGGGAAACCCGTCACCCAGCTGCCCCGCCGGGAGGCGGGACATCAGCATCACCGCCACCTGTATCTCTGACAGGCGGCGCCGGATCACGCGCCCGCCACTCCGGCCTCGGCGAAGGTGGCCATGCCGTTGTGGCAGGCCAGCGCGCCGCGCAGGACCGTCAGCGCCAACGCCGCGCCGGAGCCTTCGCCCAGGGCCATCCCAAGGTCGAGAAGCGGCGCCTTGCCTATCTTCTCGGCCAGTTGCCGGTGCCCCGGCTCGGCGCTGCGATGCGCGATCAGGCAGTGGTCCAGCGCCTCGGGCCGGGCCGCGAAGAGCGGCGCCACCGAGGCCGAGCAGATGAAGCCGTCCAGCATCACCGGAATGCGGGCCATCCGCGCCGCCAGCACCGCGCCGCAGATCGCCGCCTGTTCGCGGCCACCCAGCGCCGCCAGCTTGCCCATGGCGGACAGGCCGTCATGCAGCGCCACGCCTTCGGCGATCACCCGTGCCTTCAGGGACATGCCATCGGCGTCCGACCCGGTGCCGCGCCCGACCCAGCCCTGCGCATTGCCGCCGAAAGCGCCCAGAGCCAGCGCCGCCGCGACGGTGGAGTTGCCGATGCCCATCTCGCCCAGCAGCAGGATGTCGGCGCCGGTGTCGACCGCCGCCGCGCCCGTGGCCATGGCCTCCAGCGTCTCGGCCTCGGTCATGGCGGGGCCTGCGGTGAAATCCGCCGTGGGCCGGTCGAGCTCCAGCGCGACCACCTCCAGATCCGCGCCGGCGACCCGGCACAGCTGGTTGATCGCCGCGCCGCCGGCCTTGAAATTGGCGACCATCTGCGTCGTCACCTCTTGCGGGAAGGGGTTCACGCCGCGCGCGCAGATGCCGTGGTTGCCCGCGAAGACCAGCGCCTGCGCCTTGTCGATCCGCGGCTGTGCCACGCCGCGCCAGCCCGCCATGAAGGCCGCGAGGTCTTCGAGGCGGCCCAGCGAGGCGGGCGGCTTCGTCAGGGTCATCTGGCGGGCCTCGGCGGCGCGGGCCGCCTCGGTGTCGAAGCCGGGAAGGTCCAGCGCCGCCACGTCGTCGAGGCGCTTGAGGGGCAGGGCAGTCATGGGCAAGTCACCGTGTTCACTTGATTTGCAAAGGATGGCCCGCGACAGAGAGCCAAAGCTCGTCACAGGCCTGCGCGATGGTCTGGTTCAGGCTTCCCGCGGCATCGCGAAAGGCCCGTGCAAGGGCGTTTTCCGGCACGATACCGGCGCCGACCTCATTGGTGACGATCACCACCGGCGCCCTGTCGCGCGCCAGCGACCCGGCCAGCGCCTCGGCGGGGGCGCGCCAGTCGCGCTCTGCCAGCATCAGGTTGGTCAGCCAGAGCGTCAGGCAGTCGATCAGCACCGGGCGCGCGGGGTCGGCGGCCTCCAGCGCGCCGGGCAGGTCGAGCGGTTCGGCCACCGTGTGCCAGCCCGCGCCGCGCCGCGCCTGATGGTCCGCGATCCGCTGTTCCATCTCGGCATCGAAGGCCTGCGCCGTGGCGATATAGGTGGCGGGCAGGCCGAAACCCTCGACCATGCGTTCCGCCAGAGTGCTCTTGCCGGACCGGGCGCCGCCGGTGATGAGGATCGACTTTGTCATGGGATCGTGAAAAAGCAGGTTCCGACGCGATTGGAAAGACCGCATGGCCCTGTTTGCGACGAACGAGCTTTTGCTGATCCGCCACGCCCCCGCCGACCATGGCGGGCGCCTGTGCGGGCGGACCGACGTGCCCGCATGCCTGCCAGAGGCCGGAACTGCCGCGCTGCGCAGCCTTCTGGCGGAGGTGCGCCAGATCCGTGTTTCGCCCGCCCTGCGCTGCGTGCAGACGGCACGCGCGCTTTGGCCCGGGCAGTCCCCGGTCCCCGATCCGCGCCTGTGGGAGCAGGACTTCGGCACCATGGACGGCAGGCCCGTCGACAGCCTGCCGGATCTTGGCCCGATGCCGCGCGAGACACTGGCGCGACAGGCCTATCCGGGTGGCGAGAGCTTTGTGCAGATGGCCGCTCGGGTGCTGCCCGCGCTGGCGGACCTGCCAGAGGGGCCGGTTGCGGTCGTCGCCCATGCGGGCACCGTGCGCGCCGCGCTGGGCCATGCGCTGGGCGATGTCGCGGCGGGCCTGACCTTCGAGGTCGCGCCGCTGTCCCTGACCCGCCTGCGCCGCCACGCCGGGGGCTGGTCGATCGTCCAGACCAACCGGGCGGCGGGATGAGTTTTGTTGCCGGACATTTCGGCGAGTGGCTGCAGGGCCGCCTCGGTCCGGAGGGGCCGCTGGCACTGGTGACGCTGGCCTGCCCGGACCGGGGCGTGCGCGTGACCCGAGAGCGCGCGGCGGCGCCCTTTGCCCTGACCGGCGATCCCGTATTGCCGGAGGCGCTGGTCCGGGCGCTGCTACAGCGGATCGGTCGCGATGCCGAAGGGGCATGGGACCTGCGCGCCGCCTTCCCGGTCGGCGGCGGCGCGGGCATGTCGACGGCGGCGCTGGTGGCCATCGCGCGGGAGGCGGGCGTGCCCGAGGGGCTCGCAGAGGCCTGCCTTGCGGTCGAGGGCGCCACCGATCCGCTGATGTTGCCCGCGCCCGACGCGGTGCTCTGGGCGCCGCGTCAGGCGCGGGTGCTGGAGAATGTGGCGCCGCCGCCCCGCGCCGAGGTGGTGGGCGGCTTCTTCGGCCCGCCGCTGCGCACCGATCCGGCGGACCTGGCCTTCCCGGACGTCGCCGATCTGGTTGCCGCGTGGCGCGGTGCGCCGGAGCTGGCCGAGGCCGCAGGGATCGCATCAGAGTCCGCGCGGCGCTGCACCGCCCTGCGCGGCCCCTCGGACGACCCGACAGAGGCGCTTGCCGCAGCCCTGGGCGCCCTGGGCCACGCCCGCGCGCACACAGGCTCTGCCCGGGCGTTGATTTTCGCCCCCGGGGGGGTGCCGGAGGGCCTGTTCGAGCCTATGGCAGAGGCGGGCCTGACGGGCCTGTGCCACTTCACGACCGGGGGCCGGGGATGAGCGTCGCGGGGATGATGCTGCTGGCCATGGCGCTGGACGCGGCGGTGGGCTGGCCCGACCGGCTGTACCGGCGCATCGGCCACCCGGTGGTCTGGATCGGCGCGCTGATCTCGATGCTCGAGGCGCGACTGAACGGGGGCGCGCCGGGGCGCCGCCGCGCCATGGGGGCGCTGACCGTGGCGCTGGTCTGCGCGGCGGTGATGGTGCCCGCGCTCTTGCTGCAGGCGGCCCTGCCCGGGGGCTGGGCGGGCCTGCTGGTGGGTGCGCTGGCGGCCTGGCCCTTGCTGGCGGTGCGGTCGATGGACCAGCACGTCGCAGCTGTTGCCCGACCCCTCGCCGCCGGAGACCTCGCCGGGGCGCGCCGGGCCGTGGCGATGATCGTCGGGCGCGACCCGGCGCGGCTGGACACCCGGGGTGTCGCCCGCGCGGCGCTTGAAAGCCTGGCCGAGAACACCTCGGACGGGATCGTGGCGCCGCTGTTCTGGGGGGTGGTGGCGGGGCTGCCGGGGCTGGCCGTCTACAAGGCGATCAATACGATGGATTCGATGATCGGCCATAGGTCCGAGCGCTACGAGGACTTCGGCAAGGCCGCCGCGCGGCTGGACGATCTGGTGAACCTTCTGCCTGCGCGGCTGACCGGGCTGCTCTTCGCGCTGGCCTCGGGGCGGCCGGGCCGGGCCATTGCCGTCATGCGCCGCGATGCGCGGCAGCACCGCTCGCCCAACGCGGGCTGGCCCGAGGCGGCGATGGCCGGGGCGCTGCACCGGCGGCTGTCCGGTCCGCGCGTCTATGGCAATACCGTCGCCGATGAGCCATATGTGAACGCTGCGGCCCCGGACCCGGAGCCGCAGGACCTGCGGCGCGGGCTGGCGCTCTACCGGCGGACGATGGTGCTGGGGGCCGGGCTGCTGGCGCTGCTTTGGATGGTGTGACGGAGGGGTGATGCGCGATCACGGAGGCGATCTCGACCGCGCGCGCGCGGTTTACGGCGGCGGCGACTGGCTGGACCTGTCCACCGGCATCAACCGCCTGCCCTACCCGATGCCCGATCTTGCGGCAGAGGCCCTGACCGCCCTGCCGCTGGGGCGCGACATCGCGGCGGTGGAAAAGGCCGCGCGCGCGGCCTTTGGCGCCCCGCAGGGCTGTGAGTGCCTGGCTCTGGCGGGGGCTTCCGCGGCGATCCAGCTGGTCCCGCGCCTGCGGGCGCCGGGGCTGGCCCGCGTGCTGGGGCCGACCTACAACGAACATGCCGCCGCCCTGCGCGCCATGGGCTGGACGGTCGAGGAGGTCGCGACGTTGGACGCACTAGATGATTGCGGCGTCGCGGTCGTGGTCAATCCCAACAACCCGGACGGTCAGCGGCACGATCCCGATGCGCTGCTTGCGGTGGCCGGGCGCGTCGGGCTTCTGGTGGTGGACGAAAGCTTTGCCGATGCCGCGCCCGAACTGTCCATCCTGCCGCACTGGGGGCGCCTGCCAGAGGGCGCCCGGGCGGTGGTGCTGCGCAGTTTCGGCAAGTTCTACGGTCTCGCCGGGCTGCGGCTGGGCTTTGCGCTGTCCCACGGCCCCCTCGTCGACGACATGCGCCGCATGGCCGGGCCATGGGCGGTTTGTGGCCCGGCGCTTGCGGCGGGGCAGGCCGCCTATGCGGACACCGTCTGGCAGGCGGCCACCGTTGCGCGGCTGGCGCAGGATGCCGAGCGCATGGACCGGCTGGCCGGGCAGGCGGGCTGGTCGCTGGTGGGGGGCACGACGCTGTTTCGCACCTATGCGACGCCAGACGCCGCCAGGGCGCAGGACCGGCTGGCGCAGGCGCGTGTCTGGACCCGCCGCTTTCCCTATTCTGACCGTTGGCTGCGTCTCGGCCTGCCCGGGACAGAGGCCGAGTGGCGCTGGCTGACGCGGGCGATGGCCTAGCGCGCCGCCGCCAGCAGGCCCGCCACGTCCAGATGCTGTTCCATGTGGTCGGCCAGCGCGTCCAGCGTCGCCTCGACCGTTTCGCCGTAGCGCCCCGAGGCCTGCACCCCGAAGCCCGCCAGCCATGCCGCTCGAAAGCCGTCGTCGCGGAACATGCCGTGCAGGTAGCTGCCTGCCACCCGGCCATCGGCGCTGACCGCGCCCTCGGGGGCGCCGTCGACCAGCGCGAAGGGCCGCGCGCGATCCGCCCCCTCGCTGCGCCCGATGTGGATCTCGTAGCCGTCGAACCCGGTGCCAGAGGCCGCGTGCACGGCCCGCACCTCTGTCAGGCGCTTGTCGCCGGTCATCACCGTGCCGATGCGCAAGAGGCCAAGGCCCGCATCGCGCCCGGCGGGGCCTTCGATGCCCTCGGGGTCGTCGATCCACTGCCCGAGCATCTGGAAGCCGCCGCAGATGCCCAGCACATGGCCGCCGCGCCTGACATGCGCCGCGATATCCACGTCCCAGCCCTGCGCGCGCAGGAAGGCGAGGTCGCCGCGTGTGGACTTGCTGCCGGGCAGGATCACCACGTCGGTGTCGCCGGGCAGGGCCTCTCCGGGCGGCAGCATGGTCAGGCGCAGGCCATCCTCCTGCGCCAGCGGGTCCATGTCGTCGAAATTGGCGATCCGCGAGAGCCGCAGGCAGACCACGTGCAGCCCCCCGGCCCGCACCGGTGCGCCGATGTCCAGCGCGTCCTCGGCGGGCAGCTTCCAGGCCTGCGGGAACCACGGCGCGACGCCGTAGCCGCGCCAGCCGGTGCGCTGCTCGATCAGCGCATAGCCGTCGTCGAAGAGCGAGGGGTCGCCCCGGAACTTGTTGATCAGGAATCCCGCCACGCGGGCGCTGTCCGCCGCGTCCATGACCGCCTGCGTGCCGACGATCTGCGCGATCACCCCGCCCCGGTCGATGTCGCCGCAGAGGATCACCGGCACATCCGCCGCCTGCGCAAAGCCCATGTTGGCGATGTCGCCCGCGCGCAGGTTGACCTCTGCCGGGCTGCCCGCGCCCTCGACGATCACGAGGTCATGCGCGGCGCTGAGCCTGCGAAAGCTCTCTAGCACGGAAGCCAGAAGGTCGGGCTTCAGCCGGGCATAGTCGCGCGCCTTCACGGTGGCGATGCGCCGCCCCTGCACCACGACCTGCGCGCCGACATCGGTTTCCGGCTTCAGCAGCACCGGGTTCATGTCCGTATGCGGCGCCAGCCCGCAGGCCAGCGCCTGCAGCGCCTGCGCGCGCCCGATCTCTCCGCCATCCGCGGTCACGGCGGCGTTGTTCGACATGTTCTGCGGCTTGAAGGGCGCGACCGACAGCCCGCGCCGGCGGGCGGCCCGGCACAGCCCGGCGACCAGCATCGACTTGCCGACGTTCGACCCGGTGCCCTGTATCATCAGCGCGGTCATGCGATCTCCAGCAGCACCAGTTCCGGCGGCCTGCGGTAGCGGAACGGCGGCCCGGAACAGCCCAGCCCGCCCGAGACCACCAGTTGCCGCCCCTCTTCCTCGGTATGGCCGTAGGCATAGCGCGTGCCGAAGCGGGAGGGCACCACAAGCGGCTGGCCGAAGGGCAGGATCTGGCCGCCGTGGGTATGGCCGGAAACCGTCAGGTCGATATGGCCGGGCAGTTCGGGGAAGATGTCCGGCTCATGCGCCATCAGCAGGGTGAAGCGGGCCGGGTCCAGCTTGGGCAGCACCTGGTCCAGCCGGTCCGCCCCCGGCGCGTCGCGGTGCCAAAAGCTGCGGAAGGCGCGCTGCGAATCGAGCCCGGCCAGCGTGAAGGCGCCGCCGGGCGCCTCGATGGTCAGCGCGTCGTTGTTCAGGCAGGGCAGGCCGTGCGCGGCAAAGGCCCGGTGCCATATGGTCGGGTCGCCGGTGGCCCGGGCCTGCCGGTCGTCCTTCCAGTCGTGGTTGCCGAAGACGGCGAAGACCCCCAGCGGTGCGCTCAGCTGCGCCAGCGCCTCGGTCACCGGTTCCGGCGGCAGGCTGCGGCCGCCATAGACATGGCCCACGTAGTCGCCCAGAAGCAGGATCATGTCGGCCCCCAGCGCATTGGTCTGCGCCACCAGCGCCCGGATGCGCGGCAGGTCCATGAAGGGGCGGCAGGCATGCAGGTCGGCGACAAGCGCGAGGCTGAGGCGCGGCGCGGGCACATCGCGGCGCGCGGTGATTCGGTAGCGGGTGACGCGGGCCGGGGCGCTCATAGCCCCAGCCTTTCGGGCAGCGCCTTGCGGGTCGTGTCGGTGAAATGGAACCCCTGCCAGCCCCGGGCCGTGGCGGCGGCGATATTGGCGGCGACATCGTCGACCAGCAGGATGCGCGCGGGCGCCAGACCGGCCCAGTGCTCGATCTGTGCGAAGAAGCCGGGGTCGGGCTTTGCCGCCCCCATCCGGCCCGAAGAAAAGACATGGTCCACATGGGCCGCATAGCCCATCTGCTCCTCGATGTAGCAGCAGCGCCGGTGTTCGTTGTTGGTGCCGATGACATGGCGCGCCGGATGCGCCTTCAGCCAGCCCAGCACCTCGGCGTCGGGATGGGCGTCCTTTTCGAACCAGTAGGCAAGGAAATCCTCGCCGCTGAGGTCATGCCCGTGCCGCGCCAGCCAGTCCGAGACATGCAGCAGCAAGTCCCGCCGCCCGCGCAGGATGTCGCGAAAGTCGCCCGCCGTGAACATCTCGTGGCTGAAGCCGCGCGGGTCGATGCCCAGATCGGCCTTCATGTTGTCGGCCCAGAAGGTCCGCCCGCCGCGCAGGTTGGCGTTCAGGACGCCGTCGAAATCCCAGACGATCAGTGCAGGCATCACGGCTCAGACCTGCTTGGACAGAAAGGCCTCGACGGCGGCCTGCGCGATGACCGTGACCTCTTTGCTGTCGGGGTTGGTGACGTTCAGCCCGCCGTGCACCGCGCGGACCTCGGCCCTGCCGCGCGGCAGGCGGGCGGTCAGGGCGGCGCAGTCGACACGCTCGGGTTCCTGCACGGCGACGGTGACCTGCACGCGCATCTCGGCATGGTCCAGCCCCAGCGCGCCGAAGAGCGGGATCGACGAGTGCCGCAGCGCATCCTCGATCGCGCGGCCGGCCGCCTTGGTATAGTCCATGCCGTGCAGGTCGTTGCCCATGCCCATCTCGATGATGAAGCGCTGCATCAGATGCCCTCCAGCGCGACCGAGATCGCGACATTCGCCATGACGGTCGGCAGCCCGTCGCCATCGGGGCGCGGCACGTCCAGCCCGCCCTTCGTCACGGTGACCGAGACGGTGCCGTAGGGAAAGACCGCCGCGACCTTCGCCACGTCGACACGCTCGGGCTGCTGCACGCCCACGTCGACGGTGATGTGCATATCCGCCTTCTCCTTGCCGAACAGCTCGGCGAGGTTGATCGAATTGTGCCAGAGCGCGTTCTCGACGCCCCGGCAGGCGGCCTGCGTATAGTCCTGCCGGCGGAGCGAGGTGCCCATGCCGAATTCGGTCAGAAGGCGTTTGGGCATGGGGCGGATCCTTCGAAGCTGGCGGCATGCGTCGTATCTATAACGCGGGACGGCAGCCTGTTGAAGGACATCGGCCACAAGGATGCGCAGCGGTGCCCGGTTTTCGACGGGGCGGTCATTCCGGGCCCTGCGGAACCTGCGGCAAGGGGGCAGGAGGTTCATCGGCAGGGCGGCGGAGGAACAACACGCGTCGCGGCGGAAACCGCCTGCCGGGGCGCGCCTGCCGGGCCTGCTGGCATCCTGTCCGCGCCGAGCTGCCCGAGGGTGGCGTCCCGCTTTGGTGGCCTGGTCAAGCCGTCGGGCCGTGAAGCCTTTCCAGAGGCCCCGCTGGCCCGTCCGCGCCATGGCCGCAGGCTTTGCGCGCCCATGGCCCGCCGTGGTCAGGGCGCCGCCGGGTCGAACCTCAGCCGGGCGTGGAAGCGGGCCAGCTCGCTGGCGGTCGGGGCGGTGCCGCAGAAGGTCTTCACGTAGCCGGGCGTGCGCTGCATCCGGGTGGCAAGGCTTTCCGAAACCTGCATCGAGATATAGCCGATCTGGGTCAGGTAGACGGTGCGGGCGCGCACCTCTGCCTCGTCGGCGGCAAAGCCGAACCTCGCGAACATCGCCCGGATCGCGTCGATGCGGACCTCGTCGGCGGCATGGATTCGCGCCGCTGCGACCTCGGACTTATGCGCCCAGCCCCGGATCGCGAAGTCCAGCTGCGGCTCGAAAACCGTCTCGTCCAGGAACACGGCGATCAGGTTCAGGATCGCCTCGGAGATCGTCTCCGCATAGGCGGTGCTGGCCTCGACGAAGGCGCCGGTGTTCTTGGCGTCCCATTCCTCCAGCAGCGCATCCAAGAGGGCCTTTCGATCCTTGAAGAACCAGTAAAAGCTGGTGCGCGACAGCTGCAAGCCATTGGCCAGCGGCTGGATTTTCACCGCATCGACCCCCGAGGCGATCAGCGCCGCCTGCGCGGCCTGCAACCAGACCTCGCGCGAGCCGCGCCAGCCGCTGGTCTTTTCCTCGGGAAGTGGGGGCTCTGCCTGTGTCGTCATGGCCGCGATGATTATCCCCCGGGCCGCGTCCATACAAGGAAATAAACACTAGTGATCTTTTTGTTGACACAAGTGAACATTTCCCGAAAAGTGCCGCCATTCAGCAAGAAGGCACAGCCATGTCCAGCGATCCGCTTCTTCAGCCCTACCAGCTCAAGCACCTGACCCTGCGCAACCGGATCATGACCACCAGCCATGAACCGGCCTACCCCGAGGACGGCATGCCCAAGGCGCGTTACGCCGCCTATCACGCCGAACGGGCGAAGGCGGGCGTGGCGCTGGCGATGACGGCGGGGTCTGCGGCGGTGTCCAAGGACAGCCCGCCGGTCTTCAACAACATCCTCGCCTATCGCGACGAGGTGGTGCCGTGGATCCGCCAGCTGACCGACGCCTGCCACGACCACGGCTGCGCGGTGATGATCCAGCTGACGCATCTTGGCCGCCGCACGGCGTGGAACAAAGGGGCCTGGCTGCCCTCGGTGTCGTCCTCCAAGCACCGCGAACCGGCCCACCGGGCCTTTCCCAAGCGGGCCGAAGACTGGGATATCGAGCGCATCATCACCGACTTTGCCGACGCCACCGAACGCATGAAGGCGGGTGGCATGGACGGGATCGAATTGCAGGTCTACGGCCACCTGCTGGACCAGTTTTGGTCGCCGCTGACCAATGACCTCGATGGCCCCTACGGCGGCCAGACGCTGGACACGCGGATGCAATTGCTGATGGATGTGCTGGGTGGCATCCGCAAGCGGGTGGGCGACGACTTCATCGTCGGGCTGCGCTACACGGCGGACGAGGCCGAGGCAGGCGGCATCACCGAAGAGGACGGCATCGAGATTTCCAGGCGGCTTGCCGCCTCGGGCATGGTCGATTTCCTCAACGTGGTGCGGGGCCGGATCCACAGCGACCCGGCGATGACCGACCTGATCCCGATCCAGGGCATGAAGAACGCCCCGCATCTGGATTTCGCCGGTCGGGTCAAGCAGGCCACCGGCATGCCCACCTTCCACGCCGCCAAGATCCCCGATGTGGCGACGGCGCGCCATGCGGTGGCGGCGGGGCTTCTGGACATGGTGGGCATGACCCGCGCCCACATGGCCGACCCGCATATCGTCAAGAAGATCGTCGAGGGGCGCGAGGACGATATCCGCCCCTGCGTCGGCGCCACCTACTGCCTCGACCGGATCTATCAGGCGGGCGATGCCTTGTGCATCCACAACGCCGCCACGGGCCGCGAACTGACCATGCCGCATACCATCGAACCGGCGGCGACCCGCAAGCGGGTGGTGATCGTCGGCGCCGGTCCCGCCGGGCTCGAGGCGGCGCGCGTCGCCGCCGAGCGCGGTCATGCCGTGACGGTGCTGGAGGCGCAGCCCGATCCCGGCGGACAGGTCCGCCTGACCGCGCTGAACCCGCGCCGCCGCGAGATGATCAGCATCATCGACTGGCGCATGGCGCAATGCGCGGCGCGCGACGTGGAATTCCGTTTCAACACATGGGCCGAGGCCGAAGACGTCACCGCCCTGAACCCCGACGTGGTGATCGTGGCCACCGGCGGGCTGCCCAACACCGAACTCTTCGAGAGCGGCAAGGAGCAGGATCTGGTCGTCACCGCTTGGGATATCATCGCGGGCGACGTGAAGCCCGGCCAGAACATCCTGATCTACGACGAAAGCGGCGATCATCCCGGTGTCATGGCCGCCGAGGTTGCCGCCAATGCGGGCAGCACGGTCGAGATCATGACCCCCGACCGGACCTTCGCGCCCGACATCATGGCGATGAACCTCGTGCCCTACATGCGCGCGTTGCAGGACAAGGACGTGACCTTCACTGTCACCCGCCGCCTCAAGGACGTGACCCGCGACGGCAACCGGCTGAAGGCCGTGATCGGCACCGATTACAGCGCCCTGAAGACGGAAAAGACCTACGATCAGGTGGTGGTGAACTACGGCACCCTGCCGATGGACGAGCTGTATTTCGAGCTGAAGCCGCTGTCCTCGAACGGCGGCGCGGTGGATTACGACGCGCTGATCGACGGCCAGCCGCAGGAGCTGACGCGCAACCCGGACGGGGGTTTCGCGCTCTACCGCATCGGCGACGCGGTGAGCGCCCGCAACACCCACGCGGCGATCTACGATGCGCTGAGGCTGATGAAGGACATCTGACCGCCGCGCATCCCGGGCCCTTCACCGCATCCCGGCATGGGGCCGGGGGCGCGGTGGGCGGCGGGACTGCCTCCAGCGTCCAGCCGCCGCCGGACGGGGCGACGCAAGCGCAGCGCCGCCGGACGGGAAGACGCGCAGGGGAGACAACGCAGGGGCAGGGCCGCCGGGAGAGATGACGGGCGGACGGGGCTGTCGGCAGGGACAACGCTCCGGCATTGCCATCGGATCGTTTGGGCAGCGCCGCCGGGAGAGCCGACCCGGGAGCAAGGCCACCGGATCGCGCGGGACGATTCCCTGCGCGCCTTGGTGCGAAACGATCCAGGGGCGCGACGACCCGCTTGGCCTTGCCCGGCCCGCGAAACGCCGCACTAGGAACGGTGGGAGCCTAGAACTCCACCCCCTTCTGCGCCTTGATCCCGTCGCGGAAGGGGTGCTTGACCAGCGTCATCTCGGTCACCAGGTCGGCGGCTTCGATCAGCTCGGGCTTGGCGTTGCGGCCGGTCAGGCAGACGTGGGTCATCTCGGGCTTCTGGTGCAGCAGGAAATCGACCACCTCGTCGATGTCGAGATAATCGTAGCGCAGCGCGATGTTGATCTCGTCCAGCAGCACAAAGCGGATCTCGGGGTCGAGGATCTGTTCCTTCGCGATCTTCCACCCGGCCTGAGCAGCGGCGATGTCGCGGGCCTTGTCCTGGGTTTCCCAGGTAAAGCCCTCGCCCGAGACGAAGAACCGGCATTCCTCGGCAAAGCGTTCGCGGATCATCTCGGCCTCGCCGGTGATCCAGTTGCCCTTGATGAACTGCACCACCGCGCAGGGCATGCCATGGGCGATGCAGCGCATCACCATGCCGAATCCCGAGGAGGACTTGCCCTTGCCCGGCCCGGTGTGGACCATGATCAGCCCCTTCTCGCCGGTCTTGCCTGCCATCATCCGATCGCGCGCCGCCTTGATCTTCTTCATCTTCTCGGCGTGGCGGGCCTGCTCTTCGGGGGTGACCGTGTCGGACATGGCGCTTCTCCTTGACAACTCGGGGCGAATGGGCGCATCTCGCACCCTGCTGGTGCCTGTGTAAACAGGTGAAAAGGGAATGTGCAGCCCCGTGCGGGGTCAGGCGCAGCCGCCCCCGCGACCGTGAACCGGAAAGGGCCCCATCGCCACTGGCATCGCGCCGGGAAGGTCGGGGACCGCTGGGCCGCAAGGCCCGAGATCCGCAAGCCGGGAGACCTGCCAGCGAGAAGAGCTTTTGAGACCGGACGGGGTGTGCCGGTGTCGGGATTGGTCCCTGTCGAAGGGCCGCGCCCGTCATCCCCCCGGACAGGAGAGACGATGACCGCGCCCACTGCCCCGACCGAACTGCTTGTCTGCGTGAAATGCCGCAAGGGCATGGACGTCCCCGCCGACGACCGCCGCCCCGGACAGCGTCTGTATGACGAGATCACCGCGCGGGACGCGCCCGAGGGCGTGCGCGTCACCGCTGTCGAATGCCTGCAGAACTGCGAGTCCGGCTGCACCGTCGCGCTGCGGGGCGGCGACCGCTGGACCTATGTGTTCGGCAATGTCGACGAGGCGTCGCATTCCGACATGCTGCTGGAAGGCGCGTCGCTTTATCACCAGACGGCGGACGGGCTGATCCCGTGGCGCCAGCGTCCCGAGCACTTCAAGCGCAACTGCATTGCGCGCATCCCACCCCTGACCCCGCAAACGCAGGAGCCTGCCGAATGACCGACCTTTCGAAACTGCCCGTCACCGTGATCACGGGCTTCCTCGGCTCCGGCAAGACGACGCTGGTCCGCCACCTGATGCAGAACCCGGGCGGCAAGCGCCTTGCGGTCGTCGTCAACGAATTCGGCGATGTCGGCGTGGATGGCGAGATCCTGAAGGGCTGCGCCATCCCCGACTGCCCCGCCGAGAACATCATGGAACTGGCCAACGGCTGCATCTGCTGCACCGTGGCCGACGATTTCATCCCCACCATCGAGGCGCTGATGGCGCTGGAGCCGCGCCCCGATCACATCCTGATCGAGACCTCGGGCCTCGCCCTGCCCAAGCCGCTGCTGAAGGCCTTCGACTGGCCCGATATCCGCTCGAAGATCACCGTCGACGGCGTGATCGCGCTGGCCGATGCCGAGGCCGTGGCCTCGGGCCGCTTCGCCCCCGACGTGGCGCGGGTGGACGCGCAGCGGCTGGCCGACGACAGCCTCGATCACGAAACACCGCTGTCGGAGGTCTTCGAGGACCAGATCAGCTGCGCCGATATCATCCTGCTGACCAAGCCCGACCTTGCCGGTCCCGAGGGTGTGGCCAGGGCCAAGGCGATCATCGCCGCCGAGGCGCCGCGCGTGCTGCCGGTGGTCGAGGTCGCCGAGGGTGTGGTCGACCCGCGCGTGATCCTCGGGCTGGAGGCCGCCGCTGAGGACGACATGGATGCGCGCCCCTCGCATCATGACGGCCACGACGACCACGAGCATGACGACTTCGAGTCGATCGTGGTGGAGCTGCCGGAACTCGACAGCCCCGAGCAGCTGGTCACCGCCATCGAGCGGCTGGCGAACGAGCTGAACATCCTGCGGGTCAAGGGCTATGCCAGCGTGAAGGGCAAGCCGATGCGCCTTCTGGTGCAGGCGGTGGGCGCGCGGGTGCGTCACCAGTACGACCGCCCGTGGAAGCCCGACGAGGCGCGGGTCTCGAAGGTGGTGGTCATCGCCGAACATGACGACGTGAAGCCCGAGGCGATCCGCGCGATCCTTGGCGCGGCGCCGGTCGCCGCCTGATGTAGGGCGGGCCTTGGGCCCGCCGCACGCCCATGCATGTCATCTTTCGCGAAAGCCACGGGCTGGACGAGGCCGACACCCCCCGGGACCTTGCGCAGGACCCGGGCGATCTGGTGGTGCTGTCCTTCTCGGACTCGGACCTTGGGGCCTTTGCGGCGGGCTGGCATCGCGGCGGCGGCGCGAAGCGGATGCCCGCGCTGCGGCTGGCGAACCTTGCGGCGCTGAAGCACCCGCTGTCGGTCGACACCTATGTCGAGCAGACCTTGGCGGGGGCGAAGGGCGTGCTGATCCGGCTGATCGGCGGCGTGCCCTACTGGGCCTATGGGTTGCAACAGGTCGAGGCGCTGTGCCGCGAGAAGGGCATCGCGCTGGCGGTGCTGCCCGCCGACGGGCGGGTGGATGCGCGGCTGGACGCGGTCTCGACCCTGCCGGTCTCCACGCTGCGCCGGTTGCAGCATCTCTGCGACAGCGGCGGCGCGGTGGCGGCGCAGGCGGCGCTGGCGCAGATGGCGCTGGCCTCGGGGCTTTATGCCGGACCGGTGCGAGGCGCCAAGGGCCTGCCGCAGGTCGGCGCATGGACACCGGAGGAGGGCGTCTGCTGTCCGGCGGTGGCCTTCGGGGCGATTGCCGGAGGGGGGCTGTCTGCCCCCCGCTCGGACAGGCCGAGCCCCCCCGACGGTATTTTGACCAAGAAGAAACCCGGGGCGGTGGTGGTCTTCTACCGGTCTTACCTGGTGGCGGCGGACCTGGAGCCCGTCGAGGCGGTGATGGAGGGCCTGCGGGCGCGGGGCTTCGAGGTGGCGGCGCTCTTCGTGCCCTCGCTGAAGGCGCCGGAGGCCACGGGCTGGCTGCGGCGGCAGGTGGCGGCGCTGGCGCCGGAGGTGATCGTGAACCTGACCGCCTTTTCCGGGCGTTCGGGCGGCGGGGCCTCGCCGCTGGACGCTGGCGGCGTGCCGGTGTTCCAGGCGGCGCTGGCGACCTCGGACCGCGAGGCCTGGGACGCGGCGGAGCGCGGCTTGTCCCCGGCGGATCTGGCCATGCACGTGGTGCTGCCCGAGGTGGACGGGCGGATCTTCGGCGGCGTCCTGTCCTTCAAGGAAGCGGGCGAGCGCGACCCGGACCTGCAGTTCTCGCGTGTTGTGCACAGGGTGCATGCGGGCCGTGTCGCGGCCTTCTGTGACCGGGTGGCGGGGTGGCGGCGGCTGGCCGCTGTCCCGGCTGACGCGCGGCGGGTGGCGCTGGTTCTGTCGACCTACCCGGGGCGCGACTGGCAGATGGCCCATGCGGTGGGTCTGGATGCCGTGGCCTCGGCCCGGGCAATGCTGGAGGATCTGCGGGCCGCGGGCCATGCGGTCGAAACCGGGCTGGACGAGGCAACATTGGCCGCGGCCCGGCTGGTCTGGCCCTGGGCGGATTACGCGGCGGAGCTGGAGCGCCTGCCGCAGATGCTGCGCGCGGATCTGCAGGCCGCATGGGGCGCGCCCGAGGCCGATGCAACTGCGACGCCCGAGGGGATCGCCCTGCCGGTGCTGCGGCTGGGCACTGCGCTGGTCGCGCTGCAGCCCGAGCGCGGCGAGGCCGCGAGCCGGGACGACGATTACCACGATCTGTCGCGCGTGCCGCGCCATGGCTACGTCGCCTTCTACCTCTGGCTGCAGCGGCATGCGGATGCGCTGGTGCATATTGGTGCGCATGGCACGCTGGAGTGGCTGCCGGGCAAATCCGTCGCCCTGTCCGACACCTGCTGGCCCGAGGCGCTGACCGGCGCCCTGCCGGTACTGTACCCCTTCATCGTCAACGATCCCGGCGAGGCCGCGCAGGCCAAGCGCCGCATCGGCGCGGTGACGCTGGGCCATGTGCCGCCGCCGCTGAAGACCTCGGGCACGCCGGACCGGCTGGCGCGTCTGGAAAGCCTGCTCGACGAGTTCTCGAACGCCGACGGGCTGGACCCGCGGCGGCGCGACCGGCTGCAACAGGACATTCGCGACGAGGCGCAGGCGCTGGGGGTCGAGGGGGATCTGGGGCTCGATGGCGCGACCTCTCTGGCCGAGGCGATCACGCGGATCGACCGCTTTGTCTGCGACGTGAAGGACAGCGTTTTCGGCGACGGGCTGCATGTCTGGGGGCGGATGCCCGAGGGGCAGGGCGCCTTCGATGCCGCTGCCTCTGCCGAGGCCGAGAGGCGCGCGCTGCCGGATGCGCTGCAGGGTCGCCGGATCGAGCCGGGGCCGGCGGGGTCGCCCTATCGCGGGCGGTCCGACGTGCTGCCCACGGGCCGCAACCTCTTTGCCGTCGATCCGCGCGCCGTGCCGACGCGCAGCGCCTATGCGCAGGGTGTGCGGCTGGGCGAGGAACTGGTGCGCCGCCACCTGCAGGACGAGGGCGACTGGCCCCGGTCCCTTGTGGTCGACCTCTGGGGCTCGGCGACCATGCGCACCGCCGGAGAGGACTTCGCCATGGCGCTGCACCTGATGGGCGTGCGCCCGGTCTGGGACAAGGGCGCCGAGCGCGTTTCGGGCCTCGAGGTGCTGCCCATCGCCGAGCTGGACCGGCCCCGGGTGGACGTGACGCTGCGGGTCTCGGGGCTGTTCCGCGACGTCTTTCCGGGGCTCTCCGCGCTTTTCGGGCAGGCGGTGCGGGTGCTGTCCGAGCGTGACGAGGCGGCAGACTGGAACCCCTATGTGGCGCAGCAGGGCGCGCGCGTCTTCGGCCCGGCGCCGGGGCAATATGGCGTGTCCATGGGCGCGCAGCTCGACAGCTATACCGCAGAGGCGCGGCAGGCGGCGGGCGAGGCCTGGCTTGCGGCCTCGTCCTGGGCGCTGGACGGCGCCGACCCGGTGCGCGATCCCGAAGGCCTGCGGGCGCGGGTGCGCGGGGCCGAGGCCTTTGTCCATGCGCAGGACCTGCCCGAGACCGACCTGTTGTTGTCGGAGGATTACGCCAGCCACGAGGCGGGCTTTGCCGCCGCGCAGATGGTGACCGGCGGCAGCGCGCGGCTTTGGCATCTGGACAATACCGACCCGGCGCGGCCCCGCGCGCGCGCCCTGTCCGAGGAAATCGCCCGCGTCGTGCAGGCCCGGGCGGCGCATCCGGGCTGGCTGGCGGGCATGCGCCGTCACGGCTTTCGCGGCGCCGCCGAGATCGCCGCGACGCTGGAGAACATGGCCGCCTTCGCGCAGCTTGCGGGGGTGGTGCCCGCGCATCTCTTTGACCTTTATTACGAGGCGACGCTGGGCGACGACGACCTGAGCGCCTTCATGGCAGAGGCCAATCCCGAGGCGCTGCAGGCGATGAAGGATCGCTTTGCCGCCCTGCACGCGGCGGGCCTGTGGCAGACCCGGCGCAATGCCATCCGCGCGGCGCTGGAGGCGGCGGAATGAGCGCGCGTCGATATAGCCCTACGTGGCGCGGGGCGCGCGGCACGAACCCGGTGACGCCATGAGCGCGCCCGAGATCAAGGGCTGGTGCCCCGGCGCGTGGCGGCCCATGCGCTCGGGCGACGGTCTGGTGGTGCGGGTGCGGCCCTGGCTGGGGCAGATCGACCGGGCGCAGGCGCTGGGTCTGGCGGATCTTGCAGAGCGCCACGGGTCGGGCGTGATCGACGTCACCAGCCGGGCGAACCTGCAACTGCGCGGCATCGACGAGGCGGCGCATCCGGCGGTGATCGAGGGCCTGTCGGCGCTGGCTCTGCTGGACGAGACGCCCGAGGCCGAGGCGCATCGCAATATCGTGCTGGACCCCTTCCGCAGCGATCCGGCGCAGGCGGGGCTGGCCATGGCCCTGTCCGATGCGCTGCAGGGCGCGGAGTTCTCCGCGCTGCCCGGCAAGTTCGGCTTCGTCATAGATGCCGGGGCGGGGCGGCTGGCCGATGTCAGCGGCGACATCCGGATCGAACGCGCGGCCGAGGGGCTGATCCTGCGCGCTGACGGCTGTGCGACGGGGCGCGCCGTGGCCGACATGGACGCGGCGCTTGGCACGGCGCTGGCGCTGACGCGGTGGTTCATCGCCTCGGGCGGTATCGGGGCGGACGGGCGCGGGCGTATGGCGCGGCATGTCTCGGCGCACCCCTTGCCCGCCGATCTGGCCGGAGCGATTGCCCCGGTTCAGGCGTCGCCCGCGCCGCGCCCGGGTGCGCTGCACGGCGGGCACTGTGTCGCCGCCGCCTTCGGCCAGTTCACGGGCGAGGGTCTGCGCACACTGGCCGGGGCGCTGGACGCAGGCCAGCCGATCCGCGTCACACCCTTCCGCATGCTCTTCGTTCCCGGGCTGGCGCAGGCCCCGGCGCACCCCGACCTGATCACCGACCCCGCCGACCCGCTCTTGCGGGTCACCGCCTGTCCCGGGGCGCCCTTCTGCCCGCAGGCCAGCGTCGAAACCCGCCCGCTCGCCCGGCGCCTTGCCGCCGTCACCCCGCTGCCGCTGCATGTCTCTGGCTGTGCCAAGGGCTGCGCCTTGCCCGGCCCCGCGCCGCTGACCCTGACGGGCCGCGACGGTGCATTCGATCTTGTCCGGGGCGGCGCCCCGTGGGATGACCCTGCGCACCCTGGCCTTGACCCTGACACCCTCGACCTCCGGACCCTCTGAATGCCCTACGAATACGAGAAAAACGGCGCCGCGATCTACGCCGAGTCCTTTGCCACGATCCGGCGAGAGGCGGAGCTTGACCGCTTTGCCCCGGATGCCGAGCAGGTGGTGGTGCGGATGATCCACGCCGCCGGTCTGGTCGGGCTGGAACGCGATGTGGCGGTCTCTGACGGCATGGTGGGGGCCGCCCGCGCCGCGCTGGAGGCCGGGGCGCCGATCTTCTGCGATGCCTACATGGTTTCGGAAGGCGTGACGCGCAAACGCCTGCCCGCCGACAACGACGTGATCTGCACGCTGCGCGATCCTTCCGTGCCGGATCTCGCGGCCTCTCTGGGCACCACCCGCTCTGCCGCCGCGCTGGAATTGTGGCGGCCCCGGCTGGAGGGCGCGCTGGTTGCCATCGGCAATGCGCCCACCGCGCTGTTTCACCTGCTGGAGATGCTGGAGGACCCGGACTGCCCGCGCCCGGCGGCGATCATCGGCTGCCCGGTCGGCTTCGTCGGCGCGCGCGAATCCAAGGACGCCCTGTGGGAGGCGCTGCCGGTCCCTTCGCTGATCGTGCGGGGGCGGCTGGGTGGCTCTGCCATCACCGTCGCCGCGATCAACGCCATCGCGAGCCGCGCGGAATGAGCGGCGTGATCCACGGCGTCGGCCTTGGCCCCGGCGATCCCGAGCTGATGAGCGTGCGCGCCGACCGGCTGGTCCGCAACGCCCGCCACGTGGCCTTCTTCCGCAAGGCGGGACGGGCGGGCCGCGCGCGCGGCATCGTCGAGGGGATGTTGCATCCCGAGGCGGTCGAGTTCGCCATGGAGTACCCGGTGACGACGGAAATCCCGCTGTCCGATCCGCGCTACAACGAAATCCTCTCGGCTTTCTACGCCGACTGCGTGGCGCATCTTCGGGCGCTGGCCGCGCAGGGCGAAGAGGTGGTGGTGCTCTGCGAGGGCGACCCGTTCTTCTACGGTTCCTTCATGCACCTCTACGAGCGGCTCAAGGATGACACCGACGTGCGCGTCGTGCCCGCGATCACCGGCATGTCGGCGGCATGGACCGCGACGGGGATGCCGGTGACATGGGGCGACGACATCCTGTCGGTGTTGATGGGCACGCTGCCCCTTGCGGAACTGACGCGCGGCGCGCTGGATGCCGACGCGCTGGTGGTCATGAAGATCGGGCGCAACCTGCCCAAGATCCGCGAGGCCCTGACGGCGGCGGGCAAGATGGACCGGGCCTGGCTGGTGGAATACGCCAGCATGGAGGGCCAGACGGTCATGCCGCTGGCGCAGGCGTCTGACCGGGTGTCGCCCTATTTCTCCATCGTGATCGTGCACGGGCAGGGGCGGCGGCCATGAGCCCTCTCCTGCATAGGCGCCAGCCAGCGGCAGCTTGCTTGCACAGGCCGCGCCGCGCGGCGGACAGCCGGGCGGCGCGGGGCCTTTCTGTCTCGGCCCGCGCGCTGGCGGTGAAGGCTGCGGAGCGTTCGTCCTGTGCCGCGACCGAAGGACTGCGGCCATGACCGGCTGGGTGGTGATCGCGGGCCTTGGTCCCGGGGCCGAGGCGCTGGTGACGCCCGAGGTTTCCGACGCGCTGGCGCAGGCCACCGATATCGTCGGCTACATCCCCTACGTCCGCCGCGTGACCCCGCGCCCCGGCCTGACCCTGCACGAAAGCGACAACCGCGTGGAACTGGACCGCGCCCGCCACGCGCTGGAGATGGCGCAGGGCGGCAAGCGCGTGGTCGTGGTCTCGTCCGGTGATCCCGGCGTCTTCGCCATGGCTGCGGCGGTCTTCGAGGCGGTCGAGGCCGAACCCGCCTTTGCCGCGCTGGACATCCGCGTGCTGCCCGGCATCACCGCGATGCTGGCGGCGGCGGCGCGGGCGGGGGCGCCGCTGGGCCACGACTTCTGCGCGATCAACCTGTCCGACAACCTCAAGCCCTGGGCGCTGATCGAGAAGCGCCTGCGGCTGGCGGCTGAGGGCGATTTCGCCATGGGCTTCTACAACCCGCGCTCGGCCTCGCGGCCCGAGGGTTTCGTGCGCACGCTGGTGGTCCTGCGCGAGACCTGCGAGCCGGAGCGGGTGGTGATCTTCGCCCGCGCCGTCTCTACCGCCGAGGAAGCGATCCGCGTGGTCGCCCTGAAGGACGCCACACCGGATATGGCGGACATGCGGACCGTCGTGCTGGTGGGGTCTTCGCGCACGCGGGTGATCCCGCGCGACGGCGCGCCCTTCGTCTACACGCCGAGGTTCACCCCGGCATGAGCGATCCAGTCCAGAACCTCTGCGGTCTCGTGCAGCTCGGTCCGTGGCGGCAGGGCGGGGCGGTCGATCATCACCACCGGCAGGCCAAGCGCCCGCGCCGCATCCAGCTTGGCACGCGCGCCGCTGCCGCCCGCGTTCTTGGACACCACAAGGTCGATGCCGTGGCGCTGCATCAGGGCGCGATCACCCGCTTCGGTGAAGGGCCCGCGCGAGACCTCGACGGCGCAGTCCGGGAAGGGCAGCGCGGCCTCGGGCGGATCGACGAGGCGCAAGAGGTAGAAATGCTGCGGGTTCGGGGTGAAGTCCTCCAGATGCATCCGGCCCACGGCCAGCATGACCCGGCGCGGCGGGCCGTTCAGGGCCGCGACGGCGGCGGGGATGTCCGCGACGGCCTGCCAGTTGTCGCCCGCACCGGGCTGCCAGGCCGGGCGCGTGAGGGCGGCCAGCGGCACGCCGGTGCGCTGCGCGGCCTCGACCGCATGGGCGCTCATCTGCGCGGCAAAGGGATGCGTGGCGTCGATGACATGGGTGATTTCCTGCGTGCGCAGGTAGGTGGCAAGGCCCTCGGTGCCGCCGAAGCCGCCGATGCGGTGCGGCAGGGCGGTGGGATAGGGGCGTTCGACCCGTCCGGCATAGGACACGATGCCCTGGTGGCCCGCAGCCGCCACGGCATCCGCCAGGCGGCGCGCCTCTGTGGTGCCGCCGAGGATCAGGAGGTTGGGTGACATGGGCAAGGCTCCGTGGCTGACCGTGATCGGGCTGGGCGAAGATGGACCGGAAGGCCTGTCGCCCGCAAGCCATGCCGCGCTGGCCGATGCCGAGGTGGTCATGGGGCCGGCGCGGCACCTGTCGCTGGTGCCAGACAACGGCGCCGAGCGGATCGTCTGGCCGGTGCCCTTCTCTGAGGGGCTGGCGCTGCTGCGCGGGCTGGCGGGGCGGCGCGTTGCGGTGCTGGCCTCGGGCGACCCCTTCTGGTTCGGCGCGGGTTCGGTGATCGCGCGGGAGTTCGAGGCCCATGAGTGGCGGGCGCTGCCGGGGGTCTCGACCTTCTCGCTGGCGGCGGCGCGGATGGGCTGGGGGCTGGAGGGCACGCTCTGCCTTGGCCTGCATGCGGCGCCTCTGGCGCGGCTGCGACCGCATCTGGCGCGGGGCCAGCGGGTGATCGCGCTGCTGCGCGACGGTGCGGCGGTGGCGGAGCTTGGCGCCTACCTGACCGGCCTGGGCTTCGGCGCCTCGGCCCTGACGGTGATGGAGGCGCTTGGCGGCCCGCGCGAACGGATGACGCGGGCGCGGGCGGAAGACCCGCTTGAGGGCTTCGGCCACCCGGTCTGTGTCGCGCTGGAGGTTGCGGGCGAAGGCGCGGCGCTGCACCGCGCCTCGGGGCAGGCGGATGCTGTCTTCGACAGCGACGGGGCGCTGACGAAACGACCCGTGCGGGCGCTGACGCTTTCGGCGCTGGCGCCCGGGGCGGGCGAGATGTTGTGGGACATCGGCGGCGGTTCGGGCTCGATCGGGATCGAGTGGCTGCTGTCGCACCCCGCCACGCAGGCCGTGGCCGTCGAGATGCGCCCCGAACGCGCCGCCCGCATCCGCGCCAATGCCGCCGCGCTGGGTGTCGACCGATTGCAGGTGGTCGAGGGCCGCGCGCCAGAGGCTTTGGCCGACCTGCCGCGCCCGGATGCGGTCTTTGTCGGCGGCGGGCTGTCCGAGGCGCTGCTGGAACACTTGTCCGCGATGCCCGGCCTGCGGCTGGTGGTGAATGCCGTGACGCTGGAATCCGAGGCGCTGCTGGCCGCATGGCAGGCGCGGCTGGGCGGCACACTTCTGCGCATCGAACTGGCCGAGGCGGGCGCGCTGGGAACACGGCGCGGTTGGAAGGCGTCATACCCCGTGGTTCAATGGAGTGTGACGACATGATCATCGCGGGGTTCGGATTTCGCTCGGAGGTCTCGGAAGAGGCCCTGATGGAAGCGTTGGAACTGGCGGGCGGGTTGCGTGCGCAGAAGATCGCCACGGCGGGGGACAAGGCCGTTGCAACGGCCTTCGTCGCGCTTGCCGAAAGGGTGGGCCTGCCGGTGGTGGCCGTCCCGCAGGCGGCGCTGCAGGCGCAGGCGGTCGAGACCCAGTCCCGCGCCAGCCTGAAAGAGCGGGGCGTGGGCAGCGTGGCCGAGGCCGCCGCGCTTTACGCCGCCGGAGAAGGCGGGCGGCTGATGGCGCCGCGCGTGGTCTCCAGCGACCGGAGCGCGACCTGCGCATTGGCCGAGGGGCCGGGAAGAGGAGAGAGCCTGTGACAGTCCATTTCATCGGTGCCGGACCGGGTGCGCCCGACCTGCTGACCCTGCGCGGGCGCGACCTGATCGCCGCCTGCCCGGTCTGCCTTTACGCCGGGTCTCTGGTGCCCGAAGCGGTGCTGGGACACTGCCCCGAGGGCGCCGAGGTGGTGAATACCGCGCCGATGGATCTGGACGCGATTGTCGCGCGCATGGCCGAGGCGCATGAGGCCGGGCAGGACGTGGCGCGGCTGCATTCCGGCGACCTGTCGGTCTGGTCGGCCATGGGCGAGCAGGTGCGGCGCCTGCAGGCCCTTGGCATCCCCTACACGGTGACGCCGGGCGTGCCGTCGTTTTCCGCCGCCGCCGCCGCGCTGGGGCAGGAGCTGACCCTGCCGGGGCTGGGCCAGTCGGTGGTTCTGACGCGCACGCAGGGCCGCGCCTCGGCCATGCCCGCGGGCGAGACGCTGGAGAATTTTGGCCGCACCGGCGCGACGCTGGCGCTGCACCTGTCGGTGGGGAACCTGCCGAAGGTGGTCGCGGAACTGGTGCCGCATTACGGGGCCGACTGCCCGGTGGCGGTGGTCTACCGCGCGTCCTGGCCGGACGAACGGGTGATCCGCACCACGCTGGTGCGGCTGGAGGCGGATATCGACGCGGGCATCTCGCGCACGGCGCTGATCCTCGTGGGGCCGGCGCTGGCGGCGGAGGGCTTTGCCGAGAGCCGTCTCTATGCGGCGGATTACGACCGGCGCTATCGTCCGCAGACGGCGGAGAGCCCCTGGTCGGAGTGGCGTCATGGCGATGACTGACGCGGGCGTGACCGGCGCGGGGATGCCTGACGGCGCGGTGGCTGAGGTGGCGATGCGGGACATGGGGGCGCGGCCCCCCTTGGCCTGCGGCCAATTCCCCCCGGGATATTTCCAGACAGAAGAAACAGGGGCGTCGCGATGAGTTTTGCGCCGGGTGTGATGGTCTCGGCCCCGTCCTCGGGGACGGGCAAGACCACGGTGATGCTGGGGCTTCTCAGGGCCTTTGCCGAGGACGGGCTGGCGGTGCAGCCCTTCAAGTCGGGGCCGGATTACATCGACCCGGCCTTTCACCGGGCGGCCTCGGGGCGGGCGTCGTTCAACCTTGATACCTGGGCCATGGGCGAGGGCTTGCTGGAGGCCGTGGCGGGGCAGGCGGCGGGGGCGGACCTCTGCGTCGGTGAAGGGTCCATGGGGCTGTTCGACGGCGTGGCGACGCGGGGGTGCGTCGGCTACGGATCCAGCGCCGAGACCGCGCGGCGCATGGGCTGGCCGGTGGTGCTGGTGCTGGACGTGGGCGGGCAGGCGCAGTCGGCGGCGGCCACGGCGCTGGGGTTTCGCAGCTATATGCCCGAGCTGCCCTTTGCCGGGGTGATCCTGAACCGCGTGGCCTCGCCGCGCCACGAGCGTCTGACGCGTCTGGGCATGGAGCGGGCGGGCCTGCCGGTGCTGGGCGTGCTGCCCCGGCGCGGCGATCTGACCCTGCCGGAGCGGCACCTGGGGCTGATCCAGGCGGTGGAGCATCCCGACCTGGAGGCGGCGATTGCGGGCTATGCCGCCTTCCTGCGCGAGCATGTGGACCTGGAGGCGATCCGGGCGGCGGCGCGTGGCCTTGGGGCGGTCACGGGCGATCTGCCGCCGCCGCCCGCGCAGCGCATCGCGCTGGCGCAGGATGCGGCCTTTTCCTTCACCTATCCGCATCTGCTGGAGGGCTGGCGCCGCGCCGGGGCCGAGGTGCTGCCCTTTTCGCCGCTGGCCGACGAGGCGCCCGATGCGCGCGCCGACCTGGTCTGGCTGCCCGGCGGCTATCCCGAGCTGCATGCCGGGCGGCTGGCGGCGGCGGAGACCTTCCGGGCGGGCATGCTGGCCCATGCGCAGACGCGGCCCGTGCATGGCGAATGCGGCGGCTACATGGCGCTGGGTGAGGCGCTGATCGACAAGGAGGGCCTGCGGCACCGGATGCTGGGGCTGCTGGGGCTTGTGACCTCCTACGAGAAACGCAAGTTCCATCTGGGCTACCGGCGCGCGGTCCTGTCGGCGCCGATGCCGGGCTTCGCGGCGGGCGCGGCGCTGCGGGGACACGAGTTCCACTACTCGACCATCCTCGAACAGCCCGATGCGCCGCTGGCCGCCGTGGCGGATGCGGATGGCACCCCTGTGCCCGAGACCGGATCGGTGCGCGGCGGCGTCACCGGCACCTTCTTCCATCTCATCGCCGGAGAGGCCTCATGACCGGCTTCGTCAGCTTCGTCGGTTCGGGGCCGGGCGACCCGGAGCTTCTGACGCTGAAGGCCGTGGACCGGCTGAAGCGGGCCGATGCGGTGCTCTTCGACGACCTGTCCTCGGGGCCGATCCTGTCGCATGCGCGGCCCGGTGCCGATCTGGTCGGTGTGGGCAAGCGGGCCGGGCGGCCCTCGCCCAAGCAGGATCACGTCAGCCGCCTCTTGGTGGATTACGCCAGCGAGGGCGGGCGGATCGTGCGGCTGAAATCCGGCGACAGCGGCCTCTTCGGTCGGCTGGAGGAGGAACTGGTCGCCCTGCGCGCGGCGGGCATCCCCTACGAGATCATCCCCGGCGTGCCCTCTGCCGTGGGGGCGGCGGCGGCCTGCGGCATTCCGCTGACCCGGCGGCTGACGGCGCGGCGGGTGCAATTCGTCACCGGCCACGATGCCTCGGGCGCGCTGCCCGAGGATATCGACCTGAAGGCGCTGGCGGACCCGCTGGCCTGCACCGTGGTCTTCATGGGCAAGCGCACCTTCCCGGCGCTGGCCGCCGCGCTGATGGCAGAGGGGCTGCCCGGCACGACCCCGGCGATCCTTGCCGAGGCGGTCTGGACGCCGGAACAGGTGCTGACACGCGCGACCGTGGCCGGGCTGACCGAGCGGCTGGCCGGAGAGACCGGCACGCGCCCGGCGCTGATCCTCTACGGGCCGCTGGCCGAGATGGGCGTGGGCTTCGACGAGGGTGCGGCGTGAGGGATCTCTGGCTGATCGGCATCGGCACCGGCAATCCCGAGCATGTGACGCTGGAGGGGATGCGGCTGTTGCGCGAGGCGGCGGTGGTGCTGATCCCCCGCAAGGGGGCCGCGAAGGACGACCTTGCCACGCTGCGGCTGGCGATCCTGCGGGCGGCGGGGGCCGAGGCGCGGGTCATCGCCTTCGACATGCCGGAACGCGACCCGGCGCTGCCCTATCAGGACCGCGTTGCCGCATGGCATGACGAGATCGCGCGGCGCTGGATCGCGGCGCTGGAGGGGGCGCCCGAGGGGCCGGTGGCCCTGCTGGTCTGGGGTGATCCGGGGCTTTATGATTCGACGCTGCGGATTGCGGAGCGGCTGGTGCCTGCGCCCGCCGTGCGGGTGGTGCCGGGGGTGACGGCCCTGCAGGCGCTGACCGCGGCCCATGCGATCCCCTTCAACACGGTGAACGGGGCGGTGACGGTCACCACCGGGCGGCGGCTGCGCGACCATGGCTGGCCGGAGGGCGCCGAGACGGTGGTGGTGATGCTGGACGGCGAATGCAGCTTTCAGGCGCTGGAACCCTCGGGGCTGACGATCTGGTGGGGCGGTTTCCTTGGCATGGCGGAGCAGGTTCTGGAAAGCGGCCCGCTGGCCGATGCCGGGCCACGCATTGTCCGCGCGCGGGCCGAGGCGCGCGCGCGGCATGGCTGGATCATGGACACCTACCTGCTGCGGCGGGAGATGGGATAAGACCCCCTCCTGCGGTGCCGCAGGGTCACGGCCCGCGGGTGCCGTGGCCATCCCGGGCTGCAACCCGGCGCCACTGCCTTGCCCGGCCTATCCGGGCACGATCCGGCCCGCCTCCAGCCGCAGGGCGTCGGGCGCGATCCGTTGCCGGAAGGCCGGGTCGTGGCTGACCAGCAGGATCGCCTGCGGCAGGGCCTGCAGGATCTCCACCAGCCGGGCCTCGTTCTTCTGGTCCAGCGCATTGGTCGGCTCGTCCAGCAGCAGCGCTTCGGGCTCCATCGCCAGCACCGTGGCCAGCGTCACCAGGCGCTTCTCGCCGCCCGACAGCTTGTAGGTTACCCGGTCGCGCAGGTGGCGCAGGTCGAGGTCGCCCAGCACGCGGTCGACGAGGGCCAGCGCCTCGTCGCGGCTCTTGCCGAGGTTCAGGGGGCCGAAGGCCACGTCCTCGGCCACCGTGGGGCAGAAGAGCTGGTCGTCGGCGTCCTGAAACACCAGCCCGACGCGGCGGCGGACCTCGTGGAAGTCGGCCTCGGCGCGGCGGGGCAGACCGAAGGCCGTGACCGTCCCGGCATTCGGGCGTTGCAGCCCGAGCGCGATCAGCAGCAGCGTCGATTTGCCCGCGCCGTTCGCGCCGACGAGAGAGAGTCGTTGCCCTTCGGCCAGCGCAAGGCTGGCGCCGTCGAGGATCGGCGGATGACCGGGATAGCCGAAACGGATGTCGTCGAGGGCGATCAGCGCCATGTCATGTCCAGTCCCAGAAGCGCCGCACAGGCAAGGCCCGCGAGGGCGGCAAAGCGCCAGTCGGCGGCGCCCAGCCGGAAGTCCTGCAGCAGCATCATGCGCCCGGTGAAGCCCCGGCATTTCATCGCCGCCAGCACCCGTTCCGAACGGTCGATGGCGCGCACCAGCATCATGCCGACAAGATAGCCGTAGCTGCGGTAGCTGTGCCAGTTGGTGCCGGGGCGAAAGCCGCGCACCTTCATGGCGGCGCGCAGCCGCAGGTATTCCGCCCGCAGCACCTCGACGTAGCGGATATTGAACATCATCAGGTGCACCAGCGTCTCGGGCACCTTCATCCGGTAGAGCGCATGGCCCAGGGTCACCGGCTCCAGCGTGCCGACCAGCACCAGCAGCACCAGCACCACGGCATTCGCGGTCAGGCCGATCTCCACCGCGCGGGCGAGGCCCTGCCATGTGGCCGGAAAGCCCCAGAGCGTGAAGATCGCGTCGCCCGGCACGGTGAAGGGCAGAAGCGCCAGCATGAAGAAGATGAAGCTGTCCATCATCGCCACCCGCTTCAGCGTGCGCCGGACCGGCAGCCGCGCCATGAGCAGCAGAAGCAGCGCGCAGGCCAGCGCCGCCGTCAGGGCGGGCAGGCCCGACAGGGCCACCGTGACCACCGCAAAGAGGCAGGCCACGGCAATCCGCATCCGGGGGTCCAGCCGTTCGAGCACGGCGGGAAAGCCGCCGGATGGGGTGGCCGGGTCCAGCGGAGCGGCAGCCTGCGAAAAGCTGTGGCTCATGCGGCCTCCTTCAGCTTGCGCCGCGCGGCAAGGTAGAACCCAAGGCCGAAGAGACCCGCGATATAGCCCATGCCGCCAAGGATCGACTGAAGGTCGTTCTTCTCGCGGTAGGCGGCGATCTCGCGTCGCAGGGGGCGCATCTCGTCGCGCACGATCCCGGCGAGGGTGGCGCGCTGCTGATCGCTCAGCGCGGCGCCGGACGCCGGGGGCTCTGCCGCCGCCTCCGGGGTCCGGGGGCTCAGCGGCTCTTGTCCGAGGATCGCCGCCACCTCTTCGGCGGGCATGGTCACGTCTGCGACGTGACCGGCGCCGAGATTGGCGTGGAACCTGTGGGCCACGGGCTGTGCGGGCGTGAAGACGAAGAAGCCGTCCGCATCCGTCACCGCGGTTCCCAGTTCCGCGCCGTCCGGGCCGAAGACCGTGACGGTCTCGCCGACGGCCATGGTGCCGTTGGAAAAGCCGATCTCTCCCTCGATGGCATCGCCCGAGGGAAAGACCGAGGCGATGACCTTATGGGCCAGCGCGGGCAGGGGCAGGGCACAGAGCGCAAGGGTCAGGGCAAGGCGTCTCATGTCCGGGTCTCCGCGAAGGTGGTGAAGAGTTCCGGTTTCACCCGGCGCGCCAGCAGCACCGCGAAGGCGGTCAGGAAGCCCTCGACCACCATGACCGGGATATGCGCCACGAAGACCAGATGCGCGGCGGCGATGAAGGCATCGCCCGAAAGCGCCAGCGAGGCCGCGACCATCGTGGTTGTCGCGGCGATGGCGAAAGCGCCGCCGATCCCGGCCCAGAGTGCCGCCGACAGCGGGCTGCCCCGCCGGATCATCGGGCCGAACAGCAGCCCCGTCAGGACCGCCGGCAGCGCGATGTTCACCGCGTTCACCCCCAGCACCGTCAGCCCGCCGAAGCCGAAGAAGACCGCCTGCAACAACAGTCCGACAAAAAGCGCCGGAAAGGCGGCCCAGCCAAGCACCAGCCCGGCCAGGCCGTTCATGATCAGGTGGACGGAGGAGGGCCCGATCGGCACGTGGATCAGCGAGGCCACGAAGAAGCTGGCCGACAGCACGCCCGCTGCCGGAATGCGCTCCAGCGTCAGCGTGCGCAGGCCCATGGCCACGCCCCCCGCCGCCAGAACGGCGCCGCCGATCACGACCGGGTTGGCAAGGGCTCCGTCCACGATATGCATGGCGTTACTCCATGTCCCAGGCGCGGATCCAGATCACCGCATCCTGGCTGAGTTCCTTGCCCTCGTGTTCGGTGTCCGGGCCGCTGCCAAGCGCGGCAAAGCCCCAGTAGCCGGCCTTGGGCACGCCGAAGGTGAAATAGCCATTGGCATCGCTGATCGCGACGACGGCCCCGCCGGGCATGGGTTTGGCCTGCGGATCGCTGGCGGCATTGGTCTCGAACGAGGGTTCGGCGGCCATGTACTCGATCTCGATCTCGGCGCCCGCGACGGGTTCGCCCTCGGACAGCACCTGCCCGGTGAAGGTCGAGCCGGTGATGACGTTGTAGGGTTTGTTCAGCGGCAGGATCTCTGTCTTCAGGCCCTGCGGCTGGTCCCAGTCGGTGGGCAGCTCGTTGCGGTTCAGGTAGGCCTTGGTGATCTGCTGGATGTAGAGATCCTCGGTTTCCTCGTAGTAGGGCTGCGGCACCGTCACCAGCACGTAGTCGCCCGAGCGTTTCACCGGCACCGCGCCGATGAAGGCCGGGTTCTCGTTCTCGCCGCCGTTGAAGGTCGAGGGCGTCAGCGTATCCATCAGGTCGATCTTCTCGCCGTTGTGGATGGCGTAGAATTCCTGCGGCTTGTCCAGCGCCATGACGTGGCCCACGGTCATCGGGTGCCAGAAGATCAGCTTGACCGGCACGTCTCCGGGGCGGTCGATCATGGTGTCGGTGGTGTATTGCAGCAGGAAATGCGCCTGCGCGGCAACGGGAAGAAGGGCGGCCGCAGCGGCCAGCATAAGGGATTTCATCGGGTCGGTCTCTCCTGGCGCCTCACCCGGCGCATGGCTTTTGAACGCCAGAGAGGGCCGTGACCCGGAAGGAAAGGGCGAGGGCGCCCGGCACCGATCCAGGCCAGACGCGCACCCCGGCGTCCGGTGGCAGCGCCCCGTCCGAAGGGGCGCCCGACCGGCAGGTCTCCTGGCTTGCGGGTCGTCACCTTGGGCCTGCCTTCCCGGATTGCTCCAGTGGCGTCTTGGCCCGGCTCGCCGCTTACAGTTGCGGGGGCAGCTGCCGGTTTGGCCCGGATGGGCCGCACGGCATTCCCTCTTTCCCCCGGCGCGGATGACCCCCGCCGGGACCGGTCCCGACTTGGGTAGTCGCAACGCCGCAATGCGTCAACGGGATTCGCCGGGCGGGGTGTGGAGGCCTGTGCCGGGAGGTGTCGGCGGGCGGCGCGGGGCGGCGGGGACAGGCCCGGTGTGGCGCGCCTGGCTGTCTTGCGACGCGGCATGGCGGTCTGCGCCCCGGGGGGCGGGGTCTGTCGGTCGGGGGCGCATGGCCCGGGCAGGCGCCTGGCAGGCACGTGGCGGCGGCTTTCCTTCGCCGCGCTGCGCGCCTATGGGAGGGGCATGACGACGCGTTCCATCCTCATCACCGGCTGTTCCTCGGGCATCGGCTTCGACGCCGCCCATACCCTGGCCGGGCGCGGCTGGCAGGTCTTTGCCGCCTGCCGGCAAGAGGCCGACTGCGCGCGGTTCCGGGCCGAGGGCTTCATCAGCCCGCGCATCGACTACACCGATGAGGACAGCATCGGCACGGGCCTTTCCGAGGTGCTGGAGCACACGGGCGGGCGGCTGGATGCGCTGTTCAACAACGGCGCCCATGCGACCCCGGGCGCGCTGGAGGACCTGCCCACCGACGCCCTGCGCGCGATCTTCGAGGCCAATGTCTTTGGCTGGCACACGCTGACGCGCCGGGCGATCCCGGTGATGCGGGCGCAGGGCCACGGGCGGATCGTGAACCACTCGTCGGTGCTGGGGCTGGTGGTGATGCCCTGGCGCGCGGCCTACAATGCCTCGAAGTTCGCGGTGGAGGGGCTGACCGACACGCTGCGGATCGAGATGCGCGACACGCCGATCCATGTGGTCACGTTGAATACCGGGCCGGTGACCACGAAGATCCGGGAGAACTCTATCCCGCATTTCGAGCGCTGGGTGGACTGGCGCGCCTCGCCGCGCCGCGCGCAATACGAGGCAACCCTGCTGAAGCGTCTCTACGAAAGCCGTGGCGGCCCGGACCTTTTCGAACTGCCGCCCTCTGCGGTGACGGCGAAGCTGCTGCGGGCGCTGGACAGCCCGACCCCGCGACCCCGCTATTACGTCACCCGGGCGACGCACCTGATGGGGGCGGCGCGGCGGCTGCTGCCGACCCGGGGGCTCGACTGGCTGATCGCCAAGGGCTGAGCCTGCGACGCCAAGCGCGGTTCGCTTTTGCCCGCGTCTCCGCTATGTGGCAGGCAAAGCACTGGAGACCCCCATGTTACAGGACCCGCTCTTCATCGTCGTCGCGCTCGCCATGCTGGGCGTCGTGGCGATCCTGCTCTTCGGCATTGGCAGCTTCGCCAAGGGCGGGGCGTTCAATCGCAAATACGCCAACAAGGCGATGCGCTGGCGGATCATCGCGCAGTTCGCGGCGGTCTGCCTGATCCTGCTGTTCGTTTTCATTCGCCGGGGAGGCTGATCCATGGTTGTGCTCAACAAGATCTACACGCGCACGGGTGACAAGGGCGACACCGCCCTGGGCAATGGCACGCGGGTGCCGAAGTTCGCGGGCCGGGTGGAGGCCTATGGCACGGTCGACGAGCTGAACGCTGTTCTGGGGGTGGCGCGGCTGTCCGCCGGGGGCGATGTGGACGCCATGCTGTCGCGCATCCAGAACGACCTGTTCGACCTGGGCGCCGACCTCTGCCGCCCCGAGATGGAAAAGGACGCCACGGCGGAGTACCCGCCGCTGCGGGTCACCGACGCGCAGGTGGTCCGGCTGGAAAACGAAATCGACGACATGAACGCGGGGCTGGAACCGCTGCGCAGCTTCATCCTGCCGGGCGGGTCGGCGCTGTCGGCGCATCTTCACATGGGCCGCACGGTGGCGCGCCGGGCCGAACGGCTTGCGGTGGCGCTGTCGGCGGAGGAAAGCGTCAACCCGGCGGCGGTGAAATACCTCAACCGCCTGTCGGACTGGTTCTTCGTCGCGGCCCGCGTCGCCAACGACAACGGCAAGGCCGACGTCTTGTGGGTCCCGGGAGCGAACCGCGCGTAGCGCGGCAGACCGTCCGGGGGAGGGTCTGGCGACCGGGAGGGCGGAGCCCCGGCCCGGCGGGCGGGAGCGAACCGCGCATAGCGCGGCAGACCGTCCGGGGGAGGGGCTGGCGACCGGGAGGGCCCCATTTCTGGGGCGGGAAGCCGCTTTGAAGCGGCTTTGTGAACCGGCTTCGAAGCCGGTTCCGGAACGCTCTGCGCAGAGCGTTCAGAAAGGCCCTTCGAAGGGCCTTCAGGCTCACAGAGGATCAGTTTCCAGCCAGACGCCGCCCTCGGGGCGCAGGGTGAGGATCATCACCGGGGACGGGTTGCGGCCCGGCACGGCGCGGAAACGGAAGTTGGCCAGAAGCGTCGCGAGAATGATCACCGCCTCCTGCATGGCGAAGCTGGCGCCGATGCAGATGCGGGGGCCGTCGCCGAAGGGCAGGTAGGCGTAGCGCTCGGGTTTCCCGCCCTCCCAGCGCTCGGGGCGGAAGGCATCGGGCGCCTCCCACAGCATGTGATGGCGGTGCAGCGCGTAGATCGGGATGATCACCGTATCGCCCCTGCGGATCTCGCGCCCGCCCAGCCTGTCCGCCGCCTGTGCCGTGCGCGAGACCATCCCGGCGGGCGGGTAAAGCCGCAGCGCCTCGTCGGCCACGTGGCGCACGAAGGGCAGGCGCTCCACGTCCTCGCCCCTGGCCACCCCGTCCGAGACGACCGAGAGGACCTCTTCGCGCGCCCGCTCCTGCGCCTCCTGGTCGAAGGCCAGCAGGTAGAGCGACCAGGCCAGCGTCAGCGCCGTCGTCTCGTGGCCCGCGACGATGAAGGTCAGCAGGTTGTCGCGCAACTCCGGCACCGACATCCGCCGCTGCGTTTCCGGGTCCTCGCCCGCAAGCAGCAGGTCGAGCAGGTCGGGCACCCCCTCGGGACCGCGGTCGGCGCGGGCCTCGACCGCCTTGTCGGCGACGCGCTTCATCTGCGCCACGCCGCCCACCGACAGCATGCGCATGGGCCGGGGCACCCAGTCGGGCACCCCCAGCAGGTCGAGGATGGAGATCTTGCCGGCCTCGCTGATGTAGCCGTCTATCGCCTTGTGCACCCCGTCGCGGTCAAAGGCCCGGTCGCCGGAAAAGGTCACGTCGGAAATCACGTCGAAGGTCGTTGTCACCATCTCTTCGAGGAGATCCACCGCCCGTGGCCCGGCCCCTGCGATCCGCGCGACCGCGCGTTCGGCGGCGCGCGACATGACCGGCGCGAGGTTCATCACGTTGCGATGCGAGAACACCGGCGCGGCGGCGCGCCTCTGCCAGCGCCAGTGCGCGCCCTCGGCGATGAACAGCGACTCGCCGATGGCCGGGCGCAGCAGGTTCTTGGTGACCCGCGACTTGGGATAATTGTCGAGGTTCTCCAGCAGCATCCGCCGGATCGCCGCCGGATCCATGACCATGTGCCAGCGCGTTCCGGTCTTGCCGGACAGCATGGGCTGGCGGGTCGCGATCTCGGGGATGATCGACAGCACGTTGCGGCGCGTGGCCTGAAGGCTGCCCCAGACACCCAGGGGCCGGGTGTTCAGCGGCACCCGGACGGGGGTGCGGTCATGGACCGGCGGGCTGGGGTCGGTCATCGGGTGGCTCCCTTGCAACGTTTGAGAAGATAGGCGCGCGGGGACCGGGGGCAAAGCCCTTGGGCGATTGCGCCGCACCCGGTGCCGGGGTATCCCGGCCCCCGTTCGAGACCCCGGGGGGACCGAGATGATCCGTATTGCCGCCATCCTGTCGCTGGCCCTTGGCCTTGCGGCCTGCACAGATGCCACCAAGGACCTTGGCGGTCCGACAGAGCCGCTTGGCACCTTCAAGCTGGGCCATGCCGAGGTCGTGGCGCCGGCGCCCCAGCAGCTGCTGGTGTCGCGCTCGGCCACGCCCGAAGAGTGGGTCGCGACCGTCGACAGCGCCTTCGAAGAGCGCTTTCGCCGCTTCGAGGGCGACAAGTTCTACCATCTCGGCATCAAGGTAGAGGCCTACTCGTTGCCGCCGCCTGTGGTGCCGGGCAAGTCCGCGCTGCAGCTTCTGGTGACGGTCTGGGACGACGAGGCAGCCCGCAACGCCCCCGAGGGGCAGGCCAGCGCCCGGGCCAAGATGAACGCCGAACCCTACGTGGTGAACGTCATCCAGGTCTTCGAATCGCGCCTGCAACTGACCCGCGAAGAGCAGATGCAGCGGCTGGCAGAGACCGGCGCGCTGGAGGTCGAGCGCTGGCTGCGCGAGCAGCAGGCGACGGAAGGCTGGTTCGGCGGGCTGCCGGAGCCCGCGCCAGAGCCCTCGATGTCGGCAAAGGCCGTGCCCGAGGCGGTCGTCGCAGAGTGAGCGCAGGGGCAGGCGGCCTTTGCCCCGCCTGCATCAAGCGCTTGATTTTTCCGCTCCGACTCTCTAAACGGCCCGCGATGAAAACCGTGGGCCGAGGCTATGGCCCAGTCAATCGCGAGGCGTCTGAGAGATGGCAAAGGCAAAGTTTGAACGCGGCAAGCCGCACTGCAACATCGGCACGATCGGTCACGTCGACCACGGCAAGACGACGCTGACGGCGGCGATCACGAAGTACTTCGGCGACTTCCGCGCCTACGACC